>JAFRRP010000056.1 GCA_017428085.1 Clostridia bacterium | reverse complement strand
TCGAGCGAATGCCCGACAAACCTAAATGAATACTGAAAACTTAAAAATGAATATTGAACAATATCGGAAGGGCGTTCGCCCTTACAGTTTTATTATCAAAACACAAAGTGTTTTCCGATATTCTTCATTTTTCAGTCTTCACTATTCTTTTTTCTTTCAACGGTTCCAAACGCAAACAATCCATTATCGCCGCTTTGCGGCAATAGGCATCCGCTAAACAGTCGCCGGTCGCCAGAGGCGGCGCTTTGCGCCGCAGTCGTTGGAAATGTTGTTTTTCATAGGATCGTCCGGAGGACTTCTAACGACTGACGACTATAACGACTGACGACTAAAAACTAACGACTGGATCTGTCTTTTTTCTATTGCTGAGAAGGAAATTCAAATTACCGGCTTATTCAAGAAAGGAGAGTCCCTATGAAACACGTCATCCGCGGGCTGTGCCTTCTGTTGTGCGCGGGGCTGCTGCTGTCGGCCGCCGGCGGTTTTGCCGCTTTGGCGGACGCGCCCGCCCCCACCTTTTATTACGATGAATGGGGAGACGGCACGATCTCCGTCGTCGGGTACGACGGGGAGCTGCCCCAAAAGCTGACCATTCCCAAAAAGATCGACGGCAAGACCGTCACGGAGATCTCCTGGAACGCCTTCTCGGGCACGGAGATCACCCAGCTCACGATCCCGGAGGGCGTGACAGCGATCCTTGACTACGCCTTCGGCAACTGCGCCTCGCTGGAGACCGTCACCCTGCCCTCCACGTTGGAATCCATCGGCAGCGGGGCCTTCAGCGATTGCGTCTGCCTGAAAAAGATCGCGCTGCCGGAGGGGCTTACGAACCTTGGGGAATACGTCTTTTCCGGCTGCGTGTCGATGACCTCCGCCGTCCTTCCCAAGGGGCTGAAAGAGATCTCCAACAATGCGTTCAACGGCTGCGAAGCGCTGAAGGCGATCGAACTGCCCCCGGCGCTGCAATACCTGGGCGTCAGCGCGTTCGCCTGCTGCGCGGCGCTGACCTCCGTCGTACTGCCGGCAAAGCTGGAAACCGTCGGCGAAGAGGCCTTCGGCTGGTGTACTTCGCTGAAAACCGTCGCTTTCCCGGAGGGGCTCATCGGCATTTCCAACCGGGCGTTTATCGACTGCGAAGCGCTGACGGCGCCGGAGCTGCCCTCCACGCTGGAGTGGATCGGCTACGACGCGTTTTACGGCTGCACAGGGCTGAAAACGGTCCATCTCCCCGCCTCCGTCTTTTCCGTGGATCCCGACGCCTTCCTGTACTGCGCCTCGCTGACGGCGCTGACCGTGGATAAAAACAACCGGTACTACGCCGCAAAGGACGGCGTGCTGTACGATAAAGACCTCACCGAGCTGATCGTCTACCCCACGGGCAAGCCGGGCGCGTCGTTCAGACTGCCTGATTCCGTCAGGACCGTCTGGGGGCGGAACGCGTTCTCCGATACGGAGCTGACAAAGCTGGACCTCAACCGGGCGGAGTCCATCTCCCCGGGGGCGCTGGCCCGGTCCGGGATCGCCACGCTCACCAAGGCGGCGGACAACAAGGCCCTGTCGATCCGCGACAACGTACTGTATAACGAAGACGGCACCGTGCTGCTGGGCTATCCCGGCGGGCTGACCGCCGCCTCCTTCACCGTGCCCGGGCAGGTAACGGTCATCGAAGACAGCGCCTTCCGGGGCAACCGCTCGCTGAAAAAGGTCGTCCTGCCGGAGGGCCTGCGGGAGCTGCGTTATATGGCCTTCGCCGCATCCGACGTGGAGGAAGCGGCGCTGCCCGCCTCCCTCCGCCTGCTGGAGGAGGGCGCCTTTGCCGACTGCACCGGGCTGAAAAAGACGAATATCCCCGCCGGGATCACCGTCATTCCCTACGACGCCTTCCGCGGGTGCGGCTCGCTGCGGGAGATCGCGCTCCCCGCAGGGGTAAAAACCATAGAGAGCTACGCCTTTGCCTGGTGCGCCAACCTGAAAAAAGCGACCTTCTCCAACGGGCTGGAACGCATCGAGGAAAGCGCCTTTTTCGGCTGCGAAGCGCTGACCGGCGTGAAAATCCCCGATTCCGTCTGTTATATCGGGTCGGAGGCCTTCGACGAGACCGGGTGGATGAGCGCCCGGCCCGACGGTCCCGTCTATCTGGGAAAGGTCCTGTACAAATACAACGGCGAGCTGCCGGAGGGCTCCGCCCTTACCGTCAAAGCCGGCACCGTGATGATCAGTCCCTACGCCTTCGCCTGGCAGTGGGGCCTGGCGGATCTGACCGTGCCGGACAGCGTCCGGTACGTGGGCGCGGAAGCCGTGGTGGGTACGGAGTGGTACGAGGTCGCCCTGCCGGAGGGGCCCATCTACATGGGCAAGGCGTTTTACGGCTATAAGGGCACGTTTTCGGGGACCTCTTTCGCGCTGAAGGAGGGCACGTTCTCCGCCACGCCGGACGCGTTCTGGCCCCTGGAAACGGTCCTGACGCTGTCGCTGCCCGCGTCGCTGACCGAATTGGAGGTCTACGACCTGCTGGCGCTGCCCAAGCTGGAAGCCGTCAACGCGGCAAAGGACAACAAGGTATTCGCCTCCGAAAACGGCGTGCTGTACTCCAAGGATAAAAAAGAACTTCTGCTGTACCCCGCCGGGAAAAAGGATAAGTCCTTTGAGATCCCCTACGGGGTGGAGCGGCTGGGCACCTTTGCGTTTTACGGCAACGATCACCTGCAGAAGCTGACGGTGCATACGGACCTGAAGGACGCGGCGGACAGCCGCGACGGCTGCGCCTTGCTGGAGCACGTCTACTATTCCGGCGTGCGCAGAACGTGGGACGACATCCGGTACGGCGAGGACCTGCTGGCCGATTCCAAGCTGCACTTCACCCATGAGGAAGTGTTCAAAGAGACGGCGACGTCCATTCTCGTCGCCCCCGGCTGTCTGGTGGGCGACGTGACCCGCACGCTGAACGAGGCGAAGGGCCTGCCGGTGAAACGGCCCGACGGCAACAGCCCGAAGGAAAGCGACAACGCCGGCACCGGCATGACGGTCGCTACGGCAAGCGGGAATAAGACCGTGCTCCTGATGGGCGACGCGGACGGCGACGGCAAGATCACCTCGGCGGACGCCCGCAGCGCCCTGCGCTATTCGGTCTCCCTCGACAAGCCCACCGCGTGGCAGACGGCCGCCTGCCGCGTGACCGGCGGGGCCAAGGTCACCTCCGCCGACGCCCGGATGATCCTTCGCGCCTCCGTGGGACTGGAAGACCCGATGGCCTGGTACCGCGTCGCATAAACGCTGTTATACGGCGGTCCGGTCGTATGTCGTGAAGGACATCTCCGCCGTGGCGTACGGTATCCCAAACCCGTTTATATGACAGCACAAAGCCGCAAAGGATACGTTCCCTTTGCGGCTTGATTTTTTTGTTTTTCAGAAATGATATGCTGCCCGCGGCAGCATGATATACGGGACTTCGTCTCGTATGATATACAGCCGCTTACGCGTCTGTATGATATGATATTCGCCTGTGTAACCATCATTCGCGCAGCGCATATCATGACGAAGTCATATCATTCGCCACCGGCGAATATCATTGACGTTTGTCCTGCGGACAAACGTCACGGCGCGGCGGTACCGGTGTTGCCGGTGTTGCGCATGATGTCGATCACGGAAACACGGTCCTCTTCCAGAATGATGTTGGAAGTGCCGTAGATCAGGTTCTGCAGGTGGTAGGCGGAAAGGGGATAGTCCACGATCCACACCCAGGAATAGCCGTTGTAATCCAGCCGTTCCTCCTCCTGCGGGAAGGAGTTGGAAATGATCTTGTAGTCGTACCAGCGGTTCAGGATCGCCTGGGACGCCAGCGACGTCAGCTCCTTTTTGCTGCAGTCCGTACGGATATATTTGGAAAACTGCTCCATAATGGCGTCGATCTGGTCTACCGATATTCCCTTCGTTTTTCCGACCAGCGCGGTGATAAACTGCCGCTGGCGGCGGGTCCGGCTGATATCCGCGTCCACGTCGCAGTGGCGGATGCGGCAGAAGGTGAGGGCCTGCAGGCCGTTCAGCGTCACCTGTTCGCCGGAGGGGCACTCGATCTCCATATCGTACTTTCTGGCCAGGTCCCGGAACAGCTGGTCGGTCTCCACGGCGCGCGCCTCGTACTCCTGCACGTCCAGCTCGATGCCGCCCATGGTGTTGATGATATCCATAAACATATCGTAGTTGACGTAAACATAGTAGTCCACCGCGATCTTGAAATCCCGTTCAACGGTTTCCTTCAACAGCTGCGAACCGCCGTAATAATACACGGAATTGATCTTGCCGTAGGTATCGCTGTTTTTGATCGGGATATAGGTATAGCTGTCCCGCATGATCGAGGTCAGGATGATCTGCTTCGTGTCCCTGTTCAGCGACACCAGCATGATCACGTCCGCCAGCTTCTGGTTTTTCTCGCCGCCGATCAGCAGGAAGTTGATCACCTTTTTCGATTTCATCAGAACGCTGTCGTCGGTGTTGTTCGACCACTCCCGCAGGGCGGTGGAAAGATTGTCCGCGCTGCGCAGCTCGTTCAGCGACAAAATGATCTCCGGCTCGTCCTCCGCTTCGGTGGGCGTCTCCGGCACTTCCTCATAAGCAACGGTCTCCTCCGGTTTCACCTCAAGCTCTTTGTAGGACTTGACCAGAGGAATCACGATCTTGAACACGACGAACGCCGAGGCGATCAGGATGATCCCGATCAGCACCCCCAGAACCGTCTTTAAGACGAAGTTCAGCTTACTGTTATCTTTCATTTTTCCCTTTTCACACCGTTATGTTCCTGGAAAGGAACCTTTTTTATTCTTCCGGGATTTCTTCCGCCGGCAAATCGTCTCCGATTTCCGCCGCGTCTTCCTCTTTTTCCGGCAGCCCGTCGGCATCGTCGTCCGCGGCGTCCTCCGGCAGCGGCTCTGTCTTTTCGTCCTCGCTGCGCTTGGCGGTGGTCATGGTGATGACCTTATCGCCCTCGTTCAGCTTCATCACGATCACGCCCTTGCTGGGACGCGCGCATTCGCGGATCTCCTCGCAGGAAAGGCGGATCATCACGCCGCTTTCGGTGATGAGGATGGCGTCGTCGTCATCGTACACCACGCGCACCGCCGCCACGTCGCCGAAGCGCTCCGTACGGTAGTTGATGGTGCCGTAGCCGCCCCGGTTCTGGGCGCGGTAGTCGGAATAATCGCTCTTGCGGCCGATACCCTGCGTGGAAACGGTCAGGATCTTGCCGCCGTCTCCTTCCTTGATGATCTCCATGGCCACCACTTCGTCGTCGGCGTTCTTGAAGGAGATGGCCTTCACGCCGCGGGCCGCGCGGCCGATGGCGCGGGCGTCGTTCTCGTTGAAGCGGATGCCCATGCCCTTTTTGGTGGCCACGTACAGGTCGTCGTCGCCCTCGGTGACGCGCACGTCGATCAGCGTATCGTCCTCGTCCAGATTGATGGCGATGATGCCGCTGCGGCGGATATTGCGGAAGTTCGTCAGCTCCGTGCGCTTGATGACGCCGTTTTTCGTGATCATGCAAAGGAACTTGTCGTCCCTCTCGTCCGGCACGCACAGCATGGCGGAGATCTTTTCCTCCGGCTCCAGCGGCAGGATGTTCACCACGTTCAGGCCCTTGCTGGTACGGCTGCCCTCGGGGATCTCGTAGCCCTTCAGCTTGTACGCCTTGCCCTTGGTGGTAAAGAACATCAGGTTGTCGTGGGTGGAGCAGGTGAACATCGTGGTGACGATATCCTCCTCCCGGCGGGTGATGCCGATCTTGCCGCGTCCGCCCTTTTTCTGGATGCGGTACTCGTCGGCGCTCATGCGCTTGATGTAACCCATCTGCGTCATGGTGAACACGCAGGTCTCCTCGGGGATCAGGTCCTCGATATCCACTTCGCCGGCCACCTCGGAGATCTCGGTGCGGCGGTCGTCGCTGTAGGAATCCCGCAGGTTCAGCGCGTCGGTCTTCACGATGTCCAGCACCAGCGCGTGGCTGGCAAGGATCTCGTCGCACTTTTTGATAAAGTCCAGCTTTTCCTGCAATTCATCCAGTATTTTCTGTTTTTCCAGACCTGCCAGACGGCCCAGCTGCATCTGCACGATGGCGGTGGTCTGCACGTCGTCCAGCCCGAAGCGCCGCGTCAGGGCCTCCTTGGATTCCGGGATCGTGGCGCTGTTGCGGATGATGGAAATGACCTCGTCGATGAAATCCAGCGCGACCTTCAGACCTTCCAGAATGTGGGCGCGCTCCGCTGCCTTGCGGCGGTCGAAGGCGGTGCGGCGGCGGATGATCTCGCACTGGAAGTCGATGCAGCGCTGCAGCATTTCTTTCAGCGTTAAGATCTGCGGCTTGCCGTCCGCCAGCGCGATCAGGATGGCGCCGAAGGTGGTCTGCAATTCGGTGTAGGTGTACAGCTTATTCAGCACCACCTGCGGGTTGGCGTCCTTTTTCAGGTCCACCACGATCCGCATGCCGCCGTCGCGCTCGGAGGAGTAGTCCACCACGTCCTCGATGCCCTCGATCTTTTTATCGACGGCGTAATCGTATATCTTTTTGACTAAGTCTTTTTTGCGTACTTTATAGGGGATCTCGGTGATGACGATGCGGAAGCGGCCGTTTTTCTGCTCCTCGATCTCCGCCTTGCCCCGCAGGGTGATTTTGCCCCGGCCCGTGGCGTAGGCGGCGCGGATGCCCGCGCGGCCCATGATGACGCCGCCGGTGGGGAAGTCCGGCCCCTTGATATACTGGCAGATCTCCGCCAGGTCCGCGTCCGGATTGTCGATCAGGCAGCACATGCCGTCGATCACTTCGCCCAGGTTATGGGGCGGGATCTCCGTCGCCATGCCCACGGCGATACCGGAGGAACCGTTCACCAGCAGCTGCGGGAAGCGCACGGGAAGCACCTCCGGCTCCTGCAGACGGTCGTCGTAGTTGGGCAGGAAATCCACGGTCTCCTTGTTGATGTCGTCCAGCATGTGCAGGGACAGCCGGTTCATGCGGGATTCCGTGTACCGGTAGGCGGCGGCGGGGTAGCCGTCCACGTTGCCGAAATTGCCGTGGCCGTCGATCAGCGGGTAGCGCAGCGAAAACGGCTGCACCATGCGCACCATGGCGTCGTACACCGAGGCGTCGCCGTGGGGATGGTAACGGCCCAGCACGGTGCCCACGGTATCGGCGCACTTGCGGTAGGCCTTGTCCGGCGTCAGGTTGTTTTCGTACATGGTGTACAGGATGCGCCGGTGGACGGGCTTCAGGCCGTCGCGCACGTCCGGGATGGCGCGGCTGACCAGTACGCTCATGGCGTACTGCAGCATGCTGGAGCGCACCTCGTTGACGATCTCTACCGGCTGGATGTTGGTCTCGTGGTCTTCCGGCCAGCGCTTATTCTCTACTTCTCTTTTTGCCATTGCGCCGCGCCTCCTTAAATATCAAGATCCTTCGCGTAGATCGCGTTTTCTTCGATGAATTTCCGCCTGGGCTCCACTTCTTCGCCCATCAGCATGGTAAAGGTCTCGTCCGCCAGCGCCGCGTCCGCCATGGTCACCTGCAGCAGCGTGCGGCTGTCCGGGTCCAGCGTGGTCTCCCACAGCTGGCTGGGGTCCATTTCACCCAAACCTTTATACCGCTGTACGTCGGCGTTGCCGCCTAACTTTTCGATGTATTCTGCCTTTTCCTCGTCCGTGAAGGCGTCGTAGTGGGTCTTGCCCTTGGACACGCGGAACAACGGCGGCTGCGCCAGATAGATGTGGCCGGTCTCGATCAGCTCCGGCATGTAGCGGAAGAAGAAGGTCAGCAGCAGCGTGCGGATATGGGAGCCGTCCACGTCGGCATCCGCCATGATGACGATCTTGTCGTAGCGGAGCTTTTCGATGTCGAAGTTCTCGCCGATGCCGGTGCCGAGGCTCACCACCACGGGCGTTAATTTGTCGTTGCCGTAAATTTTATCCGCCCGGGCCTTTTCCACGTTCAGCATCTTGCCCCACAGGGGAAGGATGGCCTGATAGGTGCTGTTGCGCCCTTCCACGGCGGAGCCGCCGGCGGAATCGCCCTCCACGATGAAGATCTCGGTCTTGCTGGCGTCGTTGGAGATGCAGTCGGTCAGCTTGTCTGGCATCCTCGTCTTGCCGCCGATGCCGGATTTGTTCCGGCTGGCTTCCAGCGCCTTTCTGGCCGCCTCCCTCGCGTTGGAGGAGGCGATGGATTTATCCAGGATGATGCCCGCCTGCTGTGGGTGGTCCTCCAGATATTGATACAGTTTGTCGTTGACGACGTTGTTGACCAGCGTGCCGATGGCGGTGTTGCCCAGCTTGGCCTTGGTCTGGCTTTCAAACTGGGCGTCCGTCAGCTTGACGCTGACCACCGCGATCATGCCCTCCATGATGTCCTCGCCCTTTAAGCGGGGGTTTCCCTCCTTCAGCTTTTTGAAGGCGAAGCCGTATTTGTTCACCGCGTTGGCGATGGCCTTTTTGAAGGCCGTCTCGTGGGTGCCGCCGTCGATGGTATGGATGGTGTTGGCGAAGGACATGATGTTGCAGTCGTAGCCCGTGGACCACTGGATGGCGATCTCCGCGGTGGAGTCGCCGGACGCGCCGGACAGATAGATCACGTCGTCGTGCAGCGGGTTCTTGCGGCTCTTTTCCAGCAGGTATTCCACGTAGGAACGGATGCCGCCCTCATAACAGAGGTCGTCCTCCCGGTCCGGGATCACCATGTCGTCGGTGCGCAGGTCCTTGAGCACGATGCGGATGCCGCCGTTCAGGAACGCCTGCTCGCGCAGCCGCTTGAGCAGCGTGTCGTAGTCGTAGCGGGTGGTGTCGGTGAAGATGGTGGGGTCGGGCTTGAAGGTGACCTTGGTGCCGGTCTCGTCCGTATCGCCGACGATCTCCAGATCCGTTTTCACCTCGCCCAGCTCGTACCGCTGGCGGTAGATATGCTCACCGTCCTTGACCTCCACCTCCAGCCAGCTGGAAAGCGCGTTCACCACGGAGGCGCCCACGCCGTGCAGGCCGCCGGAGACCTTGTAGCCGCTGCCGCCGAATTTGCCGCCCGCGTGCAGGATGGTGAACACCACACTGACGGTGGGGATGCCCTTGGTGGGATGGATGCCCACAGGGATGCCGCGGCCGTTGTCCGTCACGCGGACCACGCCGTCGTCCAGCAGCTCCACCAAAATCTTGTCGCAGTAACCGGCCAGCGCCTCGTCGATGGAGTTGTCCACGATCTCATAGACGAGATGGTGCAGGCCCCGTTCGCCGGTGGAACCGATGTACATACCGGGGCGCTTACGCACCGCTTCCAGCCCCTCCAGCACCTGTATGGAATTTTCGTCGTAGCTTTCGGTTACGGGAATGTTGAATTCGTCGCTCATAGAGGTCTCCTTTTTGTTATCGGTAGCACGCAGCCTCAGCTGCGTTTTCAGTCGGAAGTCATCAGTCGGAAGTCGGAAGTCCGGCTGCCGGAAGTTGATGGCAGCGCGGCGCCTCAGCGCCGCTGTTGGCGAATGTAACTTTTTTTAATGAATTTTGCCTTACATCGGCCGTTTATATCTCAAAATAAACAACGTCTGAAAAAATCATCCGTCTTATATATTGTTTGTGCTACGAGCGGCACTGAGGTGCCGCGCTACAAAAGATTGTTCGCTCTCTTTTCCAATGTCCCGGGGGACAGGGGGGAGAGATATACCGTCTCGTTTTCGCCGTGCTTGCCGGCGCATACCGTAAAGGAGCGCGGCAGTTCCCACGAGACCGATACCACCCGTTTATTCTTTTCGCTTTTCGCCAGATACTCCCGCGTGCGCTTCGCCACGGTGGCGGTATCCAGATCGAACACGCCGATCACGTCCGCCTGTTTTATCACGGTGTCCTGTCCCAGATGCAGATACATTATTGAATCAGGTTTCCTTTTTCGATATGGAACGTTTTGCCCGCGCACAGCCGCAGCACCGTGGAGGGCTCGCAGCAGGTGATGAACACCTGCCGGTCGATGATGTGGTTCAGGATAAAGTCCTGCCGGTTGGCGTCCAGCTCGCTCATCACGTCGTCCAGCAGCACCACCGGTTGTTCCCCGGTAAAGTTCTTCATCACTTCCGCTTCGCCCATTTTCAGGGCGATGGCGCAGCTTCTCTGCTGTCCCTGCGAGCCGAAGCTGCGGGCGGATATGCCGTTGATCTTAATATCCACGTCGTCCCGGTGGGGACCGACGGAGGTGGTTTTATTGATGATATCCTGTTTGCGGTTTGCCTTCAGCCGCTCCGCGATCGGGCCGTTTTCCGCTTCCTTTTCCACGTAACAGACGTCCATCTCTTCGCTGCCGCCGGAAAAACCGTCGTAGATCCGCCGGACGGAGGGCAGAAGCTCCTCGATATAGCTCTTGCGTTCCGTTACCAGCCGTTCGCCGGCGTCGGTCATCCGTTCGTCGATCACATCCAGCATGTCCAGCAATGAGGGCTCGATCGGGATATCCTTCAGCAGAGAATTTCTCTGTTTCAGCAGGCGGTTGTATTCCGCCAGCAAATTGGCGTAAGCGGGCTTGATCTGGCAGACGGCGGCGTCCAGAAATTTTCTTCTCTCCTCCGGCCCGTTTTTTACGATGGACAAAAACGAGGGGGAAAACACCACGGCGCTGCATTTGCCGATCAGCCCCGCGCAGGAGGGCAGCTCCACGCCGTTCAGCTTCGCTTTCCGCTTGACCGAAACCGTGATCTCCGCCTTTTGTTCCCTGCCGCCCGCCTCGAACGACATTTTCAACCGTCCGAACTCGCTGCCGAAGCGGATCAGCTCCGCGTCTTTTGCGCCGCGAAAGCTCCGCATGCCGCTGAACAGCCATATTCCTTCCAGTAAATTGGTCTTTCCCTGAGCGTTTTCGCCGTAAACGATATTTACCCCGTCGGAGGGCTCCATCGTCAATAACGCGATATTTCTGAAATCCTTGTATTCGATGCGATTGACGGTCATTCTTTTTCCGTGATCACGTAATCGGTGTTTTCAAAGCGAAAGCTGTCGCCGGGGTACAGCTTTTTGCCCCGCTGGGTGCATACCTCGCCGTTGACGCGGATCTGTTCGTCCTCGATCAGCAGCTTCGCCATGCCGCCGCTGCCCGCGATATCCGCCAGCTTCAGCGCGGAATCCAGCTTGATAAAGGGCGTGGTGATCGGCAGGTCCCTGCGTTCCGGCGGGACCAGTCTTACTTTTATTTTTTTGACTTGTCTGCCTTTTTCCGGCTCCATGTTTTTTCTCCGTTAAAGTCAGTTTTCGTTTTTGATCCTCACCGGCAGCACCAGATACAGGAAGCTGTCGCCCTCCGGCGGCAGAATGATGGCGGGGGAGAAGGGGCCGTTCAGTTGGATCAGCACCTCGTCCGTGTCGCAGCTGCGCAGCGCGTCCATGATAAAGCGGTTGTTGAAGCCGATCTCCGTCCGTTTGCCGTCGATGGAAGCCGCCAGCTTGTCGTTGGCGCTGCCCAAAGCCGTGATGACGGAGATCTTGATCTGCTCCTCGTCGAAGATGAAACGCAGCGGGCTTCTCATTTTTTCCGTTATAATGATAGAAGTACGCTCGATGCTGTCGATAAAGTTCTTCGTGTTGACTCTTACGACGGCGGATTTTGCCGTTGGGATCGCCGCCCGGTAATCCAGAAATTCGCCTTCCAGCAGCTTGGAGATCAGCTCATAGCCGTTGACGCTGAAGCTGATGTGACGTTTTCCCTTTTTTATTTCCAAAAAGCTTTCGTCGTCGCCGATCAGCTTGATCAGCTCGGAAAGCGTTTTGGCGGGCACCACGAAGGAGATATCCGCGCCGTTATAATCGATAAATTCCTTGCGGATGGCCAACCGGTAGCCGTCCAGCGCGATCAGCTTGATCTCCCCGGCGACGATCTCGAACTTGATCCCTCTGTGTACCGCCTTGGAATCGTCCAGCGACACCGCGAAGATCGTCTGACGGACCATATCCTTCAGCACGCGCTGGGAAATGCTGATCCGTGTTTCGTCGGTGATCTTCGGCAGCTCCGGATATTCCTCCGGCGAAAGACTGACCAGCGTATACTCCATGTCGCCGCTTTTTACGGTACACACGTTCTTTTCATCGCAGTCGATCGTCACCGTTTCATCCGGCAGATGCCTGAGAATATCGCACAGCGTTTTCGCGTTCAGCACCACCGCGCCGGCTTGTTCCACGTTTACCTCCATCACGGAAGTCACGCCGAGATCCAGATCGAAGCCGGTCAACTCGATCTCCGACGTTCCCGTCGTTTTGATCAGGATGCCTTCGATATGGGGTAGCACCGCCTTTGCCGGCACGCATCTCTGCACGTTGAGGCAGACCTCCGTAAGGGATTGGGTATCGCAAATAATTCTCATGACCGTCACCTGTTTCCTCTATTTGGTTTTTCCCCCGCAAAGGGAGGTATTTTTAAATTAGTTATAGTAATAGTGGCTGTTGAAAGTATTGAAAACTTTGGGGTTCATTGAAATAATAGGAAAAACCGCGATTTGTAAAAAATGAGAGAATTTTCAAAAAGCTGGGATTTTAACATTCAGGAAAAAGGGTGTGTTAATAGTGTTGATAAAGTTGTGTTGATAGTTGATAAGTTTGTTGATAAAGTTAAGGGGAAGCATTTATAGAAATTACTTGATTGCAAAAAAAGGTGTAGCTTATAATGACACGCCTTCCCTCAGAAACATAGTCGCACTGCCGCCTTGGAGCGGCGTCATTGCTCCTTGTTTCTTCACTCGAATTCCTCGCTTCATCCGCCACCGGCGGCGCTTCGGAATTCTCCCCTTTGAAAAGGTTTGATCCAGACGATGTTTGCCGGCGCGTAAAGAATTCAGTTTTTGTCCTGATGATCGCGGATGATATTATAGACGGTGCTTTTGTAGTTGGGTGATTCGTCCATCTTATCCTTGCACTGCTTTACGGAGTGCAGCACCGTGGCGTGGTTTTTGCCGAAATACCCGCCGATATCCTTCAGCGTCAGGTCCGTCAGCTCCTTGATGATGTACATGGCCGCCTGCCGTGCCTGCGTGATCTCCGCCTGGCGCTTGTCCGATTTGATATCGGAGGAGGTGACGCCGAAGCTGTTGGAGACGCTGTCGATGATCTTTTCGATCGTCACCGAGACCGGCTGGTTCTCGTTCGTGATATCCTTGATGATATCCTGCACCTGCTCGATGTTGGGCGCTTCGCCGTAGATCTTCGTCATGGCGGCGATCTTTTTCACGGTGCCCTCCAGCTGGCGCACGTTGTTTTTGATCTTCTGCGCGATGAAATCCGTGATGTTCTCATTGAGAGTGATGTCCAGCTCCTGACACTTTCTTTTGATGATCGCCTTGCGCATGTCGATATCCGGCGGCTGGATGTCCGCCAGCACGCCGCTTTCAAAACGGGTGCGCAGACGCTCATGGATACCCAGCATCTCTTTCGGCGGCACGTCGGAGGTCAATACGATCTGTTTGCCCGCCTGCTGCAGGATGTTGAAGGTATGGAAGAATTCTTCCTGTACGGCGTCGCCCTTCTGGATATACTGGATGTCGTCGATCAGCAGCGCGTCCGCGTTGCGGTATTTATTGTGGAAAACGATGGTGTTCTTTTTGGTGATGCACTCGATCAGTTCGTTGAAAAAGCTTTCGCCGGTGGTGTAGATGATGATGGCGTCGGGATTTTTCAGCTTCATCTTGTTGTAGATGGCGAACATCAGGTGCGTTTTGCCCAGGCCCGATTTGCCGTAGGTCAGCAGTGGGTTGTATTTGACGCCGGGTTCTTCCGCCACGCCCATCGCCATGTTGTAGGCGAAGGAGTTGGATTTTCCCACGATGAAATTGTCAAACGTGAACGCGGCGAAGGGGCTGTTGTTTTCCTGCAGGCGCTCTTCTTCCTTCTCATTTTCGCCGCCGGATTTCAAATCGCCCAGCGTTTTATCCACCAGAATGTCGATCTCCACCGGAAAGCCCAAAATCTGCTCGAACCCGTCCTTGATCATTTGACTGAATTTATCCAGAATGATTGATTTTTTAAATTCGGCGCCGATAATAAAGACGACGGTATCGTTTTCGAATTTCACGAATTCCAGCGGGAAAAGCCACATGTTGTACATGACGTCCGAAACCTGATTTTTGCAGATGGAAAGTACCTCTTTCCAGATATCGTTGAAAGTATCCATACCGTCACTCCCCATTTTGCGCTGTTATTCAATTTATTGTAGCATAAAGTGTCGCTGTTTTCAACATTTATTTTTAATATTTTATTATAAACTTAATAATTAATGGTATCTATTTAAAATACTCATTGTCCGATGAAAAGATTTTTAATAAAAACCTTTACATTTGTTGCTTTTACAGGTAAAATATACTGTAAATTTTTTTATGGGAAGAATTTGAGGGATCGCCATGAAAATTGCTGTTATGGGATGCGGCACCGTCGGCTCCGGCGCGGTGGATATTCTGGAACAAAAGGGCGAACTGCTTTCGTCTGTCTGCTCCGGCGAAGAGGTGACGCTGAAATACGTGCTGGATATCCGGGATCTTTCCGCAAGGCCCTACGCCGCCAAGGTGATAAAGGACGTGGATATCATCGTCAACGACCCGGAAGTGGGAGTGGTGGTGGAGACCATGGGCGGCACGGAGCCGGCGTTCACCTTCTGCATGAAGTGTCTGAATGCGGGTAAAAGCGTCGTCACCTCCAACAAGGAGCTGGTGGCGAACAAGTCCGACGAGCTGTTTGAGGCGGCCCGCCGCAATAACGTATCTTTCTTGTTCGAGGCTTCCGTTTGCGGCGGTATTCCCGTCATCCGCACCATGTTTTCCGCCCTGTCCGCCAACCGGCTGACCGGCTTTGACGGCATCGTCAACGGCACCACCAATTTTATCCTGACGAAGATGAGCCGGGAGAAGATGTCCTTTGAAACGGCGCTGAAGCTGGCGCAGGAGCTGGGCTACGCCGAAAGGGACCCCGCCGCCGACGTGGAGGGGATAGACGCCTGCCGGAAAACGGCCATCATGGCCTCCATCATCTCCGGCAGCCACATCCTGCCGGAGGAGGTCCATACGGAAGGCATCACGAAGATCACGCTGGAGGATACGGCTTACGCCAACGCGGCGGACGCGGAGATCAAGCTGATCTGCCGCGCCGAACGGATGGAAGACGGCAGGATCCACGCTTCCGTTGCCCCCGCCCTGATCGGCCGCAATGAGATGCTGGCTCACGTATCCGGCGTCAACAACGCCGTCACCGTCCGGGGCGACAGCATTGGCGAGGTATTCCTGTACGGCCCCGGCGCAGGCAGGGAGGCGACCGCCAGCGCCGTCATCGGCGACGTGCTGGAGTGCGTGCGTCTGAAACGGAACGAGGACCATTATTACTGGCAGCCCCATAAAGAGGGCGTGCTGTGCGAAAAGGGCGAAAACGACGCGGCGCTGTACGTCCGCGGCTACGCCAAAGACCCCGCCAGAGCGATGACGGAGATCCGCGAGACGTTTGAAGGGGTAAGGCTCCTTGCAAGGGACAACGCGCCGGAAAACGAGCTGGCGTTCATCACCGCAAAGGCCAAGGAAAAGGAACTGCGGGAAGCCGTTGGGGATATCCGGGATTTCGCCGCGGCGTCGGTGATAAGGGTGCTGTGATCTATGGGTATCATCGTACAGAAATTCGGCGGAAGCTGCCTGATCGACGCGGCGGCGGTCAAAAACGCCGCCCGGATCATTACGGAAGAATATGAAAAAGGCAGCGGCGTGGTGGCCGTTGTCTCCGCCCAGGGCGATACCACGGACCGGCTGATCGCCAAAGCGGACGAGATCAGCAAAAAGCCCGCGAAACGGGAACTGGACGTGCTGATGAGCGCCGGGGAGCAGTTGTCCGCGGCGCTGCTGGCCATGGCCGTCGGCGAGTTGGGTTATCCCTGCGTCACGCTGCTGGGCTGGCAGGCGGGCATCGTCACCAATTCGGTGTTCGGCCACGCCCGCATCCGTGATATCGACCCGGAACGGATCAAAAAGGAGCTTGCCAAAAAACGGATCGTACTGGTGGCCGGCTTTCAGGGCGTTGACAGAAAAAACGACATGACCACGCTGGGGCGCGGCGGCTCCGATACCACCGCCGTGGCGCTGGCGGCGGCGCTGAACGCCGAAAAATGCCAGATCTATTCCAAAATCGACGGTATCTACACCGCCGATCCGTCCTGCGTGCCGGACGCCGTCAAGATCGATGAGATCGACTACGACTGCATGCAGGAGCTTTCGTTCCTGGGCGTCAAGGTGCTCAACCCCCGCGCGGTGGAGCTGGCGAAAAAATACGGCGTGGTGATCGAGGTCAAATCGGCGTTTCACAGCGACAAAACCGGTACGTTCGTAAAGGAGGACGCGAATATGGAAAAGATGCTCATCAGCGGCGTGACGAAAATGAGCAATGTGGCAAGGATCTTCGTCAACGATCTGGAGGACGTGCCCGGCGCGGCCTGCGGCATTTTCGAGCTGCTGAATCAGAACGATATCCAGGCGGATATCATCACCATGGCCACCGGGAATAACGGTAAGGTGGACGTGTCCTTCTGCGTTTCCGGCGACGACGCGGACGAGGCGGAACGGGTACTGCTGGAATCAGGCAAATACGGCGCGTCCGACGTTATCTGCGATAAGGACGTGGCGAAGATCTCCGTGGTGGGCGTGGGCATGGAATCCCACCCCGGCGTTGGCATCGCCATCTTTGAGGCCCTTTCCAACAGCAATATCAATATTATGATGATCACTTCGTCGGAGCTGCGGTTTTCCGTCATCGTAAAAAAAGACGCCGCGGACGAAGCCGTCGCGGCGATCCATAAGAGATTCAAAAAATACTGATTTCAAATAACAGTAAAGGTTTCGGTCAGGCCTTTTTCAAAAGGCTTGCGGTTTCCAAAGGAGGCCCCCTTGGTCGTTCGCCGCAGCGAACGAAATCCCTGCGCTTCGCAAGCGCGGGAGGTGGTTAAGGAACCTTCGCCGGGTCTTCCTTAAGTGCGAAGCGCTTTCTTCCCTCCTATTTCCGAAAAGAGCGTTAAAACTTTATAATAACGAAGCGGAAACGTCCCTCTCCAGCGCGCAGGCGGATTGATTGCCTGCGCCGCCGTCGTAGAGGGAGTTTTTCATCATCACCACGCTGAGGCGGTTTTCCGGGTCTACCCAGAAGTGGGTGCCGAAGGCGCCGCTCCAGCCGAAGCAGCCCACGCCCAGCCCGTGGGGATAGCCCGGCGCGATGACGATGCGCATGCCGAGGCCCCAGCGCTCGCCGTACATCTCCACTTCCTCCGGCAGCTGGGGGGTCCGCATGGCGCGTACCGCTTCCTCCGGCATCACTCTCTCCCCGTCCTCCGAAAGGCCTCCGCTGCACAGCATATCGGCAAAGCGGATATAATCCTCCGCGGTGACGGCAAGGCCGCCGCCCGCCAGCATCCGTTCGGGAACGAAATTGGCGAACACGCAGCCCTGCGGCTGCGGCGCGGTCCCGCTTTGGCCGTCCTCCGTGCGGTTGTGCATGGGGACCATCCGGCTCCACTGCTCCGCGTTGGGGCGGAAGGTGGCGTCCGTCATATGCAGCGGATCGAACAGGTTTTTTTGCAGGAAATCAACAAAGGACATGCCGGATACCATTTCCACGATGCCCGCCGCGATGTCAAAGGCGTCCGTGGGGCTGTAGGCCTGCGCCGTGCGGGGCTCGAAGGCCAGCGGGTGCGTCAGGATCTCGTTTACGGCTTCCCGCAGCGGCAGCTTTGCGCAGGACTGCTCCATCGTTTCGTATACCGGGGAGCTGCCGATGCCGCTGGTGTGGCACAGCAGGTCGGAAACGCGGATGACGTTTTTCGCGGGCCGCAGCGAGGTGATCTTGCCGTCTTCCACCGTGGCCACCTGCAGGTTTTTCATTTGAGGGTAGTAGTGATAAGCGGGTTCGCGCAGGTCCAGCAGGCCGCGTCCCGCCAGCAGCGCCACGGCGGCGGAGGTGACGGGCTTCGTCATGGAGGCGGCGCGGAACAGCAGCCGTTCCGGAAGCGTTTCCGTTCCCTCCGGCCCGAACCGGGCGTGGTATACCCGTTTACCCTCCTGATGGACGATGATCTCCTTGACGCCGATCTTATTGTCGGCCAGCTCTTCCCGCGCGTGCGCGGAAACCAGCTCCGACAGCTTTTCAACATCGATTTTTTTCATGTCGCACTTCCTTTTATACGGATTTGTTACCAGCCGTATCGATCGTAATGAGGTTCGATCACGGTCTTGTTGTAGTCGTTGCCGCCGGGGTAATTGGCGCTTTTCAGGATGCCGGGGGTCAGGCCCTTTTCCAGCAGCTTTTCCACCGCCACGCTGGTGACGCTCCACATAATATAGTCGGAAGCGATGCCGGAGGCCGCGCCGAATTTCGCCTCGATGCCCTCCACGTCCAGCATGGCCTCCGCCGCGGGGGCGCAGTTGTCCAGCGTCAGGGAGGCGATCTCGTACAGCTTTTTGCCGGAGGGGTGTACCGGCTCCACCTCCCCGGCGTATGCCATGGAGACGAAGGCGATCACCTTCACGCCCATCTGTTCCGCCTCATACGCCAGATCCACCACGTCCTTCGTCCGGCCGGAGACGGAGCCGACGAACAGCACGTCGCCGGGGCGCACGTTGGACTGCGTCAGGGCGTAGCGCGCCGCGGCGCCCTGTGTTTCGATCTTCAGGTCGGAGCGATCCCGGGGCCGGGCGGCGTTTTCGATCTTCAGGTCGTAGCTGAAATGCTTGTAAAAGATGGGCCCGCCGCCCCGGTAGATGGAATCCATCTCCATGGCGTGGCAGATGCGCGACAGAAAGACGCAGCCGCCGTTCGCGACGCTTTCCGCCACCATTTCCCCGGCCTTGATGATGTTGTCCGTCTGGGTATCGCGGACCTTTCGGAACAGGTCGTCGATCGCCTGTCTGTATCGGTCAAGCAGCATGGTTGTTCCTCCTGACATTCGGTGTGAATTGGGTTTTAGCGAGCCGACGGCCCGCTGAACAGTCGTCAGTCGTCAGCAGCGGCGCTTTGCGCCGCAGTCGTCAGAAATGATGTTTTCATAGGACCATCCGGAGGATTCCTGACGACTGACGACTGAAAACCAACGACTGGATTTTTCGAGCTGAAGCTCGACAGATCCCTGTTTTTATGCAAATGGATATCAAACGCGAACTCCGGAAATTCCGCCAGAAGGCGTTGGACGCTTTTTTCCGTGAATTGTCTTTCCGTTTCGTACATTTTCCGGGCAAGGACGCCGAGGACGGGTTCCATTTTCGGCAGGACGATACGTCGGGCGGGGCGCCGGGCAAAGACCGCTTCCCGGAAAGCGTCGAATAAGATGGGGTTGCCGCGCCACATGCTGCCGGAAAGGGCGATGGGCAGCTCGTCCGGCAGGCCGTTGGCTTCGATCAGATACCGGGTCTGCTCGCCCAAAAGACGCCCCGCCTCCGTTAAGATAGCCGCCGCGGCGTCGTCGCCCTGTTCCGCCGCTTTCACGACGACCGGCGCGCAGCCTGCCACGCACGCGGCGGGGGAACGGTCCGCCCGACCGTAGATGGAAAAAACGGCCCGGCGCAATTCCTCCCGCCCGTGATAACCGAAGTGCAGGGGAAGCAGGTCCGTCAGCGCGGTGGACGCGCCGCGGTTTTCGCTGTCCCGGATGGCGGCGATTAGCGCCGCCCGGCCCACGTAGTAGCCGCTGCCCTCGTCCGCCACCGCCGCGCCGTAGCCGCCGGCGACAAAGGTTTTTTCTCCCAGACGGGCGAACACCGTCGCGCCGGTGCCGCACAGCGCCAGAACGCCGTCGCCGAATATCCCCGCGGCGGCAAGGCCCAATTCCAGCTCGCCGGCGGTTTTGAATCGCTTTACCGCGCAGACGCTTTTGATCGCGTCCGTCAGGCGGCCGTCGCACACGCCGACGCATTCCTCCACGGTCAGGCCGGGCAGGCGCAGCGTTTCGATCAGCGTATGGATGTGTTTCCGGATCAGCGCGTCGTCCGTGGTGTTGGCGCGCACGCTGCCGGTGACGCACACGGCCAGCCGCTGAAAGTTTTCATCATACAGGACCGCGGCCGTTTTCGTGCCGCCGCCGTCAATGGAAAGGTAATATTTCATTTTTTATTCTTCCTGCTCGATGGCTTGCATGATCTCCTCCAGCTCGGAGAACAGGTCTTCCTCCGCCAGCAGGGCGCGGCGCTCGTTCAGGGCGATGTACATTTTTTCGCGCTTTTCGCCCACCAGATCGTAGAAGAAATAGGGGATCATATGCACGAAGGTGGGGATGATGTGGATGCCCGTATACAGGAACCATACCCGCTGGTACACCACCTTGCTGCCCTGCGACCAGGGGAGCATGGGGATCGTGGAATCGTAGCCGGACCATTTGAACAGGAAGATCGTAAGCATGGAGTTGAGCGGCGCGGTGATCTTGGTGATCAGCTCCGTCAGCAGGCCGAAGGTGCCGTCCGGCCGTTCGCCGGTCACGTATTCGGTGTAGTCGCTGATCTCGCGCGCCACCTCCGCCTCGAACACGTTGGCGGGGCCGTTGTTCAGCGCGTTGATCCCGTAAAACGTCCCGAAAATGACGCAGACGGCCAGACGGTTGTCCACAAAGAACCAGCCCAGCACGGTCATCAGCACCCACGAAAGCAGGTCCCACAAGCGCAGGGTGAGCAGCGCGGTCTTGTTGTTCTTGAAGAATTTTTGGAACTTGGGGATAAAGGTCACGCTGACGGGGTTCAGGACGTTATACCCCATATAGGTGATCATGGAAGGGATGGAGCCGCCGAAGATCTCCTGCTGCGTCACCACGTCCCACGAATAGCCGCCGTTGCTCCACCAGCTGGTGGCAAAGCCAGCCAGGAAATTGCGCATGGCGTATTTGTTTTTCAGGATATAGAAAATGGTCTTGCGCAGCGGGGCGGGTTTGGGCTGCAGCATGATGCGCTCCTTGCAGTTCAGCGCCATGCTGATATTGCCCACGATCCCCACGGCGGAAGCGAAGGTCGCCATGGTGAAGAACAGCAGGGGCGCGGGGAACCGGATATACCCCTTGTTGTTCAGCTCCATGATGGGCATGAATATCGCGAAGATCGCGCTGGAGCCGATGCTGCCGATGTAGTTCTGCAGCAGGCCAACGGCGATCCTGTCCCCGGGGTTTACGGTCTGCAGCGTCAGCATATTGTTCCGGGGGATGGTGTAGATGGTGGAGAAGGTCTCCTGGATGAACAGCATCACAAACACGAATATGATCTTGCGCGGGTCGTTGCCGGGACGGTTTCCCAGAAACAGCGCGCCGCTGTACAGCACCGCCGTGCTGAGGAAAAAGGGCGCCGTCGTCAGGATGATGTAGGGCCGCGCCTTGCCCCAGCGGGTACGGGTGTGGTCGTACGCCGCGCCCATCAGGGGGTTGTTCAGCACGTCGTAGATGCCGATGAGCAGCAGGATCATGGTGATGTACGTCATGTCGATCTTCAGCACGTTGACGAAATACAGCGTGCGGTAGGCGTTCACCGCCGCCAATATCTGGTTGGCCAGCTCCGCGACCGCCGGAAACAGCATCTCCCGCGGGGAAAGCACCCCCGTGTGGAACATCCTTACGGCAATATCGTTGTAACGGTTGAGCTTTTTTTCCCCCAGCGTGGCAGCGGAGTTTTTCTCCGCCGAAAATACGCCTTTCATGAAGGTTTTGACGTTGGTGTTTTTTTCGCTCATCAAAATGGCCCCTTCCGGTTTTTCCTGTCCGCCGAAAAGACCGGACCGCCGTATGCCCCGGTCCTTCGCGGGGCGGCCGGTCCGTTTTGTGTTTTATAAACGTATCATATCATTTTTATTCAGAAAAATCAATATGAACGGGCGGAAAACAGGCCGCGCGCGATTGCTTTTTGCCGGCCGGTATGGTATGATGGCAGTGGATTCTGACACGGGAGGCGCAAAGGGATGACGATCGGCGATATGCGCGGGGAAACGGCGCGGGCAGGGGAGAGAACGCCCCTTACGCTGGCGCAGGAGGGAAGCAGCGGTTACGTGATCGTCTGCGGCAAGCGGTCGGGCGACCCGGAATATACGGCGGCGGAAAAGCTGCAGACCTATCTGGAACGGATCAGCGGCGTGAAGCTGCCCGTCGTTTCCGATGATACGCCGCCCGCGGAAAAAGAGATCGTGGTGGGTAGGACGAACCGGGAGGACGGCGTCATTTCTTTGGACCGCGGCGGCTTTACGGAGGAGACGGCCTGCTATTTCACCGAGGGCGACCGGCTGGTGATCGCGGGGGGCGAGCCAAGGGGCACGCTGTACGCGGCGTACGAATTTTTGAAGCGGGAGTTGGGCTGCCGCTGGTATACCGATACGCTGACCGTGATCCCGCCTGCTGACGCCGTACGGATCTCCCCGGCGGCGCGGTTCCTCTATACGTCCCGGCTGGAATACCGCATGACCGACTGGATCAGCACGAAGGACGCGGAATTCTGCCTGGCAAACCACATCAATACCCAGTCCTGTACCGCCGACGGGGCGCTGGGCGGCGCGGTACGGTACACGGGCGGCTTCGGCCATACGTTGACCTCCGCTTTTTGCTGCGCGAAAAAGTACTTTGCCGACCACCCGGAATACTTCGCCCTGTACCACGGCAGGCGGACGCCGAAGCAGCTTTGCCTGACCAACCCGGACGTGCTTTCGCTGGTGATCGATGAGGTGCGCGGGCTTTTGGAAGCGCACCCGGACGCGCAGATCGTCTCGCTGACGCAGGGGGATACGCTGCGCTCCTTCTGCCAGTGCAAAAACTGCCGGGCGGTGGACAGAGCCAACGGCTCCCACGCGGGCACCATGATCTCCTTTGTGAACGCGGTGGCGGCGGCCTTCGCACAGGATTTTCCGAACCTGAAATTCGACACCTTTGCCTACCGCTACACCCGCACCCCGCCGAAAAAGGTGCGCCCGCGGGACAACGTGATCGTGCGGCTGTGCTCCATCGAGTGCTGCTTCGCCCATCCGCTGGATACCCCCCGGGACCCGCTGAACATGCGGTTCTGCCGCGACATCAGACGCTGGTCGGAGATCTGCAAAAATCTATATATCTGGGATTACACCACCAACTACTGGCAGTATTTAGGGCCCTTCCCGAATTTCGGCGTGATGCAGCCCAATATGCGGTTCTTCGTGTCGCATAACGCCCGCGGCGTGTACGAGGAGGGGAACTATCAGGCGGCGGAATGCGACGCGGAATTCGCCGGGCTGCGCTGCTATCTGCTGTCCCGGCTGCTGTACGACCCCGACTGCGACCTTGACGCGGAAACGGACGGCTTTTTACGGGCGTATTACGGCGCCGGGTGGAAGAATATCCGTGAGTATATCGATCTGACCACGGCGCGCACCGGCACCAAGGGCCGCCATATGATCATCTATCACGTCATGACGGACGGCGCGGTGCTGTCGCTTTCCAAAGCGCAGGTCGCCCGCTGCGACGAATGGTGGCAAACGGCGGAAGCGCTGTGCGCCAACGACACGGAGAGGGAACACGTGCAGCGCAGCGCGCTTTCATGGCGGTACTGGAAGGCGTGCAACCGGCGCGGCGAGTTTTCGCGGACCGGCAACCGGCGCGGGTGGAAAAAAGAACACGAGCGTCTGCTGGCGGATTACCGCCGTTTCGGCGTCACGCGGCTGACGGAGATCTCGAAGCTGGCGGAGCAGCCGGACCTGCGCAAGCCGCCCTCCTGCTGGGGCGACAGGCCCCGCAAGGGCTTCTGACCGGCCTACCTTTTCGGCGAATACCGGAATAAACGAAATCCCTTCCGACGGCGTCGGAAGGGACATTTCATTTCTTTACGTTCGTTCACTTTGCTCGGTCATTCGGCGCGTTCGGTTTTGATCTGCCGCACGTCCTCGCCGATGAAGCTGAAGACGGCGTATTCGCCGATCAGGCGGCTGGAGACGCGGCGGGTGTAGCGCTCCTCGATGCCCTTCATATTCAGGTTGGTGCTGATGATCGTGGGCAGGCCGCTGTTGATGCGGGTGTTGACGATGTTGTAAAGCGCCGCGTTGGTGAACTGGGTGGAAAACTCCGCGCCCAGGTCGTCGATCACCAGCAGGTCACATTCCAGCACCATGGGCTCAAAGCGGCCGTCGGCGTCGCCCTTGCCGAAGCGCTCCTTCTGCAGCTCGTTGAAGATGTTCTGGGCGGAGTTGTAGATCACGCTGCACCCGGCGTTGATGACCTCCCCGGCAATGCTTAAGGACAGGTGCGTTTTGCCCAGGCCGGTTTCGCCGTAGAAAAGCAAACTGGGGGAATCCGCATCGAACGTGGCGGCGTATGATTTGCAGTATTCCAGTATTTCTCCCATGCGTTGGCGGGGGGAGCAGCCGTATTCCGGGTTCACCTTGTCGCTGTAATAATCCAGCCGGAAATCGCCGAAGCTGCAGAATTTCAGCGGCGATTTGCTGCCCGCCTCGTCGTAGGCCAGTTTTTTGAGGATCTCAAGATGGCACTCGCACAGGCGGTTGCCGTCGATGCCCGTGTCGTCGCACCGGGGGCACTGGTATTTGACCTCCAGATAGTCCTCCGGCAGGTCGTGCTTTTCCAGCAGCGCCCTGATCTGCTGCTGGGCGTTCAGATTGCGGATCTTCTGCTTCTGCAAAAAAACGGCGGCTTCCTCCGGCTTCATGTCGATGGACTTGATCGCCTCCTTTACGGAGAGGATCATCTCCTGCCGCAGCTTGCCGTATTCCGGCTCCAGCGAGTCGAACAGCCGCGTCCGGACCTCGGCCGCCCGTTCGGAGGCCTCGCGCCGGTCCTTAATGATCTTTTGCGCCTTTTCGTAAATATCCCGGTTGTATGCCATGGAAGCGTCTCCTTTTTTCTGCGAAATCGTCCGTTTCTTCGCCCGATATTTATCTTATTATACTATACCGTATTTTTTTTGCGAAATCAACCATAAAAATCAGGCGCGTTGACAAAACGGGAGGCAAGTGATATAATCATGCCTGTCAAAAGAAGGGAAAACGTGAAGGAGCGTGGATACGGAATGGACCGGACGTCAAGCCGGATCACCGGCAGATATGAGGGGATCACCCGCTACGCGGGGGTGCCCACGGAGCAGCTCACCGGGCGGCTCCACTACAACGAAAACCTGTACGGGCCCTCGCCGAAGTGCCTGGAAACGCTGGCGCGGACCACGCCGGAGGACCTGTGTTTATACGAATCCGGCGCCCGCGACGACCTGACCGACGCGCTGGCGGAGAAGTTCGGCGTGCCCGCGGAATGTATCTTTACCGGCAACGGCTCGGCGGAGAACCTGCGGTCCGTGATGAACATTTTTACCAAGGCGGGCGACACGGTGCTGCTGCCCGACCCGGGCTGGAGCTATTACACGGGCCTGGCCGACTGCCGTTTTTTGAACGTGGAGCGCTTCCCGATCGTGGAGACGCAGCAGGCCTGCGTGTTCGACCTCGCGGATATCCGGGACAGGATCACCCGGCTCAAGCCGGCGGTGACCGTGATCGCCAGCCCCGCCATGCCCACGGGCAACGCCATGGCGGACGACGATCTGGAAGGGCTGGTGCGGGATTTCCCCGACGTCCTTTTCGTGGTGGACGAGGCGTACTACGGCTTCCGCGATTACACGCTGGACGTGGCGCGGATGATAACGACCTATGACAACGTGCTGTTCTCCCGCACGTTTTCCAAGTATTACGGGCTGGCCAACCTGCGCATCGGCTACGGTTTTTGCAGCGAAGCGCTGAAAAAGGTGCTGTGGCTGGACCTGCCGCTGCACCGGCTGCCGCATATCGGCAAGCGGATGGCCGTGGCCGCCCTGAAGGATACGGAATACTACGACCGCGTCACGGAAAAGCTGATCGCCTCCCGTGAACAATTCCGCCGCGACCTGAACGCCCTGCCGGACGTGTACGTCTACCCCTCGGACGCGAACTTCGTCTATATCCGGCTGTCCGGCTACGACGTGCTGCGCATCAAAGAGGAGGCGGGGAAGCGCGGGTATCTGATCCGGGTGTTCGACGGCAACGCGCAAAAGCACCTGCGCATCACGATAGGCACCCCGGCGCTGATGGCGGACCTGACCGAAGCGCTGAAGGAGATCATCCCCGCGGCGCGGATCGGATGACCGAAAACGCAGATAAACAACAGGACCTCGTTGTTGTAAACGGGGCCCTGTTTCTTTTCTCTTTCAATTTTTGTATTGGTACGCCCGGACGTAGTCGATGATGAAATCGGTAGGTTCGCAGTCGGGGGTGAGGGGGCCGCCGGTCCAGTCGGCGGCGGGCACGGCGTTGCTGCCGCCCACCTCCACCGAGAGGATCAGGTACATGGGCACGCGGCACGCGCCGCCGAAGTCGGAGCGGCCGGTCTCAATGCCGTTGACGTAGAAGATATAGCCGTCCTCGTTCCATTCCAGCCCGTAGGTGTTGAAGCTCTCGTAGGGGTCGCCCCACAGCAGGTACGGCTCGCAGACGTTGGTCGATTGATGGTATTCGCCGTAGCCGTCGAAATGGATATTGGAGCTGACGCGACGGGGGTATTTGCTCTCGTAGAACGCGGATTCAAACACGTCCACCTCCGCGCCGTCCGTGCCGCCCGGCACCTCGCCGGGGCTGTTGTTGAAGGCCATGGAGTTGGAGATCAGCCAGAAGGCGGACCACATCCCCACGCCCTTTGGCAGGATGCAGCGGCACTCGAAGTAACCGGAGGTTGGCTCGAACAGGCCGCGGGTATCGATACCGCAGGTGTACCAGCCGGGCTTGCCGTTGCCCTTGTAGCCGTCGGGACAGTATTCGGTGCGGATGTGCAGGCAGCCGTCCTTCACCGCGGCGAAGTCGGTGTTCCAGTAGCTGCCCCGGCGGACGGCGGGATTTGCCGCGTCGGCGCTGCAGTAATGGCCCTCCCATTTGGTCAGGTCGAGGGCGTCGCCGTCAAATTCGTCGGCCCATACCGGCGTAAAATCCTTTGCGTGCGGCACCCGCGGGAACCCCGACGGGGAAATCGCCATGAACAGGCTGATGAACACGGCCCACAGGGCTTTGAGGAAAGGGATAAATTTCATGGGGCCTCCTGCTTTGATGGAAAGAAGGTTATTCTTGTAGCGCGGCTCCGTGAGCCGTTCTCGCCTGCCGGCTCGGTCGGTGCTTCTGCCTTACGGCAGAGGCGTCCACTGGACGTCCGCACCCCGGCGTCAGCCGGTCTTGTGTAAAAAACGGTCTTGATAATCTACCGTAAAATGAAATCGGAATCGCGTTGCGAACGCTGCTGAGGCAGCGCGCTGCGATGATAAACCGACAGGAGAGACCTGCGGGCAGCCGTGCTACATCTCCGCATTCCGCTCTCCGAACTCCGCTCTGAAACGGAGCTGAGGCTCCGTGCTACGGGGCTTCCGACTTCCGACTATAGCGGCACTGAGGCGCCGTGCTGCCAACGGCGCAGGGGCGCCGTGCTGCGCTTTTGTCTTACCGCTTTCCCTTTTTCACCAGCTTGGGGACGGACGTTTTGGCCTTTTGTTCGGCGCGGGCGATGTCGTAACTGGCGGGCTGGGCGTACTCCTCCGCGGGCTTCGCTTTGGCGTTGTAGCCCTTGGATTTCTGCGCGGCGGCCTGTTCCTGCTTTTCGGCAAAGCGCTTCTGCTCGTCGGCCACGGCCTCCGGCGTCTGCACGCCATGCATGTGCCAGTTGGCCAGCACCTTGTTGATGTACGGGAAGCTGACCTTTTCGGTGTTCTTGCTCATCTCTTCATAGGCCAGCGCGATCACGCTCATGGGGAAGTGCCACTCGTCCAGCCACACCGCGAACAGCTTCGCCTGCGCCGCGGTGGGCTTGCCTTTGCGCAGCCCCGTGGCGTCGCAGAACTCGCCCCAGCGGGAATGGACGCTCTCCAGGTGCCGCAGCTCCTCGTCGGCGCGCTCGATGGTGTCGATCTCCCTCTTGCTCCAGTCCAGCCCTACCGTGTAGATATAGCTCATGTTGTTGGCCTTGCCGTGGGTGCGGGCGTACTCGCAGATCGCCAAAATGACCTCCACCGGCAGCCCGTAGTAGTCGTGCAGCAGCAGCAAAGAAGACTGGTCCCCGTCGCCGATGGTGCGCCCCAGCCGGGCCTGCGCCTCGGTGAACAGGAAGCCCACCTCCGGCGATTCCACCAGCCGCGCCGCGATCTGGTCCCGGCGCAGCCGCGTGGGCTTCGCCTCCGCGTATACCCTGGCGGGCTTGTCCGGTTCCTTTTCCGGCTCCGCCGGGGCGGGCTCTTCTGTCGCGGGACGCTCATCCTCCGCCAGCAGCAGCCCCTTGCCGCGCCAGTATTCCAGCGCGTCCGCGGCCTCCTCCGGGGAGAGGCCGCAGCGTTCGGCGGCCTCCTCCGGGGAAAGGGGTTTGCCGGGGTCGGCAAAGGCGCACAGGACCGCCTTGAGCTGCGCCAGCCCCGCCAGTTTCAAATGCTGTTCCACGATCGCCGACGGCAGCACGGTCACGCCCGTGTAGGCCGCCGGGTTGATTTTATATCCGTTCATTTTTCCTTATTATCCTGTCAGTTCATGTCAAAAGCGAGGCACGCTTTGTAGGTCATATAGACGTCCAGCTTGGAGACCACCTCGAAGGGCGCGTGCATGGACAGCACCGGCACGCCCAGGTCGACGGTATCCACGTTCAAGCCCGCGACGAACCGCGCGACCGTTCCGCCGCCGCCTTCGTCCACCTTGCCCAGCTCGCCGGTCTGCCACACCACGTTGTGGCCGTCCAGCAGGGCGCGGACCTGCGCCATGAACTCGGCGCTGGCGTCGGAGGTGCCGCCCTTGCCGCGGCTGCCCGTGTATTTGGTGATGACGCAGCCCCGGTTCACGAAGGAGGCGTTGCGCTTTTCGGTGACGTCCGGATAGATGGGGTCGAAGGCCGCGTTTACGTCGGCGGAAAGGCACCGGGAACGGCTGAGCACGTCGCGCCCGTCCAGGCCGAAGGACTCCGCCAGATCGCAGACGAAATAGGAGAGGAAGTTGGAATCCAGCCCCGTGTTGCCCACCGAGCCGATCTCTTCCTTGTCCGCCAGCACGCACAGGGCGGTGTATTCCGGGGTCTCGGCGTCCAGCAGCGCCATCAGGGCGGGGTAGGCGCACACCCGGTCGTCGTGGCCGTAGGCGCCGATCATGGACCGGTCGAAGCCGATGTCGCAGGCCTTGAACGCGGGCACGACCTCCAGCTCCGCGGAAAGGAAATCGTCTTCTCTGATCCCGTATTTCTCAAAGAGGATGCGCATGATATTGAGCTTGACGCTCTCGGCGGCGTCGGTATCGTCGAAGGGGCGGCTGCCGATCAGCACGTTGAGGTTTTCGCCCTTCACGCCCTCCGCCATGGTGGCCTTCATCTGGCTGGCCGCCAGATGGGGCAGCAGGTCCGTGATGACGAATTTCGGGTCCGCGTCGTCCTCGCCGACCTTGACCCGGACCGTCTCGCCGTCCTTTTTCACGATCACGCCGTGAAGCGCAAGGGGCGTCACGGTCCACTGGTATTTTTTGATGCCGCCGTAGTAATGGGTCTTGAAATACGCCAGCTCGTTATCCTCGTACAGCGGGTTGGGCTTCAGGTCGAGGCGCGGGGAGTCGATGTGCGCCGCCGTGATGCGCGTCCCCTGCGACAGGTCCCGCCGCCCGATGACGGCCAGGATCAGCGCCTTGCCCCGGTTGTTGTAATAGACCTTTTCGCCGGGCCGGTAGGTCTCGCCCTTGCGGAATTCGATGAACCCGTTGGCGCGGGCCAGCGCCACGGCCTCCTCCACGGCCTCGCGCTCGGTCTTGGCGGCGTCGAGGAAATTCATATACCCCTCGCAGAAATAGTCGGCCTCCTTGATCTGGGCGGGGGTGCAGGCCTTCGCCGCGTTGGCGGGCTTGGCGAATAGATCTTTTTTGAGCTGCTCGGCTCTGGTGAGTTCTTCTGACATGGTGATCTCCTATCTGTTTTTTTTGTTGGTAAAGGGAAAAGCCTTTTGCGCCCGGTCGGACGTCAGGCGCCTCCTCCGGCGTTTATTTGTTGATCCTGAATAACTTCGTGAAGAAGTACGCGATCTGGTGGAAGAACAGGACGATCTTCCCGGAAACGCCCTCGTGGCGCTCGTGGCAGTAGGGGCACTCGCCGTCCGCCACGGCGACCTGCGCCTCCAGCGGCGCGGAGGCCATGCCGTAGGCGTTCTCCGCGGTCACGCTGACCGTGTATTCCCCGTCGGTAAGCCCCGTCAGGGTCAGCTCCACGGTCTCCTGCGTCACGGCGCGGTAGTAGCAGGGCAGCGTCCAGTTCTTCGCCCGGGTGATCCCGAACCGGTCGGTCGCCCTGATCCGGTACAGCGTCACGGGCATACCGTCCGTCGAGGCCGCCGCGGGGACCTGTACGGTGCAGCCGCCGGCAAGGGGCGTCACGGTGAACTGCGTCCCCTCGGCAAAGGCCGGCGCTTTGGCGGCGGCTTTACGCTTGGCGGGGGTGTAGTCCCGGTTGGCGGGGTCGGCGGGGTTGTCCAGCACGTATTCGCACAAAAGCGCGCCCGCCTCCACGTCCATGCCGCGCAGGCGCAGGCGGTTGTTCGCGTCCGCCTCCACGATCCAGCAGGTGGCGGTGTCCTCGCTGTCGGCGGGGTGATAGGTGCCGTCGATATTGAACTCGGAATAGTAGATCGCGCCGGTGCCCACGGCGGTGAACTTGCCCTGCCACAGGGAGCGCGGGTCGTTCAGCGGGTAGTGGGAATGGCCGCTGAAATCCACGACCTGCGGGAACTGCTTGAGGATGGAGGTGAAGTAGGTCATGCCCCAGCCGTCGTCCAGCGAGCTGCCGTACACGGTGCCGCGCACGTGCTCGTGATGGGTCACGAAGATGGGCTTATTGGGGTCCTCCTTCGCGGCGGCGGCAAGCTGCTGTTTCAGCCATTTCTGCTGTTCGGTGGAGTAGTGGACCCCGTCCACCGGGGAGGCGGAAACGCCGATGAAGTGGAAGCCGTTGATGACCACGTGGAAATCGGCGTCGTTGCCGGTAACGGTGTTGTAATAGGCGCGCAGCTCCTTGCGGCTCATCTTGTAGCCGTCGTGGTTTTTCGCCACCACGCCGATGAAGCGCGTGCCCTCCCGCAGGGAGCCGTGGACGGCGTCGGCGAACTTGTCAAATTCGGTCTTGGTGCCGTCGTTGGTCAGGTCGCCCGCGATCAGCAGCGCGTCCAGCGCGGTGTAGTGGGGGTCGGCGTCCGCGATCCCGTAGACCAGCTCCAGCATCTTGCCGATGCGGCCGGAGGTCAGGTCGGAATCGTCCCGCACGTGGGTGTCGCTGGCGGCGATGAACCGCAGCACCGGGACGAAGTCGGCGGCGTCCGCCGGGGCGGCGTCCTCCGCGAAGGCGGGCAGGGCGAAGGCCGTAACCGTGGCCAGCAGCACAAGGGAAAGGAACAGAGCGGTGAGCTTTTTGAAACGTGACATGGGGTACCTCCTGTTATATGCGTTTTATTTCTTCTTCCAGTTCATACGGCGGGTAGTTGCGGATGGCGACGTCGGCGGACCGGGACAGGGCGGCCTCTTCCGCTTGGGCGGCGAAGCGCTTGGCGATCTCTTCGTCGCTGATGTTGTCCCGTGCGCGGATGCGTGCGGCGCGGATGGCCTCCGGCGCTTCCACCCGGACGGTGAGGTCGCAGATTTTATCCAGCCCGGAGGAGAACAGCAGCGGCGCGTCGATGACGGCGGTCCGCCCCGCGTCTCTGGCGGCCTGCGCCTGCGCGCGGCAGCGCTCCACGATGGCCGGGTGGGTGATGGAGACCAGCAGGTCGGTCTTTTCTTTGTCGGCAAACGCGCGGGAGGCCAGCAGACGCCGGTCCAGCGAGCCGTCCGGCCGCAGGATATCCGCGCCGAACGCCGTCGCCAGTCGGCCCAGCGCCGGGCTGCCGGGCTCGGTCACACGGCGGGCCTCCGCGTCCGCGTCGATGATGACCGCGCCGCGTTGGCGCAGCAAGTCGCAGACCGTGGATTTCCCGCTGCCGCTGGCTCCGGTGACGCCGATGATCTTACCGGGCTCCGGCAGGAAGCGGAACGCCGCCGCCCGGTACAGCCGGTTGCACACGCCCAGTCCCACGCCCTGCGGGGAGGGGGAACGGGCGAACACCTTTTTCGCGCCCATGGCGTCCAGCTCGCGCAGCGCGTCGAACAGCCGGTGCGCTTGGGACAGCGCGTCGTCTTCTCTGCCGAAGGTGACGCAGGGCAGGGGCGTCGCGGTCTCCTCGCCCTCGAACACCAGCGCCGCGTCGGCGTCGTCCGGGTGCGCCGCGCAGTAAGCGGCAAAGGCGGCGAGATCGCCCCGCACGATGCTGATTTCCGCCCGGGGGGAGTAGTGCTTGTATTTCATGCCGGGGGAGGCCGCCTGCGCGCCCTCCGCCAGCGGGTTCAGCACGGCGGGGTTGACCGCCACCTCGCCGAGGATGGCCCGCAGCTGTTCCACGGTCACCGCGCCGGGGCGCAGCAGCTCCGGCGGATCGGTCGCCAGCGTCACCACGGTGGATTCGATGCCGTATTCGCAGTCGCCCCCGTCCACGATGGCGGCGATGCGCCCGTTCATGTCGTCGATGACGTACTGCGCCGCGGTGGGGCTGGGGAACCCGGAAATGTTGGCGCTGGGCGCGGCCACGGGCACCCCCGCCGCCCGGATCACGGCGTTGGCGACCGGGTGGCTGGGCATACGGATGGCCACGGTATCCAGCCCCGCGGAGACCTCCGGCGGGATGGCGTCGCCCTTGGGGAGGATCATGGTCAGGGGCCCCGGCCAGTAGGCCGCCGCCAGCCGCAGGGCGCTTTCGGGCACCTCGCGGGCGATGGCGTACAGCTCCGAGACCTCCGCGATATGGACGATCAGGGGATTGTCCTGCGGACGGCCCTTCGCTGCGAAGATCTTTTTTACGGCGTTTCCGTCCAGCGCGTTGGCGCCCAGACCGTAGACGGTCTCGGTGGGGATGGCCACCAGCTCGCCCGCCCGCAGATACGCCGCCGCGGCTTCGATCTCGGATCGTTGTTGTTCGATGTTTGTGATGGTAAAGATTTCGGTTTTCATAATATTGTAATGAATTTATCCGTCGGCGACGTGGCGCAGCCGTTTCTTACGACTTGCGACTTACGACTGCTCATCGTTCTTCAGTTTTTCCGCGGTGTCGGCGGTGATGAGGGCGTCGATGAGCTCGTCCAGCGCGCCGTTGAGGACGGCGTCCAGCTTGTACAGCGTCAGGCCGATGCGGTGGTCCGTCACGCGGCCCTGGGGGTAGTTGTAGGTGCGGATGCGCTCGCTGCGGTCGCCGGTGCCCACCTGGCTGCGCCGCGTCCCCGCGATCTCCTTCTCCTGCTTCTCGATCTTCATTTCCAGAATGCGGCTGCGCAGGATCTTCATGGCCCGGTCCTTGTTCTTATACTGGCTGCGCTCGTCCTGACATTCCACCACCGTGCCCGTGGGCAGGTGCGTGATGCGGATGGCGGATTCCGTCTTGTTGATATGCTGGCCGCCCGCGCCGGAGGAACGGAAGGTGTCTATTTTCAGATCATTGGGGTCGATGGCCACGTCCACCTCCTCGGCCTCCGGCAGCACCGCCACCGTGACCGTGGAGGTCTGGATCTTGCCGTTGGATTCGGTGACGGGGATGCGCTGCACCCGGTGGACGCCGCTTTCAAATTTAAAGCGGGAATACGCCCCCTCGCCCGCGATCATGATGCTGATCTCCTTGTAGCCGCCCAGCTCCGTGGGGTTCGCGTTCATGACCTCCGGCTTCCAGCCACGGCTTTCCGCGTACATGGAATACATGCGGAACAGCACCGCCGCGAACAGGGCGCTTTCCTCGCCGCCCGCCGACTGGCGGATCTCCACGATCACGTTCTTGCCGTCGTTGGGGTCGCGCGGCAGCAGCAAAACCTTTAATTCCTCGTAGTTCTGTTCGGAGGCGGCCTTCGCCTCGTCGTATTCCTCCTGCGCCAGCTCGCGCAGGTCCTTTTCCAGCCCCGGCGTGTCCAGCAGTTCCTTTGCCTGCGCCGCGTCCGAGACGTGCTTTTCGTACTCCCGCAGCTTGTCAACGATGGGCTGCAGGTTTTTCAGCTCTTTCAGCAGGTCGGTGGTCAGCTTTACGTCCTGCGCCGTGGCGGGATCGCAGAGCTGCTGGTTGACGGCCTCGAACCGTTTTTCGATATCCTTCAGTTTATCAAGCATTGTTTTCTTCCCGGATCACGTTTTTGATGTTTTTTTCGGCTTTGGCCCGGGGCACCATGACCTCGTGTCCGCAGGTCTCGCATTTCAGCTTGAAATCCATGCCGCTGCGCAGCACCAGAAAGCGCTTTCCGCCGCACGGGTGCTGTTTTTTCATGTCCAATCGGTCGCCGACGCGGATATCCATGGCTGTGCCTCCCGAAAAAATAATTATACACCATATATTCTATCATACTTTTTGTCAAATGGAAATACTTATTTAATACGTGAGCGATTTTTTTGGCGTATTGCGCCCAGTCGGAAGTCATCAGTCGGAAGTCCCGAAAGGAAGCGTTCTGCGTCATGCTTCAAAAATCCGAGCGGGAACGTCCGGCAAAGAAACTGTCTGCGAGGAAACATGACCCTTGGATAAAAGGACTTCCGACTGATGACTTCCGACTTCCGACTCAAATGACGAAAAGCCGAACAAAGATGAAGGAGAGAAGATCATGACAAAACGCTATTACCCCGAAGGGTGTTTGCTCAATACCGCCGCCAACCGGGCGGCAATGGCGGGGGTATCCTCGCTGCGCGACGCCGCCCATCAGGAACTGGTTTTGGAGGCCCGGGCGGGGCTGTGCGACCGGGAGCACAACCTGCATGTGGACCTGGGCGTGATGAAGGGGATCATTCCCCGCGACGAGGGAGCGCTGGGGATCGCGGAGGGCACGGTGCGCGATATCGCGCTGATCTCCCGCGTGGGCAAGCCCGTGTGCTTCACCGTGACAGGCATCCGCAAAAACGAGCAGGATAAATACTACGCGGTGCTGTCCCGCCGCCGAGCCCAGCAGAAGTGTATGGAGGAATTCGTGGAGCTGCTGTCGCCGGGGGATATCCTGGACGTGACGGTGACGCACATCGAAAACTTCGGCGTGTTCTGCGATATCGGGGCGGGGGTCAGCGCGCTGCTGCCCATCGACTTCATCTCCGTGTCGCGCATCCCGCACCCCGGCGCGCGGTTTTTTGTCGGGCAGAGCATCAAGGCGGCGGTGTACGGCCGGGACGCCGCGGGGCGTATCACGCTGACGCATAAGGAGCTGCTGGGTACCTGGCGGCAGAACGCCGACCTGTTCGCGGTGGGGGAGACGGTGCCGGGCGTTGTGCGGTCGGTGGAAAGCTACGGCGTTTTTGTGGAGCTGACGCCCAATCTGGCGGGGCTGGCGGAGTATAACCCGGAGGTAAAAGAGGGGCAGACCGCCGCCGTGTACATCAAAAACATCATTCCCGAACGCATGAAGGTGAAGCTGGTGATCGTGGACCACCGGGACGAGGAACAAAAGATCCCCCCGATGCGCTACTTCATCGAGGGGGACAGGATCAATTATTTCCGGTATTCGCCGGAGGAGAGTTCGCGGGTGGTGGAGACGGTGTTCGAGGCGTGAGGTGTGAGAAATATCGTTGGAATACTTGTGAAATCGGCTTGTAATCTCAAACCTCAAACCTGTTACCTCAAACCTGACAGATCATCTCCCCGGAGATGATCTGTCTCTCGCTGCCATCGGGCAGGCGCAGCAGCGCCGCGCCGGTGGGGGCGACGCCCGCGAAAACGCCGGTAAGGGTAACGCCGTTGACGACGCAGGATACCGTTTTGCCGGTGAGGTAGCCGCGCGCCTGAACGCGGCCGATATACCGCGCGGCGGCGGCTTCGTCCGAAAGGACGCGGTCCTGGTACACGGCGCGGTCCAGCCGGTCGATGACGTCCTTCATCAGGGCGGCCGGGGCGGGAACGGAGACCTTTTCCGCCCACAGGGAGGTGACCTTTTGCCGTAATTCCTCCGGGATCGTCTCTTTTGGCGCGGTCAGGTTGACGCCGACGCCCGCCACGGCGGTAAGCGTTTTGCCGTTCACCAGCTCGCAGAGGATCCCGCACAGCTTTTTACCGTTCAGGTACAGGTCGTTGGGCCACTTGATCCGCGGCTCGATACCGCAGAGGTCCTCCAGCGCCTCGCACACGCACAGCCCCGCCACCAGCGTCAGGCAGGGGACGTTGGTCTCCGTTCCTGTCAGCGGCAGCGCGGCGGAAAAATACAGCCCGCCGGGAGGGGAGAAAAACGAACGCCCCAGTCGTCCCCGGCCGCCGGTCTGCATCTTTGCGGTGACAACGTCCCACACCGGCCCGTCGGAAGCGGCGATGCGCGCCTTCAGGTCGTCGTTGGTGGAAGCGGTGGCGTTGAGTTGAATAATGTTTCTTTCTTTCATAATGCTATTAAAAGTCGTCAGTCGTCAGTCGTCAGTCGGAAGCCAAAAGCCGGCTTTGCCGTGAAAAAACAAGGAACCGCCGTTGCCGGCAGTTCCGGATGGGATCATTCTTCCGCGTCCAGCAGGGCTTTCAGCGCTTTGGCGTCTTCCGCCGAAAGGGTGATGCCCTTGCCCATCTTTTTGTGCTCCGGGCCCCAATCGCGGATATCGTATTTGGGCTCTTTGCCGTTCCAGCTGATCAGGTTCAGTTCCTTCTGCCAGCCGCCGGAACCCTCGGAAATAATTCCGATCTGCTTTACGATCTCGTAAGTAAATTCGGGCATGATAGTACTCCTCTCCTTTTTGGTGTGAAAGGGAATAATTCCCCGTCGGCGTGAATAAATAATTATTCTTTTATAATATAACTAAAAAAAATGAAAAAATCAAGTATAATTTTTAAAAAGTAATAAAAAATATTATAAAAAATTAAAAAAATAATATAAAAGACGCTCCCGCCGCCCGAAAACGGAATAAAAACGTGAGCATCCGTCTGTATGATCAAGCCCGTAAAGGCTTCCGACAGGGTCCTTCTCCACTTTTTACTTTTACTTCTTCACTAAAAAACGCGGCCCCGGGGGACCGGGGCCGCGTTGTGTGCGGGGAGAGGGATCAGTCGTCCGCCATCTGGGCCAGCTTGATCTCCTCGTCGGTGATCTCGAAGGATTCGCCGTGCTTGACCTGCGTGATGACCAGCAGGCCCAGCGCGAAGAAGATGGCGCAGAACAGGAACATGAAGTTGTAGTCCTCCTTGAACAGGCCGATGACCAGACCGCAGAGGATGGGGCCGGTGACGGAGGCGGACATGGTGGCGGTGTAGTAGTAGCCGGTAAAGGTGCCCACGTACTCGCGCCCGCCGATGGTCAGCACCAGCGGCAGCGTGTTGATGTTGACGCAGCCGATGGCCGCGCCGCCCACGACCAGCGCGATCCACAGCACCACCCACGTGAACTTGTTGACGGAGCCGTCGGCGTTGGGCTGGATGGACTGCGAAATGACCAGATACACGCCGAACATGGCCACGATGGCGCCAAGGCCGATCATGATGGTCTTTTTGCGGCCCAGCTTGCGGCCCATGATGCCGGCGGGGATGCCGAAGGCGGCCAGCGACACGGCAAAGACCGCCATCATCAGCGTGGAGTAGATGGGCGGCACCTTCAGCGTGGTGTTGGCGAAGTTGGTGAAGTTGGGGATGATGGCCTCGCTGGCGTTGTTGATCAGGAACAGGGCCGCCAGCATGACCAGCAGACTGCGCTTTTCCTCTTTGGTGATGGGCAGGGTCTTGATCTTGATCTTTTCGTCCTTTTTCGCCTCCGCGGCAAGGATCTCCGCCTGGGCGGAAAGGTCGTGCTGCCGGTTCTTTTTGTAGAAGAAGAACAGCACCACGATGCACAGCACCGCGACGACGGCGGTGACGACGAACACGGGCGTATAGTTGACGTATCTGGGCTCGCCGGCGGCGTTCAGGATCAGCTCGCCGGTCTCCTTGTCAATGATCTGTCCCAGATCGTTGGTGGCAGCCTTCAGCGCCGTGCTCATTTCGGTCAGCCCCACAAGGCCCACCAGCGTGGCGGCGATGGTGCCCACGATAAAACCGAACATCTGGCCCACGCCGCCCATGATATTGATGACGGCGTTGGCGTCGCTCTGCAAAGCGGAGGGGGTGAAGTCCGGCATCAGCGAGACGACGGGCGACCGCCATACCGACATGGTGAAGTTGAAGCAGACGATCACGGACATCATCAGCAAAATGCTCAAGCCCACGGCGCGGACGGTGGCGGCCACGGGGATGAAGCAGAAGAACAGTGCGCAGATGGGCATGCAGATCAGGATGTAGGGCATGCGCTTGCCGTATTTGCTGTGGGTGCGGTCGCTCTTTTTGCCGAAGTGCGGCTGGAAGATGACGCCGAAGACGTTGTCGATGGTCATGATGGCGTTGACGATCAGCGCCACGGACATCCAGCTCATCCACGGGTGGGAGGAGATGAACTGCGCGAAGGCGGAATCCCCCGCGAAGACCTCCGTCAGCTTGCCGCGCAGAATGACGGGCACGTAGGAGTTGTAGACCGACCACAGCAGCATGCAGCCCATGAAGCCGAAGCCGATCAGGGCGGTCCTGCCGTAATTCAGTTTGTTGCTGTTTTCAGGCGCTTTCACTTTTGGCATAGTAAAGTCCCCTTTTTTGTAAGATTCGATCTCTGAAAAGAAATCTGCCACACAAGTATAACATCTTATGCGGCAGTTTTCAATATTCAGAACAAAATTTTATGAACGGGAGTCGGATTTTATTCTTCCGTTTCCTTCAGTCCGGAAAAGACGGCGTCCGCGTCGTTTTCCACCGTGTCGGTGTCGTACCGGCTGAAGAAAGCGTCGTTGTAATAGTCGCCCGTTTTGATCGCCGGGGGCTCGAACTTCACGTTCAGGAAGTCGTAGTCGTCGGTGCGGCCCAGCTCGTAGTGGGGCGGGGCGGGCTGCTCTTCGGCAAAGGACAGGATGGAGGGACGCGCGCCGGCCGGCTGCCGGTCGGCGGAGCCATAGGGCTGCGGGTCGCGTTCCGCGGGCTCGTCGTCATATTCGTCGTAGTCGTATCCCGGATCATTCTCGCCCTTTTTGCCGATGTTTTTCGTGAAGGCGGCCACCTTGGAGGACAATCCCTTTACCGTGCCCGACAGGGCGGCGGCGTTCAGGCCCTTTTTTCCGCCGCGCTGCGGCGCGTCGTAGAGGGGCTCGTCGTCGTAATCCGGCTCGTCGTCGTACTCGTCGTAGGCGGAGCGGCTGCCTTTGCCGTGTTTGATGCGGCTGCGGAGCTTGCCGAGCACACCGTCGCCGAAGAGGTCGTCGTCATCGTCGTATTCGTCGTAGCCGCCGGCTTCATAAGCGGGGGCGCGGTCGGTTTCTTCCTCATATTCGTTGGCGGGGGAGGGCGCGCGCCGTACGGGCTCCTCTCCGGCTTCCTCGTCGCGGAAATAGGAGGTCTGCAGCAGGTCCTCGGTGGACAGGTCGATGTCGTCCGGGTTTTCAGGGACCTTTGCCATCAGCGGTTCCCTTGCCGGTTCCGCCTGCGGGGCTTCGTCGTCCCACTTGTCCTGCCCGCTTTTTTTGGCAAGGCGGGATCTCATCAGCTTGCCGACGCGGGTCTGGCGGCGCGCGGGCAGCTCGTCGTCGTCATCGTCGTCGTCCTCCCAGGCGGGGGCGGGACGGAACCGCGCAAAGCGGCCCGCTTGGCCGGGCTCGGGGGCGATCTTCACATCCTCGTCGCCGGTTTCCTCCGGGGTTTCGTCCTCTTCCTCCTCGTTTTCGATTTTTTTGGGGCGGGGCACAAAGTTTTCGGGCGTAAACGCCTCTTTTCGCGCCACGGGACGCACGGCGGACTGGCTGAAGGCCGGCATGGAGGAGGCCGTCAGCAGCGGCGGCAGGAAGAAGCACAGCGCCATGCCCAGCAGCTGCAGCAGCACGGCCAGCCAGCCGGAGACGACGGAGGTGGTGCCCGCTATGGTGAAGAGCAGCGCCAGCGCCACGCCCGCGCAGCAGCAGATCTCGCAGATCAGCTTGGACAGCTTTTTCAGCTTATCCAGCTTCACGGCGGAGAAGGCGCAGCGGCAAAGGGAGTCGCCGCCGGAAAAGACGATGCCGGTATCCTCGGAATCGGTGACGGTGCTTTGCTGCGCCGCCAGCTTTTCCGCGGCGTTCTTGCTGATGACGCGCACGGAATCGGCGGGCAGGCCCAGCAGCTTTTCCGCGAAGGTGTCCGTGATGTTCGGATCGGAGGAGACGATCAGGATATTGGCGCCGTTGTCCGCCAGCGTTTTCAGCTGCTTCACGTGTTCCGAAGCGCAGGAATACTTTGCGGAGAACATGGCCGTGAAGTGGCCCTCGATGGCGAGATAGATCGGCTTGTTTTCGGTGTCGATAAAGTTCAGCACGCCGCTTTCGTCCGGCATCCTGACGTTGTGGTTGGAAAGGAACGCGTTGGAGCCCAGCAGCACGCGGCAGTCGCTGATCCAGGCGGAAAAGCCCAGCTTGTCCTCGTAGGTCAGCTGTTCCGCCTCCGGCAGCTTGCTCTCCTTCAGGGCTTCGGGGATGCGGAAGGCTTTTTTCAGAAGCCCGCCGGTCTTTTCCGTGATCAGGGCGGCGCACAGCTCCGCCTGCTGGCGGTTGACGCCGTCGATACACACGGTCTCCGTGATCTCTACGGAGAAGATATCCTCGGCGCGCAGCACAAGGTTGTCCACCTTTGCCAGATCCCGGGCGTCGGAATAGCTGCGCACGAAGGAGGACTTGACGGACAGGGCCTTGTTCTCGTTGGCGATCATAAAGCCCGTGAAGAACAGGCAGCCCACGGGCAGAGACAGCACGGCGGCAAAGCACATCACGCTTAAGCCCCACATCACGCTGCCCCGCAGGATCATGGCGATGATCCCGGTCAGGAAGGCGGCCGCCATGGCGATCAGAGTGATCCGGGAGGAGATCTGCCCGCCCGCGGCGGAGGAACGGCTCCTGTGGATGAAGCCGCGGATAAATCTGGTGCGCCCGGCGTATACGACCTCTTCGCTGCCGTTATCGGCGCCGCCCAGCACGGCGGACACGAGATTTCTGTCCGACAGCTTGCGCAGGTACGCCTTTTCGCTTTTGGCGGCGATGCTTTTGAAGCAGTGGCGGGTGTTGTCGTAATAGAAGGCCTTGGCCAGCAGCAGCGGCACGCACATCAAAATGGCGGCGCCGGTGAGCAGATGGAAATCCGCCTCCAGATTTTGCTTGGTAAGATAGGCGGACACCAGCTGGATAAACGAAACGGTGAGCATGAACACCAGCGAGGCGTCGGTCTTCGGGTGTCCCTGCAGCAGGGAGATGATGCCCTCCTTGATATCGTTGAACACGACGAAGGAGGCCAGCGCCAGGAAGATCAGGTTGGTGGTGACGTACGCGGTGGCGCTGCCGCCCATGATGGTGAAAAAGCCGTTGTTTTTGGCGGCGGAAACGGAGGCGCTGATATTGATGAGCAGCAGGATCAGCCCCAGCAGGCCCACGATCGCGGCGCGGATCACGGTATTGCGCCGGATCTCCATCAGCTTTTTGAAGACGGCGCGGTGCTCGTTGGGATCCTTATACTCGTCGCAGCTGAAATGAAGCGCGCCGCTTTCGATATTCTCGAAACGGGAGGTGAATTTCCGCAGCATTTCCGGGAGGCTGTTGCTTTCCGGGCCGGAGGCAAAGGCGCCGTCCGGGCTTTTGCCTGCTTCCGTGCCCGCCTTGCTCCAGAAATGGAAATCGTTGATGCGCTTCTGCCGCGTTTTGGACAGCTCCCGGCGCATCTCCTTTTCGGAGCGCTCCTGCGCCTCTTTCTTTTCCTCGTCCTCGTTGAAGAAGCCCTCCAGGATCAGCTGGTCCGGGTCCTCGCCGACCTCTTCCGCGTTGCTTTTGGCGATCTCCATCAGCAGGGAGCCCTTGCCGGAGCCGATATGCTTCGTGGGCGGCTCCGCCGCCTGCTCCGCGGCGGGCTCGTCCGCCGGCAGCTCGATGTGCTTCGTGGCGCCCTCTTCCGGAGCAAAGCCGGAGAGCGACTGCTGCGCCGCCATGGCCTCCTCGAAAACGGAACCGGGAATGATCTTCGTGTGGCCTTCGTCCTCGGCAGGGAGGTCGCCGACCGGCTCGCGGTTTGCTTCGGCGGTGTTGATCTTGCCGGTATATCCGGTGTGTTCCTCCGCGTCGGTCTCAAACCGGTCCGCGAAGGTCTCCACTTCGGGACCGGACGCCGGCTGTTCCTCCGGCGCGCCGGCGGAGATCACCTCCGCGTCCGGCTGCTTGATATAGCGGGATTCCGCCTTGCTGAAGGCAATATCCGTTTTCGCCGCGAGGTCGTCCATCGCAGCGGTTTTCTCCTCTTTCGGCTCGGTCGGCTCCGGCGGGGCGGGCGGCTGCCCGCCGTCCCCCTGCCCGGTCTTGGCGGACCCTTTCTTCGTATTGAAGTAATTGAGGAATTTGCTGTACTCGCTCATATCTATCTCCTGCCCGATCAAGACAATCCGCATACCCGATGGGTGAGGGGCTGCCCTGTTTGTCTTTTCTTCGTTATCTTCTTGACGCCGTTTCAAACATCAGCACCGCCGCCGCGACGGAGGCGTTGAGAGAATTGATCCGTCCCCTCATGGGGATCGAGACCGTCATATCGCAGTTTTCCTTCACGAGACGGCTGACGCCGTTTCCCTCGGAGCCGATCACCAGTGCGACGGCGCCGCTCAGATCCGCCTGCCTGTATGGCGTGCCGTCCATGTCGGCGGCGATCACCCAGATATTTTTCGCCTTCAGCTCTTTGATGACGGCGTTCAGGTTCGTCACCCGCGCCACAGGCACGTATTCCAGCGCCCCGGCGGAGGTTTTCCCCACAATGCCGGAAAGCGATACGCTTCTGCGCTCCGGAATGATCACGCCGTGGGCGCCGCAGCATTCGGCGGTGCGGATGATCGCGCCCAGGTTGTGGGGGTCCTCCAGCGAGTCGCAGATCACGAGAAACGGCGGTTCGCCCTTTTCTTCCGCGCGGCGCAGGATATCATCCACCGTGGCGTACTTGTGGGCGGCGGCGATCAGGATCACGCCCTGATGGTTGGCATGGCCGCACATGAAATCCAGTTTTTTTCGGTCGACTTCCTTGACGATGACGCCCTTTTCCCGGCACTCCGCTATGATCGGCAGCACCGCGCCGGTGCGTTCGCCCCGCTGGACCAGCAGGGAATCCGCCGGACGGCCCGCCTTCAGCGCCTCTTTGACGGCGTTGCGGCCCACGATCAGGTCGTCGCGCGGGCGGGCGTCGTTCTCCGCCTTATGTTCATTTTCGGAAGAAAAAGAGCGTTTTTCCCTCTTTTCTGCTCCGTTCCCGTTTTTCATGTCGATCTGTCCCGATAAGATTTCTGTCGTAAAAACGCACATAATATATCAAATTATATTATAAAATATGTATCTGCGATTTGCAAGAAATTTTTTTGCGATCCGGGCAGGTAGTTTTTGATTAAAATGCTATAAAATGGAAACGATGTTTCACGGTGCGACATTCTTTTCGCCTCATCCGTAGTATACTGAACCGACGGGAGACGGTGAGGAAGGACGTGAAACGATGAAAACGGAACGGAAGACGGAGGGAAAGACGCTTTTACGGATCAAGCCGGCGTTTTCGCACGCGCTGTGCGCCGCGCTGGGCTTTTTGTTCGGCGGGGTGGAGCTGGCCGGGGCGGCGGCGCCCTTCGGCCTCAGCTTTGCCGGCGGCGCGGACGCCGCCCATACGGTGGCGGCTTCGGTGGGCGCGGCGGCGGGTTATCTGGTGTTCGGCGACGTGTCCGGCGCGCTGCGGATGATCAGCGCCGCGGCGCTGGTGTGCTTTATCAAGACAGGCGCGGGAAGGGCCTTCGGCGAAGGGCGGCTGATCTATTTTTATACCGGGACGGTATTCGTCTCTTCGCTGGTCTGCTCGCTGATCGTGTCGGCGGCGGAGGGGCTGACGCTTGCCGCGGGGCTGGCGGCCCTGTGCGGGGCGGTGATCGCCGCGGCGGGCACGTGCTTTTTTTACCGCGTTTTTTACCTGCTGCGGCTGGGCAGGGGCGTGCGGTGTATCTCCGCCGCCGATTTCACGGCGTTCCTGTTTGCGGGGGCCGTGCTGCTGCTGGCGCTGACGCGGATCCCGGTCGCCGGGGTGTCGCTGGCCCATGTGATCGCGGGATTCGTGATCATGCTGCTGGCGCTGTGCGACAGGGAACAGGCGCCGGCCATGGCGGGCGTCTGCTTCGGCGTCACGCTGGGCATGGGGGAGCTGCGGCCGCAGTTCCTGGCGGCCTTCCCGCTGGCGGGACTGCTTTGCGCCGTCAGCGGCGGTTACGGTAAATTCGCCGCGGCGGCGGCCTACGCTGTGGCCGACCTGTTGGCGCTGATGCTGCGGGGCAGCGCGGAGACCGCCCTGCTTTCGGCGGCGGAGACGGCGGCGGCCGTGCTGCTGTTTCTGCTGATCCCCAAAACGGCGCTGACGGCGGCGGTCTCGGGGCTGCTGCCCGCCCGGGGCGACCGGGGCGCGGAGGAACAGCGTCGGCTGATGGAATTCCGGCTGAACAACGCCGCCAAGGCCGTCCGGGACGTGGGCACGGCGGTGAAAAAGGTCTCCGACCTGCTGGTCCGGGCGGACGCGCCGGACGCCGGTTATTTGCCCGACACGGTAAAAACGGAGGTCTGCGCCGCCTGCGTCAAGCGGGAGGTCTGCTGGGACCGGGCCGGAAAATTCACGGAAACGGCGCTGCGGGAGGCCTACGGGCGGCTGATGAAGGACGGCGGGCTGACGGAGGAAACGCTGCCCCCGCGCCTGAAAACGGTGTGTCGGGAGAGGGACGCCGTCTGCCGTGCTTTCAACCGGTTGTATTATGAATATCAGGCGCGGCTGACGGTGCGCCAGGAGCTGGCGGAGACCAAGGAGCTGGCGGTGGTGCAGTTTTCCGGCGCTTCCGCGGTGCTGGAAGACGCGGCTCGCAGCCTGTCCGCGGTGGAAAAGGCGGATCCTCATACGGCGGCCGCCGCGAAGGAGGTGCTGGAGGAGTTCGGCTTTTCCGCCGATCCCGTCCTGGCGTTCTCCGACCGGCGGGGCAGAAGCTCGCTGGAGGCGTTCTGCAAGGTGATCCCGCGGGAGCCGGACTACGCGGCGCTGTCGGACCGGCTGTATGAAAAAACCGGGTTTTCCTATCTGGACCCGGTGGCGGACCCCGATACGGGCCGGGGCACGGTGCTGAGCTTCAGCGAGGCGGCGGAGCTGTCCGCCCGCATCCATATCGCCGTGCGCATCGGCGCGGGGGAGACCGTCTGCGGCGATACCTGCCGCAGCTTTACGGACGGCAGCGGCAATTTTTACGCCGTGCTCAGCGACGGCATGGGCCGGGGCAAACGGGCGGCGCTGGATTCCGCCATGGTGTGCGCCCTTACCGCGCGGCTGGTGCGGGCGGGGTTTTCGCTGAACTGCGCCGTGGGCGCGGTCAACACGGCGCTGATAATGCGCGCCACGGAGGAAACCCTTGCCACGCTGGATATCCTGAAGATCGACCTGACGGACGGCAGCGCGGTCTTTTACAAGGCGGGGGCCGCCATGACCGTGGTGCGGACGGGAGAAAAGACCGCGGTGGTGGAGCGTTCCTCCCTGCCGCTGGGCATCCTGAAGGAGGCGGAGCTGGCGCAGTCCTCCATGACGCTGGGCGCGGGGGACAGGATCCTCCTCATGTCCGACGGGGCTGCTGTGCTGCCGCCGCAGTATTTCCGGGAGCTGTTCGGCCGGATGAAAAAAAAGAGCGTCAGGGAGCTGGCGGAGACCGCCGCGGACGACGCGGTGAGGTATTCCCCCTCCGGCAAACACGACGATATCACCGTTGCCTGCGTGGAGCTGAAATAAGCTGCGGTCAGTAGCGCGGCTCCGTGAGCCGCTGAAGTCGGAAGTCGGAAGCCGCAGAGTCGAAAACGTAGCACGCTGCCTCAGCAGCGTTGCAACGCGATCCCGATTGAACGGCGCGGCTGCGCCGCAGGTATCAAGATCGTAGCGCGGCTCCGTGCTGCGTGATGTTGTTTGCGTCGAATAACGCTGCTGAGGCAGCGTGCTACGATACCTATCCATAAACCGCGGGCAGCCGGAGAACTTCTCCGGCTGCCCTGCATGATTATTCTGTTTTTCTTGCTGTTTTTCGGTTTATTCTTTCTTTCCGAACTTGCTTGCGTCCTCCAACCCCACGCTGGCACGGAGGATCAGCCGCGCGTCGGCGGAGCTCACCTTGCCGTCGCCGTCCACGTCGGCCGCTTTGTAAGCGGCGGTGCCGGGCGCGATCCCCGGTTCCAGCCCCACGCTGGCCCGCAGCGCCAGACGGGCGTCCGCCGAGGTGATCTTGCCGTCGCCGTCCACGTCGCCGGGGGTATAGTCCGGCTTTTCGGGCCCGGTGGGTTTTTCCGGCTCGGTGGGTTTTTCCGGTTCGGTGGGAATTTCGGGTTCGGTCGGTTTTTCCGGTTCCGTCGGCAGCTTGTCGACGGGTTCCGTTCTGGTCTCACCGCACACGGTACAGGTAAAGGTCTTGACGCCTTCCTTTTCCTGCGTGGGCTCCGTCGTCACCTTTCCATCGTCCCATTGGTGGCCCTTCGCCTTGATCGCGGTCTGTGCCGTCAGGACTTCGCCGCAGACGGAACAGTGACTGCCCTCGGTCTTGCCGTCGGCGGTACAGGCGGCGGCCACGGCGGCGTCCGTCACGGGCTTGTGGCCGGTGGCTTTCACGGCTTCGTCCTTCGTCGTCTTGCAGACGGAACAGGTGAACGTCTTTACG
>JAFRRP010000007.1 GCA_017428085.1 Clostridia bacterium | reverse complement strand
TAAGAACTAAGAACTCAAACCTCTATCCCCATCTCCCGGATCTTATCCTGCAGCTTTAAAAAGTCTTCCAAACAGGCGCCCTTCAGGTTGGGGTTGCGCAGCAGGGCGGCGGGGTGGTAGGTGCCCATCATCAGCGTGCCGTTTTTATCAAAAAACATGCCGTGTTCCTTCGTCACCTTGAAATCGGGCGAGATCAGCCGCTGGGCGCTGATCCGGCCCACGCATACAATGATCTTCGGCCGCATGAGGTATACCAGATTGCGCAGCCACGGGAGGCACGCGTCCATTTCCTCCGGCTTGGGGTCGCGGTTGTGCGGCGGGCGGCATTTCAACATGTTGGCGATATAGATGTTTTCCTTCCGGTCCAGCCCGATGCCGTTCAGGTACAGGTCCAGCAGCTGGCCGCCGCGGCCCACGAAGGGCTCGCCCTGCAGGTCCTCGTTTTCGCCCGGCGCCTCGCCCACGAACAGGATCTCCGCGTCCTCTTTTCCCACGCCGAACACCACGTTGTGGCGCGTTTGGCAAAGCTCGCATTTCGCGCAGGCGGTGCACGCCTGCTTCAGTTCGCTGATGTCGGTGAACATTGTGATCGCCTCTTTTATATAATATGTTTAGATAACCACCAAATATTGTATAGTAATCCGTTTAATATGTCAATTGTCATTTTTTTTATCGCGGTTTTTTAAATTTTCTATTGACTTATCGGGTCTGTTCCTGTATAATACCCGTGTAAACCGTGTTGATGACGGTCATATTGTATATTAAGGATTGTAAGGTCCTAATATAAAAAAACTTATTTAAAGGAAGGTCCAAAAAATGAAAATGGCAAAGAAAATGTTTGCTATCGTGATGGTCCTGGCCATGGTAGCCGCTTTCTCGGCGATCGCTTTTGCCGCCAGCCCCGCAGTGTCCTTCTCCGTCGGCGATTATGCCAACGGCAAAGCCACTGTTTCTGCGAAGTTCGTTGACGCTGTCGGCCTTACTTCCGGTTCCCTTGCGTTCGCTTATCCGGACGGCAAAGTGACCAAGATCGTGAAAAAGGGCGGCGCTGACGCCAACGCCATCGGCGATATCGACAACGCTTTCAGCGCGGAGTTCAACAGCTCTGCCAATCCCGCTGAGTTCGGCTTCTATTTCAAGAACGCCCTGTGGAGCAGCACGGAATGGAAAGAGGCTGCCGAAGAGATCGATTCTGACGCTTCCATCAACGGCGAGAGCTTTGAGTTTGCTCAGTTCGTGTTCACCGCTGAAGAAGGCACCAAGATCACCGTGACCGGCGAGCTGAAGATCGGCGAAACCGTTGTTGCCGTGAACGACAGCTTCACCATCGGCAAGGCTCAGGAGCCCGCTTCTCAGGAGCCCGCTTCTCAGGAGCCCGCTTCTCAGGAGCCCGCTTCTCAGGAGCCCGCTTCTCAGGAACCCGCTTCTCAGGAACCCGCTTCTCAGGAACCCGCTTCTCAGGAGCCCGCTTCTCAGGAGCCCGCTTCTCAGAAGCCCTCCGGCAAGACCACTCCCTCTGACGCCACTCCCGGCAAGACCACTCCCGACAAGACCACTCCCGACAAGAAGACCGACGGTGGCAAGAAGACCGGCGACAACGGCGTTCTGGCTGTGATGGCCGGCGTGATCGCTCTGGCTGGCGCTGCGTTCGTAGTGACCAAGAAAAGAAAGTGATTTCTTGACTTATTTGCAGTAATCAGAGTTTGAGAGGTTGTTCCCTGTGAACAACCTCTTTTTTCATTCTATCCCACAATTATTCGGGAAGGCCCGAAAAATCTTATGCCGCGGCGGTTCTTTTTTGCCGTTTCGGTTGACAAGCCGCATTTTATCCTGTATAATAACCATGTATCGAAAGATCAACCGGCATTTCCGTTGTCCATTGATCGTTTGATCCAAAGAGAGATTGCATGATTAAAGGAAGGTTCTGAAAATGAAAACTGCGAAGAAACTGCTTGCTGTTGTTCTTGCGTTGGGCCTTGTGGTATGCCTGTCCGCGATGGCTTTTGCGGCGGAGCCCGGCACCTTCTCGCTGGATGTGAAGAGAAGCGCCGACGGCAAAACGCTGGTGGCAACGCTGTACGCCCATGAGTATACCGGGCTGACCTCCGGTAAAGCGACCGTGACCTATTCCGGCGTCAAGCTGGACAAGGTGGAAACCGGCGTGCAGGCGAAAGCGCTTGAGAACAATGACGTCAATGGGTTTACCTTTGAAAAGAATCTGAAGACGCCCGGTACGGCTATCTGCGGGTTCCATTTCAAAGAGGCCATGTGGGACGCCGCTACATTTACCGAGAAAGCCAGCGGGGACGAGCCCCTTGTGATCGACACGGAGAATTTTGACATTGCCGTATTCTATTTCACCGTTGACGAAACGGCGGCAGTGAACGATATCACGGTCGACCTGACCAGCAAAAGCGGCGACGTGAAGAACGATCCGTTTACCGGCAATTACCACGCGACGGTGGAAGTCGTTACCACGCCGGAAACGACCACGGCTCCCTGCAATCCCTGCGGCCCCGGTACTACGTGCCCCGGCAACAATACGTGCCCCGGCAGACCCTGCCAGAACGCCTGCGAGTCCACCACCTGCTGCTGCCAGCAGCCCTGCCAGCACAGATGCGTTAAGACCGACGGCGGTAAGGAAACCGGCGACAATAACGTGATCGCCGTTATGGCCGGCGTGATCGCGCTGGCGGGCGCCGCTGTGATCGTCACCAGGAAAAGAAAGTAATCGGTAATATTAAACGAAAATGAAAAAGATCTCCGGACGTGTGTCCGGAGATCTTTTTATATGCGTATTGTTCGAAAAGTCGTAAGTCGTAAGAAGAGAAGTTCTGCGAACGACTGATGGGATTATATGGCAGACAGAAACCGTCTCACGACTGCGGCGCAAAGCGTCGCCGCTTACGACTTACGACTGATTGAGGGCCAGCGGGCCCGATCGATCAATTTTGATACGCGATCGAAAGGATCGTGTTTTTGACGTCGTCAATGGGGATAAAGAAGCACAGACCTTCGATCTCGGCGGAGGCGAATTTGGCGCTGGCAATGCCGATCACCTCGCCGTCCATGTTGTACACAGGTCCGCCGGAATTGCCGGAATTGATGGCCGCGTTCGTCTGGAACATATTGATCGTCTGGCCGGAGGAGGTCTGTATCCGGCGGTTGGTGTAGCTGATCAGCCCGTCGGTAAACGTGTAGGAAAGGTCCCCCAGCGCGTTGCCGATCACCATGATGTCGTCGCCTACGGTCATGTCGGAGGAATTGCCGATGGTGACGGGCTCCGTTACGGCGTTGATCTTCAGCACGGCGATATCGTTGTTTTCATCGTACCCCGCCATGGTGGCCGTGTATTCCGTGCCGTCGTAGGTGGTCACCCGCAGGTCCTGGTTTTCCTTCACCACATGGTAGTTCGTCACCAGATAGCCGTCCCTGCTGATGAAAAAGCCGGAGCCGCTGGAGGCGTACCTTCTGGTGAACGAGGTCCCGAACAGGCCGCGGATCACTACCGAATAGTTGGATTTGATGTTGACCACACTGTTGACCGCCTCATAGTAGATATCGCTTTTGGATTTTGCCGTTACGGGCTCGGTGGTGGTCTCCGGCGGCTGGGTAACAAGCTCCGTCGTCTCCGGCGGCGGCACCAGCGAGGGCTCCTCCGTCACGTAGATGACCTCCTGCGTATCGGAGGAGGCGGCTTCCTGCACCTTTTGCGGCATCAGATTGAAAATGAACAGGGAAGTGGCCGCCCCGGTCACGCCGCTGATCACAGCGCAGATCAGGACCAGCACCACCCCGAATATGATTCTTCCTTTCCAGGATTCTCTGCTCATCGTTCCGCTTCGCCGCCTTTTCTTTCCGGTATCAGCTTTGCCCGTGTTACAGGATCGTATACATGTCGGAGGCGTTTTCCTTGGTGGCGTACTCGTTGACGGAAACCACCTTCGCCTTTGTCAGGTTGGGGCCCATCTGGATCTCGATCACGTCGCCCACCTTGATCTCGTAGGAGGCGCGCGCGATCTTGCCGTTGACGGACACGTGTTTGGCGTCGCACAGCTCGTTGGCGACGGTGCGGCGCTTGACCAGCCGCGAGACCTTCAGGTATTTATCAAGCCTCATTGTCTGTGTTTACTCCTTTTCTTACGTCAAACCAGAACCGGACGCCGTTTTCCCTGTTTTCCACGCCGTACAGCTCGTCGTGCAGCTTCTGGATGGACGCCACGATGGCAAGCCCCAGCCCAAAGCGCCCCTGGGAACGGGACAGCGATTTATCCGCCCGGTAGAAGGACGTCCATATTTTGTCGATATCTTTGTTGGCGATCTGTTTGCCGGTATTGAAGATGTAGATCCGGTAGCTGTTCCCCATGTCCTCGGCTGTGGCCTCGATGCGGTTTTCGCCCTCCACGTGGGACAGCGCGTTGGAAAGGTAATTGTTTACCACGGAGGAAAGGATCACCGAATCGCCGTTGCCGAACCATTCCTCCGGGATACGGTTGACGGCGGTCACCTGTTTTTCCGCCAGCAGGGAAGCGTTTCTGTCAAACCAGTCCTGCACCAGCTCCCGCGCGTTGAAGTTTTCGCGCACCGGTTCGTACGCGCCGGAATCGTATTTTGTGATCTCCAGCAGCTTCAATATCATGTTGTTCATGCGGGTGGCCTCGTCCATGATGGTGGTGCAGTATTCGGTGGCCGTTTCGGCGTTGCCCGCCTCATAGAACATCTTGGCGCCCTCCGCGTAGCCCTGGATGATGGCGATAGGCGTTTTCAGCTCGTGGGAGATGCCGGAAATAAAGGTCTGGCGCAGGTTGTCGATGGTGCGTTCGTTTTCGATATCCTCCTGCAGCTTGATGTTTTTCTGCTGCAGGTCGGTCAGCGCCGTATCAAGGGAATCGGACAGCAGGTTGATGCTTTCCGCCAACTGCGAGATCTCCACGATGTTCGTCGCCGGGCATTTTTCGGAGAAATCCAGCCGGGACATCTTGTCCGTGGTGACGCAGATCTGCTTGATGGGCCGGATGAACCGCCGGATATACAGCATGATCATGAACAGCGCCACCGCCATGGTGATCATAATGGTGACAAAGGAGATGATGAAGTAGATCTTGCCCGTGCTGCTGAGCTGGCTGACCTGCATGTTGATCTCCACGCGTTCGCCGCCGGGCAGATACCCGTAGATATCCAGGAACTGGATCTCCAGGTGGCTGCTGTTGTAGGTGCGCAGCAGAAAGCCGCGGTTGCCGCCGGAGATCTCCCCGTCCACGGTCTGGTAGGTGAGCTTGTATTTGGCGTTTACCGTGGGCGCTTTGGAAAGGTCCGTGGGAAGGGGGTCCGTCAGCGCGGCGGTGGAATAGATAAAGCGGCCGTCCTCCGTATAGATCTCGATGTTGGAGTCAAACCGCTTCTCCACCAGCCGCAGCGTCTCGTCAAATTCCGGGGTGCCGTAGGCGTTGTTGATATCGTCCATGGCGAACCACAGCCGGGTGCCGGGAGCCAGATAATAGACCCACTCCGGCAGGCTGTGATAGGCGCCGACGGGGATCAGAATCGTCAAAAAAAGGATCATAATGATCCCTCTCATGAGCCGCCAGGTGATACTGCGCTGCTTTTTTATTCTGTTTTTCTTTTCAGCCCTTGCCATCTTTGTTAACCTCAAGCTTGTAGCCGGTGCCGTAGATCGTCTTGATATGCTGCGAGCCCCAGTTGCCCAGCTTGGTGCGCAGCCGCGCCACGTGGGAATCCACGGTCCGCACGTCGCCGTCAAAGTCGAAGCCCCAAATGTCGTCCAGCATCTGCTCGCGGGAGAACACTCTGCCCGGCGCCGCCAGCAGCTTTTGCAGGATGCCGTATTCCTTCAGCGTCAGCCCGATGCTTTTGCCGTCCAGCCACACCTCGTGGGCAAAGCTGTCCAGCTTCAGATCGTCCACCGAAAGCACCTTGGCGTTGCTGGTTCCCGCCTCGCCGCGTTTCAGCAGCACCGCCACGCGCTTCATCAGCACGCTGGGGCTGCAGGGCTTGGTGACGTAGTCGTCCGCGCCCGCGTCAAAGGCGGTCAGCTGGTCGTATTCCTGGCTTCTGGCCGTCAGCATGATGATCGGCACGTCGGAGGTCTCGCGGATCTTGCGGCATACCTCCCAGCCGTCCATGTTCGGCATCATGATGTCCAGAATGATCAGCGCCGTGTCGGGGTTTTCCTCAAAGAGCTTCAAAGCGACGTCGCCGTCGTCCGCCTGAAGCGGCTCGTACCCTTCCGCCGTCAGGAAATCGCTGACTAACCGGCGGATAAGCTCTTCGTCATCCGCAACGATGATTTTTTTCATATGCTACCTTCTTTTCTGCGGTGTTCCGCAATCATCGGCGGAGTTCCGCCGTGGTTTTTTTAAGGCAACACCGCGTCATTCGCGGCGCACGCCTGTTTTTTTACTTTGCTGCCTGTCACGACAAAACTTCAACGCAAAAGCGCTTTCAGTTTTTCGTTCTTTTGGATGGCGAAAAACAACGCCGTGCCAAGCACGAAAACGACAGCCGCCTCACCCGCGGCAACAAGTCCCGCGCTGGGCCAGAACACTGCCGCGTTCTTTTCATAGAGAAACGCGATTTCCGCGCCCACGATCAACCCGTTGAACACGACGGGGCTGAGGAACGAAACGGGCGGGAATCCCTTTACGACGACCTTGCGCGCCGCGTAGGTCACAAGGCAGGCAAAAAGCGTTGCCAGTGTGCCGAATACCATATCCAGCGGATCCAACGTGCTGGTGATGTTTGCCAGCAGACACCCAAGCGTAAGCCCCGGAATTGCCGCCGGACAGAAGATCGGCAGAATGGTGAGCGCTTCCGAAAGGCGGAACTGAACGCTGCCGTCCGCAAGCCCAAACACTCTGCTTAAAGCCGTAAGTGCAACATAGACCGCCGCGATCACTGCCGCCTTGGTGATGTACTGCGTTTTCTGATTCATTTTTTGCTCCCGTAGTTTTGTTTATTGTCAGGATGGTTTCGAACTGACACGAAAAAACGGCGCGAAATACAGGTTATCCCTTCGCGCCCGCATTTTCTGTTTTTATTATAACAGCATTTTTTCTTCCCGTCAACAGCTTATCCTGTTTTCCGGTTAAAACATTTTAACGGAAATCAGTCTTATTGCGCAGAAGGAAGCATATTTCCGTGCGGTCCTGTTGTCAGGGCACGACGCACACGTCCACCCAGCCGGCGCTGCGCGAATACCGTTCCAGCTCTTCCACGGTCAGCTCCACGGCGCTGGCGGCGTTGCCCGCGGCGGGGTAGACGATATCGAACCGCTTCAGCGATTCGTCCAGCCAGGTCACGCAGCCCTCGTTGACGGCAAAGGGGCATACCCCGCCCGGCGCGTGGCCCACCAGCTCGGCGAGTTGTTCGGCGGTCAGCATCTTCGCCTTGGTATGGAACGTCGCCTTGAATTTGGCGCTGTTTACCTTGGCGTCCCCCGCGCAGACGATCAGCACCGCGCAGCCGTCCACCAGAAAGGACATGGTCTTGGCGATGCGGGCCTCCTCGCAGCCCAGCGCCTGCGCCGCCAGCGCCACCGTGGCGCTGGAAACGTCAAACCGCCGGATCTTATCCGCCGCGCCGCGCTCCCGGAGATATTCGGTTACGGTTTCGATGGACATGGTATGTACCTCCGTAGATTTGGATTTGTCGCGCTGACGCTAAAAGAAAAAAGAATACTGAAGACTGAAAAATGAAGAATATCGGAAAACACTTTGTGTTTTGATTATAAAACTGTAAGGGCGAAAGCCCTTCCGATATTGTTCATTATTCATTTTTAAGTTTTCAGTAT
>JAFRRP010000055.1 GCA_017428085.1 Clostridia bacterium | reverse complement strand
TTTATTTTATCTTCAAATATTACTTTTCCGTTGATATATGCCGTTATCATAAGCTCACCCGTTTCTATTCTAATCTTTCTGCGGAATCTGTCAAGATTTTTTCAGGAAAGTATGGAAAAGCCGGAAAAAGAGTGTTATAATATGGCCCATAAAGCGGAAGGAGAAAAAGCATATGTCTGAAACCAAAACGATCCGTATCGGCGCGGTCGGTATCAGCGGCCGCGGCTCCGGGATGTTGAATCTGCTGTTGCAAATTCCCGGCGTCGTCTGTCCCGCCGTATGCGATAAGGTGCCGGAACGCGCCGCAAGGGGACTGGAGATCGTCAAAAAATCAAAATCCTATACGGGTTACGAGGTGCATTCCTATCTGGATTATAAAGAACTGCTGGCAAAGGAAAAACTGGACGCGCTGGTGATCTTCACCACGTGGATCACCCATTCCCGTATCGCGGTGGCCGCTATGAACGCGGGGCTGAACGTGGCCTTCGAGGTCGGCGGCGCGGCTTCTATCGAGGAATGCTGGGAGCTGGTACACACCAGTGAACGGACCGGCAAGTTCTGTATGCTGCTGGAAAACTGTTGCTACGACCGCAAGGAAATGGCGCTGTTCCACATGGTCAAGCAGGGTTTGTTCGGCGAGGTCGTCCACTGCGAGGGCGGCTACCGCCACGACCTGCGGGACGAGATCTCGCTGGGCCGCGAAAACATCCACGGGCGGCTTTACAACTTCCAGAACCGCAACGGCGAGCTGTACCCGACGCACCAATTGGGGCCGATCAGCAAGGTGCTGGGGATCAACCGCGGCAACCGGATGCTCTCTCTCGTTTCCATGGCCAGTAAATCCAGAGGACTGAACGAGTGGATCAAAAACAACAAGGGAGAGGATTACGACCTGTACGGGTATGATTTCGCCGAGGGAGACGTGGTGACTACCATCATCAAATGCGCCCACGGTGAGACCATCACGCTGACGCACGACTGCTGCCTGCCGCGCCCCTATTCCCGTAACTATATGATCCAGGGAACCAAGGGCTGCTTCATGGAGATCTCCGACCGCAACGCGCTGCTGGTAATGGACGGCGTGACAAAGAGCACCCACGAGTGGGAGCACTTCGACGAGCATATTGAAAAATTCGACCACCCGCTGTGGAGCAAATACACAAAGGACGGCGTCAAGGCCGGGCACGGCGGCATGGATTATCTTGTTTTGTCCGCGTTCGTGGAAGCGGCGAAGGACAACCTCGCGCCGCCTATCGACGTGTACGACACCGCCGCGTGGATGGCCGTCACGTGCCTGTCGGAGCAGTCCGTCGCCATGGGCGGTATGCCGGTGCCGATCCCGGATTTCACCAACGGAATGTGGATCGACCGCGAGCCCTACCGCAGGGGTGTGTACTGTCTGGAAGAGGTCTGCGACGATTTCTTTACCGATCAGGCGGAAGGGGAATAAACGATGGCGTATTATATCGGCGTGGACGGCGGCGGGACCAAGACGATGTACGCGCTGTTCAACGAAAAAAAAGAACTGCTCTCGTCCGTCAAAACCGGTGGCAGCAACCATGAGAATTTAGAGGGCTACATCCCCGAGGCGGCCGGGATCATTATGAGCGGCGTCAACGCGCTGCTGGCGGAAAACGGCCTTCAGCAGAGCGATATCAAAAAAGCGCTGATGGCGCTGGCGGGCATCGACCACCCCTACCAGCGGGACGTAATGGACGCGGAGCTGCAAAAGCGGGGGCTGACGATCCCCACCTACATCTGTAACGACGGCTTTATCGTGGTCAAGGCGGGGCTGACCGGCAAGGCGGGCATCGGCTATAACTGCGGCACCGGCACCTGCTGCAACTCCGTGGATTCCCGCGGCGAGCTGTTGCAGATCGGCGGTTTCGGCGAGCTGTCCTCGGACGCTGGCGGCGGACAATGGATCGCCCGCAAAACGTACAGTCTGGTTTATAATGATATCTGCCTCAAACGCAGAAAAACGGCTTGCACCGCTCCGCTGTGCGAAGCGTTCGGCATTACACCGGAAAGGGACGCGCTGCTTTCCTTGATCCCGAAGCTGGAAGAGCTGGACGACGATACCGTCCGCCCGTTGCTGGACGTCTTCTTTGACGCGGTCAACGCAGGGGACGAGGCGGCGTTGGACGTCGTGGAAGAAATGGCTGACAAGGGAGCGGCGTTCATTGCGGCCCATATCAAAAATCAGCAGTTCGACGACGACCCGGTCGAAGTGGTGCTGTCCGGATCCATCCACGTGAAGCTGCCCTCGCAGATCTACGTCGATAAGCTGATGGAAAAGGCGGAACAGATGGCCGGGCGCAAGCTGCGGTTCATCAGGCTGACCGCCGCGCCGGTGACCGGCTGCATCAACTGGATGCTGGAAAACGAATAGGCAATAGGCAATAGGCAGTAGACAGTAGGCAGTAGACAGTAGGCAGTAGACAGTAGGCAGTAGGCAGTAGGCAATAGTAACGTAGCACGGAGCCTCAGCTCCGTTATCAGAGATAAGAGCTGAATGATAGGGGGTCTTTGAATTGAAAGAGATAAACGTAACGGTGATCGGCTCCGGCAGCACCTACTGCCCGGAGTTGGTGGACGGTTTTTTGAAACGGCAGGATTCGCTGCGGCTGAAACGGCTGGTCCTGATGGATATCGACGAGCGCAAGCGCCCCATCGTCGGCAGTCTTTGCGAACGGATGATCCGAAAAGCAGGTATGGAGACCGAGGTCGTCATGACCGACGATCTGGACGCGGCGCTGGCCGGGGCGGATTTCGTTGTCACACAGATCCGCGTCGGCAAGCTGCCTGCCCGGTATCTGGACGAATCCATCCCGGTCAAATACGGCCTGATCGGGCAGGAGACCACCGGCATCGGCGGCATGTTCAAGGCGCTGCGCACGATCCCCGTGATCGGGCATATCTGCGAGCGGATCGAGGCGATCTGCCCCGACGCGTGGCTGATCAACTTCACTAATCCATCCGGCATTATCACGGATTTCGTGTTGAACAACACCAAGGTGAAGTGCATCGGCCTGTGCAACGTGCCCATCGACATGATCGACGACGTGAAGGAAAACGTCGGTGCGGACGCGGAGATCACCTATCTCGGCCTCAACCATTTAAGCTGGATCACCTCCGTCGTGAAGGACGGGGAAGAGGTGCTCTATAAGCTGTTCGACGAGGGCTTCGCCCCCAAGGTGATGGCCAACATCGTGGACGACGGCTTCGACGTGGAATGTCTGCGCTCCTGCGGCGGCTGGCCTTCCTCCTATTTGCAGTATTATTACAACCGCGAGGCGAAGCTTAAACATCTGCGGGAGGATACCACAACCCGTGCCCGCGTGTGCATGGATATCGAGGAAAAGCTTTTGAAGATGTATCAGGACGAGGAGCTGTGCGTCAAGCCTGCGCTGCTGGACAAACGCGGCGGACACAAGTATTCGCTGGCGGCCTGTTCGCTGATCGACTCCATTGCCAACGATACGGGCGACGTACACGTGGTGAACATCCTCAACAACGGCACGCTGCCCTTTATGCAGGACGACGACGTGGTGGAGATCGCCGCCCGCATCGGCGCGGACGGCGCGAAGCCGGTGCCGGTGAAGCCCACGTGGAGCCGCCATATGGTCGCACTGATGACCGCGGTGAAGGCGTATGAGAAATACACGGTGGAGGCCGGTATGACCGGCGACCTGCACGCGGCCTACAACGCCATGATGATCCACCCGCTGATCGGCGATTTCGCCAACGCTAAGGCATGCTTTGAGGAGCTGAGGGACGCCCACCGGGAGTTTCTGCCGCAGTTTTTGGGGAAATAAACGATGAACGCTGAGGTTTTTCGTATCACGGATCAGACGCTTTTCAACGACGCAAACGGTTTTGACGGCGACCGCGTCAACGCTCTGTGTTATTCGCCGGAGGGCGTGCTGTACGTGGGCGGCGGTTATGGGCTGTTCTTTCTTGACGGCAACGTGTTCGTCAAGATCGTGGGGATCATCGATTCCGTGGATGCGTTCTGCTGCCTGCCGGATCATACTGTGATCGCCGTCTGCGGACGGGACGTGTATGTGGTGAAGGACAATATCATCACGGAAAAACGAACCCTGCCGGAGGACGTATTCCCCGGAAAGAAAGTCAACGGTATCGCGGCCGACCCGGAAAAACGGGTTGCCTGGCTGTGCTCGGACGACGGCATGATACGATTTCGATTTTAAGCCATAAGTATACGACATAAAATATCGCCTGCCGATCGCAATTGCTTTCGGCAGGCGAATTTCTGTATGATTTTACTGTTTTCAGCGAACCACAATGTTGACCAGACGGCCCTTGACGTACAGCTCCTTGATCAGCGTCTTGCCTTCGATCTGAGCGGCGATATCCGCATTGGCTTTGGCGATCTCCAGCGCTGCGGCGTCGTCCGCGTCGGCGGGGACCATCACACGGGCACGCAGCTTGCCGTTGACCTGTACCGCGATCTCGATGAGCGCGTCAACGCACTTGTCGGGATCGTAGGTCGGCCACTGGGCTTTTGCCAGCATGCTGCCCAGATTTTGAACCTCGTTGATCTCCTCCGTTACGTGGGGCGCGAAGGGATTGAGCAGCGTGATAAAGGTCTTAAGTTCTTTTCTGGTGATACTGCCCGCGTCGTAAATGTCGTTGAGCAGCGTCATCAGCGCGGCGATGGCGGTGTTGTATTTCAGGTTTTCGATATCCTCGCCGACTTTTTTGACCGCTTTATTGAAGCCGGTCTCCAGCTTCTCGGAGTACTCCTCGGAATCGTTGAGGATCGTTTGCAGGTTCCACACGCGGTCGATGAAGCGCTTGCAGCCCTTCACGCTGGAATCGGACCACGGCGCGGACTGGCCGTAGTCGCCCATAAACAGCACGTAGGTGCGCAGCACGTCGGCGCCGTATTCGTCTACCACGTCCAGCGGGTCCACCACGTTGCCTTTGGATTTGCTCATCTTGTCGCCGTCCGGGCCGAGGATCAGCCCCTGAATGGAGCGCTTGGCGTAGGGCTCCTCGCAGGGCACCGCGCCGATATCGTACAGGAACTTATGCCAGAACCGGGAGTAGATCATGTGGCGCGTCACGTGCTCCATGCCGCCGTTGTACCAGTCCACCGGCATCCAGTAGTTGAGCTTTTCCGGATCGGCAAGGCAGGTATCGTTGTGCGGGTCGCAGTAGCGCAGATAATACCAGGAGGAACCCGCCCACTGGGGCATGGTATCCGTTTCACGCTTTGCTTTGCCGCCGCATCTGGGGCAGGTGCAGTTGACGAATTCATCGATTTTTGCCAGCGGGCTTTCTCCGTCGGAACCCGGCTCAAAGTTTTCCACCTTGGGCAGCGTCAAGGGAAGCTCATCATAGGGCACGCCCACCATGCCGCAGGCGGGGCAGTGGATGATCGGGATGGGTTCTCCCCAGTAACGCTGGCGGTTGAAAGCCCAGTCCTTCATCTTGTATTGCACGCCCTTTTCTCCGAGACCGCGCTCTTCCAGTACCTCCAGCATTTTCGCGATGGAGGATTTTTTGTCGGTCAGTCCGTCGAGGAAATCGGAGTTTACCATCTCGCCGTCGCCGGCGTAGGCCTCTTTCTCAATGTCGCCGCCCTTGATGACCTCGATGATGTCGATGCCGAACTTCTTCGCAAACTCCCAGTCTCTCTGATCGTGGGCGGGAACGGCCATGATCGCGCCGGTGCCGTAGCCCATCATTACGTAGTCGGCGATATAGATCGGGATCTCCTTGCCGTTGACGGGGTTTACGGCGCAAAGACCGTCCAGCTTCACGCCCGTCTTGTCCTTGACAAGCTGCGTGCGTTCAAACTCCGTCTTTTTGGCGCATTCCGCGCGATAAGCCTTTACCTCATCAAAATTGGCGATTTGTTCAGCGTATTTATCGATCAGCGGGTGTTCCGGCGCCATGACCATAAAGGTCACGCCGAACAGCGTATCCGGGCGGGTGGTGTAGATACGCAGTTTTTCGTTGGTCCCTGCCAACGCGAAATTGACGAACGCGCCTTCGGAACGGCCGATCCAGTTGACCTGCTGCGCCTTGACATTGGCGGGATAGTCTACCGTATCAAGCCCGGTCAGCAAGCGGTCCGCGTAAGCGGTGATGCGCAGGTACCATACCTCTTTGGCGCGCTGCACCACATCGGAATGGCACACGTCGCATTTGCCGCCCTGGGAATCCTCGTTGGAAAGCACCACTTTGCAGCTGGGGCAATAGTTGACAAGCGTCCTGTCGCGGAACACGAGACCGTTGTCGAACATCTTCAGGAAGATCCACTGGGTCCATTTATAGTAGTCCTCGTCTGTGGTGTTGATCTCTCTCGACCAGTCGAACGAAAAGCCGACGCGCTTGAGCTGCGCGGTAAAGTGCGCCACGTTGTCCATCGTCACCTTGCGGGGATGCGTCTTCGTCTTGATGGCGTAGTTTTCCGTATTCAGGCCGAAGGCGTCCCAGCCGATGGGGAAAAGCACATTGAAGCCCTCCATCCGGCGCTTGCGGGAGGTGACCTCCAGCCCGGAATAAGCCTTGATGTGGCCCACGTGCATGCCCGCGCCGCTGGGATAGGGGAATTCCACCAGCGCGAAAAATTTCTTCTTGTCGGAGTTATCTTCCGCCTTGAAAGCTTCGGATTCTTCCCATTTTTTTTGCCATTTTGCTTCGGCTGTCTTAAAATCGTAATTCATGGCGATATCTCCTTCACGTTATCACGATGAGACGTTGCAAATAAATTAAATATTAATATATCATTCCTTTTTGTTACTGTCAATATAATTTTAAGTATCATTATCAAAAATGAAGAGACGTATCGTTTGATTTCATCATATCTTTTCGTAAAAACTCTTGACAATGATCCGGGTGCGTGATATCATATCGAAAAGATAGAGGCGCACCCGAGAAGAGTACCGCGGTCAAACGGCTGCCGAAGCCGCGCGGGAAAGGCGACGGTGCCGAAGCGGACGCCGCGGCGGGCGTTGCGCTGGCATTGCGGAAAAGATCCGTACTGCTGTCGCAGAAATGCGGAGCGCTATCATGAAAAATATTGTTATGGGTATTTTTTCAGGAGACAGCCGCATTTTTGCGATCGTCTCCTTTTCTTATTCTTGATCGGAGGATAACATACGATGAAACATACGATTTTTACCGGCACGGGCACCGCGATCATCACCCCGCTTACAAAAGACGGCGTTGATTATCCCAAATTCGCGGAGCTGATCGAATGGCAGATCGAAAAGGGCGTTGACGCCATCGTAGCCGTAGGCACCACCGGAGAGGGCTCTACGCTGACCGATGAAGAGCATAAGCAAGCCATCAAATTCTGTGTGGAACAGGTGGCGGGGCGCGTTCCCGTCATCGCCGGCACCGGTTCCAACGATTATGAATACGCCGTGCAGCTGACGCAGTACGCCTGCGAGGTCGGCGCGGATGCCATGCTGCTGGTGACGCCATACTATAATAAGGCGACGCAGAAGGGCCTGATCGAGTTCTTCCGCGGCATCGCGGACGCATCCAGCAAGCCCTGCATCCTTTACAACGTGCCCAGCCGCACCGGCTGCAACCTGTTGCCGGAGACCGTGGCCGTGCTGGCGGAGCACCCCAACATCGTCGCCATCAAGGAGGCCTGCGGCAACATTTCGCAGATCGCGCAGGAGGCCGCGCTGTGCGGGGACAAGATCGACATCTATTCCGGCAACGACGACCAGATCGTGCCGATCCTGTCTCTTGGCGGCAAAGGCGTTATCTCCGTGCTGGCCAATATCATGCCGGAGGAGACCTCCGAGATGTGCAAAAGCTACTTCCGCGGCGATACAGCCAAGGCCTGCCGGATGCAGCTGGACCTGCTGCCTTTGATCAACGCACTGTTTTGCGAAGTGAACCCCATTCCTGTAAAGGCGGCGTGCGCGGCCATGGGGTTCTGCGATAATTATCTGCGCCTGCCCCTTACCCACATGGAGCCGGCCCATGAAGAAAAGCTGCTTTCGCTGATGCGGGAGCAGAAGCTGATCTGAATCAGCAATTAGCAGTCGGCAATGATATCATAAAAAAACACAGAGCGAAGCTCTTGCGTGTTTTAACATTCAACTTGTATGATGATTCGAGGTATGCTATGAGAATACTGCTCAGCGGAATCAGCGGACATATGGGCAGGGAGGTCGTGAAGCTGGCGCAGGCCGGTTATCGCGGAAGCGAACTGACGGCTGGCGTGGACGCCTTTGCCGACGGCAGCGAGCCCGTCCCTACCGCCAAAACCTTTTTGGACGCCTGCGCCGATGTGGACTGTATTGTGGATTTCTCCCATCATTCTTTGACGCACGAGCTGTTGGATTTTGCCGTGGCGCATAACCTGCCGGTGGTGCTGGCCACCACGGGGCAAACCGCGGAGGAACGGGAGTGCATCGAGACCGCTTCCCGGCAGATCCCGATCTTCTTTGCGGCAAATTACTCGCTGGGCGTGGCGCTGCTGATCGAACTGGCCAAAAAGACCGTGCAGGTGATGCCGGAGGCCGAGATCGAAATAATTGAAAAGCACCACGACCGCAAGCTGGACGCACCCAGCGGAACGGCACTTGCCATCGCCGAAGCGATTAAAAGCGTAAAGGAGAACGCCTTTACGGTCTGCGGCAGAAGCGGGCAGGGCAAACGTACTAAAGACGAGATCGGCATCCACGCCATCCGCATGGGGAATATCGTGGGCGAGCATGAGGTGATCGTGGGCACGCCCAACCAGACCATCACGCTGAAGCATGAAGCCCACAGCCGCGCGCTGTTCGCGGAGGGCGCTTTGGCGGCGGCGGAGTATCTGGCATGTAAAGGCCCGGGCCTTTACGATATGGCGAGCATGATATCGATTTGAATAGAATATAAATAGCGAAAAGGGAAGGTGTTATTGATGAAATTGGCTATTTACGGTTACGGCAATCTGGGGAAAGGCGTGGAATGCGCCGTTAAGCAGAACCCCGATGCGGAGCTGGTCGGCGTGTTCACGCGCCGTGCGCCGGAAACGGTGAAAACGCTGACGGGCGTTCTCGTATATTCCGCGCAGGATATCCTGAAATATAAGGATGCGATCGACGTTTTGATCATCTGCGGCGGTTCCGCCACGGATCTGCCCGCCATGACGCCCGTGCTGGCGAAGGATTTCAACGTGGTGGACAGCTTTGATACCCACGCGCGGATCCCGGAGCATTTCGCCAATGTGGACGCCGCCGCGAAAGAAAACGGCCATATCGCGCTGATCTCCGCCGGTTGGGACCCCGGGATTTTCTCGCTGAACAGAGTTTACGCTTCCTCCATTCTTGCGGACGGCGCGGATTATACCTTCTGGGGCAGGGGCGTCAGCCAGGGCCATTCCGACGCGGTGCGCCGTATCGACGGCGTAAAGGACGCAAGACAGTATACCGTACCGGTGGAAAAAGCGCTGGAGCAGGTGCGCAGCGGCAGTAATCCGACGCTTACCACCCGGCAGAAGCATACGCGTGAGTGTTATGTAGTGGCGGAGGAAGGAGCCGATCGGGCCCGTATCGAAAACGAGATCAAGACCATGCCCAACTACTTTGACGAGTACGATACCACGGTTTACTTTATCTCTGAAGAAGAGATGAAGCGGGATCACGCGGAGCTGCCCCACGGCGGGTTCGTGATCCGTACCGGCAAAACAGGCTTGAACGGGGAACATCGTCATGTGATCGAATACCGGCTGAAGCTGGATTCCAACCCGGAATTCACGGCGAGCGCGCTGGTGGCATTCGCCCGCGCTATCAACAGGATGCACGAAAGAGGCGTTACCGGATGCAAAACGGTATTGGATATCGCTCCCGGCGATCTGTCGCCGCTGTCCCCGGAAGAGCTTCGCGCGCATATGCTATGATACAGTAGAAAGTCATCAGTCATAAGTCGTAAGAAAAGAGGGAAAGAGAATGCTGGATGTTCTTGAAAAGCAGGAAATGATCTGCTCGAACCTGTCCGTCTCACCGGAAGGGCATCTGTTGTTCGCCGGGGTGGACACGCTTGAGCTTGCCGAAAAGTACGGGACCCCCTTGTATCTGATGGACGAGCAGCGTATCCGTGAGCGCTGCCGCACGTACCTTACCGCGGCGGCGGATGCGTTCCACGGGAAAGCGAAGATCCTTTACGCCTCCAAGGCGGCTTCCTTCAAGCGGATCTATGAGATCATGAAGGAGGAGGGAATGGGGACGGACGTGGTCTCCGGCGGTGAGATCTATACCGCCGTCAAGGCGGGCTTCCCAATGCAAAACGCCTTTTTCCACTCTAACAATAAGACGGACGCAGATATCGCTTACGCCATGGACAACGGCGTCGGCTATTTTGTCGCGGATAACATTGAGGAGTTGGACGCCGTGGAGGCGGAGGCAGCCCGTCGCGGTACGGTGCAGCAGGTGCTTTTGCGGCTGACGCCCGGCATCGATCCTCATACCTATGCCGCCGTAGCCACCGGTAAAGTCGATTCCAAATTCGGACAGGCTATCGAAACCGGACAAGCGGACGGCTTTACGCGTTACGCGCTGTCGCTGCCCCATGTAAAGCTGGCCGGCTTTCATTGCCATGTGGGGTCTCAGGTGTTCGATTCCGACGTATACCTCCGCGCTTCCGACGTGATGCTGTCCTTTATCGCCGACATGCGGCAAAAGTACGGGTATGTCCCGGAATTATTGGATCTCGGCGGCGGCTACGGCGTGCGGTATATCGCCGCACAGCCGACCATTGATATCGCGGCCAATATCCGTTCCGTCGCAGCGCATATGGAACGTAAGGCGGCTGCGCTTGATATGGAGTTGCCGACGGTCTGCTTCGAACCGGGCCGCAGCATCGTGGCGGACGCGGGGCTTACGCTGTATACCGCCGGAACGGTGAAGCGTATTCCCGGCTTCAAGACATACGTTTCTGTGGACGGCGGTATGACGGATAACGCCCGCTACGCGCTGTACGGTTCTCCTTATACGCTTTACAACGCCGGAAAAATGAACGAGCCTGCCGATATGATCTGCTCTGTGGTGGGCCGCTGCTGCGAAAGCGGCGATATCATTCAGGAAAACGTACCGATGCCTTCATGCACCGGGCGCGGCAGTATTATTGCCTGCCTTACCACCGGCGCGTATCATTATTCCATGGCGTCCAATTACAACCGTATCCCGCGGCCGCCCATTGTGATGGTGAACGACGGCGATACCTACCTTGCCGTTAAGCGGGAAACCTTCGCGGACGTGGCTTCGCTGGACGTATAAAAAACTGTTGATTTCTTCTTTCGATTGTAATAAAATGAAATTGAAAGAAGGTGAAAGTATGAAAAAGACGATCTGTATCGCGTTGGTTTTTGTCTTGGCGCTGGCGTCGCTGGCCGGTTGCGGTGCGAAAAAGAACCTGATCCTCGGTACGTGGTCCTATCAGCAGACCACTATCCTGAATGTTGTCACCGAGCGAACCTATACTTTCCGTGAGGACGGGACCGGTTCCGCTCCCGTGCTGGACGGTATCACGAATGTGGAGATGACATACACGCTTGCCGGCGACCAGCTTACCATCAACCGCGGCGAGTTGCTTGACACGCTGACAGGCGCGGAGGTCTATACCGTGAAATTCGGCGTCAATACCATGACTCTTACCGCTGCCGACGGTACCGTGATCGAGCTTACCAAGGTGGAGTGATCTTCCGGAATATAAAAATGCCCCTGCGCTTCGGGACCGTTGTTTTCTTCGGTGTTGCCGCGCAGGGCTTTTTCTGTTGTTATATGATGTTGAAAAGCGTTTTCGCGTTTTCCGTCGTGCGGTCGATCAGCGACTGAGGGTCGCAGTCTCTTATTCCCGCGATGACCTCCGCCGTACAGGGGATCAGCCGGGAATCGCAGCGTTTTCCTCGGAAGGGGACCGGCGCCATATAGGGGCAGTCGGTTTCAAGCAGCAGCCGGTCGTCCGGGACGCATTTCGCCACTTCAGCGGGCTTTCTGGCGTTTTTGAATGTCACCGCGCCGCCCAGACCGATATACATGCCGAGCTTTACGATGTCCCGGGCCATTTCCGCGCTGCCGGAAAAGCAGTGTACCACGCCCTTCGGGGCGTATTTTTTTAACAGTTCCCAGGTGTCCGCGTGGGCTTCCCGGTCGTGGACGATGATCGGAAGATCAAGTTCCTTCGCCATAATGATCTGACGCTCAAAAAAGTCCTTCTGCATCTCCCGCGGGGAGAAATCATAGTGGTAATCGAGGCCGATCTCGCCGATCGCCGCGCATTTCGGATGGGCGAGCAGCTTGCGCAGCTCGGTCTTCCAGTCTTCCGTCTCATGGCTGCAGTCGTGGGGATGCACCCCGCAGGCGGCAAAGATATATCCATACCGTTCCGCGTAAGCAATGCTGATCTTTGAGGTCGGAATATCCGTACCGCAGTTCACCACGCGGAAAATGCCCGCGGAGGGAAGCTCCGCGAGCACGATTTCACGATCTTCGTCAAACTGACGGTCATTATAATGGGCGTGAGTATCAAAAATATTTGTATACATCAGCACAGCTTTGCTCCGGCCGGGATGGCGTCGTCCACCAGCAGCAGATGGAGCTTTTCCTCGCCGTTTTCTTTGTGTACGGCGGAGATCAGCATCCCGCAGGAGAGGATGCCCATCATCTTGCGGGGCGGCAGGTTCAGGATCGCAACGGCGGTCTTGCCGATCAGCTGTTCCGGCTCATAATAGTGATGGATGCCGGAAAGGATCGTCCGGTCTGTGCCGCTGCCGTCGTCCAACGTGAACTGCAGCAGCTTGTCGCTCTTTTTCACGGGCACGCAGTCCTTGATCTTTACGGCGCGCATGTCGCTTTTGCAGAAGGTGTCGAAGTCCACGTTCTCCTCGGAAAGAGGTTCGATCTCAAGAGCCGGCAGCGCGGCTTTTTTCTGCGCCTCCCGCAGGGCGTCCAGCTCCGCCAGCGCCTTTTCCTCGTCGATGCGCGGGAACAGCGCGTCGCCCTTTACCACGGTCACGTCCATCGGCAAAGCGCCCCAGACGTTGGCCTTTTCCCATGTCTGAACCGTTTCGTCCGCGCCGATGCGCTCAAAGATCTTTGCTGCGGTGTCGGGCATAAAGGGCGTCAGCAGCGTGCCGCAGATGCGGACGGCCTCCAAAAGATTATACATGACCGTGGCAAGGCGGGCCTTTTTGCTATTATCCTTCGCCAGCGCCCAGGGCACATTCTCGTCGATATATTTGTTGGCCCGGCCGATGACCTTGAAGATCTCTTCCAGCGCATCCTGGAACTGGAACTGTTCCATGGCAGCCTCATATCTGGCCCGTAAGCCTGTGGCAAGGGAGATCAATTCGTCGTCCGCGTCCGTCGCTTCGCGCGCGGTGGGAAGGGTACGGTCAAAGTACTTTTCAACCATCGCCACGGTACGGGAGACAAGGTTGCCCAAATCGTTGGCCAGATCGGTGTTGATGGTCTTGATCAGCAATTCGTTACTGAAGTTGCCGTCGGTGCCGAAGGGGAAGGTGCGCAGCAGGAAGAACCGCAGAGCATCCACGCCGAACATCTCCGCCAGCGGGTAGGGGTCTACCACGTTGCCCTTGGATTTGGACATCTTGCCGCCGTCGATCACCAGCCAACCGTGGCCGAACACGTGTTTGGGCAGTTCCATTTCCATGCTCATCAGCATGGCGGGCCAGATGATGGAGTGGAAACGCACGATCTCCTTGCCGACGAAATGGACGTCGCAGGGCCAGTATTTGTCGAAATCGTCGTATTTGTTGTTCAGGAAGCCCAGCGCAGTGGTATAATTGAACAGCGCGTCTACCCACACGTAGACCACGTGGCCGGGGTCGAAATCCACCGGGATGCCCCAGCTGAAGCTGGTACGGCTGACGCAAAGGTCCTCAAGGCCCGGCTTGATGAAATTATTGACCATCTCGTTGACGCGGGAACGGGGCTGCAGGAAGTCGGTGTTTTCCAGCAGGTCGCGCACCCTGTCGGCGTATTTGCTGAGGCGGAAGAAATAGGCCTCCTCCTGGGCGTCGTGGACCTCGCCGCCGCAGTCGGGGCATTTGCCGTTGACCAGCTGGCTTTCCGTCCAGAAGGATTCGCAGGGCGTGCAGTATTTGCCCTTGTAGGAACCCTTGTAAATATCGCCCTTTTCATACATCTTTTTGAAGATCTTTTGAATGGAGGCGCAGTGGTAATCGTCGGTGGTGCGGATAAACCGGTCGTTGGAGATGTTCATCAGACGCCACAGCTCCAGAATGCCCTTGGGGCCCGCCACGATGTTGTCGAGAAATTCTTTGGGGGTGACGCCCGCTTCTTTGGCTTTGTTTTCGATCTTCTGACCGTGCTCGTCCGTGCCCGTCAGGAACATGACGTCGCAGCCGGTCAGCCGTTTATACCGCGCCATAGCGTCCGCAGACACGGTGCAGTAAGTGTGCCCGATATGCAGCTTGGCGGAGGGGTAATAGATGGGCGTGGTGATATAAAACTTTTTCTGATCCAATGCAATCGACCTCGCTTTAAATATGATCTTGATTTATTTCATACAATCATACACCGATTGCCTTTTTTTGTCAACGATAAAATAAAAGCTTTACTTCTACTCTTTAGTGTGTTAAAATGTAAAAGAACTTTTTGGAAAGAAGGTTTTGCGATGGAAAGCAAGATCAAGGACGGCAATACCGATTTTCTGTTTGACTGTGTGCTGAAGCTGAAAACGAGGGAAGAGTGCTACGCCTTTTTTGAGGACCTGTGTACCATCCCGGAGATCAAGGCCATGGCGCAGCGGGCCGTGGTGGCCAAGCTGTTGAGTGAAAAGACGGTGTATAACGACATCGTCGCCAAAACCGGCGCGTCTACCGCCACCATTAGCCGGGTGAACCGTTCGCTGTCCTACGGTACCGGCGGCTATTCCGTTATTTTTGACAGGCAGGAGTGATCCCCATGTCATACGGAAGGGATTTTGCCTCCGTCTACGACAGGTTCACGGATAACGTGGAATACCGCAGACGGGCGGATTATCTGCTGGATCTGCTGAAGGCCGGCGGTATCACGGAAGGTATTTTGCTGGATGTGGCCTGCGGAACGGGCATGCTGACGCAGTATCTGTGCAAAAAAGGATATGACCTGATCGCAGCGGACTGTTCGCCGGATATGCTGCAGATCGCGCGTGAGCGACTGCGGAAGGCCGACCCCGCTGCTCTCGTATTGTGTCAGGATATGCGTTCACTGGATCTTTACGGCACCGTTGACGCCGCGGTCTGTACGCTTGACTCCGTCAACCATCTGACCGAAACGGCGGACGTGCGCCGGTCGTTTGCGTGTATCGGTCTGTTCCTGCGGCCGGGAGGGCTATTTGTGTTCGACGTGAACACGCCTTATAAGCATGAAAAGATCTTGAGCGGCAATACCTTTGTGTATGAGGATGACGATGCTTATCTGGTCTGGCAGAATGACGAGTGCGACGAAACCGGTACGGTGGAGATCATGCTGGATATCTTCCTTTCCGACGGCGCCGGGACCTATACCCGCGCCTGTGAGGATTTCGCCGAGAGGGCGTATCCCATGGATATGCTTGACGACCTGCTGCGTGAAACAGGCTTTTCGGTGGAGCACGTTTTCGGCGATATGACCGATAAAGCCCCTGCCGACCAGGAAGAACGCGTGTATTTTGTGGCGCGGAAGATGTAGGAGAATATCATGAATAACCTGATAAGATGCATTTCCGACGACGGCTGCGTGGTGGCGCTTGCCGTCGACAGTTTTGAGATCGTGGAAACGATGCGGCGTTTTACCGGCGCGTCCAAAGTCTGTACGGCGGCGCTGGGGCGTTTGCTGACCGCCTCGTCCCTGATGGGCGTCATGCTGAAGGGCGACGACGATTCCGTCACCCTGCGGGTCAACGGCGGCGGACCTGCCGGTTCGCTGATCGCGGTATCGGATTCTTCCGGTAACTGCCGCGGCTATGTGATGAACCCCCACGCGGAGCTGCCTTTGAACGCAAAGGGCAAGCTTGACGTGGGCGGCGCGGTAGGGAAGGACGGTTTTCTTTCCGTGATCAAGGATCTGGGACTCAAGGAGCCCATGGTGGGGCAGGTGCCGTTGGTCTCCGGCGAGATCGCGGAGGACCTTACCTCCTATTTCGCCGTCAGCGAGCAGGTCCCCACGGTCTGCGCGCTGGGCGTGCTTGTCAATCCCGACTTTACCGTCGCCGCGGCGGGTGGTTTTCTTATCCAGCTGCTGCCTACGGCGGACGATACCGTCATTGATAAAGTTGAGAATGGGCTTGCCGGTCTGCCCGCCGTGACGTCGATGCTTTCCGACGGCCTTTCTCCTCTGGAGATCATCCGAAAGGCGCTGCCGGAATTTCAGATGGAAGTGCTTGACGAGCATGCCTGCGGGTACCGCTGCAACTGTTCCCGCGAGCGTGTGGAACGGGCGTTGATTTCGGCGGGGGAGCAGGCGCTGGAGGAGATGTCGCGGGACCCGATGACGGAGGTAAAATGTCATTTCTGCCCCGCCGTGTACCGATTTTCCTCAGATGAAATCAGGCAAATTCTGAAAAACGCAAGGCAAAAATAAAAATCAAAAATCCCGAAAAAAGTTCTTGACAAACATTCCGAAATATAGTATAGTTATTAAGCCGTAAGGGACAGCGAGGGGGAACATGCTCCACGTTGTGGAAGCATAGCTCAGCTGGGAGAGCACTTGCCTTACAAGCAAGGGGTCACAGGTTCGAGCCCTGTTGTTTCCACCATTTTGGCCCGGTAGTTCAGTTGGTTAGAACGCTAGCCTGTCACGCTAGAGGTCGTCGGTTCGAGCCCGATCCGGGTCGCCACCTTTACGGTATGCCTTTGTAGCTCAGTTGGTAGAGCAGCGGACTGAAAATCC
>JAFRRP010000054.1 GCA_017428085.1 Clostridia bacterium | reverse complement strand
CGGAGAGTAAGGGATTCGAACCCTTGATACGCTTATGACGTATACACGATTTCCAATCGTGCTCCTTCGGCCAAACTCGGACAACTCTCCATCGGTCGCAAGCAGTATTATATAGGAGCAAAAATGAAAAATCAAGTCTTTTTTTTATTTTTTCCGAAAAAGTCCGAAAAAACTTTGAAATTTGCAAAAATAATTCTTGCAATTGGGAAATTGTTGTGATATTATATTCAAGCGTTCTTTGAGTGTGGGAATCCCCTCACTGCGATTAGTGTAACGCATATACTAAGGCGGGTGGTCCTCTGGCCGGTTTTTGATGCGGCGTATGAACATCTGATAAAACAAACGGAGGTTTATTATGGACGCACTGAAACTTATGACTGAAGGTATGCTGAAAGAGCAGCCCCCCGTCATCGAGATCGGCGACACGGTCAACGTGCACGTCAAGATCCGTGAGGGTGAAAAAGAAAGAATCCAGGCATTTGAAGGCACCGTGATCGCCCGCAAAGGCGGCGGCGTGGCCGAGACCTTTACGGTCCGCAGACTTTCCTACGGCGTAGGCGTGGAAAGAGTTTTCCCGATCCACTCCCCCAACGTGGCAAAAGTGGAGATCGTGAGAAAGGGCCGTGTTCGCAGAGCGAAGCTCTATTACCTCAGAGGCAGAGTCGGTAAGGCTGCCAAGGTCAAAGAGGCTCTCAAATAAAATGCTGTATGAGGGACGCGTCGGTGTCCCTCTTCTTTTTCTTCAATGGATAACGGAAACGAACGCGATCGCCGCACCCCTTACGGCAAAGCGGCTGCCTATATCTACTCGCTGCTCTCCATGATACTGGCCATCATGGTGTGCTTTTTCATATTATTTACCTTTTTGTTAAGGCTTGTTTCAGTTTCCGGTGATTCAATGAATCCGAACGTATTCGACGGGGAAAAGATCGTGGTTTCCGACCTGTTTTATACGCCGGATTACGGCGACGTGGTGGTGATCGGCCGTTCCACCGAAACGGAAAACTCCATCATCAAGCGGGTGATCGCGCTGCCGGGCGACGAGCTGTACATCAATTTCAGCACGCATCTGATCACCGTCAACGGCAACGTCATTACGGAAGGATATCGGACGCTGGGAGCCATCACCGACGAAGGCGATCTGACCTATCCCCTGACGGTGCCGGAGGACTGTGTGTTCGTGCTGGGAGACAACCGGAACAACTCGTTGGATTCCCGGTTTTCCTCCGTGGGATTCATCCGGTTGGACGAGATCACAGGCAAGGCGCTGTTCCGGGTGTTCCCGCCGGGAAAACTGTATTGACTTATTTTCATTTTTATAGGAGTTTGGCATGGAAGATACCGTATTTGAGAACGATCTGAACGACCTGAACGAGACGGATGAAACGCCTTCACAGGAGCCCGCCCCCGAAGCGGCGCAAAAAGAGAAAGACGATGAACCGAGCACGCTGGTCAGCGCCATGTACGAGGGCGTTTCCATCGTGGTTTCCGCCATTATGATCATCGCGCTGGTGTTCACCTTCGCCTTCCGGCTGGTCGGCGTCAGCGGCAGTTCCATGAACAACACGCTGACCGACGGCGACTGGCTGCTGGTGACACCCTATTACACGGAACCGCAGTACGGCGATATCGTGATCTCCACAAAGGATACCGCCGCCGAGGGGTCGCTGGTCAAGCGCGTGATCGCCGTAGCCGGGGACGTGGTCGAGGTGGATGAGCACGACGACGTGACCGTCAACGGCGTGGCGCTGAAAGAGGATTCATATACGCTGAAAAACGGCGAACGCCACGGCAACCTCACCTACCCCATCACGGTGCCGGAGGGCTGCGTGATGCTGATGGGCGACAACCGCTGCGGCTCCTGGGATTCCCGGTTTATGGAGATCGGCTTTGCGGAGGACGACTATTTACTGGGCAAGGCCAGACTGCGCCTGAGCAAAGACTACAACATCTACGCCAATTTCCACAACTGAAAGAGGAACGGACAGATGCCCGATATTCAGAAAGAAACGGTGCAGTGGTTTCCCGGCCACATGGCGAAAACGCGCCGGAAAATCAAAGAGAGCCTGTCTTTGGTGGACGGCGTGACCGAGCTGCGCGACGCGCGCATCCCGCTTTCCAGCACCAACCCGGAGCTGAATCAGCTGATCGAAAACAAGCCGAAGATCATCCTGTTGAACAAGGCCGATCTGGCGGATGAAGCGACCACCGAAAAGTGGATCGCCTATTACAAGTCCCTCGGCACTGTGGCCATCGCCGTCGATTGCCGCAGCGGCAGGGGGCTTTCCGCTTATCGCGGCGCGGTAAACGAAGTGCTGCGGGACAAGATCAAAAGCAATCAGGAAAAGGGCATGGCCGGCAAGGCGCAGCGCCTGATGGTGGTAGGCATCCCCAACACAGGCAAGTCCTCCTTTATCAACCGCATGGCCGGGGGCGGCAAGGCAAAGGTGGAGGACCGGGCCGGCGTGACGCGCCACAACCAATGGTATGTGCTGGGGGGCGGCATCGAGCTGCTGGACACCCCCGGCGTGCTGTGGCCGAAATTCGAGGACCCGGAGGTGGGCTACAAGCTGGCCTTCACCGGCGGGATCAAGGACCAGATCCTTGATATCGAGGAACTGAGCGTGCGGCTGCTGGATATCCTGAAAAGGGATTATCCGGACCGGCTGGCGCAGAGATATAAAGTGACCGACTGCGGCGTTCCCGGTTGGGAGCTGCTGCAGGCCATCGGAAGAAAACGCGGCATGCTGGTTTCCGGCGGCGAAGTGGATACGCTGCGGGCCGCCACCATGCTGTTCGACGAGCTGCGCGGCGGCAAGCTGGGCAGGATCTCTTTTGAAACGCCGGAGGATATCGCATGACATACGAACCGGAGCACGAATTGAAGGCAAAAGGATATTCCGTGATCTGCGGGATCGACGAGGCGGGCCGGGGCCCGCTGGCGGGGCCCGTTTTCGCGGCGGCGGTCATCCTGCCGGAGGGGCTGGAGGACCTGGGCATCAACGATTCCAAAAAATTGACAGAAAAAAAGCGCGACGCGCTGTTCGACGTGATCGAACAAAAGGCGATCGCTTATTCCATCGCCAGCGCAAGCGAAAAAGAGATCGACGAGATCAACATTTTGAACGCCACCTTCCTTGCCATGAAACGTGCGGTGGAGGGGCTTTCCGTCAGGCCGGAGATCGCGCTGGTGGACGGCAACCGCAAGCCCGGCACGGGGATCGAGGAGATCACGCTGGTCAAGGGCGACGCGAGATCCATTTCCATCGCGGCGGCTTCTATTTTGGCGAAGGTCAACAGGGACAGATTTTTACTGGAGCTGGATAAGCAGTATCCGCAGTATCAGTTTGCCAAGCATAAGGGCTACCCTACGGCGCTTCACTATGAAATGATAAAGCGATACGGGATATCCCCCGTACACCGGCTGTCTTTTTTGAAAAATCTGAACGAGAAGTAAAACGGAGAACGGCGATATGGCAATGCCGGAACACTTAAAAACAGGCGCGAGAGGCGAACAACTGGCCGCCCGATACCTGCGCGACAACGGGTATGAGATCTGCGCCGCCAACTATGCCACAGCGCTGGGCGAAACGGACATCATCGCCGCAGATAAAGACGGGACGATCTGCTTCGTGGAGGTAAAAACGCGCGCGCCCGGCGGAATGCTGCCGCCCGCGGAAGCGGTGGACCATGAAAAGCAGCGGCGCCTTGCCAACAACGCCGCCGCCTTTTTATCGCAGACACAGATGCGCGGAGCCAAAACGCGGTTCGACATCATCGAGGTCATCCTGTACGATTTATTCGACCACGAGATCAACCATATCAAAAACGCCTTCGACGGCGGCCTTTTCGGCCCGGAGGGATAAGAAGCGCCAAAGAGATCGACATTTCGGGAACCGATCGAAATCGACGGACTCCGCATTTTATCCGATTTTATTCTTGATTATTATTTCCGCTTGCGGTATAATGAAAAAAACGCGGATATGGTGAAATTGGCAGACACGCAAGATTTAGGTTCTTGTGCCGCAAGGCGTGCAGGTTCGATTCCTGTTATCCGCACCATACGAAGCAGCCGCAAGGCTGCTTTTGCGCTATACAGCCGCAGCGCTGCCGCGCAACGCTGAAAAAGGGGGAGAAACAATATGGAATATCGCGTGTTTTCATCCGCGGACAAGCTGGCCGTCTGCTGCGCGGATATCTTTACCGGCATACTGAAGTCCAAGAAAAATTGCGTACTGGGGCTGGCCACCGGCGCTTCGCCGGTCAAGACGTATCAGGAGTTGATCCGGCGGTATGAGGCGGGGCGGATCAGCTTTGCCGACGTGACGACCTTTAATCTGGACGAGTACTGCGATCTGCCGCGGAACGATAAGAACAGCTACTACACCTTTATGCATAAAAACCTGTTCAACCACGTGGATATCAAAGAGGAAAACGCGCATCTGATGGACGGGAACGCCGCCGACGCGGAAAAAGAAGCCGCCGCCTTCGACGCGATGATCGAACAGGCGGGCGGCATCGATATCCAGCTGCTGGGCGTGGGCCGCAACGGGCACATCGGCTTCAACGAGCCCGCGGACGCGTTTTCCGACGGTTCCTTCAAGGTAAAGCTGAACGAGAGCACCATCGAAGCCAACAGCATCTATTTTGACGAAAATCCCATGCCGCGTTACGCGCTGACCATGGGCATCGGCACCATCATGAAAGCCAAAAAGATCGTACTGATCGCCACGGGCGAAAAGAAAGCGCAGGCGATCCGGGAGGCTGTCAAAGGGAAGGTCACGCCCCGGTGTCCCGTTTCCGTTCTGCAGGACCACCCGGACGCGTTGCTGCTGCTGGACGAAGCGGCCGCTTCCCTGCTGTGATTTCATTCAAACGGGTCAGGGACTTCGGATAATTTTGTTCCGTTGTCCCTCAACGCCGTTTTTTTTATTCTTTTTTCTTGTTTTTGATACGACACGGTGATAAAATAAACGGGAACAAACAATCCGGGAGGGACAAAAATGGCAAACACCGTTTTAAGGTTCGTCGTAATGAGCGACGTTCACGTAAAGGAAAACAAAGACTGCATCGAGCTTGCCCGGCTTGACACGGGCATGAAGGCCGCCTACGCCTACGCGGACGGCTGCGATTACAAGGGGCTGGACGCCGTTATCGTGAACGGCGACTTTGCCAACCGCGGCAAAGAGGAAGAGATGCTGAACTTCAAGGAAGTGTTTGAGGCGAACCTGCGCCCCGGCACGCAGACGCTGATCTCCGTGGCCAGCCACGAATACGGCAGCGGCATCCCGGAGACCCATGAGCGCATGAAACGACTGTTCCACATGGACCCGCACATGCATCTGGTCATCAAGGGGTACCACTTTATCTCGGTAGCCCCGGAAAAGGGCACCTACTACGGCAAAGCGCAGCAGGAATATGCCTTTACCGAGCTGCAGAAGGCCTTTGACGACGACCCCGACAAGGCGATCTTTTTCTTCCAGCACGCCCACATCCACGACACCGTGGTGGGCAGCGTCGACTGGGGCGAAAAGGAACTGATCCCGGTGCTGATGAACTATCCGCAGGTCATCGACTTTTCCGGCCACAGCCACGCGCCCATCAACGACCCGCGCAATGTGCATCAGAAATACTTCACCTGCTTCGGCAGCGGCTCGCTGAGCTATACGGAGCTGGATGAATTTGATAAATACTACGGCACCGTGCCGCCGGACTGCGACGAGTTTGCCCAATACCTGATCGTGGAGGTCGCCGACGACGGCGCCGTGACGGTGAAGTCATACGATATCATCACCGGGCAGTTCTTCCCCTGCGACCACGTAATCCGCCCGCCCTTCACGCCGGAGACTTTCGTCTACACGGACAAGCGCCGGATAAAAAGCGTCAAACCGTATTTCGCGGCAGGCACACCCATCTCCGTCGCGCTTGACGGCGATAAAGCGGAGGTGACCTTCGGGCAGGCGAAATGCGAGGGCGAGCTCGTCAACGACTACCTCGTCACCGTCAGACGCAAAGCGGACGGCAGGATCGTCCGCCGCGCCGCGGCATGGTCCGGATATTACCGCGCCAATATGCCGGAGACGATCACCATACCGATCCCCCGGCTGACAAAGGGCGAATACACTGTTTCGGTGATCGCGCGGGGCTTCTGGGACAACGAATCGACCAACGAACTGACCGCGGAATTCACGGTGGAATAAAACGGTTAACGGAGGGACACGTGATGAAAAAGGTACGCGTGGGGGTGCTGGGGGCGCACCGCGGCAGAACGATGATCCATTACTGCAAGAACGCGGAAAACGCCGAGCTGGTAGCAGTGTGCGACAAGGCGCCCTATGAGCTGGAAAAGGTACGCCGCGAAGCAGAAGGACTGCCCATCGCCTATTACGATAACTTTGAAGACTTTATCAAGCACGATATGGACGCGGTAGTGCTGGCCAACTACGCCAACGAGCACGCACCCTTCGCCATCCGCTGCCTTGACGCGGGGCTGCACGTCTTTTCCGAGGTGCTGCCCGTGCAGACCATGAAGGAGGCGGTAGCGCTGGTGGAGGCCGTGGAGCGCAGCGGCAAGGTATACGCCTACGGCGAAAACTACTGCTACATGGCGGCTCCCCGCGAGATGCGCCGCCTGTACCGCGAGGGAAAGATCGGCACGTTCGAGTACGGCGAGGGCGAATACGTCCACAACTGCGAACCGATCTGGCCGGAGATCACCTACGGCGAGCCGGACCACTGGCGCAACAATATGTATTCCACCTTCTACTGCACGCACTCGCTGGGTCCGATCCTGCACATCACCGGGCTGCGCCCCGTCTCCGTGATCGGTTTTGAAAGCAGCAATAACGCGCGGCGCTTCCGCCAGGGCAGCCGTGCCGCCAGCTTCGGGATCGAGATGGTCACGCTGGAAAACGGCGCGCTGGTCAAGAGCATCCACGGCGGGCTGTATAAAAATAACATCTCCTACGTGGTGTACGGCTCCAAGGGACGCATGGAATCCGCGCGGGAGGACGCACAGACGGGCATGCATGACCGCATCTACGTCAACGCGGACGACGTCGAGGGAGACTACGACCATCCCGGAAAGATCGAGACCTACCTGCCTGCCGAGCGCGACGAGCAAAGCAAGGGCTTCGGCCACGGCGGCAGCGACTTCTGGTCAATGTATTATTTCATTGAAAAGATCCGCGGCGACGAGACCGCGGACGTGATCGGCGTTTATGAGGCGCTGGACATGTTTTTGCCGGGGTTATTCGCTTTCCGGTCGATCCTGAACAACGGCGCTTCCATGGAGATCCCCGATCTGCGCGACCCGGAAGAACGGGACAAGTGGCGCGACGACACCGCCTGCACCGATCCCAACGCGGCGGGCGACCGTCTGCTGCCAACCTGCAAGGGCGGCACGCCGGATATCCCCATGGAAATCTACGACGCCGTACGGGAGAAATGGGAGGACATTCTCGCATCACGGGATAACTGAACCAACAGCGCCGAAACGGCTGAGATCCATTGAAACACGATCGGATGGCATCAGCCGGATATCGAAAGCCAACAAGAAAAACGCGTTCCGAACGACACAGTCCGGGACGCGTTTTCATCATGCGAAAATCAGAATTCCGCCGTCATTCCGTCATAGGCGACAAGGAAGTTTTCTTTTGCCATGATCTCCACCAGCTCTTCATGGGTGGATTTGCCGTTGTGGGAAAAGTGGTTGCAGCACCAGACGGTGGTTTCGTCCGTACAGCCGAAAGAATCCAGCGCCTCACGTGTTTTGATGTTGCGCTCCAAATTCATGTGCCGGCCGCCGCCGGTGTTGTGGCCGGAGGCCATGCCCGTACAGTCCAGCGACACAAAATCGAGATGCGGCTTTTCCCGCGAAAGATAATCGAGCGTTTCCTCGGGGAACAGGCCGGTATCGTGACCGTACAGCAGGGAGCTCAGTCCGTCGGAGATAATATAGATCAGCGCCTCAAAGCCCGGCGCGTGGTTGGCCGTCAACGGGGTGACCGTATAACGCCCCGTCTGAAACGGCTCGAAAGCCCGGACGATATGATACGTCATCGGCGCTTTGCCGTCGGCCAGTTCCTGCCGGTGCAGGAAGCGCACGCCCTCGTAATCGAAGGAGCCCTGCGAAAGATAGATATCCAGCGTGGGGAAATCATAATTGTCCGCTTCCTTATCCCCGCTGAGATAGGAAAACGGTTTTTTGCGGTAGCACAGCTCTGAGGGGGTATAATGGTCCTCGTGGGCGTGGGTGATCAGCAGGGTACGGATTTTGGCGAGGTCCAGCCCGTAGCGGCAGACGTGCCAAAACACGTCCGGTCCGAAATCGATCAGCAGATCGTCATTGACAAGAGTCTGCGACCGGGAACGGATATTTTTGCCGCCCAGCTCTTTCGCCTTTTTACACAGGAAGCAGTTGCAGAACAGCGCGGGGATGCCCTCCGCCGCGCCGGTGCCGAGATAGGTCAGTTTCATACGGTTGTCCTCATTCCATCAATCCGTTGGCGACGCACCAGTTGTGGAAGGATTGCAAACTCTGCAGGCGGCCGGAGGAAAGCTGCAGATGGCCGCGGTTGATGGGCTTCATGCCCTCCACGCCCTGCAGCTGCACCAGATATTTGGCGGAGCAGTTGAAGCCGCTGTCGATGGCGTTATCCAGCAGGATGATCTCGTTGTAGCGCTGCTCGGCCAGCGCCATATCGCCGTTCATGAAGGCCTCGAAAAAGCGCTGGAAGAACGCGCCGCCGCAGGCGGTGGGCGTAGCCATCACGCCGCGGGCGCCCATTTTGAACGCCTCAAACAGGAAGGGCATGTTGGCCTGAATAATACAGGACTCCCCTTTTACCGCGATCTTTTCCGCGATGCCCTCGTAGGTGCTGGTGGTATCCTTGATACCGTAGATTCCGCACTCGCGCACCAGCCGGCCGTAGCATTCGCCGCTGATGAGGTGCGGCTTCAAACCGGGGAATTCGTACATGAACACGGGCAGATGGGTGAACTGCTTCAACTCACCCACGTAATTCACCAGCCGGTCCGGATCGTTGCCGAAGCCCTTGGTGGTGAACACGATCCCGTCCACGCCGGTGGCGGTCATGCGTTTGACCTCCTCCACCTGCGAAAACCACGAGGGTTCCATATTGGCGGTGGCCACCACGGTGGTATCGCCCTTGTGCTTCACGGTCAACTCCGCCAGCTTCAGGCGCTCCTTCAGCGTCAGTTCCGCCATTTCCGAGCTGCCGCAAACGGCGAACAGGTGTTCCACACCCTGCGACACCTGCCAATCGGCGTATTCCTCGTAGGCTTCGTAATTGACGGACAGGTCGTCGTGATAGGGCGTGAGCATCAGCGAATAGATGCCGGTATAATTCTCCGTTAATTGTGACATACGTTTCCGTGCCGCCGGACGCGGCACTTTCCTCCTTTATCGATGTGATCCTATTCGATTAGCCGATCGTTGACGGCGATGATTCGCCGCATCGGACCGGTCTCAACACGCAAAGCAGTGTTACCCCGACGAGGCGTAAACCGCGATGTTCAGGTCCACGTTGCCCGGGATGCCGTTCACACGCCCGCTTTCCGTATACTGCCACAGGTGGTAATCATAGACGAACGAGGGTCTGTCGGCGTATTCCGCGTACCAGAAGTAATAATCGGGGATCAGCGAAAGCTCGTAATTGTAATAGCCATGCTCACGGTTGAAATATACGATGGTCTGATAACCGGCCTGTGTGACCGTATCGCAGAAAGCCTTGGCAAACGACGTGACCTGATCGGCGCCAATGGCAAAGGTACGGGCGGCGGTATCGTCCACGTGCTCCCAATCGTAAGCGACAGGCAGGTCAAGAGGCATGCCGTTCAGTATCTCGATCACAAACTTCGCTTCCTGCACGGCCTCCTCCACAGAGACAGCCTGCGAGAAGAAATACACGCCGATCTTCAGTCCCGCCGCGGAAGCCGCCTCAAAGTTTTTCACAAAGTTCGTATCCTCGTAAAGCGTTCCTTCACCGTATCCCCTGCCGCCCAGCCGCAGCATCGTAAAGCTGATGCCGTCGGCGGCCACCGCGGTCCAGTCGATATCTCCCTGAAAGACGGAGACGTCCACTCCGGTATAACAGTCGTAAGCGGGATCGTCATAGATCCTTCTGCCGTTTTCCGTCACAACGAATTTTGACGCGTCCAGCGTGGTCAGCCCCACGTTTTCAAAAACCGGCACCTCTTTGCCGTTGATATCGGTAAAGAGTTCCGTCGGCGCTTCCGCGGTCGTCTCCGGTTCCTTCACGGGGAAAAACCGGCACCCGCAGCAGGACAGCAGACATAGGCATAATAAAACGGACAACAGCTTTTTCATCGGGGATCAGTCTGTCTTTTCGGTGTTTTTCAGCTCGTTCAGGTCGTAAGGCGTGGTCTGGTAGACGAAATAGTTGAGCCAGTTGCAATACAGCAGATTGGCGTGGGCGCGCCATTTTACGACGGGCTCCTTCGTGGGATCGTCGTCCGGGAAATAATTGACCGGCACTTTGATATCCAGCCCCTTGGCCACGTCGCGGTCGTATTCCTCTTTCAGCGTATGGGGATCGTACTCCGAATGGCCCATGATGAATACCTGACGGCCCTGATCGATGGTGACGGCGTAGACGCCCGCCTCCTCGGAGGACGCCAGAATGCGCAGCTCCGGATGGGCTTCGATGTCCTCCCGCCGCACGCTGGTGTGGCGGGAATGGGGCACCCAGAAGCAGTCGTCGAACCCGCGGAACAGGATGGAGCGCTTATACTCCACCGTATGCGGGAACACGCCGAACATCTTTTCCGGCAGCTCGTACTTCGGGATGCCGTAGTGGTAGTATAAGCCCGCCTGCGCCCCCCAGCAGATGTGGAAGGTGCTGTGGACGTGGGTCTTGGTCCACTCCATGATCTCGCACAGCTCCGGCCAGTAGTCCACGTCCTCAAAGCGCAGCAGCTCCACCGGCGCGCCGGTGATGACCATGCCGTCGTAATAGTTTTCTTTGACGTCGTCAAACGTCTTGTAAAACGCGAAGAGATGCTCTTCCGAAACGTGGTGCGGCATATGCGTGGCCGTGCGGATCAGCTCCAGCTCGATCTGCAGCGGCGTGTTGCCGAGAATACGGGACAGCTGCGTTTCGGTGGTGATCTTCTTCGGCATCAGGTTCAGCACCAGGATCTTCAGCGGACGGATATCCTGCGTGATGGCGCGGGTCTCGGTCATCACGAAGATGTTTTCTTCTGTCAGCGTTTTCACCGCCGGCAGTTCGTTTGGGATTTTAATGGGCATTGCGTATTACCTTTCGGATGATGATCAGACGGCTTTCAGCGCTTTATCGATATCGGCGATCAGGTCGGCGCTGTTTTCCAGACCGCAGGACAGACGCACCAGGTCGGAGGGTACGCCGGCTGCAATCAGCTCTTCCTCGTTCATCTGGCGATGGGTGGAGTTGGCGGGATGCAGGCAGCAGGAACGGGCGTCCGCCACGTGTGTTTCGATGGCAATGAGCTTCAGCCGTTTCATGAAGGTCTCGGCTGCTTTTCTGCCGCCCTTTACGCCGAAGCTGACCACGCCGCAGGTGCCGTTGGGCATATATTTTTTCGCCAGCGCGTACTGGGGATCGGTGGGAAGCCCCGCGTAATTGACCCAGCCGATCTTGTCGCTGGCCGCCAGATACAGCGCCACGTCAAGGGCGTTTTCGCAGTGGCGCTTCATGCGCACGTGAAGACTTTCCAGCCCCAGATTGAGAAGGAACGCGCTGTTGGGCGAGGGCGTGCAGCCAAGGTCGCGCATCAGCTGCGCGGTGGCCTTATAGATGTATGCGCCTTCCCTGCCGAATTTTTTGGCGTAGGTGATGCCGTGATAGCTCTCGTCCGGTGTGCAAAGGCCGGGGAATTTGTCGGCGTGGGCCAGCCAGTCGAATTTGCCGCTGTCCACGATCACGCCGCCAACCGCCGCGCCGTGGCCGTCCATATATTTGGTGGTGGAATGGGTGACGATATCCGCGCCCCACTCGATGGGACGGCAGTTGACCGGCGTGGGGAAGGTGTTGTCGATGATCAGCGGCACGCCGTGGGCATGGGCGGCTTTTGCGAATTTTTCAATATCCAGCACCCGGAGCGCCGGGTTTGCGATGGTCTCGCCGAACACAGCCTTTGTATTGTCACGGAAAGCCGCGTTGAGCTCGTCCTCGGTGCATCCCGGATCGACGAAGGTCACGTCAATGCCCATCTTTTTCATGGTAACGGCAAACAGGTTGTAGGTGCCGCCGTAGATGGTGGAGGAGGACACGATGTGCCCGCCCGCCTCGCAGATATTGAAAACCGAGAAAAAGCTGGCCGCCTGACCGGAAGAGGTCAGCATGGCAGCCGTACCGCCCTCCATATCGGCGATCTTGGCAGCCACATAATCGCAGGTGGGGTTCTGCAGGCGGGAATAGAAATAACCGCTGGCCTCCAGATCGAACAGCCTGCCCATATCCTCGCTGGTATCGTATTTGAACGTAGTGCTTTGGTAGATCGGGATCTGCCGGGGCTCGCCGTTGCCGGGGCGGTAGCCGCTTTGCACGCACTTGGTTTCAATTTGATAGTCGCTCATGCTCGTTACCTTCTTTTTTCAATTTTCGATATATTATAATACCATCTCGCGGGCCGCATGTCAAACAATAAGTAATTATAAATATCATAAATTTCGCTATTTACTTTTAGATTTTTTTGTGCTAATATGAAGTTAATAGTACACTGGGAGGAAGTATAGAAGATGAAGCTTAAATTTTCGGTAAAAATGCTTTCCGTACTGCTGGCGGTAGTCGTGATCGCCGCGCCGCTGGCGGGCCTGACCGCCTATGCCCGGGAAAGAACGATCGTACAGAATTATCCCCTGATCGAGATCCCAGGCTTCATGGCCAGCGACATCTATGAGGATAAGAACGACAAGAACTCCAAGGAGATCTTCCCCTGGAGCACGGACGATATCCTGAACACCGTGAAAAACTGCGTGCCCGCGCTGCTGAAGTTCCTTGTGAACAAGGATTACGACGCGCTGGCGGATACGATCATCCCCGAGGCGAAGGCCCTGCTGGAGCCCTCCTTCTGCAACCCGGACGGCACCCCCGTGGGCAATTCCGGCGCGTATATGGAGTACCCCTCTCCCGACAGGATACGCAAGAATTCCACGCTTACCTTCCGTTATGACTGGCGCATCGACCCCATCGAGATCGCCGCGGAGCTGAACGATTTTATCGACTACGTGCTGGAATCGACGGGCTGCCGCAAGGTCGCCGTCTCCTGCCACAGTCTGGGCGGACTTGTCACGCTGACGTACATGTCCATCTACGGAACGGATAAGATCTACGCGGCGGGCCTGAACACCACCGCCATCTTCGGCGAGGCGTACACGGGCCAGCTGTTCTCCGGCGATATCACCGTGGCGGGCGAAGCGCTGGTATACTATCTGCAGTACGCGCTGGACCAGACCGATTTCGACGCGCTGGTAGGTTCCATCCTTGACGTGCTGCAGGAGGCCGGCATCGCGGATTCCATCGCTTCCCTTGCCAACGATATCATCGAGCACATCAAGGACAGGGCCATTTCCGAGGTGCTGTTCCCCATGTTCAGCAGCTGGCTGTCCATCTGGGCCATGTGCCCCGACGAGTATCTGGACGGCGCGAAGGAGTACATGTTCGGCGTGGCCGACCCCGAGGTCGATTACAGCGGCCTGCGCGCCAGGATCGACAATTTCAGCAAGATCGTAAGACCCTCCAGAGTGGAAACGCTGCAAAAGCTTGACGAGAACGCCCGGGTGGCGGTGATCTCCCGCTACGGATATTCCTCCATTCCGCTGACCTCCCAGTGGAACAGCCTGACGGACGGCGTGATCGACGCCAGCCGCAACTCCTTCGGCGCCACCACGGCCGCCTACGGCGAGACGCTTACCGACGAGGAACTGGAGGGCGTAGCTCCCGAGTTCATCTCCCCGGATCGCACCATCAACGCCTCCACCTGCCTGTTCCCGGATAAGACGTGGTTTATCAGGGACTACAAGCACGCCACCAATTCCGACGCGCTGGACGACATGATCTTCAAGCTGCTGTTCAACCCCAACGGGGAATCGACCGTTGCTTCCTACCCGGAATATCCCCGGTTCCTGCAGTACCGTGGTTTTGACGAATCTATTTCGCCCGACACGGCCACAACGGAAGAAGTGAGCAAGTTCAAGGCGTTTCTGAACAAGATGCTGGATATTTTCGACAACATCTACTGCCTGCTGCTGAAGCTGTTCAAGCTGCGCTGAAAAACGGCATAAAACATGCCCTTCGCTCTGTTTAACAAGCGGAGGGCTTTTTTTTATAAAAAGCAACCGGAGCAGCCGTTCTCGTCTCCTCTGACATAAAAATGAAGCACACCTTTCGGTGTGCTTTCTGGCGGAGAAGAGGAGACTCGAACTCCTGCGCCGGTTACCCGACCTACGCCCTTAGCAGGGGCGCCTCGTCACCAACTTGAGTACTTCTCCAAATTGATAGCGTCATTCAGACTATTATGTTTAACTGGCGGAGAGAGTGGGATTCGAACCCACGGTACCCGTAAGAGTACGACGGTTTTCAAGACCGTTCCGTTATGACCGCTTCGGTATCTCTCCTTAAGCGTTAATCATCATATCATAAAGAACGAGGGATGTCAAGCATAATCAACAGAAAAATCCCGCAATTTATGTTAAAAACTTTTTCTTGCCATCCACTGCCGGATATGCTATAATTCAGACAGCAAAAAGATCACCTCCGCGGGACAGTTTTGATCCGGCGGAGCGTTTCGCTATGTTTTCGCTTATTTTGATATTTTTTACGGAGGAATGGATATGGCAAAGAACTGCGTCGTGATCCTCGCCGGCGGCGAAGGCACGAGAATGAAATCAAAGAAACCGAAGGTAATGGCGGAGATCATCTTCAAGCCGATGATCGACCGTGTCATGGAATCGGCCATGGGCGCCGGTATCGAGGATATCTGCGTGGTGACCGGCTACCGCGCCGAGGTGCTGGAAGCGCACTTGGCAGGCCGCGCGCAGACCGTGCGGCAGGAGCAGCGCCTGGGCACCGGCCACGCCGTGATGCAGGCGATGGATTTCATCAAGGCGCACTCCGGCGGCAACGTATTGATCCTGGCCGGCGACGCGCCGTTTATGGACAGCAGGACCATCCGGGAAGCGCTGGAGGCCCACGTGAACAACCGCTTCGTGCAGACCGTCATCTCCGCCAAGGTGGACGACCCCTTCGGCTACGGCCGCATCGTGCGGGACGCGGACGGCAACTTTACCGCCATCGTGGAGCAGGCCTCCGCCGACGTGGACACCCAGAAGATCCGGGAGATCAACTCCGGCGCCATGTGGTTCGACGCGGATACGCTGTGCGACCTGCTGGGCAGGATCGACAACAAGAATTCCAAGGGCGAATACTACCTGACCGATACCGTCCATATCGCGCTTTCCATGGGGCTGCGCGTGGGCGCCTACGCCGCCGACAACGCCGACGCGGTACTGGGCGCGAACACACGGGTACAACTGCACGAGCTAAACGAGATCCTGCGTAAAAAAACGCTGGAAAAACTGATGCTGGAGGGCGTTTCCATTCCCTGCACTTCCAGCGTCATCATCGACCCGGACGTTAAAGTCGGCGCGGATACCGTGATCCTTCCCGGCACCATCATCAAGGAAGACTGCGCCATCGGCGAGGACTGCGTCATCGGCCCCAACACCGTGCTTTACAAGACGAAGGTAGGTAACGGCGTGACGCTGAACGCCGTACAGGCGGAGGAAGCGGAAGTGAAAGACAACGCCAACCTCGGCCCGTTCGTACACCTGCGTCCCAACACCGTCATCGGCGAGCACGTCCACTGCGGCAACTTCGTGGAGGTCAAGAACTCCGTCATCGATCACCACACCTCCGTTTCACACCTCACCTACGTGGGAGACAGCGACGTGGGCAGCGGCGTCAATTTCGGCTGCGGCGTGGTGACCGTCAACTTCAACGGCAAGACCAAGAACCGCTGCACCATCGGCAACGACGCGTTCATCGGCTGCAACACCAACCTGATCGCGCCGGTGACCATCGGCGACAGGGCGTACACGGCGGCGGGCTCCACCATTACGGACGACGTGCCCAGCGACGCGCTTTCCATCGCCCGCGAGCGCCAGACCAACAAAGAAGACTGGGTAAAAAAGACCAACCCCTACCGCGAAAAGAAGTATTAAGATGGTTTTTTTCAGAAAAAAAACGGCCGCAGCGCCGGTATTCGCCGGCAAGCCCGAATTCATTATCGCGGGGCTTGGCAATCCCGGCAAAGAGTACGAATACTCCCGGCACAACGCGGGCTTTCTGTGCCTTGATATCCTGTGTAACAAGTACGGGCTGAAAACGGACCGCGTCAAATACCGGGCGCTGACCTGCGCCGCGCTGATCGAGGGCAAGCCCTGTCTTGTGATGCGGCCGCAGACCTTTATGAACAATTCCGGCGAGGCCATCAAAGCCGCCGCCGACTTTTACAAGATCCCGCCGGAAAAGATCATCGTGATCTACGACGATATCTCCCTGCCCACGGGAACGCTGCGCATCCGGCGTAAGGGCTCCGCCGGCGGGCACAACGGCATCAAGAGCGTCATCTGGCACCTGAACTCCGACGAATTTCCGCGGTTGAAGCTGGGCGTCGGAGAACGCACCGACCCGGACGAGGACCTGAAGGATCACGTGCTGGGAAAATTCTCAAAGGCGGATCTTGAAACCATGCGCAAGACCATGGAACGCGCCGTGGAAGCCATTCCGCTGATCCTGAACGGCAATATCGACGGCGCCATGAGTCAGTATAACGGGTGACCGAATGTCCTGTTTTTCCGAATTACTATCCAACAGCCCGGAATACCGTTCCGTGCTTTCGGCGATCACCCGTAAGGCGTTTCCCTTCGGGTGTCTGGGACTGCCCCCCGCGCCGAAAGCGCTGATGATCCATTCGCTGTGCGAGCAGTTCTCGCGCGGCGCTTTGGTCATTACCCCGGACGAGGCGGTCGCCACCAAGCTGTGCGCCGACCTGCAAACGCTTGGCAGCCACGCCTGCGTGTTCCCGGCAAGGGATTTCAACTTTCAGGCGGCGGAAAGCAGCAGTAAGGAATACGAGCAAAAGCGCATCGGGGCGCTGGCAAGGGCGCTTTCCGGCGACGCGGAGATCCTGATCTGCTCCGCGGAGGCGGCGCTGCAGCGCACCATCCCGCCGCAGGAGCTGAAAAAACGTATCTTCCGTCTGACGACCGGTCAGGAGATCGCCATCGACGCCATTCGCGAAAAGCTGGTAAAAAGCGGTTATTCCGCCTGCGATATGGTGGAGGGCGCGGGACAGTTTTCCCTGCGCGGCGGCATCCTTGACATCTTCCCCGCCGACCGGGACAACCCGGTACGGATCGAATTCTGGGGCGACGAGATCGACGCCGTCGCCGAGTTCGACGTGCTTTCCCAGCGGCGCACGGACACGCTGCAAAGCGTAGACCTCTCCCCTGTCTCGGAGATCCTGTTCGCTTCACCGGAAGAGGCGGCAGAACGGCTGGAGGCGCTGGCCAAAAGCAGCCGCGGCAAGAACACCCCGAAGGTACGCGAGTGGCTGAACGCCGACGCCGAACTGCTGCGGGCGGGATTGCTGCCGGGCTGCTGCGATAAATACATCCCCGTGGCTTACGACGAGGTCGCCACGGTCGCCGACTACTTTGCCGACAAATTCCTGTTCGTCTGCGAGTCCGCGGGCGTCAGGGAAAGCGCCGTCAACGCGGAAAAGCTGCTGAACGACGAGCTGAAGGAGCTGTTTCTGGACGGCGCGCTGTGCCGTGGACTGGACCGTTTCGCCATTCCCGCGCAGGAGCTGATCGACAGCTACACGCTGTTCGACACGGCGTTCCTCGACAACTTCACCCGTGGCAGCTTCGACGTGCCGGTGAAGGACCTGATCAACTTCCTGATCCATCAGCTCTCCCCCTGGGACGGCAGCTTTAAAATACTTTTGGAGGATATCCACCCCGCGCTGCAGAAAAAGAGCACCGTGCTGGTGTTCGCGGGGACGGAGAAGGCCGCGCAGGGATTACTGGAGGAGCTGGCGGACGACGAGCTGCCCGCCATCCTGTGCAAAACGTTGCCGGGAAAGCTGCAAAAGGGCTATATCAACATCCTGCCGGGAAGTCTCAGTTACGGCATGGATATCCCCGGCGAAAAGCTGCTGATCGTCAGCTACGGGCGTTACGCAAAATCCGCCCGCAGCTCCGTCAGGAAATACCGCAAAAGCGAAAACGCCTTCAACTCGCTGGACGAGCTGCACAAGGGCGATTATATCGTCCACGCCGCCAACGGCATCGGCATCTTCGACGGCATCGAAAAGGTGCAGATGGAAGGGCTGACGAAGGACTACTTAAAGATCAAATACGCCAAGGGCGATATTTTATACGTGCCCGTCACCAAGCTGGAGCTGGTGTCCAAATACATCGGCCCCCACGAGGAGGACGGCGCGCGGACGGTGAAGATCAACCGACTGGGCTCCCCGGACTGGGAAAAGACCAAGGCGCGGGTGCGCGGCGCGGTGAAGGATATCGCCGACAGATTACTGAAAATTTACGCCGAACGGCAGCGCACGCCCGGCTATGCCTTTTCGCCCGATATCGACATGCAGAGCGATTTTGAACGGCGGTTCGAGTTTGACGAGACCGAGGACCAGCTGCGCTGCATCGACGAGATCAAAAGCGATATGGAACGCGCCGTGCCCATGGACCGGCTGCTGTGCGGCGACGTGGGCTTCGGCAAGACAGAGGTGGCGCTGCGGGCCGCCTTCAAATGCGTGTGCGACGGCAAGCAGGTGGCGTTTCTGGTGCCCACCACCATACTGGCGCTGCAGCACTACCGTACCATCCTGCACCGGTTCGAGGGCTTCCCGGTGGAGGCGGATATGCTGTGCCGCTTCCGCACCCCCAAGCAGCAAAAAGAAATATTACAAAAACTGAAGGACGGCGCGCTGGACGTGGTGACCGGCACCCACCGGATCATTTCAAAGGACGTGCAGTTCAAGGACCTCGGTCTGCTGATCGTGGACGAGGAGCAGCGCTTCGGCGTGACGCAGAAGGAAAAGCTGAAGGAGCTGTTCCCCGCCGTGGACGTGCTGACGCTGTCCGCCACACCGATCCCCCGCACGCTGAACCTTGCCATGACGGGCATCCGCGACCTCTCCGTCATCGAGGAGGCGCCGCTGGACCGCTACCCCGTGCAGACCTATGTGATCGAGCAGGACATGGGCATCATCTCGCAGGCCATCGCCAAGGAGCTGCGCCGCGGCGGGCAGGTCTACTACCTGCACAACCGCATCGAGGATATCGACGAAACGGCGGCCACGCTGCACGAATTTTTCCCGGACGCACGGATCGGCGTCGCCCACGGCCGCATGAACGAGGAGGCGCTTTCCGACGTGTGGCGCAAGCTCACCGAGGGCGACATCGACATCCTGGTGTGTACCACCATCATCGAAACGGGCGTGGACGTGCCCAACGTCAACACCCTTATCATCGAAAACGCCGACCGCATGGGACTGGCGCAGCTGCACCAGCTGCGGGGCCGCGTGGGTCGCTCCTCCCGCCGGGCCAGCGCCTACTGCACCTTTACGAGAGACAAACAGTTGAGCGAAGTCGCGGAACGGCGGCTTTCCGCCATCCGCGAGTTCACGCAGTTCGGCTCCGGCTTCAAGATCGCCATGCGGGACCTTGAAATACGCGGCGCGGGCAACCTGCTGGGCGCCCAGCAGCACGGCCATCTGGAGGCCGTGGGCTACGACATGTATATGCACCTGCTGGCGGAGGCCGTGGCCATGCAGCAGCAGGGCGAGGAGAATTACCAGCCGAAACGGGACTGTCAGGTGGATATCTCCATCAACGCCCACATCCCGGACGACTATATCACCAGTTACCCGCAGCGCATCGCGGTATACAAGCGCATCGCGGATATCCACACCAAAGAGGACGCCATGGACGTGACCGACGAGCTGATCGACCGCTACGGCGAGCCGCCGGAAAGCGTGCTGGGCCTGATCAAGGTGGCGCTGCTGCGCAATACCGCCGCTGACAACGGCGTATATGAAATCACCCAGCGGGCGGATATGCTGCTGCTGTTCGTGAACGAGATCGACAGGAACGTGCTGGCAAGACTGGCGGCGCTGAAGGGCCGCGTGATGGCCAGCGCCGGGAAGAAGCCGTATTTTTCCGTGCGGCTGAAGAAGGGCCAGAACGCCCTCGACTGTCTGGAGGAGATCGTCGACGCGCTGGCGGAGCCCGCCGCATGACGGGCGTCAAACGGAAGGCCGCCGCTTTCGGCTTTTCCCTGTTGGGCACGCTTTCGCTGCTGATGCTGTGCGGCGTAAAGCTGTCCTATGCGATCGCGCCGGTCATGATCGCCGTCTGCGTGATCGCGCTGCTGCGCCGAACGAACGCCGCGCCGTACCTGCTGACTTTTACAGCGGCATTCGTCACGGGCGCGCTGCTGCTGAGCGCGGCCAACGGGCTGGTCTACGCCCCCTCGCTGCGGTACGTCGGTGATGACGTTTTCCTTTCCGGCACGGTAAAGGATTTTCCTCAGGACCACCCCGCCTCCAAGGGCGTGGTACTGAAAAACTGCGTCATCGACGGGAAAACTACAAGGTACTCCGTCACGGTATATTTCACAGACGGCAGTTATCCCCTGCCGGAGGACACGGTCACGCTGACCGCCTCCGAGCTGTTCTGTTCCACCGACGAGAAGGACCGGTTCTTTTACCACACCCTTTCCAACGGCGCGTGGCTTTCCGCGTTCGCCCGAGGCGGACTCACGGTAACGGAACCGGAAAGCCGTTCCCCGCTGTTCCGGCTGAAGGAGCTTCGACAGCAGATCCAAAGCAAGGCGGCGGCGCACGTGGAAAGCGAGCTGGCGGCCGTCAGCTCCGCCATCGTCACCGGCGACCGCACGGACATCCCGGACGGGATCAGGACAGCTTTCCGCAAAAGCGGCATTTCGCATCTGTTTGCCGTTTCCGGCATGCATCTGGCGCTTTGGACGGGGATCATCTTCCGCATATTGCAGAAGCGCTCCCGCATCCGGCTGCTGCCGAACCTGTTCGTGCTGCTGTTCATTTGGGTATACGCCGCCTTTACCGGCTTCAGCCCCTCCGTGATCCGCGCGGGCTTCATGCTGTCGCTGCTGTGTATCGCCAACCTGATACGCCGCCACGCCGATCCGCTGAACTCGCTGGGCGCTTCCGCGACGGTCATGCTGGTCGTCGATCCGTGGCTGGCGGGTAACGTGTCGTTTTTGCTGTCGTTCATCGCGACCTTTGCCATCGTCGGCGTGTTCCCGCTGCTGTATGAATTCAAAAGCGCCGAGGGCAAGCTGATCAAAGAGGCGTTGTTTTCCAAACGGGAAGAGCTGTTGCTGGGCGTCGTCGTTCTGTTCGCCACGATCCCCTGCTCCGCCTATTTCTTCGGCTACATGGCGGCGCTTGCCCCGGTCATGAGCCTGATCTGCACGCCCATCGCCGAGCTGATGATGATATCCTCCGCCGTAGGCGCGGTGCTGCCGTCCGGATGGATGCTGACGCGGGGCGTGTATACCGTCAGCGCGGCGCTGACCAACGCCATCGTGAAGCTTTCCAAAGGGGCTGCCGAGCTTAAATTTACCATAATCCCGCTGCGGGAAGGCTATATCGCCGTCTGGTTCGTGATCACCGCCGCGGCGATCCTGCTGCTGCGTTACAAGATAAAAACGTCCCGCGCGGTGGTATTGAACGTACTGCTGGGCATTTGGGCGGCCGCCCTGCTGACCGGCATCGTCATCACGGGCATGACCGCGAAGGATTACACGGTGTATATCCCGGATACGGGCAACGCCACCATGGTGGCCGTGACCTCCGGCACGGGCGCGCGGTCGCTGGTGCTGGGCTGCGGCGGCGATTACGACGTTTTCGCAGACTGCCGCGACCTGCTGCAGTCCAAGGCAGTGTTCACGCCGGATTTCGTTGTGGTACCGCGAAACGGCAAGACGGAAAGCGCCAACCTGAACCGACTGCTGAAGGGCATTCCGCCGGATAATCTGCTGCTGCCGATGAACGCGCAGACGGGGAAAAATCTGCCGGAACACACCGTCTATACGGACGCATTTGACGGTGAGCTGTTCCCCGGATTACATCTTTCCTATGAGACGCGGGAGGATTTCTGCGCGGGCGTGATGACCGTCAACGGCGTAAAGTTGGTGTTCTGCCTGTACCCGGCCTCCGATTTCACCGGCAGGGACGAGACGTATCTTTCCGGCGATTATCTGATCTGCCGGGGCATGATCCCCGTAACTCTTGACGCCGCGCGGTTTGGCTCCGTCGTCGTGCTGTCGGACAAATCCGCCGAAGCGCTGGGACTGCCGGAGAACGCCGTTTCCACCGCCGATACAGGCGGGATCACCTTGCTGTTCAAACATCATTCTTCATAAAAAGGAAGGATCGAATATGCCGCTGCTGGAAGAAGACGGCTTTGCGAAGCTGCTGAAAACAAAATCCGATCTCCATATCTTTATCATCTACGGGGACGACGGTTTCCTGAAGGACTACTACTGCGACAAGCTGGTGGCCCAAACCGTGGACGAGAGCTTGAGGACCTTCAATTTTCACGTCTACCAGGACGCGGAAACGGATCTTGACGACGTTTTCGCCGATGCGGACAACCTGCCGATGATGGCGGAAAAGACCTGCCTGCTGGTGCGGAACTACCCCCTGTGCGACCTGCGCAAGGAGGAAATGAAAGACTTTGAAAAGAAGCTGGCGGACGTACCGGAGACTACGGTGATGATCTTTTTCTATTCCACGCTGCCCGTGGAGTACAACGTCAAGAAGAGCGCCAAATGGAACAACGTCGTGAAGCTGTTCATCAAATACGGCGCGGCGATTCAATTGGATCACCGTTCCCCCGCCAAGATCGCCGCCATGCTGGTGAAACGCGCCAAAGACCGCGGCACGGAGATCGCCCTGCCGGAGGCGCAGTATTTCGTGGAGTGCGTGGGCGACGACATGCAGACGCTGCTGAACGAATTCAATAAGCTGTGCGCCTATTCCGAAGGGCAGCCCGTCACGCGGGAGATGATCGATACCACCGCGGTGAAAAGCGTGGAGGCGTCGGTGTTCGATATCAGCGCCGCGCTGTTCAGCGGCGATACGGACAAGGCCTTTGCCAAGGCAAACGAGCTGTTCCGGCAGAAGGCGGAGCTGCAGCCCATGCTGGGGGCGCTGGCCTCTTCTTACGTGGATATCTACCGCTACAAAACGGCGCTGAACGCAGGCAGGGGTTATGCCGATTTTGCAGAAAGCTTCGGCTACACGGGCAGCTATTCCTACCGCTTCAACAAGATCGCGGCCTTCGCCCGGAAAAGCAGTATATCACAGATCCATAAGGCGATCGAGGTTTTATCGGAAGCGGACGTAACATCAAAAAGCACGAAGGCCGACCCGCAGATACTGATGACGGAGACCATCGCGAAGCTGGCGAGCTGCAAATGAATGCGGAATGAAGGAGAACCGATGGTAACGACGCAAAGGGCTGTGATCGTGGAGGGAAAATACGATAAGATACGGCTGGCAGCCGTGGTGGACGCGCTGATCGTCACCACGGAGGGGTTCGGCATTTTTTCCGATAAAGAGAAACAGCGGTTCCTGAAAAAGCTGGCGGCGGAGAAGGGGCTGCTGATCCTGACGGATTCCGACGCGGCGGGCTTCAAAATACGGAATTATCTGAAAAACATCGTGCCGGAGGAACAGATCGTCCACGCCTATATCCCCGATATCTACGGCAAGGAACGCCGCAAGGACGCCCCCTCCAGGGAGGGCAAGCTGGGCGTAGAGGGTATGGATACCGTCGCGCTGGAAGAAGCGCTGCAACGCTGCGGCGCGTTTGAGGAAGGGGGCAACGCCGTCCCCCGCCGGGAGATCACCACGGCGGACCTGTTCGACGCGGGGCTGACGGGAAAACCGGATTCCGCGGAAAAACGCCGCACGTTGCTGCGGCAGTTGGGACTGCCCGCACGGCTGACGGGCAAGAGCTTTTTGCAGGCGCTGAACGTTTTTATGACGCGGGAAGAATTCGACAAACTTTTTCCGGTTGACAGAAACGAAGAATAAAGCTACAATAGAACCGAAAATACGGCAAGGAGGTGCGAGCCCAGTGAAAAAATCGACGCTGTTCAGCATGATCATCTGCGCGGCGCTGGTGATCGCCGTGCCCGTTACGGTGTGGGCGATCAAAACCGGGCAGGCGCCGAAAGCGACCTCCGGCAGCTTCAGACGGCAGATCGTGGACCGCATCGATTTTGCCGTGGAAAACACGGAATTCACGCTGAAAAAACCGAAAAGCGGCCCGCAGGATTATACGGTTTCGTTTTACATTTCCGCCGAAAAGACGCAGGCGGATTTCTACGGCCGGATCGACAGCGTGCGCGTTACCGGCATCGATTACGACAACATCGTATTCCGGCCGCAAAACGAAAACTGCGACGGGCTGACGCTGAACGACCTGCTGCTGCCGGTCAAGGACGGCGAACCGGCGGAGGTAGAATGGAAAGCGGAGCTGACCTTTACCGCCGCAGACACGAAGTCCCTCTCTCCCGTCATCGAGATCATCTACACCAGCGGCATGACCCAACAGACCGCCGACACGCATATACTTGAAATACCTCTGTCGATCACGTTTGAATAATCATGACACGAATCCGAATGAAGACCGTTCGGATTCTTTTTTTTCTTACGTCATAACTCTTCAACAGTCCGATAGCTATTGACTATTCCCGGCAACGATGGTAGAATAACAGTATATATATTTAAAGGAGCGGTACCATGAGAAAAGTCGGCATCAATATCGATCAGAACGTTATCTACGGCGTGGACAGCTTTTTCAACTGCATCGCGGCCACCGGGTTTGAAGCGGTCTTCACCTGCGGCCTCGACGAGGATTACATCCGCCATATCAGCAAGCTGTGTCAGGAAAAGGGGCTCTCCTACGACTACCTTCACGCCCCGTGGGACAAGATCAACGACCTGTGGCTGGACACGCCCGGTTCCTCTTCCCTCGCGCTGGAAAACTTCTTCCGTTCGGTGGATCTGGCGGCGGAATACGGCATCCCGATCATCATCACGCATTTAAGCTCCAAGGAGGACGCGCCGACGGTGACGGATATCGGCCGCAAGCGCTTTGACGAATTTGTCAACTACGCGGCGAAAAAGAACATCCGCATCGCCGTGGAGAACCAGCGGCTGCTGGGCAACATCGCCACCATTCTGGAAATGTACGGTCCCGAGACCAACGTGGGCTTCTGCTGGGACGTGGGCCACGAAAAGTGCTTCGCTCACGGGCGCGAGTACCTGCCGCTGTTCCCCAACCGCTGCATCGCCACCCACATCCACGACAACAACTGCGTGTATAACGGCGACGACCACATCCTGCCCTACGACGGGTGCATCGACTTCCGCCACACGGCGGACCTGATCCACCGCTACGATATCCAGTCCACGCTGATGCTGGAGATCGACCTGCCGCACGAGGGCAGCGACAAGTACCGCAACTTAAGCGTGGAGCAGTTCACAGCCAAGGCCTACGCCGCCATCAACCGCATCCGGATCATTTCCGAGTATTAAGAGATAACGCTTTATGATGACGCTTCGCAAGAAAGAAGACTGTGCCTTTGACATGATCGCGCTGGGCGAGATCATGCTGCGGCTGGACCCGGGCGATATGCGCGTGCGCAACGCCCGGCAATTCCGCGTGTGGGAAGGCGGCGGCGAGTATAACGTGGCCAGAGGCCTGCGGCGCTGCTTCGGGCTGAAGACCGCCGTGGTGACCGCCTTCGCGGACAACGACGTGGGCAGATTGCTGGAAGATTTTATTTTACAGGGCGGCGTGGATACGTCCCTGATCCAATGGGTGCCCTACGACGGCATCGGCCGCGCCGTGCGCAACGGTCTCAACTTCACCGAACGCGGCTTCGGCGTACGCGGGGCCTCCGGCGTTTCCGACCGGGGCAATACCGCTGTCTCGCAGATGAAGCCCGGCGACGTGGACTGGGATCACATCTTCGGTACGCTGGGCGTGCGCTGGCTGCACACCGGCGGCATTTTTGCGGCGCTTTCCGATACGACCGCCGAGGTGGCAATTGAAGCGGTCAAAGCCGCCAAGAAATACGGTACGATCGTCTCCTATGACTTGAACTACCGCCCCTCGCTGTGGAGATCCATCGGCGGACAGGAAAAGGCGCGGGAGGTCAACAAACGCATCGCGCCATACGTGGACGTGATGATCGGCAACGAGGAGGACTTCACCGCCTGCCTCGGCTTTGAGATCGAGGGCAACGACGCCAACCTGAAGGAACTGAACCTTGACGGCTACGCCAAAATGCTGGGGGAAGTGACGAAGGTCTACCCCAATTTCAAGGTGATCGCCACCACGCTGCGCACCGTGCGCACCGCCAGCGTCAACGACTGGTCCGCCATGGTGTACGCCGACGGCAAGGTCATCCGGGGCATAGAGCTGCCGGACCTTGAGATCTATGACCGCGTGGGCGGCGGGGATTCCTTCGCCAGCGGCCTGATCTACGGGCTGATGACTTTCGGCGACCCGGAAAAGGCCGTCAACTATGGCATCGCCCACGGGGCGCTGGCCATGACCACCCCGGGCGATACCTCCACCGCCGTGCTGAAGGAAGTGGAGAACATCGTCAAGGGCGGCTCCGCCAGAGTAAACAGATAAAAAATCCATACTGGGAGGAAAATAAATATGAAATTACCTTTTACCGTTGATCTGTCCGACAAGGTCGTGGCGCTGACCGGCGCGGGCGGCGTGCTCATCAGCGAATTTGCCAAGGCGCTGGCGGCCTGCGGCGCGAAGGTGGCGCTGCTGGACATCAACGAGGAAGCCGCGAAAAAAGTGGCGGACGAGATCGGCGAAAACGCGCTGGCAATCGGTACCAACGCGCTGGATTCCGCCTCGCTGGAAGCCGCCAAGGCGCAGATCAACGCCAAGTGGGGCAAGGTGAATTTCCTTGTCAACGGCGCGGGCGGCAACAACCCCAAGGCCACCACCGACAATGAATACATGACAAAAGAGACCGCCGACGATATCAAGACCTTCTTCAAGCTCGACGAGGCGGGGCTGCGGTTCGTGTTCGACCTGAACATCACATCAGCTTTCCTCACCACGCAGGTCTTCGCCAAGGATATGCTGGAAACCGGAGGCAACATCATCAACCTGTCCTCCATGAACGCGTTCCACCCGCTGACCAAGATCCCGGCGTACTCGGCGGCCAAGGCGGGCATCTCCAACTTCACGGAGTGGCTGGCGGTGCATTTCGCCCCCGTGGGCATTCGCTGCAACGCCATCGCCCCCGGCTTTTTCGTGGGCAATCAGAACCGCGGGCTGCTGTTCAACCCCGACGGTTCCCCCACCGCCCGGACGCATAAGATCCTTGCGGGTACGCCCATGGGACGCTTCGGCGACGTCAGCGAGCTGATCGGCACGCTGCTGTATCTGGCGGACGACAACGCCAGCGGCTTTATCACCGGCGTGGTGATCCCGGTGGACGGCGGCTTCAACGCGTATTCGGGAGTATAAAATGGATACCAAAGAATTCATCCGCCAATACAGAGTGGTGCCCGTGGTGGTGTTCAACGCCATTGACGAGGTGCGTCCCAAATTACAGGCCATGTGCGACGGAGGCTTACCCATCGCGGAGATCACCTACCGCACCGCCTGCGCGGGGGAAGCCATTCAGATCGCGGTAAAAGAGTTCCCGCAGATGCTTGTCGGCGCCGGTACGGTCATCAACCGCCGGCAGGCGGAGGAAGCCCTTTCCTACGGCGCGAAGTTCATCGTCTCCCCCGGTTTTTCCGAAGAGGCGGCGCAGCTTTGCAATGAGAGGGATATCCCGTATCTCGGCGGCTGCGTGACGCCCACGGAGATCATGACGGCGCTTTCCTACGGCTGCAGCATCATCAAGTTCTTCCCCTGCTCCAACTACGGCGGACTCGGCACCATGAAGGCGCTGGCGGCCGCTTTCCCGGCGGTCACGTTTCTGCCCACCGGCGGCATCTCCGACGCCAATCTGGCGGAATATCTCGTGTGGGACAAGATCTTTGCCGTCGGCGGAAGCTGGATGATGAAGGGCACACCGGAGGAAGTGCGCGAAAAGTGTGCGCAAGCGGTGGCAATCGCCAAAGGTGAAATGTGAGAGCGGAGTTCGGAGAGCGGAGATCGGAGATATTATTTGATCCCCAACAGATATCCGGCTACGCCCGGTTCCGCATCCCCGGCGTCATTGCGACGGCGAAGGGAACGCTGCTCGCATATTGCGAGGCGCGGAAGAGCGACGGCGACTGGGCGGAGATCGACATACTTTTACGCAGAAGCACCGACGGCGGGCGGACCTTTTCCGCCCCCGTCGTTCTTGTTTGCGGCACGAAAATGAAAAAGACCGTCAACAACCCGGTGATGATCGCTGGTAATGACGGTACGGCGCATTTTCTCTGCTGCGTGGAATACGGCGTGGAAGACCGGGGCGGCGGCGTGTTTTACCGCCGCAGCACGGACGAAGGCGCAACGTGGAGCGAGCCTCGGGATATCTCCTCCATGACCTTGCCGGAGCTGCGCAACGTGTTCGCCACGGGCCCCGGCCACGGGATCGAATTGGCGGACGGCACGCTGTTCGTCCCCTGCTGGACCGTGTTAAAGAAGCACGGCAAAAAAGCCGATTCCCATCATCCCGGCGCGGTGTGCGCGCTGACGAGCGGCGACGGCGGCGAAACGTGGCGGATCGCGTCCTTTGTACCCAACGGCGGGGTGCGCGACCCCAACGAGACCGCCGCCGCGCAGCTGCCGGACGGGACGGTCGTGCTGAATATCCGGGACGGAAACACGCACAGCCGCTGCTGCTCTGTCGGCGCTTACGGAACGACCAATGAAATCTCCGCTCTCCGAACTCCGCTCTCCGCTCTGAATGATATCTCCTTCTCCCCCGTCGCCGTTCTGCCGGACGTGCCGGACCCCGTCTGCTGCGGCGGAATGATCGCCGCGAATGATACGCTGTATCTGACCCACTGCCGCGATAGGGAAAATCGGCGAAACCTGACGCTGGAGCAGAGCGCGGACGGCGTACACTGGCAGGAACTACAGGTCCTTGATCCCGGCGACGCGGGCTACAGCGACGTCGCATTTTGCAACGGTGCCCTATACGTCGCCTACGAAAAAGGAACCGCTGTCGTCATGACAACGGTCCCCATAGATATACAAACGTAGCACGCTGCCTCAGCAACGTAAATCAGGCGATTGCAATACTGTTGTTTGCGCCGACTTAACGGAGCTGAGGCTCCGTGCTACGAAATTTCCAGTTGATTTCCGCGCGAATTGTGGAAATCTATTTTTTTATCTCCGATAGCCTTTGCCGGGTGCCGTCCGGGCGGACGACCACCGTGTGCTCCAGCTCGTTCCGAAGCGAGGCTTTGTACGCGTCGATATACGCCCGCCGCAGCTTCTGCTGTTCTTCCTTTTCGGCCTCCGTCAACCCCTCCGACGTGCGGGATTTGCGCGCCAGCTCGTTGATGCGGTCGATGGTCTCCTGTGTGATCACGGGTGGTCCTCCTCCGGCGTGTAGAAGCCGACAAACTCGTCGGGGTCCAGTTCGATATCCCAGTCTCCCTCCGGCTCATCCGCGGGCTCGTAGGGCTTCAGCGGGATCTCCGCCATGGCCTCCGCCTTTTTGATGTTGGACCAGACGGAGGGGATCACGTTCAGGGTGTAGCCGCAGCCGTTGGGCGTCAGCCAGTCGTGCATGGGCGCTTCCGGCAGGGCGAAATACTGCATGATGGTCATGATAACGCCGCCGTGGGTGATGACCGCCACGCTGTCCACGCCGGATTTCATGACGCCCTCCACGATGTCGTTGAAGCAGCGGCACACGCGCTTGGCAAAATCGCCGTTGCTTTCGCCGAAGGGAGCCGCGGCGTCCTCGCCGCCCGCCAGCCACTCGGTAAAGGCGGGGTCGCTTTTCAGCTCGTCGGCGGTCATTCCCTCGAACTCGCCGAAATCGTATTCGATCAGCCCGTCGAAGATCAAGGGGCTGAGGTCCGGGTACAGGATCCGCGCCGTCTCCAGACAGCGGTCCAGCGGGCTGGTGATGACCGCGCTGACGGACGGATACTCGAAATCGGATTTCATATCCTTCAGCTGCTTTTTGCCGTCGGCGGACAGCGCCACGTCCGTGTGGCCTATGTACTGCCCCAGCTCCGCGCCCTCCGGCAGGCCGTGGCGGATCAGGTGGATCTTAAAGGTGCGCATATTTTTACCTCTCGTATTTACAAATCCCGAAAATTCGTGTAAGATAAAAGTAGTATAATACATTTCGAGCCGACAATCAAGGGAGAATTTTTATGAGCGTAGCTTTTTCCGCCAATTTATCCGCGCTGCGGCGCGACAGGAACCTGTCCCAGAAGCAGGCCGCCGAGGAGCTGGGTATCTCACAGGCGCTGCTGTCCCACTACGAAAAGGGCATCCGGGAGTGCAATCTCGATTTTGTCAAAAAGGTGGCCGATTATTACGACGTGACGGCGGATTATCTGCTGGGGCTGACCGATTCCAAACAAAAGATGAGCGAGCTGTTCGACACGCAGGCCATCCCGGCGGACTACAGGATGATCCCGAAAACCGTGATCCGGAGCATTCTTTACCTGTCGCAGCAGGCGGAGGAAAACGACGACAGCATGGAGATCTTTTTTACGGATTTCTTTACGCTGTGCATCAAAAAGTTTCTTGCCGCCGTCGACGGAAACGCCGAGCTGCGGGGGCTGTGCGACGTCAGTATCAACCGGCTGTGCGAGCGCGCGCCCAAGCGGGACGATGAGGCGGCCCCTCCGCTGTTCAGCAAAACGGTCAACGACCACGCTATGATGCTGATCAACACCGACGTGACGAAGGCGTTTCAGTGAGGATCTGCGAAGCAAATCAGTTGCAAGATGTAAGTTGCAAGTTGTAAGTTTTAACTTGAACGATCCCCGGCGCGTATCAGCGGCCGGGGATCGTTTTTGCGATGGTAAAAGCTTCCCACGCCAGCAGGCCGAACACCGCCAGCGCCGACAGGGTTTTCACCGCGCCGGAGATGCGGTTGATGCGGCTGACCGCCTTCACGGCGCGATACGGCTTCAACAGCGCGTTCAGCTCGTCGATCGTTTCTCTTTTCATCTTCTCACCAGCTCCACCGCGTGGGCGATGCCCGGGATCGTCTTGCCCTGCAGCACCACGTCCGGCGACATCAGCGCGCCGGTCCCCACGAACAGCACCCGCCGCAGCTCCTCCTCTTTCAATTGCCGCAGGATACGGGAACAGACCACCACGCCGGAGCAGGCGCAGCCGGAGCCGCCGGAATGGGCGTCCTGCTTGCGCGCGTCAAAGATCATGTTGCCGCAATCCTCATGGACGGGCGTCAGATCCATCCCGTACTGCTCGACGGCCAACTCGTGCAGCAGCGCCGTGCCGGTGCTGCCCAGATCGCCGGTCAGGATCATATCAAAATCCTCCGGCTCCGCGCCCGTATCCTCCAGATACTCCGCAATGGACCGCGCCGCTGCGGGCGCCATGGCGGCGCCCATATTGGCGGCATCCTTGATGCCATAGTCGGTGATCTTCCCGAACATCGCCCGCGGGATAATGATATCCTCATAGCCCCTGCCGATCACACAGGCAGCGCCGCCGGTAACGGTACGCTGCGCCGTCTGCGCCCGTTGTCCACCGTATTCCAGCGGGAAACGGAACTGTTTTTCCGCGGAACAGAAGTGCGACGAGGTGGCCGCCACCACATTGTCGAAGCCCTTGCCGTCCACCAGCAGCGCCGCCAGCGCCATGGCGTAGGCCATGGTGGAGCAAGCGCCGAAAATACCGGCGAAGGGCACGCCGAAATCCTTGGCGCCGAAGGTGCTGGCCGTACACTGGTTCAGCAGGTCGCCCGCTACGATCAGGTCGATATCGGACCGATACAGGCGACCTTTTTCAATGGCACGTGTAACCGCCTGAAACAGCAGCTCCGCCTCCGCCTCGTTCCAATTGGCCTTGCCCAGCCCGTCATCCGGATAACAGGCGTCAAATTCCCGCGCCAGCGGCCCTTCACCCTCCGTTTTGCCCGTCACGGCGGCGGAGGCGATCACGCAGGGCGGCTGCGCGAATGATACCACGTTTTTTCCTATCTTGCTTGCCATAGGCCCCTCACATCAAAAAGAAATAGTAGATCAGCCCGTAGATCATGGCGAAGCTGCAGCCGTACACGATCACGGGCCCCGCCAGCGTAAACATTTTGACCGCCGTGCCGAGGATGCGGCCCTCCGTGGAGTATTCCATCGCCGCGGAGACCACGGAGTTGGCAAAGCCGGAGATGGGCACCGCAAACCCGGCGCCCGCGTGCTTGGCGGCTTTGTCGTATACGCCCAAGGCGGTAAAGAGCGCCGTCAGCGCCACGATGGTGATGGAAACGCAGGTACGGGCTTCCTTTTCCGCCGCGCCCCAGCCGGTATACGCCGTAAACAGCAGCTCCGCGAACAGGCACAGCGCGCCGCCGCACAAAAACGCCCAGATACAGTTTTTCAGCAGAGGGGACTTCGGCGAAAGGGCCTCCACCTTTTTCTGATACGCCGCGTTCGGGTTTTCCGTCATATTCTCATCGCCTTTCACTATCATGTTTCCCGAAACGGACGGGAATAAACCGAAAAGCGAAAAAAAAGATAAAACCAACATTGAAGCGACCGCAAACCGGAAAAAGCATCCGCAACGGCGTTTCTCAAAAATGAAATCTCAAAACCATAAAAACGGCCTGCCGGAGCAGACCGTTTTCGCGTATGTTGATATGCGGGAATAATTACAGCGTCACGCGCTTTTCCGCCAAGGGCATCTGCGGACGGAAGTGCGGCACCTCGATCGTTTTGCCGTTGTTGGTGACGGACAGGGCGGACAGCAACCCCGCCGCAGTCCACTCGCAGGCGGTATACACGTCCAGATCGGGTTGTTTGCCGTCGCGTACAGCGTTGATGAAGTCCTCCACGATGAAGTAGTCGCCGCCGTCGTGACCGGCCCTGCGCTGGCTTTCGGTGGCGTTTTTGTAGCGGTCCGGCAAATACTGTTTGTAATTGAACAGGTCCTCCCAGTCCATGGCGCCGCTTTCGGTGAGATTACTGCGCAGGGATACCCGGTCGAAATCGCCGTTGGACCTTCCCTTGCCGTACTGGGCGGACTGGAAGATACCCTCCGTACCCTGCAGCAGGTAGTTATCCATACAATGGGGGCGCGGAGACAGGCAGTCGGTACGGATCTCCAGCAGGTTGCCCTGCTCCGTGCGGCACATCATGGTGGTGCCGCTGTCCTGCTTGACGCCGTAGTCGTTGTGCACGCCGGGGGAGAAGCAGGAGATCTCCGTGATCCGGTCGCCGGGGAACCACTGCATCACCGGGCCGATGCTGTGGGTGGGATAGAAGTTGCCCCGCTTGCCGCACTGCCAGTAGCTGCGCCACGACGTTTTGCCGTCGGGATAGGTCAATATCTCGTGGATGTCGTGCAGGTACATGCCCTCCGCGTAGTAAGGTCTGCCGAACAGTCCCGCGGCCACCATGCCCTTGACCAGCTGCACCTTGGGCGCGTAGATGTAGTTTTCGGCGTACATATAGATTTTGTTGTATTTTTCCACAGTCTCGCACAGCCAGAACAGCTCGTCCATGGAAACGCCTGCCGTCACCTCGCACATGACGTGCTTACCGGCCTCCATCGCGGCGATGGCCTGCGGCACGTGGCACTGCATGGGCGTGGCGATGATCACCGCGTCGATATCGCTTTCCAGCATGTCGTCAAACACGCGGAAGGTCTTTACGTCGCCGCCGATACGCGCCGCGGCGTCCTTCAGATGGTCCTCGTTCAGGTCGCACATGGCGGTGATCCGAACGTCCTCAATGTCGTGCAGGCCCTGCAGGGTGGAAAGCCCGCGGCAGCCCGCGATACCTATTTTTATCATTGCATACTCCCCTTTCGGATAAGCAAAACTTTGTTATCCTCATTGTATCACATTGTTTGGAGAATGCAATACGTTTAAACAAAAAAACGCGCCCCGGTCGGAGCGCGGAAAAAACAGGTTTTTTATTTGATAGGAAACTTCTCGGTTCCTATCAAACAAAAATAATCTTAACGCCCGCCGATTTTGCCCTTTGGGCAACGGCGATGGCGTATCCGAAAGCGCTCTGCGCTGCGGCGCAGCCGCTTTCTTGTCAGTCGCTGATGTAGGGCAGCAGCGCCAGCTGACGGGCGCGCTTGATCGCGACGGTGAGCTCTCTCTGATGGTAAGCGCAGGTGCCCGTCACACGGCGGGGTAAAATCTTCGCTCTTTCAGAGATAAAGCGGCGGAGCTTCTGGGTGTCTTTGTAATCGATAAACTCAGACTTCTCCACACAGAAAGTGCACACCTTTTTGCGGCTCTTTCTGTTCATGGGGCGAGGGCCCCTGTTCTCTTTCTTCTCGAAAGCCATTTCGGTATCCTCCTATATTAGTTAAAATCAGAACGGAAGATCGTCGTCGTCAACGACCTGTGAAAAATCGTCGGGCGTGCTGTTGGAATAGGACGCCGCGGGAGCCGCGCCGGACATGTTGCCGGCGGGAGCGCCTGTGCCGCTTTCGGCCTTGGAGCCGCAGAAGCTGACGTTATCCGCCACAACTTCGTAAGCGGTGCGCTTGTTGCCGTTGTTGTCCTCGTAGCTGCGGGACTGCAGGGAGCCCTGCACCGCGATCATGGAACCCTTATGGAACCACTGCGAAACGAAATCCGCCTTCTCGCGCCATGCCACACAGCTGATAAAATCCGTCTGCTTTTCTTCGCCCGACTTCTGGTATCTGCGGTCCACCGCCACGCGGAACGACGTGCGGGAAATACCCGAGGTCGTGGTGCGCAGCTCCGGATCGGCTACCAGTCGGCCCATGATCACAACACTGTTAATCATTTCGTCTCCTCCTTATCTCGCCACGATCAGCGAACGGAGAACGCCGTCAGTGATGTTGAAAACACGGTCGAGCTCGGCGGGGAAATTGACGTCTGCCTCGTAGGTATAAAGCACATAGTAGCCGTCGGTTTCGTAGTTGATCGGATACGCCAGCTTGCGCAGCCCCCATTCATCTACGGCTTCCATGGTACCGTTGGCCTCGATCAGCGCCTTGAACTTTTCCACAAGCTCTTTTGCCTTTTCTTCGCCTGCTTTCACAGAGAATACTGCTACGGTTTCATACTTTGCCATTTAGATGCACCTCCTTTTGGACTTCGGCCCCTTGTTCCGGGGCAAGGATTATTGTAAATGCATTACAACGATTAGATATAATAACAGAATAAGGACAAGATGTCAAGAGTTTTTTTACCACAGCCCCGGCGAGCTTTCGGTGCCGCGCAGCAGCACGATATCGGAATAACCCTTGCCGCCGAAATACTTCAGCATGAACTCGCTGAAGAATTTGAAGATCTTTGTGAACAGCTTGTTAAAGGCGCTGACCTGCTTTTCCTGACGCTCCTCTCCGTTTGCGATCATATAGGTGATGTTTTCCAGCCGCATTTTCGACGCGTTGTATTCATCGGTGGGCATACAGGTGCTTTCCGTCGCGATCTTCGCCTCCGCCAGCGCTGCCTCCAACTCCGCACGGTCCGCTTCGTTGAGCTGTGACGTATCATAATCCTTCCACTGGTTATACAGGTTGATGAAGCCTCTGGAATCCCGCGCGTAGTTGAACTGCGGATAACCGGGATCGGAATAGATATCGGTAAAGCTGCTGTCCGTCAGGATGCGGATCGCTAGCCGCATGATCACGTCGTTGCGGGCGGTCTGCTCGTGGTTCTGCCCCTTGAAATAGAACGACGTCTCGGGCAGGATACCGGTGGAGGCGTCCACGATGCGGCCCTCGTCGATGTGGTTATGGGAGGGATCGGTACAGTAGGTGTTCTGCTGCACGTAGTCGTCGGGCAGCGTCCCCCCCACCACGGCGGCCGTGGCGCCGAAGGAGGTGGAATCCAGATGGATCACGCCGTCGGCGTTCGTCTTGTCCCAGGAATCGCAGATCTGATACAGCGAGCAGTTGTAGTCCACGATATCGAAGAACTGCACGCCCTTCTCTTTCAGCGCAAGGATATTGGCGCGGGAATCCATCTGCGCCCCGTAGTACCAGTCCGTCTGCTCCCGGATATACTCATCATCGGGCTGGGACAGGTATTTCGCCGCGGCGCCCGGATAATTGCCGGAGGGGATCAGCGCCCACATACAGGTGGAATACGCCAGATACTCGTCCACTAAAATATCCACGGCCCGGTCGATGATCTTGTTGACCTGCGCGTTCGGCATGATGCGCAGCAGCAGCGTGATGAGATAGGCCAGCCACTGCTGGTCGTCGTCCAGCAGCGAGGGGAACATGTAGCCGTACAGCGCGCCGTCGTCGTCCAGCAGGCCGTACTCGTAGATATCGCCCAGAATGGCGGTGCCGTCGGCGGCGGGGATGATGTACACCACACGGTTGACGTCTTCGGAAAAGTCAAGGCCCTTGTCCTTATACAACTGCATCAGCGCGTTTTCCAGCGAGCCGCCCTGACTGATGGGAATAAGGTTCACCTTATCATGGCCGGTCTCCCGCTTGGCGGTCTGGATCAGCTGGTAGAGCTCCTCCGCCAGCCGCCGGATATTGTCAAAGGACATGTAGGAGAAGAAATACAGATGGTCAAGCCCCGCGATATCCACGTACTTCTGCAGCGGGATCTGGTTCAGCGCGTAGTTTCTGTCATACTCGGACAGGTTCGCGAGGCTGGTCTCGTATTTGACGGCGCGGACGTTGCCGATCACGTTGCCGTACTGATCCGATCTCACCTTGCCGGCCAGCGTTTCGCCCAGTACCTCCGCGATAGCCTGCGCAGCCTTCTCGTCCTTGACACGCTGGGTAGCCAGCATGCCGCCGATGGGCAGCAGGGCGTTTTCCAACGCGTTTTTGACGATCTCCGGCGTGGTATCCAGGAAGAACGGCCCGGAATAGGGCTTGCCGTCCGCGTTCAGCTTCTCGTTGCCGTCGTCATCGTAGTACCGAACGTCCGACTGAAATACGCCGGGGATCACGATGGCGGGACAGATATCGCAGTCGCAGGCATACGCCACGGCAAGCTGCGAAGCGCCGCAGGTAAACAGCATGGCAAGCGCCATCAGCAGCGCGATCGGTTTGGTGGAATTCTTCTTCATGGCTTTCTCCTTCTTATCCGGAATTGGTTAATTTTTATCTTACCATCCGGCAGGCATATTTTCAATATTTATTTTGTTAAATTTGTCTGAATTATCTATTTTTTTATTGAAAAAGCAGTATCAATGTGGTAGTATTGTTTTGATATAATTAAAAAGAAAGAAGGTGAACGGATGGATCTCGGTTCTCTCGCCTCTTCGGCGCTGAGCGGCGTCAACGCTCTGGGCAGAAAGACCTACGCAGAACCGCCGGAGGACGGCATGTTCGACTACACGCCAAAGGCCGTTTCCGACCGCTTTACGGCGGGCTTCGGCAAGGCCGTCATGCTGCCCGACGACGTGGCGAAAAAGAGATATTATATCGCCGGGTACAGAGATAACAACCCCGCCAAGGGCGTGATCGACCCGCAATACGCCCACGCGCTGTGGCTGGACGACAACTCCGGCAAGGGCGGGCATCTATTCATTTCACTGGATATCGTGGGGCTGCTGCGTAAGGACGTGCAGACGCTGCAGCGCGCGCTGAAGGATTTTGTGCGCACCACGGGATGCCGTTCGATCACCGTCATGAGCACCCACAACCATGCGGGCATCGACACCATGGGCATCTGGGGCCGCCTGCCCCACTCCGGCAAAAATCAAAAGTTTATGACCATCCTGTATAACGCGGCCATCACCGCCGCCGTAGCCGCTTACCGCGACCGGCGCAAGGGGCGGCTGTATTTGGGGACCGTCGAAGTGCCGGACATGCAGGAGGATATCCGTCTGCCGGAAGTATATTCCAAGACGCTGACGCGGCTGCGTTTCGCGCCGGACGACGACACAAGGGAGATCTGGTTCCTGAATTTCGCCTCCCATTCGGAATCGCTGCAGGGATGCAACTCGCTGATCAGCGCCGACTTCCCCTGCTACCTGCGGGAACGCATCCGCAACAAGACCGGCGCGGAGACCATCTACGGCGTGGGCGCCATCGGCGGCATGATCAGCATGAAGGTGGAAAACGAGGATCTGCTGCGCAAAGAAAACCGCCTGCTGGAATCCACCCGCAACATCGGTTACAAACTGGCGGACTACGCCATGTCCATCAAAGACGAAAAAGAGCTGGCGCCGCGCATCAGCTTTATCCGACAGGAGTTCTACTGCCCGGTGGACAACCCGGTGCTGACCGCCGCCTGCCAGTTGGGGATCCTGAACGCGGACAAATTCAAGCTGCCCTACTCGGAACGCAACGCGCTGAAGACGGAGCTGAGCTATTACGAGATCGACACGCTGAAGATCCTGATGCTGCCCTGCGAGCTGTTTCCGGAACTGGCCTACGGCGGATATCTCGGTGCGGAGGAATCCGCGCTGGGCGAGCCGCCGGAGATCAACCCCCCGCCGCTGACGGAGATCGCCGAAGCGAAGGATCTGCTGATCTTCGGGCTGGCAAACGACGAGCTGGGCTATGTGATCCCTCCCAACGATTTTCTGTTGAACGAAAGCATACCGTATATGGATAAGGCGATCGACCGCCTCGGCAGACGGCACTACGAGGAGACGAACTCCATGGGGCCGGAGACCGCCGGACATATCGCGGATGCGCTGGCCAAAGTCATGATTTTTGTAAAAGAGGCAAAAGCCAATCATAAAGGAGAAGGAAAATGAAAAACGCGAAAAAAATTCTCGCCCTGTTTCTGGCAGCCGTGATGGTTCTCATGGCGTTCGCCGTGCCTGCGCTGGCGGCTTCCAAGGTGGACCCCTCCGCCGGGACGAAAGAAAAACTGGAAAGCTATCTGTACCGTATCCTCGACAAGCTGGTGGATATGCTGGGCAGGACGCTGAACATGCTGATACCCGGCCTTAACTGGACCGGCCGGTGGCCCACGGCAAGGAATTACACACCACAGTATTTCTACGAGGGCGAGGACAGCTTTGAGACAGAAGTTCAGCCCAACGCCCGTTGGAGCGCCGGTTTCTCCACCAACTCGCTGATCGAGGGCCTGAATATCATGAACGGCGAATATTACATGGCCGGAACACTGGAAGCCATGCACGGCCGTGTACCCGTGGAGGTCATCGACGATATGGCGGTGTGCGCATACGCCCTTTCCGACGGCGTCAGCGGCACCGTGGTACACGCCGTGATCGACGGCTACGGCATCGCCCGGGGCGACGTGCTGGAGATCCGCAAGCTGCTGGACGATTTCGCCAAGGCAAACGACGTCATCAGCATCAACGTCTCCGTACTGCACCAGCACTCCTGCATCGATATCCTCGGCATGGGCGCGCCGCTGGTGCCCGCCGTGCTCACCAACCCCGCCTATTCCCTGCTGAACAAGGATACCGATGAATTCGTCGGCGGCAAGAACCCGGAATTCATGAAGCATCTGTACGAGGTCACCGCGCAGACCATCACCGAGGCGGTGGAATCCATGGAGGGCGGACAGCTGTACTACGGGTACGTGGACATTTCCGACTATATCCACGATAAACGCGACCCGCAGGTGTACGATCCCAACATGAACCGCATCCGTTTTGTCCCGGACAATGAATCCGCCGACGAGATCTGGATCTGCGAGGCGGGCATCCACTGCGTCGGCCTCGGCGCGGGCCCAGACCGCATCACCAGCGACTTCCCGTACTATCTCAAACAGTACATCAAGGAAAACGCTCACGCGGACGTGGTGTACGTCAACGGCGCGGAGCTGGCGCTGACCACCGACTACACGCTGATCCACCAGATGGAGGACGAGCCGGAAAACCACATGCTGGCGATGGGCGAAACGCTTGCCAAAAAGATCATCGCCATCGACAACGACGTGCCGCTGGAGCCGGTACTGAACATCAGGCATAAAGAGGTCGCCGTCAAGGCGGAAAACCAGATCCTTATTCTGGCCGTACGAGAGGGCCTCATCAACAGCGTGGTCGCCAGAGACGGGCTGGGCTTCACCATCATCACGGAGATCGGATACATGGAGCTGGGCAATAAGATCGGCGTCTTCTTCGCCCCCGGCGAGATCAGCCCCGAGATCTTCTGGGGCGGCGCCGTGACCGCCGACAAGAGCTGGACAGGAGAAAGCTGGGATTACGCGCCGCTGGCCGAGAGCGCCGGCGTGGAGACCGCGCTGTGCTTCGGCCTGTGCAACGACCAGATCGGCTACGTCCTCACCGACAACGATATCCGTTCCATCTTTACCGAAAACGAGGAGGTCAACGCTTCCTCCTACCATTCCGCCTCCACCCTCACCGAAAGCTATGAGGCGCTGTTGGCGGAAGTCAAATAAACCGAGTTACGCGGGCGTCGGCTGTCACAGTCGGCGCCTTTGCTTCGTTTGAGGAGAATACATGAAACAGAAGAAACGGCTCCGGGACGGCACCGAAGCGGAACTGCGTCTCGTCATTTCACTGGACGTCAACGCCGAGGCTCTCGGCGTTGGCGACGGTTATCTGTACGTTGCCGACAAAGAGAAGAAAAAAAGGCAAAACGAAAAAAACGGCGGCTATACGCTCTCTCTGCGCAACGCAGCCGAAGGCGCGTGCGTCTGCGAGATATCGGCGCCGCGCGATGCGGCGGAATGGGAACGGTTGTCACAAAACGACTATTTTCGCTATACGGACGCCGCGGCGGCAGATATCCTTGCAAGAATAAAAGAAAAACCGGGGACAGACCTTGTTCCGCATATTGAAGAGATCACGGTGGAAACGCCCCTGACGACCGCCCTGCGGGACGGCGCGGAGGGATCGCTGCGCGAAAAAGCGGCACGGATGTTCCCGGAACGCCAGACGATGAAGATCGAAACGGTACGAAACGATAACGGCATTATGCTGTACGAGCTGAAAAAAACGGACGGCTACGTTGCCGCCCCTTTCCGCGCCGGACAAAGCGTGCGCCTGTTCTCTGCTGACGGCAAAAACTTTCCGGCGGCGCTGTGCTGTTCCCCGGCTTTGACGAAGGAAGGCAAATATATCGTCGCGATTGCTGCGGGGGATGATCCGTCGTCCGGCTGCCGCGCAGGAGATACGGTCGACGTTTCCGCCCCGGAGGGCATCTTTTTCCATACGCCCCTGCGGGATCACCGGACGGTGATCGGACTGACGGACGCATACGGCCTGCCGTCTTTTTTGTCAATGGCGTACGCCCTGCGCGATCATTTAGAGAATTTTAAGCTTACCGTGCTATTATTATTTGACAGCGGGAACGGGGAACCGCCTTTTACAGAAGAATGGAGCGCCATCTGCGCATCCTGCGGCAAGGTCCATTTGCTCCGGCTGCCCGCAAAGGAAGGCATTGCCCTTGACGCGATCAGGGAACGCCTGCCTCATGAAGCGTATTCCGTCTTTATCTGCGGCGCGCCGGACTTCTGTGAAACAGCGCAGGCGGCGATCGTTCCGCTGGGGCTGCCCCGCAGAAGCGTGCGCTGCGAACGACGCTGATCTTTTACCGAAAGGGGGTAATTATATCCCTTGAACAACAAAAAATACGTTCTGAACGAGATCGAAGCGTGGCGACGGGAAGAACTTGTCACACCGGAACAGGCGGAGCTTCTTTCTCAACGATACCGGACAAAACAAAAAACAAACCCGCTGGTGTACGTCTTTTCCTCCATCGGCGCGGTAATGGCGGCGGCAGGTCTGATCCTGATCATCGCTACCGGTTGGTCCCGGATCCCCGACGCGGCGCGGCGTGCCATGGCGTTTCTTCCGCTGTTGGCGGCGCAGATCGCCGCAGTTTATACGCTCGCCCGGCAGAAAACCTCGCTCGCCTGGCGGGAGGGGCTGTCGCTGTTCTACACCGCGGCGGTATTCGGCACGCTGAAGCTGGTGGAGTACTGCTTTAACGTGCCGACGGATTATTCCCGCTTTATCCTGCTTTGCGGCGTCATGATCCTGCCGATCGTTCTGATCTTCCGTTCCTTCACCGCCTGCGCCGGATATCTGTTCGCAGTGATCAACTGGGGCGCGATCTACGCCGATCCGGAAGAGTACGGCGCGTTCAATTCCTATGCCGTTTTTGCGGTCATGCTGGCGCTGACGGCCCTTGGGGTATTCTTCATGCAGAAAAACGCAAAGCTCTCCGCAACGATCGTCCGCACGCTGGCCAACTGGCTTTCCGCCGTGGCGCTGTTTGCGGTCGCAGTGATCTTTATGAAAATAACGGACGCTTTCATCCCGCCAGTGCTTTTACTGCTATTCAACGTACTGCTGGTCAGCGGGAAGACGAATAACGACTGGGCGTCCCCCGTCGTCTCCGCCGGAACGGCGGGAACCTTTATCATGATGTTCCTGAGCTCCATCGGTCTTTTCTCCTTCGACGCGCAAGACCGCAACACGGCTACTTTTGTACTGTGTATCCTGCTGGCGGCAACGCTGATAGCGCTGACGCTGATCAACGCTCGCGGGGACCTGCGCCGGATCGTATTGACGGCGGCGGATATCCTGATTTCCGCGATCTTTCTTGTCGGGCTGGCCATCGTCGGCGAGGAAAAAATGCCGGACGGCTTCTTTTTGCCGATGGCCTGCATCCTGTTCATATGCGGAGTCGTCTATCTGGCGGACGGCATACGGGAAGAAAAGCTGTCGGATATCAACATCGGATTCATCGCAATACTGGCGGTGTTTGGAAACTGGCTGGCGCAGTCTGAGATCGGCACGTTTGTCAAGGGGATCGGATTCTTCCTGATCGGCTGCGCGTTCCTGGCGCTGAATCTGGTCCTGCAAAAGAAATACCGCAGGAAGAATACGGAAAAGGAGGCGCTGCCGGATGAAGTACGGTAAGCTGAGCGTAGCGCTGCTGGCCCTTGCGGTTTTGATCCAACTGGCGGTTCCCTGCGCGTTTATTCTGGAAAAAAACACGATTCTGGACAAAGGAACGACATACCGCATCCGCGTCAATTGGATCGACTTTGAAGACGACCTGCTGGAATTGAAATACGATATTTCAAACAACTGGGACACGGACGAGATGCGCTACGCGACGCCGGAAAACGAATACGACGGCATATATCAGAGCCTGCGCCTGACGAAAGAGCGAACGGACAGCGACGCGTGCATGAAAAGCGCCTCGGTACGGGAATTTCGATCCCCTATCGGGGAATATGCCTTTCCGGACGTCAAACACGAACATGCCTACCAAACGTATATAGACCTGTATGATAACGGTCGTTATTTTTACGCCGCCATCGTCGTTTATCACGGGAAAGCCCTGCTGACCGGCGTTTATCTGGACGACGGCACCCCTGTGGAAACAGTATTTCAATAAATCCTACGGAGCATAAAAAAATGCAAGACAACGATCTTCTGCGCCGATCCGATCCCGCCGGACAGCCTGATACCACCGAAAATCCGTTCCTGCTGACCTGCGGCAGTTTTGCCCCCGGCGAAGCGGACAGCTTTTTGGCGTCCATTCACGATAAAACAAAAAAAGCCATTGCCGAAGCGGAGCTGCTGTATTACAGGGGGCAGGCGGGAAAGGCCAGCGCCATCGGCTCCGCACTGAAGGAAAGCGACGATCCCTCCGCCACCGCGGGCGCATTCCTGATCGATACCGTCACGGCGTTATCCCTTGGCAATACGGAACAGATCCTTGCCATGATGGAGATGATGGACAACGTAAAACCGCTGATCGAAGCATCGCCGAAGATCAAGAAAACGGTGGATTTCTTTTTGCTTTATTTCAATATCCTGACGCATAACCGCGGCGGACTTCGTTTCCCGGAGGTGAGCGTCAACGCGTTCGCGGTGCCGGACGAACTGATGCCCATGGCGATCTATGCCTACGCGCATTACCTGATCCTGTGCGGCGACTACGGCCGCGCCATCGGCCTTGCAGAAGGCATGCTGATCCAGATGAAGCAGCATATGCCGATCTCGGAGATCTATCTGTCCGTCATCGTCAGCGTCGGCTATATCTGCCGCAGCGAATGGAACAAAGCGGAATACTACTTCCGCCACGCGTGGGAGCTTTCCCAGCCCGACGGGATCTGTATGCCGTTTGCGGAGCACAAGGGAATGCTGTCCGGCATGCTGGAGAGATGCGTCCGGCGCGAACAACCGGAAGCGTATAAAAAGATCTCTTCTCTATTTAACGCCTATCACAAGAACTGGGTTAAGGTACACAATTCCCTGACGGGAGAAAGCGTAACAGATAAGCTGACGGGCACGGAACTGAACGTGGCGATGCTGGCCTCTAAGGGGCTTTCCAATACGGAGATCGGCGAATTCCTGTGCATCTCCGTCAACAGCGTCCGTTCCCACCTGCGCAACATCTTCAACAAATTGGAGATCTCCAACCGGAAAGAACTGAATCAATACGTCATAAAATGATTCCTCACATAACAGAAAGCCCGCCTTGAACGGCGGTTTTTTTGTTTTACATCAATCGTTTATCCGACAATAGTCTTAAATTCACCAAAAACGGACGATGACTTTTTGTTATAAATATGTTATAATTCTTTTAGTGTTAAAGAATAGTTCACACAAATATCAAAAGCGGGAAGAATTACAAAATGGAAAGCTACAAAGAACTGAATAACGGCGCTAACCGAATGATCACCAACATGAAGCCGGTGGGCAACCAGAGCTGTTACGAATACTGGCTGGAATGCACCGATATGTACGGAGAGTACTACGTCGCGCAGCATTTCGGCAGAAAAATCTACAAATCGGAATTTCTAAGAGACGTAGACGCGCTGGCGGCCTACGCAAGGATCGAGCTGGGCCTGACCAGAGGCGACGTGGTCACCGTGTTCATGCCCACCACCGTGCAAAGCATCGCCGCGTTCTACGCGTTCAACAAGATCGGTCTGATCGTGAATTTCGTGCATCCGCTTCTGCCGCCGGAGGCGCTGAAGGAGGCTATAGAGGAAGGCCATTCCAAGATGATCATGATCCTGGATCTGCTGTCCAAGAAATACGTGGACGTCATCAACGAATCCGGGCTCCCCTGCCTGATCTGCCAGAGCTCCGATTACGGCAGCATCCTGAAATCCAACGGCGCTAAGCTGGGCGAACTGATCGTCAAAAAGGCGTTCCCCGAGATCAAAAACCGGGAGTATTATTCGGCCGCGGTCAAGCGCTTTGCCAAAGCCAACGTCAAACCGGACTGCGACTGCGACGATATCGCCGTGTATCTGAACGGCGGCGGCACGACCGGCAAGTGCAAGACCATTATGCTGACTTCCCGCGCCATCAACGAGCTGGCCTGCCGCGTGTCCCGCATCGACCGGATCCATCAGCCGGGCCTTGAGGCGGAGATCATCGTTCTTCCGCTGTTCCACTGCTTCGGCCTGTGCCTTGCCGTCCACATGGCGGTCTGCAACGCCGGCCGTCTGATCCCCCTGATGAAATACGACGCGGGGCTGGTCTCCCGGTTGATGCGCGACAACAAGGTGATCGCCATGGTTGGCATCCCCGTGATGTTCAAAAAACTGATGGACGACAAGCACTTCAACCCGAAGTACCTGCGCAATTTCCGTATGGCGTTCTGCGGCGGCGACGACGCGCCCCAGACCTGGCTGGACGACTTCAACAAGCTGCTGGAGGAAAGCGGCTCTCCCGCCAAGCTCCGCCAGGGCTACGGGCTGACGGAAGTCGGTTCCGTCTGCTGCCACTGCTCCAACTGGGAATATAAACCCAACTCCATCGGCAAGCCGCTGGAGGGCGTAACGATGCAGGTGTGGGACGACGACCACCACGAGCTGCCCAACGGCGAGATCGGCGAGCTGGTCATCTCCGGCCCCACCATCATGGAGGGGTATTACCACGGCGACAACACGAAACGCGGCGACGGTCTTTACGTCGATGAAAACGGCGTGAAGTGGGTATGCTCCGGCGACTTGGGCTACCGCGACGACGACGGATTTTTCTTCTTCTCCGGCCGGAAAAAGAGAGTGATCATCATCTCCGGCTATAACGTCTATCCCAGCGATATCGAGAAGAAGCTGACGGAATTCCCCTTCGTAAACGAGGTGTGCCTTGCCAACGGCTTCAGCAAAGAGGGCAAGCAGCTGCTGAGGATGTTCGTTTCCTACCGCAAGGGCACGCAGGAACTGACGCAGGAAACCATACAGCTTTACAACAACAAGCTGGTGGACTGCGTGGAACAGAATTATTCCAAATTCTCCGTGCCGCGCGACATCCGCGTGCTCAACGACTTGCCTCATACGCCGCTGGAAAAGGTGGACTTTATGAAGCTGACGCAGTGCAAACCCACCTGCCCCGTATATGAGGAACCGCCGAAGCAAAAGGACGGATTGCTGCCCATTTGATCGCATAAATGATCGTCGCCTCCCGCGCCGTAATGACGCAGGAGGCGTTTTTTCTGTTTGGTCGGATATTCGTATCGGCTCTATCCTTATCGCTTTGCGCAGGACAGGATCTCTTCCTTTCCGACGCCGTCGGCGATCAAAGCCGACAACTCCTGTGCGGCTTGCTCCTTGCCCGACTCCGTTTTGCCGGACAGGCTGTCGATGATCCGGAGCTGATCTTCCTCTGTATACCCCTGCTTCGGCAGCAGGCGCATCAGCTTTTTCCGCTGCTTCTTGCGTTCCCTGCGGGAGATCTCATAGTATTTCTTTACTGCCATCGTGCACCTCGTTATCCGGTATGATATTGTCATTATAGCGTGATCCGGATCAAATAGCAAGAAAAAAAACCGGACACAACGTGCCCGGTCCTGTGACAGATGTAAAATGATTATTCTTCGGCAGGCGCTTCTTCCTCGGCGGCCTCGTCGGCGTCAGCGTCTTTATCCAGCAGCGCCTTGATATCCTTGAGGACGGAAAGCTCGGTCTCTTCCTCTTCTTCTTCCGCTTCCTCTTCCTGCTTTTTCAGGCTTTCCAGCTTCGTCTTCGCGTTCATGATAAGGCGCAGCACGATAAAAATGGAGAGTGCGATGATCAGGAAGTCGATAATGGTCTGGATAAAATTGCCGTAGGTCAGAGCGATTTCCGCCTGATCTATGATTTTCTCACCGTCTTCAAAATGGAACACTTCGGGCTTAAAGATGTGCTTCAATCCGGCAAGCGTCGTGCTGCCTGTCAGCAGGCTGATGAGAGGCGTGATGATATCGTTGACGAGAGAAGTAACGATCTTACCGAACGCGCCGCCGATGACTACGCCGACAGCCATGTCCATGATGTTGCCCTTGAGGGCGAACTCTTTGAAATCACTGAAAAACTTTTTCATTAAAATGCCTCCTTGTTTTTGACAAATTTTGCAAATTCAGTGTAACACACTTTTTTTAAGGTTTCAATAGTTTTTTTAGATTTCTTCCAATTCCAGCCATTCTGCCTCCAGCTCGTCGATGCGGCCGTTTACCTCTTCCAGTTCCGCCGTCAGCGAGAGGATCTTTTCATAATCCGCGGCGGTATCGGGATCGGAAAGCGTCCGGTTCAGTTCATCCCGGCGTTCCTCGCAGGAGGAAAGCTCCTCTTCAATACGGCGCTTGCGCGTCTGCCGTTTGCGCTCCCGGCTTTCCGCCTCCTTGCGCAGTTGGTATTCGTTGGGCTTTTTCTCCGCTTTACGCGCACCTTCAGACGCGTTACCCCCCGCCGCCAGCGCCGTTACGTAATCGTCGTAATTGCCGTCCAGCGCGGCGATCTCCGTTGTGTTGAAATACAATATCTTTGTGGCAAGCTTGTTGACAAAGTACCGGTCGTGGGAGACGCAGAGGATCGTTCCTTCAAATCCGAGCAACGCCTCCTCCAGCACCTCCCGGGAGGCAATATCCAGATGGTTGGTAGGCTCGTCCAGGATCAGGAAATTGGGGTGCTTCAAAATCAGGATCAGCAGCGCCACACGCGCCCGTTCTCCGCCGGAAAGGTCCCGCATGCGCTTGTCGATATCGTCGTCCTTGAAGTTGAACGCGCCGAGGTATCCGCGCAGCTCCGGCACGGTGCGGGTGGGGAAACGGTCGTACAACTCGCCCAACACCGTTTTGTCGGTCGTAAGTCCGGTCTGCGTCTGCTCGAAGGAACCCACCGTGACGTTATGCCCGAAACGCGCATAGCCCGCATCTTTGGGGATCTTGTTCAGAATCAGCCCCAACAGCGTTGATTTTCCGCAGCCGTTAGGACCCAGCAGAAACACCTTTTCGCCCCGGTAGATGCGAAGATCGACGTTTTCAAACAGCCGTTTGCCGTCATAGGCCTTGGACAGACCTTCAGCGATCAGCACCTCGTCGCCGCTTCGCACCACTTCGCCGAAGCGCAGCGGGAAGGTCTTTTCCCGCGGGGGCAGCTCCGGCAGCTCCGCACGGATACGCTCGATCTGCTTTTCCTTGCTGGCGATGGTGATGTAATTGCGCTCCTGATTGAACTGCTTTTGCTGTTCGATCATCTTCTCGATGCGACGGATCTCCAGCATGCCCTTTTCATAGGCGCGGCGGTCGCTTTCCAGACGCTCCGCCTTGTTCTTCATGTAAACGGAATAATTCCCCTTACCGCAGATCACCCGACGGTTGCTGATCTCGATGGTGCGGGTAGTGGTCTTATCAAGGAAATACCGGTCGTGGGAGATCACCAGCAGCGTGCCGCCGTACTTGCCGATAAAATCCTCCAGCCACTCTACGCTTGCGATATCCAGATGGTTGGTAGGCTCGTCCAGCAGCATGATATCCGGCTCGCTGAGCAGCAGCTTGCCAAGGCTCAACTTGGTTCGCTGACCGCCGCTGAGGGCCGAAACAGGCAGCGACTCCTCCGCCTCGGTGAACCCCAGCCCCTTCAGGCAGGAATGGGCGCGGGACTGATAGGTCAGCCCGCCCCGGTCCTGAAACTGCCGCGTCAGCTCCTCCTGCCGTTCCAGATATTCCGGCACGGAACCGGAAGTCAGTTCCACCTTGCGGTGCAGCTCCTCCAGCTCCCGTTCCAGCTCCATCAGCGGCCGGAACACGGTCAACAGCTCGTCGTAGACGTTCAGGCGGCTTTCGGCGCACGCATGCTGCTCCACAAAGCCGACCGTGGTCAGCGACGCCTTGACCAGCGTCCCGTCGGATGGCTCCAGCAGACCGCAGATCACCCGGAACAGCGTGGTCTTGCCGCTGCCGTTGACGCCGATCAGCCCGATACGGTCACCCTTATTCACTTCAAAGGAGGCGTTTTTGATAACGTCGCGCTGCGCAAAGGACACGCAGACGTTCTGACAGCTTAATAACGACATGGTTTATGTTCAGATCCGGGTCTCCAACAATTTCAGGTCCTCGCCCGCCACGCGGTACGCGCCGAAGCCGGCGGGAATGAATACGCTGTCGCCCTTTTTGACGGACATTAATCCGCCGTCCCAGAAGATCGCGCCGCCGCCTTCCAGTGCCAGCAGCGAAACGAAGCTCTCTTCGCCTGCCGCGTCCTCATATTCCCCGTTGACCGTAACGGCCGTCATGGAAAAGAAACGGCAGTCGGTCAGCAGCGTTTTCATGGCGTCGCCGACGGAAACGGGCGCGCCTTTGGGAGAGAAATCCACCGAAGGCACAGTGAGGTCCACTACGTCCGTGGCCTTTTCCACGTGCAGTTCGCGCGGGTTGCCGGATCTGTCGCGCCGGTCGTAGTCATACACGCGATAGGTGGTATTGGAGCTCTGCTGCACCTCCGCGAGAAAAATGCCCGCCCCGATGGCGTGAAGCATGCCGGAGGGAATAAACACCACGTCGCCGGCCTTAACCTTGACTCGGTTCACATCGTCCATGATGCGGTTTTTACGGATATCTTCGGCAAATTCCTCCCGGGGCATCTGGCGGTTCACCCCGTAGATCAGCTCCGCGCCGGGCTTGGCCTCTAATATATACCAGGCCTCGGTTTTTCCGTTCTCGTTCTCCACCCGGCGGGCGTACTCGTCCCCCGGATGCACCTGAATGGACAGCTTGTCGCAGGCGTCGATGAACTTGATGAGGATCGGGAAGCCCTCGATCCCTTCGCAGTGCGTTCCCAGCAGCTTGCGCCCCGCGATGCGCAGCGCTTCGTTGAGCGTCATGCCCGTATACCCGCCGTTACGGATATAGGCGGGACCTGCCTTATGGCCGGACAGCATCCACGCCTCCGCGATGTTGTCGCCCGGCCTTTCCGGCCGGAAGCCGAAATCCTCTATCAGCTTTTCGCCGCCCCAAATCGTCGATTTGACGGCAGGCGTCAGCTTCCATATCTCCATCGTTTTCACTCCTTTGCTTTGCTGTCCATTATAGCATCATTCTGCCGGTTCGTCAATTGTTCGCCGCGTTATTTTCCTCCGCCGCGCAAAAAGAAAGCCGCTTATCCCACAAACGGCGCAGCGCGTTGTTTTTGCAGCCGCCGTCGCCGGTGCAGTCCTGATAGGAGGTACACCTCACCTTCTTCGTCCCGTTGTGGAACACCGTTTCCTCCAACACGATATTTTTTTGCTTGACCCAGCAATACTGCTCGTATGTCATGGAATGCTGCTGCATGGTCCTTCCTCCCGTGTAAACTGTAATAATAGTATAGTGTCATCCGCGCGAAAAAATGAACGAATGTAAGGTGCTCAGTACATATTATACCTCGGAAAATCATAGAATTTACCGGTGATCCCATGAATTTGACTGTTTTTATACTGGCAGCCGCAGGGCTGGCAACGCTGGTAATCGCGGTAAAAAGAATACGGCCCGGCGCGATCCTGCTGTCCGCCGCCGCGGGACTGGCGGCGCTGTTCGGCGCGGATATCGTGCTGGGCTTTACGCATCTGAACCTGCCGATCAACGTCTTTACGGCGCTTTGCGCCGCCGCGGGCGGCATACCGGGCGTGATCCTGCTGCTGGTGCTGAACGCGTTTTTGACGATATAACGACAGAAAAGCAGAAAAAAAAATCCCCGTACCGGGTGGTACGGGGAAAAGCGCGATTGCCGATTATCAGTCGGAAACACCGATAACAACGCCGGAGCCAACGGTTCTGCCGCCTTCACGGATAGCGAAGCGGAGACCTTCCTCGATGGCGATGGGGGTGATCAGTTCGACGTCCATGTCAACGTGGTCGCCGGGCATGCACATCTCGGTGCCTTCGGGCAGGGAGATAACGCCGGTCACGTCGGTGGTTCTGAAATAGAACTGAGGACGATAGTTGTTGAAGAACGGGGTATGACGGCCGCCTTCATCCGCCTTCAGGACGTAAACCTGGCCCTTGAACTTGGTGTAGGGATGGATGGAACCGGGCTTGGCAAGCACCTGGCCTCTTTCGATCTCGTTACGGGCAACACCGCGAAGCAGGCAGCCTACGTTATCGCCGGCCTCGGCATAGTCCAAAGTCTTTCTGAACATTTCGATACCGGTAACGACGACGGATCTCTTTTCATCAGTCAGACCGACGATCTCAACGGTCTCACCGGTCTTCAGCTGGCCTCTTTCCACTCTGCCGGTAGCAACGGTACCACGACCGGAGATCGTGAACACGTCTTCCACGGGCATAATGAAGGGCAGGTCGGCCAGACGGTCGGGAGTGGGGATATAGTTGTCAACGGCGTCCATCAGTTCCCAGATGCACTTCAACTCGGGAGCGTCGGGATCGTTGCCGTCATACTCAAGGGCCTTCAGAGCGGAACCCTGGATGATGGGCGTATCGTCGCCGGGGAACTCGTACTCGTCGAGGGTCTCACGGATCTCCATTTCGACCAGTTCAAGGAGCTCGGGATCGTCGACCTGATCGCACTTGTTCATGAAGACGATGATATAGGGCACGCCGACCTGACGGGCAAGCAGCAGGTGCTCTTTGGTCTGGGCCATGGGGCCGTCGGTGGCAGCGATGACCAGGATCGCGCCGTCCATCTGCGCAGCG
>JAFRRP010000053.1 GCA_017428085.1 Clostridia bacterium | reverse complement strand
TGTTAGTTGCTAGTTGCTAGTTGTTAGTGTACGCGTAATACTTACAACTTACAACTGCGGTGCCGGTGTCGCTTACACGAACGGTACGCCGGTGATGGCCTTGGTGTACACCTGCGTGTTCAGCTCGTACAGCTTTTTGCCGAAGAACGCCAGCTTACGGCTGTCGCGGTCGCCGCACAGCATGGCAAACCGCCTGCCGATGCTGCCCGCCACGTCCACGCCGGCCTTTAAGCACATATAATAAAAGGAAAAGGCGGTGGAGTTGTAAAGCTCGGAATAAAACTCCGGCGACACCCGGTCCAGCACGTCGTACAGCGCGTTCACCGCCACGCCGGACAGCATGGCCGAGGGCAGCAGGCTGTTCAGGCACACCTCCGCCGAAAACACGGACAGGATCTTGATCTGGCACAGCACCTCCGGCGTGACCTCTACGTCGTATTCCGCCGCCAGCGCCAGCAGATCGTCCGGCGCGGCGTTGTAGGAAAAGGACGAAACGATATTCGCCCCCAGCATTTTCGCACGGGCGTCGTTGCCGTTGAAGCGCTGCTTCTTCGTTTCCTCAATAAACTCCAGCGCGTCGAAGAAATCGTCCGATTTCCCGAACTGCCCGTCAACGATCTTGATATCGCTGTCTTCTTTGTTTACCGACATATGTTCTCTTCTCCCTGCGTTATTCCGCCGCCTGCTGCTCTTTGGCAGCCACTTCCAGCGCGGCGCTCTTTTTCATCAGCCGGCGCTGCTTTGCCTTGTAACCCAACAGCTCATTGAGCTGCGTTTTGGGGGTGACGTAGGAACCGATCGAGATCGCTTCCTTATTATATAGCCCCCGGAAATCGCTTCCGCCGGTCATCAGCAGCTTGTGTTTTTTGCAATAGGCCGTCAGCGAGGCGACGGTCTTGTCGTCCGCCGTGGGGCACCACACCTCCGCGCCGTTGACGCCCAAAGCCGCCATGCGCTCCAGCAGCGCTTCCGGATCGCCGGATCTGGCCGGATGCGCCAGGATGGCGATGCCGCCCGCCGCGTGGACGGAGTCGATGACTTCCTTTACATCGGCGAACGCGGGTTTGACCAGGATATTGTTTTCGCTGTCGGGGGAAAACAGCTCCACGTAAACGTCGCCGTAGAAGGAGTCCGCCACGCCGCACTCGATCAGCGCGTGCATGATATGCTGCTCGTACAGGTTGGTGGAACCGGCGGCGCACCGTTTGATGATCTCGCCCGTCACCGGATAGCGCTGGGCGGCCTTGATCATCATATACTGGGCCGCGCGCTTGCGGGCTGCGCTGTTCTTATGGCACAGCCCCTCCAGCCTGTCCGGAAAATCCGGCAGATAGCAGAGAATGGACAGCAGCTCGCCCGTTTCGCCGTCCACCGCGGACAGCTCCACGCCGGGCACTACGGTAACGCCGTTTCTGTCACCGATGATCTTCGCCCTGACGGTCCCCGCGAGGCAATCGTGATCGGTGATCGCAATGGTATCCACACCCCGGCACTTGGCCAGAGATATAATCTCCTCTATGCCCATAGACCCGTTGGAAAGCCGGGTGTGGCAGTGTAAATCGCCTCCCAAGAACAATATCCCCCATTTTCAAAAAGTGCTGCCGGTGGCCGGAAATACGTTTTTTTCGCATTTCAGGCAAACAATCACCGCAGTATACAATGGTATTATATATCATTTTTACCGCCGATGCAAGCCTTTTTTTTGCGATTTACTGTATAAAAATGAGGAAAACCGCTTTTTTATCCGATTATGATTCTGTCAATGAAATAAAACAAGCAAATACCGATCATCATATGGCGTCCGCCCGCGGCGTTCTTTACAACCGCGGGCGGACGTTCCCGATCCATGTTTTTCTGCGTGTCAGTTGTTGATCCCGTGATGGACCGCCGGTACGGAGGACGACAGCGGGACGAAGGTAAATCCCCTCGCCTGCGCGTCGGTGATGATCTCCGGCAGCGCCTGGGGCGTAGTGGTCTTGGGACCGGAATCGTGCATCAGCACCACGTTCACGCGGCCGCTGCGCAGTCCTTTTTTGACGTTGGAAACGATATAATCCTTCCCCATGCAGTTGCCGTCCGCGTCGCCGCTGTCCACGTTCCAGTCGAAATAGGTAAAGCCCTCCGCTTCCACGCGTCTTGCCAGCTGCGTCATCACGCCCGGACAGTAGTTTTTGCTGACGGTGTTGGAGCTGCCGCCCGGGAACCGGAGAATGGTGGGGGTGAAACCGGTATCGTTGCGGATCTTTTCCTGCATTTTATATACGCCCTGCATATACGCCTCCGCGGAGGTATAGATGGCGGAATAGTCGTGGGAATAAGAATGGATGGCCAGCGTATGGCCCTCGTTGAGCATGCGCCGGAGCACGGGGATATGGCTTTCCGAATAGTTGAGGATAAAGAACGTGGCCTTCACGTTGTACTGCGCCAGCACGTCCAGCACGGCGGTGGTATTGGAGGAAGGGCCGTCGTCAAAGGTCAGCGCCACGTAGGAGCCGCCCGGAACGATCGTGACGCCGCCGCTTTGCGCGGGCATGGGGGCCCGCACCGTGACGTTGCGCGTGATCTCCGACCGGTTGCCGGCCGCGTCCTCCGCCATGTACCTGACGACGTAAACGCCCTCCGCGGCGGTATCCACCCCGCCGGCGATCGCCACCGCCACCGCGCCGGAGACGTTATCCTTGGCGGTGGCGCCCTGCTCCGTATAGGGCTGGCCCCGGATGACGGTGACGTTTTGCTCCCCCACCAGCGTGATGACGGGCGGCGTCACGTCTTTCGCGATGACTTTGCGGATGGCAAATCCCCCGTTCCCGGCGGCGTCCAGCACCGAATAGGTAAAGATATACTCCGTTTCCCCCTTGCGCTCCCCCTCGGTAAAGGCGGTCTCCGTATGAGAGGTGATGACGCGCCCCGTCAGGTCGCCGTCGTAATTGTCCACCGCGATAACGCCGGGGTCATTGAAGAAGGAAAGATCCTCCACCCGGACTTCCTCGTCCCCCTGCAGCGTCACCACGGGGTTCACCCGGTCCGCCACCGTGACGGAACGGAAGGCCTCCGCGGAGCTGAACAGGAACTTGACGAAATACCGGACGGTATACCGGCCGGTTCTGGCCGTATTGACGGGGTTCTCGGTCTCCATCCGGTCCGAGATATCGAACAGCAGGAACCGGGCTCGCGCGCCGGCGTCCGTGTAGGTGGCAAAGACGTCCACCTCCACGTCGTCCTGCCCGTTTACGACGATCGCCGGGTCCGGGACCGCCAGCAGCAGGGCGACTGCCGCCAGCAGCACGGCCAGCGCCAGCACGACGATTTCAACGATATGTTTTTTTGATCCGCTTGCTTTTTTTTCCATGATGAAAGGGCTCCGAAATGATTCTTTTTTGATTATATCTCTTTCCGCGCGGTTTTTCAATCACAATTTACATTTCTGCTATTGTTTTCCCGCGGGAAGAGCGCTATAATGGAGATCTGTAAAAACGGATACCGACAAACCAAAGGATATTATTATAATGAAAAAGACACAGCTGAAGGGCGTGCTGATCCTGCTGCTGACCGCGATGATCTGGGGCTCCGCCTTTGTGACGCAGAGCGTGGGGATGGAAAGCCTGCAGCCCTTTACCTTTAACGGCGTACGGATGCTGATCGGCGCGGCGGTGCTGCTGCCCGTGATCCTGATCCGGGACGCCGCCTTCGCGCAGCGGAACGGCGCGCCGATGAAGGAGCAGAAGCAGGAAACCAACAGAAAAGCGCTGAAGCGCGGCACGGTGATGGGGCTGGCCCTGTGCGCCGCCAGCAACTGCCAGCAGTTCGCGTTTTTATATTCCCAACCCGGCAAGATCGCCTTTATTACGGCGTTTTATATGTTCTTCGTACCGTTTTTCGGGCTGTTTATCCGCAAGCGCGTGCCGTGGCTGACGTGGCTGTGCGTGGCGGCGGGCTGCGCGGGACTGTACTTCCTGTGTGTGGCGGACGCGGGCTTTTCCGGCGTCAACCGGGGCGACGTGCTGACGCTGCTCTGCGCCGCGCTGTTCGCGGTACACATTCTGTTCACCGAGCGCGTGGCGGCGGATTCCGATACGGTAAAGCTTTCCTGCGTGCAGTTCGCCGTGTGCGGCGCGGTTTCCTGCGGGCTGATGCTCGTATTTGAAACGCCCTCCCTGCCGGCGATGCGGGAATGCCTGTTTCCCCTGCTGTACACCGGCGTGATGAGCTGCGGGGTGGCGTATACCCTGCAGGTGGTGGGGCAGAAATACACGGAATCCACCGTGGCCTCTATCATTTTGTGCGCGGAAGCGGTGTTCGGCGTGATCTGCAGCGCGATCTTTCTGCACGAGACCATGACCGCCAACGAAACGGCCGGCTGCGTGATCCTGTTCGCCGCTGTCGTGGCGTCGCAGTTTTCCGAAAAGCTGAACCGCGGCAGCCGCGAAAAGCGCGGCGAGCGTTGAGCGTTGAGACAGATTACATTTGTGCGATACTGAAAAACCCTTTTCTTGCAACGCTTTTATTGATCACGAGCCGATTTTGAGGAAAAACACCTTTTCTCAACACTCAAAACCTAAGGATCATCACGGTTTTTTGTGGGATAGAGGCAAACAGGGATTTGGCGGTGTGGCCCCACCGGTAGCGCGGCACCTCAGTGCCGCTATAGACGCAAACAATTTTTTAAAAAGATTCGCGATGAAATGAATGCCTGTTGTGTTAGAGAAAACAGTCGGCAAATCCAAAATCCGTTTCAAAAGCTGCAATTGCCACGAGCGGCACTGAGGTGCCGCGCTACCCAATGGGGCGGGTTATCATGAAACGGCAAACAGCGCGACAAACTCCCATATTGTCTCTCTGATTCAAATTCCACAAAATTCCGTGATGATTCAAACTTAAAAACGCCTCCGTCCGGGAGGCGTTTTTCGTATGGCGTTGTTTCTTTTACTGCTGCGTCATTTCCACCGTGACGGTGAGGTCGTCGGCCACGGTGATCACGGCGACACAGGTGATATCGCTGTCCGTGGTCCCCCAGCTGCGGGCGTAGGTAAAGGTGACGGTCACCGTGCCGGGTTTGACGGCGGTGAAGTCGTAATACTGACGACCGCCCACGCCGGCCATGCCGGGCGCGCTCGCGTCCTGCTTGTATTCGTCCCGCGTCAGCTCCACGCAGTCGCCGTCAAGGACGGCGGTCCAGTCGTAGCCGGTGGTGGGGTTGGAATCGAAACAGAAGGTGACGACCTTGCCGTTGACCTGATACGTCCCGGGGTCGACGTTTGTGGGCGTTTCCGGCTTCACCAGCCCCAGGAACGCCAAAATCGCCATGAAGAACGAAATGATTTTCGCAAATAAAGCCTGCATGAGATTTGCTCCTTTCCGGAAATGATATGTTGCCATCCGGCAACATGATATACATTTTTGTCTCCCGCCTTCAGCGAGAATACAAAAATGAATGATATGCAGCCGCTGAAGCGTCTGCGTGATATGATATTCGCCTTACTTTCATGCGCCGCAGCGCATATCATGCCCGAAAGGGCATATCACTCGCCGTCAGGCGAATATCATTGTGATGTGATCGCAAGCGATCACATCACCCTCGTTCCTTCGGGAACGATATCGTCCACGAAGATCACCTGACAGCCGCAGGCGTTGTTGGTGGCGGCCAGCAGCATGCCGTTGCTCTCCACGCCGGTGATGCGGGCGGGCTCCAGATTGGCGACCACGATGATCTTTTTGCCCACCAGCTCCTCGCAGTCGTAGTCGTGCTTGATGCTGGAAACGATCACGCGCTCGCCGAGGCCGTCGTGAAGCGTCAGCTTCAGGCAGTTGGCGGACTTGCGGATCTCCTGTGCCTTCACGATCTTACACACGCGCAGGTCGGTCTTTTTGAAGTCGTCGATGGAAACACGCTGCTCCAGCACGGGCTGCACCGGGTCGGGATCGCCGTAGACCTTCCGCGGCTTTTCCGGCTCCACGGGCGCTTCCTCCGGCACAAAGGCCTCTTCCTCCGTCTTGGGGGTGGAGAAATCCAGTAAGAACGCGTATTTCTCCGGCTCGACGGCGTACAGGAACAGGTACAGGCGCGGGCCCTTCTCCCGGTCGATCAGCAGCTTGTAGACCGCCTTGAAGAATTCGCCCTGACGGGCCTTCAGCGTCTTTTCGTCCAGATCGTAGCCGAACACCTGCTTGGGGATATCGTAGAGCTGCGTGTTCAGCTCGTCCAGCGTGTAGCCGCCCTTGACGATATAATCGTGCAGCAGGGCGATCTCCCGCTTCGTCTCCTCGTCCAGCGTCTCGTACATGTCCCAGTTGCGCAAAGAACGCAGCTTGTTGACGCTCTCGGGGGAGCAGGTCTCCAGCCAGAACTTGGCGCGTTCCAGCCTTCCTTTGAACTGCTCGTAGGTATAGGGCGTGCCGATCTTGGCGAACACGGTCTCCAGCATGGGCACGTTGAAGTTGACGATGGAGCCCAGCTGCACGATCAGGCCCATGGGCACGGTGCAGACCTCGTGGCCCTCCACCGCGGTATTGTACATGATCGCCTGATGGGCCTCGCTGGCCGTGCCGGCCTTCACCGCGTCGTACATCTTGTCGAACTCGAAGTACTGGCGCAGGATGCCGTCGTCAAAGCAGAAGTCGAACGCCTTCAGCGGCTCCGTCTTGGAGTAGAGCCACAGGATGACCTCCGGCTCGTAGATCTTCAGCAGCGTGTCCGGCGTCAGGTTCAGGCCGGAGGAGCCGGACATCTTGCCCGTGGTGCCCTTGATGCCGATGAACTCGTACCCCTGGAAAATGGGGGGCTCAAAGCCGAAGATCGCCCGGGAGATATCCTTGCTGGTGTCGTAGCTGCCATGGGGGCTGGCGTGGTCCTTGCCGCCGGGCTCGAAATCCACGCCCTCATACTTCCAGCGCATGGGCCAGTCGACCTTCCACGCCAGCTTACAGTTGAAGTCTTTGGTAAAGTCAAAAGTCCCGTGATGACCGCAGGCGCACTCGTACTCCGCCACGTGACAGTCGCCCGTCAGGGACAAGATCTTCGTGGTGTCCTTTTTGCACACGGGGCAATAGATGGAAACGGGGTAATAGGCTTCCCTTTCGCCCTCCTGCGCGTCCTGCGTGCGGTGGGAATCGAGGATATCGAAGATCTCGCCGCGCTTTTGCAGCGCCTCCAATATATACTCGGTGTACTTGCCGCTGCGGTACATGTCCGCCTGGTAGCGGTAATCCATCTCGATGCCGAAGCGGGTGATGGAGCGCATGAACTCGTTTTCAAAATAGGCGGCGTAGGTCGGCTCTTGAGTACCAAAGGGATTTTTTACGTCCACGTAGGGATAGCCGATGTACTTTTCCATGTCGCCGTCGGCCTTGGCCACGTTGACCGGGATCTTGCGCACCCGGTCGAACTCGTCCCAGCTGAACAGCAGCCGCGCCTTTTTGCCCTTTTTGCGCAGGGCCTTCACCACAAAATAGCTGGTGGCGATATCGCGGAAGTTGCCGATGTGGATGGAACCGGAGGGGCTGATGCCCGCGGCGCAGACGTATTCCGGCTTGTCCGGGTTACGCTTTATGATCCGATCGGCGATCTCTTCAGACCAATGCATAGTTGACCTCCCGGCCGGTTACGGCTTAAATATTTCCAGGATCTCGATCACGTCGTTGCCAAGGGGCGTTTCCACGGTGATCACGTCGCCCACCCGGTGGCCCAGCAGCTCCTTCCCCACGGGGGATTCGTCGCTCACCTTGTTGTGCATGGGGTCCGCCTGCGGCGCGCCCACCAGATAATAGACGTGCTCTTCCTCATAGGTCTTGTCGTAGATGCGCACGGCAAGGCCGGTATAGACCTTTTCCGTGGAAAGCGCGCTTTCATCCAGCACGGTGGCGTGGTTCAGCGTATATTCGATCTCCAGGATGCGCGCTTCCAGCTTCGCCTGGTCGGACTTGGCCTCGTCATACTCGCTGTTTTCGGAAAGGTCGCCGAAGGACTTGGCCTCCTTGATCTTTTCGGCAATGTCGTTTCTGCCGGTGGTACGCAGCTCTCTGAGCTCCTCCTTGAGCTGCTCGATGACGTTTAACGGTAATACGTATTCGTCTGCCATGATAACATTTCCCTTCTTAAATAATTTTTATGGTAATGCGGTTGCATCGATAGACTTGTCAGTCGCCGATCTTGCGGAATTCCTCCACAATGCTGCGGATGGCGTCCACGCTGACGCCCTCGCTGCCCTTCAGGGCGTTGATGATATCCATGATGGAGCCGGTAAAGCCGGCCACCTCCGACGTGATATCCGGTTTGTTGTTCTCCTCGTCCGGGTCGGGATCGTCGATGACGACAGGGTCCAGCGGATCGTCCGGCGCCACCGGGATATCGACGGTCTCCGGGATCACGAAGGCGGTCTGTTTGCCCTCGGGCGGCGTCAGCATCAGCTCCTCCAGCCCCACCGACGTGCGCAGCGCCAGCCGCGCGTCCGCCGGGGTGATCACGCCGTCAAAGTCCATATCGGCGTAGGCCTGCGACAACTGGTTGGATATCTCCTCCAGCCCCACGGAATGGCGCAGGATCGCCCGCGCGTCGTAGGGGTCCACCTTCTGGTCGCTGTTGACGTCGCCGAAATAGCGCTTATGCCAGTTGAAATCCGTCATGCGGACGTAGGAGGTATAGGTGACGTAGATGGAATAGAGGTCCAGCGCGTCCTTCGGTTCCAGCTCATCCTTGTTCATGCCGCCGAGGATGGGATTGGCGATGCCCGCGATGGCGACGGTCATCCAGTCCACGCCCGAATAGGCGGATATGATGCGGATCAGGTCGTAAAAGGAGATCTCGAAGGTGTATTCGATGCTCTCGGTCAGCTCCGTGATGTTGCCGAAGCTGTCCAGCTGCGCCTGGGCATAGGCGTTTTCAAAGGTGAAGTCCCGGAATTCGATTTCAGAGAGCTTGCCGTCCGAATCGGCCTTGTTCGGGTCGCCGCTGACCACCACGGGATTCAGCACGGGAGAGGGCAGGTCGAACAGCTTTGCCAGCGAGCTTTCCGGCCCTTCCTCCAGCGAAACGGAGGGGAACTCCAGCCGCATGACCATGACCTCGTCCTCCGGGTGCAGCAGCGTACCGCCGACGCTTTCCGTTTTCAGCACGAAATCATCCTTTTCCGTCAGCGCGGAAACGTACCGTTCTCCGATCAGGGGCACGCGGTTATCCCGCTTTTCCCCATATACGAACTCGATGTTTTTCGGCAGCCGCGGCACGTTCTGTATCGTGTTGAACAGCGTCTGCGCGATGCCCGCGTCCGACGTAAAGCAGGCGTCCAGCAGCCACGCCAGGTATTTTTTGCTGCTGTCGTCCAGCGTTTCGCCGGCGCCGCGCGCGCCGGTGGTGGCGTCCGTCATGGCGATATGGCTTTCCATCTTCATGTGCGGCCGGAAGGTCTTGATGCCGTTGGCGGAGTCGTTGAACATGGCCAGCATCTGCGCCCGTTCGGTCGCGTCCACAACGGTCGCCGTCTCCGCGCGGGCCAGCAGACCTCCGCAGGGCGCCAGCAGCGCCGCGCACAGCACCCCGCACAGCAGACGAAAAACCTTGTTGCGTTTCATTGTTTTCACCTCAATTAATCGGTTCGTGCGCCGTCTTACGACTCACGACTTACGACTTACGACTGAAGCGGCACTGAGGTGCCGCGCTACATTTTATTTGATCCAGCCCAGCTTGAACATGCCCAGCGCGCCGGCGATGGCCGTGATGATGGTGACGAAGATCAGCGTGCCCACGCCGAGGGACGGCGCGAACAGCAGCACGATACACCCCACCGCGATGGTAAGCAGCGACACGGCAACATTCTTGCGGAAGTAACCCGCGCCCAGCGCCCCGAACAGCGCCGGCAGCACGTAAGCGAAGGCGGGCTTTGCCACGGGATTGTTTTTCAGCACGCTGACGGCGGGACCCAGCAGCAGCACGCCCGTGGCGATGACCAGCGTGGTGGTGATGGCGGAGGCGCCGATGGCCAGCGTGGAGACGACCTCGCCCTCCTCGGTGTTGGCCTTTACGTCGGCCTTGGCCATGGCGTTGAGGCCGCAGGGCAGCTTCAGGTTGACGATGTTGCCCGTCACGAAGCTCAGATACGTGCCGCCCGCGCCCAACAGAGGCGTATAGGCAATCACCTCCACCACGGCGACGGTCCAGTTCAGCAGCATCACCTTGCCGATAGGGCCCATGATCTCCGTGAACTTCGGCCATGCGTGGAAGTGGGCGCAGATGGCGGTGGGCACCATCAGCAGCGCGATCAGCGCGCCGATGCTCCACAGCCTGCCCCACAGATGGACGCTGTCAAGATAGGTCTTTTCCTTCTTCGTTCGTTTCATGCCACGTTCCCCCACCACGTAAACGCGGTCACCGCCTCCGGCAGCGCCAGGTTCAGCACGACGGCCACCCCCATGGCGGCGAACATGCTGATGGGCATGGCGAAGGGTTCCAGTTTTTTCAGGTTCTTCTTTTCACACAGCGTTTCCAAAATCAGGCTCAGCACCACGGCGGTCACCAGCGTGCAGACGGACATGAAGCCCGCGTCGCCGATGGTAAGCGCCTCCTTCGTCTGGCGGCCGTTGATGGCGTTGCACACGAAGGCGGCGATGATGCCGATGAACGCGGCGGCGGAAATGATATCCCCCAACCGCGAGGTCTTTTCGTTTTTGTTCAGCGCGCCGCCCACCTTATTCTGGATCGTCTTGCAGACGATGGGCAGCAGGACCAGCGCGAAGCTGGTGCCGATGGTCATGACCCACGCCACCGCGCCGAAGGTCTTGGGATCGGTGATATCCGTGGACAGCGACAGCCGGGCGTCCAGCGATTCCAGCGTCAGCTTGGTGGCCGTCGTTTCATAGGCCAGGTTGCCGATGACGCTGAGGCGTATCCACGGCAGCACGATGCCCAGCGCCCCCGCCAGCACGATCACCGTGGTCAAAATCGAGACCGCCGGCGCGATACTGAACAGCGCGCTGGAAAAGATGGTGTTTTTCATGGTCTCTTTGGAAAGGCCCAGCTCTTTGCCGCGCTTCCAGGATTTCACCATGAAGAACACGGATTCCGCCACCACGACCAAAATGATCCCGATGGCGACGGCGTACATGAACCCGCCGGTTTTGAAATCCCCGTTGCCTGTCACTTTACTTCCCCTCCTACTGTCTACTGCCTACTGCCTACTGCCTACTGCCTTAAACCATCCCGCCGTTGACGCCAAGCACCTGCCCGGTGATATAGGACGCCTGCTCCGACGCGAAAAACGCGACGGCGTGAGCGACTTCCTCCGGCGCGCCGAGCCGCCCCATGGGCACCTCCTCGCAGAAGGCAGCGACCTCCGCCTCCGAAAAGCGTTTCATCATGTCGGTGTCGATCGCCCCCGGGCACACGCAGTTCACCGTGATCCCGCTGAGGGCGGTCTCTTTTGCCAGCGCCTTCGTCAAGCCGATCACCCCCGCCTTGGCGGCGGAATAGACGGCCTCGCACGATGCGCCGACCTGCCCCCAAACGGAACCGATATTGACGATCCTTCCGTATTTCTGCCGCAGCATCACGGGCAGCGCCTCCCGGCAGCAGTAGAACGCGCCGGACAGGTCCGTGTCGATCACGCGGCGCCACTGCTCGTCCGTGACGGTATCGAAAAGCTGCCACAGCTCCACGCCGGCGTTGTTGACCAGCACGTCGATGCGGCCGTTGCGCTCCAGCACCGTCCGGATCATGGCGCGCGCCTGTTCCGGGTCGGAAATATCCGCTTTCACGGGAAATGCATCGTACCCCTTTGAAACAAGGAAAGAGGAAAGGGCAAGCGCCTTTTCCTCTGAGGTATGATAGTGGATCGCCGTACTGAACCCCTGTTGGCACAGCAGCTCAGCCGAAGCGGCGCCGATACCCTTCGCGCCGCCTGTCACGACAGCGGTTTCCATCCTTATTCCCCGACCACGTCGCCGAGAAGACTGATGAAGCTGAACATACCGGTCAGTCCCTTGTATTCCTTATAGTCCGCCGGAGGATTGATCTTGTCCGCGGGCACCTTGTTGGTGATATAGCCCACGTCGTTGATCGTATCGGGATTGCCGCTGGCGTCGTAGGTGGCGAAGCGGACCAGCTTGTTGCCGTTCATAAAGAACCGGGTGGAGCCGGAAGTGTTGTTGTACACGTACACCGTACACTGCGCTCCGTTGACGGTCTCCGTCAGCGTGTCGTCCGCCTTGGAAAGGTCGTATTGGGAATAATCCAGATCGGCGGAGCTGATCAGATCATCGGTCCCCATGCCCATGGCCTTGAGCACCGTGGAGCTGAGCTCCAAATAGGACTTCTCGGCGGGGTAGATCATGTAGGTGGTGCCGTTGTTGATCAGCATGCCCATGGCGGCGCCTTCAAAATTGGACAGCATATAGATGCTGTTGGGGGTGACGGCCATCTCCAGCGGAAGGCTTTGGCCGCTGGAATCGGTCATGGTACCCTGTAAGTAGAAGTTGCCGCTTCTGAGAAACTCAAATTCGTTTTCTTCGGTGTTGCTCTGCACGGGCACCGTGGTGTTCAGCTCGTTGGAGGGCAGCGTGGTGGTATCCGACCTGGCGGGGGCCGCCGTGGTGGCGACGATATCGCCGTTTTTATCCTTGTAAGCCACCGTGGTCTTCACTTCGCCGGAAACGATCTTGCCGGAATCCTTGTCCGCGTACACCTTCGTGGTCTGCTGCTCGCCGTTGGCGTCCGTCACGACCTCGCCGGCTTCGTTGGTGACGGGCACGGCCACCTCTTCCACAAAGATACTGGTGGTGAGCTTTTCGCCCGCCTCGTTGGTGAGCTGTTCGCCGGAGGCGTCGGTCACGGGCACGTCCATGGCGGCCGCGATCACGGTTTCGTATTCATCCAGCGCCAGCTCGCTTTCCGCGCCGCTGACGTCGATACTGTCTTTCGTAAAGCTGACGCAGCCGGCGAATACCAGAAGCGCTACCACTATTACAAAAATAATTCCGAAAGTCATTTTTTTCATTACGTTCGCCATGCGGCGCAGCGCCATGATCCCCTGCGGTCTTCCGCGGGTCGCACGCCGCATTCCTTTCTGTTGAAATTACGATTTTACAGAATTTAAATGATTATATAATATAAAGTCCGTAAAATCAAGAGGAATTTGCGATTTTGTTGCTGTTTTCGGGTCAAAACGCGCCGCGGTCTTATGATCCGGCGGCGGTTTGATCGGCGGGACGGCGTTATTCCGCCGTCTGCCGGGCAGTTTCACCGGTTTCGCCCGTCATAAGGCGACTGACCTTTTTGGCTGTCCTGCGGTCCCATCATGGCACAACCCGCTTAAAATCAGCTTAAAACGGAAAACGCCCCGTCGGGCAGACGAGGCGTTTACTGCGGTACGGGCCCGCTATGCGTTATGGCGGCGATCAGCCGCCGCTGAACAGGTCTTTCATTCCCTCGAAGAATTCCTTCAGCATGTTGATGATGTTGCGGAAGGTATCCAGCAGGTTGCCGATCAGGTTGATGGTGGAGTTCTTCATGACGCCGGTCACCGTAATGGTGAGGTCGGTGTTCACTTCGCCGATATTGTAATATCCGTAATCGTCCGCTTTCGCGTAGATCTGGGTGGGAGAGGAGTTATCCTCATCCACCAGGTTCAGCCAGCCGTACCCGTTGAAGATATAGACCTGCACGCTGGACATATCGTAGGCCTCGTCCAGCTCCACCTTGAAGGAGAAGGGGTCGCCGTATTTGACGACGATGGCGCCGTCTTCCGTTTTGTTGACCGGATAGCGGGACACGCACTCATACCCCTCGCCGGAGGGAAGGACGATCCTTTTGGTGGTCAGGAAATCGCTGTCGTTGGTCCACTTGCCGAAGGAAATATCGCCGCCGGTGGTGGCCGTCGTATAGAAATAACCGGTATCGGGCTGCGTCTTGATCGCGGCGGGCTGATCCGTCTTGTAATAATAACCGGGCTTATAGGAAAGCGGTACGTTGTTGAACTTCACCTTCAGCAGCGAATCGTCGAATTTGTCGCGATCGGCATTCGGTTCAATGATATGGGCGCAGATGCGGACGACGGCGTTCAGTGGGATATAGCGCTCCAGCTCGTCGCTGCTCGTGTCCACCACAGTCGTAAGGCCGCCCTCTTCAAAAGCGTAATTGACCGTGATCCTGTCGCCCAGATTAACGCTTTCATCATTGAGGCTGGGGAAACGGAATTTGACCATCGCCACGGCGTTATCGCGCAGCTCGATATTGTCGCTGCCGTCGATCACACCGTCGCACATCAGCGTGCCGTTATTGAGGATCACGAAGGAATCCAGCAGCTTCAGCGTGCCGCCCTTTTCGATCCGCAACGTGGCGTTAGAGGGCAGGTAAACCGTCATACCGGCGGGGACCGTCACGGTTTCACCGGCACGGATCACATATTGCATGCCGGACACCATCTGATTGGACCCCGTAAAACTACCGTGCAACTCCTCTTCGGCGAATGCCGTAAAGGGCAAGCAGCACAGCAGCATGATTGCCGCCAAAAGAACAGATATTGTTTTTTTCATTGTATTTGCCTCCATTATTTCAAAATCGTTATATCAATCGAAATTCCCGGTTCACAGCCCGAGCATTTGTTTGACTCTGTCAAAGAACTGTTTGATGGCGTTCAGCAGATTGCGGATGGTATCCACGATGTTGCCGACGGTGGAAAGCGTGTCGTTGCTGACGACGCCGGTCACCACGATGGTATACTCGTCGTCCACGGACGCGATATGGTAGATCCCGTATTCGTCCACGTATACCTTCTGGTTTTCGCCGGGCTTTTCCGCTTCAAATTTCCACGCGTAGTGGACGAAATTGCCGTTGTCGTCCACGCGGACATCTTCCACCAGCGCGTCCATCGTATCCGCGTGGTTGCGGGAATCCCACTGATAGCCCTGTACCAGATACACTTGATAGACGGAATCGGAATACTTGCTGTCGATCTTTACGCGGAACTTGAATTCGTCGCCGTAATTCAGGCGGACGGTCTGGTCGACGGCGCTGATCTCGCCGTTGACGCCGTAGGCGGAATATCCTTCGCCGGAGGGGATATAGATGCGCTCCTGCCGCAGGAAATAGCTGTCCATCCAGACGTTATAGACCGCGCCCGACTTGTTGACGAGCTCGGCAGGCCAGTACTCGATCTCGCCGGGGGAGGTGATCTTCTGGATGCACACGCCCTGCACGGAGAGAACGGGAACGCCGTTGAATTTGACCGCCATCCTGTTGCCGTCATATTTTTTGGATACGGCGCCGTTCGTCAGGAAATCGAAATGCAGGAACAGGTGCTGGTTCATCGGCACCGTCAGCACGCCCGCTTCGTCGTCGTAAGCATCGGAAGTATAGACGTTCTGGAAATACCAGCTGGGCTGTTCAAGGCCGGAGTTTTCATAGTACAGGTCGGAGCTGAGGTAATCGTACTCGCCGCCCGTACGGGAGGCAAGATACATAACCCGCAGCTGATGCTCGCTCTCCGCGAAGCCGTCGTACCGCGTCGTCTTCGGGAAATACACCTCGGCGAAATACCGTTTGCTTTCGTTGGTTTCGTTTCCGCAGATATTCTGGGAGTTGATCACGACGCCGCGCTTTATCTCGGAGCCGTCTTTCCAGCATCTGGCGATCACGATACCGGCGTTTTCCTCGTTGCCGACGCCCGTTATGACGCCCTTTACGATCAGTTTTCCCTTGACCTCAAGCTTGCCGTAAACGTAAAGCGTCGTGCCCTCTTCCACGGTCCACGTCTGATCCTCCTCGATCACGGCGTTTTCACCGGCGACCAGCCTGTAATCCCTGCCGCCGCCCATCGTGCCAACCAGGATCCGGTGGCCTTCGGTATCCAACTCGAAGTACGCCGCGTTGATATCGATCGGCGTGGCCGCAAAAACGATCGCCGGCAGCATGCCGACAGCCAGCACGACCGCAAGCAATACGGCCAGAATCTTTTTCATGTTTTGCACCTCCTGTTTTATATCAGGAAAAAGATTACTTTTATACAGTGTTATTATACAATCTTTTTCCGTCAAAGTCAACCTTTCATGACGGCGCAAACCTGCGCGGAACATAAATTTTTTGCGTTTTTTTTTGTGCAATATTCCGTATTTGAAAAAGAGTTAAAATATATTTGCATAAATTGTGAATTTGTTGTATGGTATTAATGAACGGGTTGTGAAAACCGCAACACGGAATACAAGATCCGCCGGAGGGCCACGATATGACCGTCTCGCTGCACATCGCATCATCGCTGGAAAAAATCTTTGCCGACGCGCCCCTGCCCGCCCCATACGACCGGCTGGACCTGCTGCGGAACGAGCGCGGCGGGCTGCAGCTCATCGTCACGTCCGACGCGGACGGTGAGATCGCCGTCGCCGTGACATGCCCGCTTCCCTGCCGTCTGTACGAGGTAAAGGACGTGCCGGTGGGGCTGGCGATCTACCCGGACGCCCGCAGCTGCACCGTCCTGAACGGCGGTAAAAGCGGCGACTACCCGGACCCGCTGTTCCCCTGCGACGGGACGCTGACGCTGCAAGCGGGCGTCCCCGCCGTCGTCTGGGCGGAATTTACAGGCAACGTTCCCGGCGCGCACGAAGCGGTATTCACCGTTACGACCGGCAAAAAGAAGGCGGAGGCGCGCGCAACGATCGCCGTGGCGGGGACCGCCCTGCCGCAGCAGATGCTGCGCCATATCAACTGGTTCCACAGCGACTGCCTCGCCGTTTACTACGGCGCGGAGGTATTCAGCGAGGACTGGTGGCGCATCGTGGAAAACTTCATGCAAAACGCCGCCGACCACGGCGTCAACGTGTCCTTCACGCCGCTGTTCACCCCGCCGCTGGATACGCAGGTGGGCGGCGAACGTCCCACGGTGCAGCTGGTGGACGTGACCAAAAAGGGCTACGCCTATACCTTCGGCTTTGAAAAACTGGACCGCTGGATCGACGCGGCCGCCCGCTGCGGCATGCAATACTATGAGTTTTCCCACTTCTTTACCCAGTGGGGCGCAAAGTGCGCGCCGAAGATCATGGCGCACACCTCCGCCGGGTACCGCCGCATCTTCGGGTGGGAAAACGACTCCCTGTCCCAGGGGTACGTCAGCTTCCTGCGGCAGTTCGGCGCGGCGCTGAAGGAATACACCGACCGAAAAGGGATCACGGACCGCTGCCTGGTCCACTGCTCCGACGAGCCGGGCATGGGCGACCTGAACCGCTACCGGAAGGCGGCGGCGGTGCTGCACGAATACTTCGGGGCCTACGAGCACATCGACGCGCTGTCCGACTTCGCGTTTTACAAAGAGGGACTGATCGAAATACCGGTGCCAAACGAACAGAGCGTGGACGAATTTGCCGGGCACGTGCCGAAGCTGTGGACCTACTACTGCTGCGGCCAGTTCAACGACGAGCTGCCCAACCGGTTCATCGCCTTCCCCTCCCTGCGCAACCGCATTCTCGGCGCCTTGCTCTATCAATACGACTGCGACGGCTTTTTGCAGTGGGGATACAACTTCTACAACACGCAGCTTTCCATCCGCGCCATCGACCCGTTCCAAGTGACCGACGCGGGCGGGGCGTTCCCGGCGGGGGACGGCTTTGTGGTCTACCCCGGCGAAAACGGCGAGCCGCTGCCCTCCCTGCGGCAGAAGGTGTTCTACGACGGCATTCAGGATATCGCCGCGCTGAAGGCGCTGGAGGCGAAGACCTCCCGGGATCACGTGCTTGCCGTCATCAAAGAAGAACTGGGCGAGATCGACTTCACCCACTACCCCATGGATAACGAACGGTTCCTGAAGTTCCGGGAAAGGATCACAGGGGAATTGGCGTAAAACCCCGGTAGCGCGGCACCTCAGTGCCGCTTATGATAATTGTTACGAATAAAACGGATTTTGGGGATAATGTCCGTTTTTCCTGACAACACAAGGAATATTTATCCGAACAATTCATCAAATGAGTTGTTCGGGCCAGCAGCGGCACTGAGGTGCCGCGCTACCCCATGGATAACGAACGGTTTTTGGCGTTCCGCAGCCGCGTCGTCAGCGAGCTGGCGTAGCACGGCGCCTTGCTACAACGATCCACACCAGCGCAAAGGATAAATACATGGACGAACAACACTCCCGCACCGCCGCGCTGATCGGCGAAGACAATCTGAACAAACTGCTTGGCAGCCGCGTGATCGTATTCGGTCTGGGCGGCGTCGGCTCCTATACCGTGGAGGCGCTGGCCCGGGCGGGCGTGGGCGCGCTGACGCTGGTGGACGGCGACACGGTGGCGCTTTCCAACCTGAACCGCCAGCTTTACGCGCTGCACTCCACCGTTGGCATGAAAAAGACCGACGTGGCCGCCGCGAGAGTGCGGGATATCAACCCGGACTGCGCCGTGACGACCGTTTCCGCCTTCGTGACGCCGGAAAACATCGATGACTTTTTCGACGGGCGTTACGACTTCTGCGTGGACGCCATCGACGACGTGAAGGCCAAGACCGCCGTCGCGGTGAAGTGCGCGGCGGAAAGCATCCCGCTGATCGCCGCCATGGGCACGGGCAAAAAGCTGCGCTCCGACGGGTTCCGCGTCGCGGACATCAACCAGACGGAATACTGCCCGTTGAGCCGCGTGATGCGCCGGAAATATAAAGAGGCGGGACTGACGAAGGTGACGGTGCTGTACTCCCCCGATCCCCCCGCGCCCGCCGCCATGGACATCAAAGAAAACGGAGGCAAAACGCCCCCGTCCAGCATCAGCTTTATTCCCTCCGCGGCGGGATTACGCATCGCGGAGTACGTCGTCAACACCCTGATCGGGCGCTGACAGAGCGGAGTGCGGAGTGCGGAGATTTGAAAGTTGATCCTCGGTATACGCTGTGTGTTTGACAACAGCAGCGAACCGTAAAACTTCCTTATCTCCGCTCTCCGCTCTCCGCTCTTATCATTTCCCAATGTTGCTCAACATACGGAAGAACGAAACCAGCGTTTCGATCACGTGCCGGAGATACGAAACGTACCACGCCAACGGAGTGGTTTTACCGCCGATATCAAAGGACGTGAAGCGGCTGAAATCATCCGTCCAGAAAAACGCGTCGATATTGTCCCCGTCGTACACGGCGGTGGAACTGCCCGCGGGCACGAAGAAGGTCTCGTCGTACCAGCCGTATTCGTAATCCGATGAGTTGCAGTCGTACACGATGAAGGCCATGTCGCCCTTTGCCGTGATGTAACAGCCCGTCAGCAGGATCACGTGCGCCTGATTGAGCCGTTCGATCCCTTCGGCAAAATAAGTCAGCATGACGATATTGCCCTGTGAAACGGTGCGGTACAGGTCACGGAACTGTTGGCGCATATTGGCGCTTCCCTTTACCAGCGCCTTGTTTTCCGCCGGAAAGCTGGTGGCCGTCTGCGTCTGGTAATAGTTGATGAGGCTGATGAGCTCCTCGTCCGGTTCCATGTCGTTCATGCAGGCGGCGCCCTGCAGGGAAAGCACGTCCAGATACCCGTAGTGCTGCAGCGCCGTCACCACGGACATGCCGTAGCAGGAACCGGCGAACTCCCAGTCGGGATAGGTGGCCAGCACGATGGAGACCACCGGCGTGGGATAGGGCCCCAGGCCGAAGTTCTTGAACAGGTTGGCCTGCATGGCGTGGTAATCCTCGGCGGTCATATAATAGTGGTCCTGCCCGTCCACGTCGAAATACCAGCTGGAATTGTGGAAGGAGAAGACCTCCTCGCTGCCCAGCGCCAGCGGGACCCACACGCCGTACAGCGTATCCGGCACGTCCGCCGCGGGCGCTTCACCGTCGAGATCGAACCGGATCGCGCCGCCCTCGGCATCGGACCAGCCGACGAACGCGAAGCCCTCCCTGTTGAAGTACCAGTCGTCAAAACACACGGTGCTGTCGGCCGTAAAGGTCTCGGTAAAGGCCGCCTCGTCCCCGCCGGGGACAAACGTGATCTCCCGGATGTAGTCGTCCGGGCAGGGCTCCACGGCGGTCACCTTGAAGCCGTAGCCGGTGATGGAGCCGTCGGTGATCAGCGTGACGGAAAAAGACCGGCCGGGGATAAAAACGGTTTGGCCCGCCAGCTCGCCGCCGCGGTAGCTGCCGACGTACTTGTCCCCTTCGCCGCGGATCACGATCACGTCGCCGGTCTTAAACGACGGGGGCAGGATATTTTTCCCCATGCCGCCCACGGTAACGACGCCGTTTTCCACGATGTCGTCGATCCTGATCCAGCCATGGTACTCTTCCACCCAGGTATCCTCGGAAAAGGTGACGAACAGCCCCTTCGCCTCGCCCGGGTAGGTGTAATCCCAGCGTTGTTCCAGATTATCGGCGTAGTCGTGCTCGCTTTCGGGCAGCGCGTCCTGCGCCGCGGCGAACAGGCCGCCGAACGAGAACAGCAGCGCCGTGCAAAACGCCAGCGAAACGGTTTTACAAATATGCTTTTTCACAGCGATCCTCCTTTACGCGGAAGAAGAAAAAAGACGGCAAAGACCGTCTTTTCTTTATACTTCGCCTGTACCCGCGGGGGCGGGCACAGCGGCGGAATATACGAACGTCAGCGGTTTGCCCGCTGTTATCCGATCTTTTCGGACGTAAAATCCTCCTCACAGGAGCAGGAAACGTAATTCTCCTCGTCGGAGGCGCTCTGTTTCTTGTTGAGGAACTTGGTCACAACGACATATATACCTGCGATTGCAGCGGCAACAGCAATAACGATCGCAACGATCTTCAGAATCTTACTCATAACGATACCGTCCTTTCAAAAATGGCCGGTAAACGGTTGAACACGGTCCGTTTACCGATGGTCTGCGGAACGCTGCCCGGGTCGGCGGCAGCGCCTGCAAAGCTGCAGGGAATTACGCGTTGGTCTTGTTCAGCTTCAGCGCCAGAGCGGACTTTTTGTGCGCCGCGTTGTTCTTGTGGATCAGACCCTTGGCGGCAGCCTGGTCGATCTTTTTGCAGGCGGCCTTTACCAGCTCTTCCTTATCGGCGGCGTTGGTCTCGATGGCGGTATTCGCCTTCTTGATCGCGGTCTTAAGAGCCGACTTGGCGGATTTGTTGCGGGCTGCCTTGGTCTTATTGACAAGAACGCGCTTTTTTGCGGACTTGATATTGGGCATAGTTCCTGACACCTCCTTCTTTAGGAAATAATCATATCATAAAGGAACCGCAAATGCAACACTTTTTTTGCAAAATCTTTTTTGATTTTTACGGCGCCCGTTTATTTCGCGGGCAAAGGACCATACTATTCTCAAAAGAGATACGGCGGGTGACGATATGATACGGACAGATCTGGCGGTGGAACGGCGGGAGATGTGCCGGGGCGGCGATCCGCCCGGCGTACGCATGGAGCGCAGCGACAACGGCGGCTGCGTTACCACCGTGATCGAGATACTGAACGAGGCGGGGGCGGAGGCGATCCAGAAGCCCGTGGGAAAATATATCACGCTGGAGACAGACGGCTTCCCGGACAGCTCCTCTCTTTCCGACGGCCGTCTGGACGCGCTGTGCGACGCGCTGGAGCAGCTTTTGCCGCGGGAGGGGCATATCCTTGCCGTGGGGTTGGGCAACACGGATATCACGCCGGACGCGCTGGGCCCGGAGTGCGCTTCGCAGATCATCGCCACCCGCCACCTGCCGGAGGAAATGAAGAAAGAGCTGGGCCTGCCGGGGCTGCGCACGGTCAGCGTGCTGACGCCCGGCGTGGCGGGCAAAACGGGCATTGAATCCACGGAGATCATCGCAAGCGTGGTGCAGCGGGTCAAGCCCGCGGCGGTGCTGACCGTGGACGCGCTGGCGGCCAGAAGCGTCTCGCGCCTTGCCAAGACGGTGCAGCTGTGCGACACGGGCATCCAGCCGGGCTCCGGCGTGGGCAACAGCCGCAAGGCGGTGGACGAAAAAACGCTGGGCGTGCCGGTGATCGCCGTGGGGGTGCCCACGGTGGTGGACGCCGCCAGTCTGGCCCACGATGTGCTGGGGGCCTATGAAGACTGCGCCGACGCGCCCTGCGAATACGCCGAAATGATGGTGACGCCCCGGGACACGGACGTGATCACGGCTTCCGCCGCCCGGTTCATCGCGCTGGCGGTCAACTGCGTGCTGCAAAAGGAGCTGACAAGGGAAGAGATCGCGGCTCTGATGTGAGGCGACGCGAAGCGTCGCAATTGCAGCACGGCGCCTTGCGCCGTTGACAGTTCGGAGTTCGGTTTTCGAATTCCGAACTCATATCTCCCTCCCCCGCCACATATATTACTTCAAGAGAGGGGCGGCGGATATGCGGCGGGACGACGCGGGATATTTATACAGACTGGGGGCGGCGCTGGCCATCGGCGTGTTTACCGTGGCGCTGGTGGCGCGGGTGGGCGGCGTGAAACGGCCGGACGCCGCCAGCCCCGCGGAGCCGGTATCTCTCGGCGATACCGAAGAACGCACAGGGACCGACGGCGGCGGGCAGGCAGAAACGCCGACGGAACCCCTTGACCTGACACAGACCCCGCCGGACGTTGCCGCCATGCGGCAGGCGTTTGCCGAGACCCATGACGCGGACGGCGCGCAGGACACGGTAAAGGAGACCTTTTTCGTGACGGACCACGCCACGGATATCCTCGGCGACGTGGCGATCCGCAACGCCACGGACACGCGGCAGCCGGACTTCGCCGCGCTGCTGGAAGAAGGGGCCGGTCTGACTGTGGAGGACCGTTCCGCACCCGTCGTGCTGATCTACCACACGCACACCAGCGAAAGCTACGCGCTGAACGGCGACGGGCTTTACTACCCGGACGTCCCCACCCACCGGAACGAAAGCGACCGGAACATGCTGCGCATCGGCGACGAGCTGTGCGCCGTGCTGGAACAACGCGGCGTGGGCGTGATCCACGACCGAAACGCCTACGACGACGAATACGACGGGGCCTACGCCCGATCCCGGAAAACGGCGCTGGCCTATCTGGAGGAATACCCCACCCTGCAGATCGCCATCGACGTACACCGGGACGCGCTGAAGGAAAACGGCAGGCATATCAAGCCCACCGCCGTCATCGACGGCAAAAAGGCGGCGCAGATCATGATCCTGACCGGCGCGGAGGAGGGCGATATCACGTTTCCCCACTGGGAAAGCAATCTGGCCTTCGCGCTGCAATTGCAAAAGGCCGCGCAGGCAAAATATATGGGGCTGATGAAGCCCCTGTACTTCTGCCCCCGCCGGTACAACATGGATCTGACGGAGCATTCCGTTCTGCTGGAGATCGGCACCGAGGTGAACACGCTGGAGGAGGCGATCTTCTCCGCCCGACTGATCGGGGACGTGCTTGCGGACTGCGTGTCGGCGGCATCGGACTGATCCCCGGGCAGCGCGGCCGCTTTTTCCCGTTATCTCTCAATTCTCAAAAAGGATGCTGCATGGAACTATACAAACGCTTTCTTCTTATCGTCGTGGCCGCGGCGTGTATCGCCGGGACGATCTGCGGCGTGCTGATCGCCAAGGACAACACCGAACGCCGGTTCCTCGGCGCGCAGCAACAGCTCCCCGTGACGGAGGAGCTGTTTTTTTTAAGTATTGAGCGTTGAGCGTTGCGTGTTGTGTGTTGAGGAAACGGCCTTTTTTCCGGCAGATCCTCACCTTGAGAACCGTTCCGCGTAGCCGCAGCGTCGGCACAAAGCCTCGACGGCGCTGCCCCGGGAAAAACCGTCGTAGATCGCCTTCGCTCGGGGGGAAGCCAGAATGTCGCCGAGGTCGTCCGTAAAGAGATTGCCCAGCGGGATCGCGCCGTCCGCGTCCAGGCAGCAGGGCACCACCGTGCCGTCGTACAGCACGCCGATCTGGTCCCGCAGCCCCATGCAGAAGCACACGTCCTTCTCCCCCGCCGTCAGGTCCGGCCAGTCGAACCGGTCGCCGTATTCCAGATAGACGCCGGGCGCAAGCGTATGCCCGGCGCGGTGGTCCCGCCATTCGCCGGGGAACCGATCGTGCAGCAGCCGCAGGATCTCGCCGTTGCAGCGGTCCGCGCCGCCGCCGTTCCAAAGCCGCAGGGCCACGATGACCCCGCGCCGCGCCAACGGTTTTACCGCTTCGCACACGCCGTTCAAATAACGTTCCAACAACTCCCCCGGCTGACCGCCGCTGCCTTCAAAGGAGTGCAGCGACACGCTGGCCTTGTACAGCGCCGGGGCTTTCGCCAGCAGCGCCGCTTTTTCCGGCAGCAGGACGCCGTTGGTGGTGACGACCGCTTTGAACCCCAGCTGCGCGCACACCGCCAAGATCTCATCCAATCGCGGGTGCAGCAGCGGCTCCCCCATCAGGTGCAGGTAGAGGTATTCCGTGAAAGGGCGCAGCTTCTCCGCCGCGATGCGGAAACGGTCCACCGACAAAAAGCCCTTTTCGCGCGTGGCGCCGCGGCAAAAAGAGCAATTCAGGTTGCATACGTCGGTGATCTCCAGATACGCCTTTTTCAGCATCAGACAAAGTTGAAATCGTCCTTGTGCTTTTCCATGAACACGGCGTAGACCTCGTCGATCAGCTGCTGGTCGTCAAGGCCCAGATAGGTGTCGGTGTCGGAATCCAGCTCCTCCACCACCTCGAAGATGTACACGTTGACGGCTTCTTCCTCGTTTTCCGTCGCCGGCAGCAGCACGGCGTAATCCGCGCCCTTGTACTCGATCATGTCGAGGAATTCGTATTTCTCCACGTTGCCGTTTTCGTCCTCAAACTCAAGGATCTCGCCCTCGCCGGTCTCGTCGAGGGGCTTTTGGTCTTTTGTTGCCATTGTTGTGCTCTCCTTATATCAAATTGGCAGTTTGCCGAGGCCATATCGGCAAATCAGGTTTTTTACAGTTTCTCCAACCCCACGCTCGCCCGCAGGATCATCCGCGCGTCGGCGGGGGATATCTCGTTGTCGCCGTCGATATCGGCGGCGGCGAACGCCGACGCGGCAAACCGGATAAAGCCCACGGAGGCGCGCAGCGTCAGGCGCGCGTCCTCCGGCTCCACCTTGCCGTCGCCGTTCACGTCGCCCCTGCGGAACACCGTGGTGATATTGATGGTGAACACGTCCGAATACTCGCCGTAGCGCACGATGATGTTCTGGCTGCCCTCCCGTTCGGGGTCTATCTCCGTCATCTCGTAATCGGTGATATTCTCAAAGGTGCCGTCGGCGTAGACCAGCCGCACCTTCAGCCCGCTGAGGTCGATCTCCTCGCCCATAATAAAGCTGAGCTTTTTGGGCGGCACCGCCTGGATGCCCGTCACGTCGTTCAGCGACAGCTTATAGTACAGCCGCACCGTTTTGCCGCCGTAGGTCACGTCCACCGGGTTTTCGGCGCCGAGGATAAACGCGGACGGATCGCAGACGACCTGACAGTCGTAGCTTTCGATCTCCTCCGTCTCGCCGTTGTCGTATTCCGCCTTCAGCAGCAGCCCGCTGATGTCGGGGTCCCGGTCCCGGTGGTGGGTGACAAGCGTTTCCGGCTGCCGGGTGATCGTCAGGGACACCAGCGTACGGGGCGTGACGCTGACCGGGAAAGAGGCGGCGATATCCTCGTAACGGTAGGTCACCGTGACGGTGTGTTCGCCCTTTTCCAACGGCTTGCCCGGGGCCTCGCCGCAGCAGCCGGAAACTGTGAAATTCGGGTCCGCGGCGATATCCTCGTCCGTCAGCATCTGCTCCGGGCGGCCGTCCGCAAAGGTCAGCTTCATCACCAGCCCGGAAAGATCCAGCTTTTCATGCTCCAGATACAGCGACCGCGTCGGGGCCGCGATCAGCGTGAGCCGCGTTACGGGGTAACGCTCCACGGTCACCTTGAAGGAGTCGGTAAAGGTTTTCGTGCTCCCCTTGGGCGTGTAGGTCACGCGGACCTCCTTTTCGCCCAGCGTATCCATCGCGTCGCAGTACACCTCAAAGCCCGTGACGGTGATCCGGATGCCGCTGTCGTAGACCGCGTAGACCTTCATGCCGGTCAGGTCCAGCTGCTCCGCGTCCTGCACGTAGACGGTCTTGTCCGGCGGCGTCACGCGGATGCCCGTCACTTCGCCCGTGACCTCGCCCCCCAGGTATTCCATCTGGGACAGCTGCACCCAGCCGGTGATGCCGGTGGACTTCACCTTGACCTGCCCGAACCCGCGGGAAACGGCGGTCACGTCCAGCACCGTGCCGGCATAGACCTCCCCCAGCTTCGTGGCGGTGATGCTCTGTTCCGCATACACCCCGGCCGCTTCCGCTATTACCTTGTAAGCGCCCTTGTCGGCCGCCAGCGCCGCGGGCGTCGTCGCCCACAGCAGGACCAGCGCCAGAAGGACCGCTGAAAATCGTCTCATTTTTCTCATCCCTGATAGGTTATTCTGTCTTTGTAACGTTCCAGCATGGCTTCGTTGTACGCGTCGCCGCCGTCCACGTTGGCGCTCATGAACACCGGCGGTTCCAGCCCGTGTTCCACGTACAGCCCCGCCACCTCGGCGCAGAAGGCGTTGACGATGGCGGCCCCCGTGACGGTGGAGGTGGCGGCCGTTTTGCCGCGGAAGCCCTCGATGGGGATCGCCGCGTCGCCCACGCAGCCGCAGTTGTCGATCACCAGATCGCACACCTCGAACAGCCGCTTGCCGGAGGGATGCCGCGAGGAAGACGCGGAGGAGGTGGTGACGTTCGTGATCGCCGCCGTGAAAATACCGCGGCGCTTCGCCTCCAGCGCCATCTCCACCGGCACGCCGTTGCGCCCGGAGACGGAGTGGATGATCAGCAGATCGCCCGCGCCGACGGGCACGGAATCCAGTATCTCCAAGGCGTATTCGGGTTTACGCTCCAGCGCGGTGGTAGCGGTGACAGGCACGGTCTCCAGCGTCAGCCCCTTCGCCATGATGGGGTTCATGATGACGAGCCCGCCGGTGCGGTAAAAGGCCTCCTGCGCCAGAATGGAGGCGTGGGAGCAGCCGAAGATAAACAGCCTGCCGCCCGCCTGCGACACCTCGAACGCCTTTCGCGCCAGCGCCCGGATCGTATCCTGCTGGGTTTCCAGAACGACGCCCAGCAGCTTCGTCACGTGGTCAAAATACTTTTCGGTGTACGTCATACTCTATCCAACTCGTTTCCTTTGATGATTCCGCTTTCATGCAGGATATCGTACAGGCTGTCCAGCCCTACGGCCACCCGCAGGATCGACCGCGCGTTGGCGGCGGTGACGATGCCCGTGTCGAAAAGGTCGGCGCGGCGCAGCGCCTCCGGGGAAAGCTGTTCCAGCCCCACGGAAAGCCGCAGCGCCAGCCGGGCGTCGGCGGCGGAAAGATTGCCGTCCAGATCCAGATCGCCGTAGTGCAGCGAACGGGCGTATGCCTCCTTTTCGGCCTTCTCCCGCGCCTCCAGCTCCTCAAAGGTCGCCCATTTGGCGTACAGGATGATATCGCCGACGGTATCCGCCGGGATATTCGTCAGCCTTTCGCCGGAGAAATCCTCCGTCAGGTACCAGCCGTCGAAGGAATACCCGCCCACGGGGGATTTGACGTCGTACAGCGTTTCGCTGTCGCCCACGGTGTGCTTCGTGGGGTTGGCGCTGTTGTTCGCCCGCCCGAAATTGAATTTGATATCGGTGGCCAGCACATAGTTGACCGCGTAGGCGCGCGGCTCCCATTGCGCGGTGACGCGGAAATACCGCGAACCGGCGGGCACCGTCTCCGTATAACCGCCGCTCCACTTCAGCCAGCCGGCAAAAAAGTAACCCCGGCGGGTGGGATAAGGCAGAGGCAGCTCCGTTTCGTTGGGATAATACATAAACGCGGGATAGTCCAGCGTCAGTTCGGCATCGTCCGGGACCACGCAGTCCACGAACGTGAACTCCGGACAGCGGAAGGAGGCCGTTTCGGAGGGAGCGCCGGCCGCGAACACGCGGTTGCTCCCCTGCGGGTCGTAATCGTCTGACGCCGTCACCAACCGCAGCGAATAGTCGAAGCCGTAGATCCTGCGGTACATCTCCACGCCGCCCTTCGCCAGCGCGGGCATGATATCGCCGAACAGGGAAAGCTCCGCGGCGGCGCCATCCGGCGCCAGCGTTTTCACCGCGATCCATTCTTTCCCGTCGACGGACGCCTCGCAGAACACGACGGTTTCGTGCAGGATCCACGCCGCGTCGGAAGCAGCGATCTCCTCCTCCGTATGTTCCTCCAGCAGTTTTTCCAGATACGCTTTGCGCACCGTCTCCACCTCCGCCGTACGGGCGGAATAGGTCAGCGAAATGATACGGTCCGTCCCGGTGATCCGTTCTTCTGCCAGCGTCAGCACGGGGGGTTCAAGGGAATCCGTCACGTAGGGCACGGAACCGGAAACAGGCGTCATAAGCCCCAGCGCCAGCAGCGCCGCGGCGATCAGGCACAACACCCGTTTGCGCATCCTCGATCCCTCCGACTTGTCTTTCGGCGACACCGCGCCCCGCATTTGCGCGGTGCTGCCTTTATCGATCCTTTATCAATTCATTATATCTTTTTCCGGCGCGTTAGTCAATACAGGGAAAAGGCATATTGACAAATATCTGAATATAGTATAAATTATTTGTTGAAAAAAAGCTAAAAGGGTGATAAAAATGAGCCGGAAGAGAAAAATCGCCGCGCTGGCGCTTGCGGGGCTGCTGCCGCTGCTGCTCGGCGGCTGCTTTACCATAGACGTCAAGATCCCGATGGAAAACGGCGCAACAGCCGCCGTACAGGAGACGCAGGCCGTCCCCGTACAGGAAACGCAGGCAGCCGCGCCGGATACGCAGCCCGCTGCCGCCGCGCCGCAGGCAGGCGGCGACCTGACGGCGATGAGCCAGGCCGAGCAGCTGGCGTACTTCAACGACGCCCTCAACAGGATCAAGGCGAACAACGTCGGCTTCAAAAAATCCAAGCTGACCGCCACCGAGGATATCACCCTTTCCAACTCCCTTGCCAACTCGCTGGTGGGGATCGTCAAAGGGGCGCTGCTGTCCGAGACCGCCGCCGAAACCACGGTGAACAAAGGTGAAAACAGCAACGCGGTGATGTCCCCCTACAACGTGCCCTACGTGTCGCAGCTCACCATGGACGACATCACCGGCATCGAAGCGGTCCCCGATAACGGCGGCTACGTCATCACCGTCCGCGTCAAGGGGGAGACCAACCCGGAGCCGACGGGCAGCATCTGTTCGCGGATCTTTGAATTCATGACGGTGGACGACGTGGAGACCACCTACGCCCCGAAGGTGGGCGCGGAGGTGGCGCGGGAGGATATCGAGGTGGTCTTTAACGACTGCTTCGCCAAAGCCACGATCGACGCCGACGGGAACGTGACCGGATATGAGACCTTCGTAAAGGGCACCATGAACCTGCGCAACGCGAAGATCAAGGTCATCACCACCGACGTTTCCGTCGTGCTTGCCAGCACCACGACCTATACGGACTTCAAATATTGAATTTTTTATGAAGTCCCTTGACAATTCTGCGGATATGTTGTAAATTAATATCTGTATTGCATAAAACGTGCATCACCATTACAAGGAACCATGAAAGGGGTTTGCATTTCTTATGAAGAAAAATGTTTTAAGAGTTCTTTCGCTCCTCCTCGTTGCCGGTATGCTGCTGGCGTTCTGCTCCTGCACGCAGGAGATCCTGGTCCGTTTCGTGGATAAGGACGGCAACGATCTTGACCTGAGCGGTATTTCCATCGGCGGCGGTTCCGTACCGGTCAACAACACCGATACGCCCACCGCGGCGCCCGACACCACCGCGGCGCCCTCCGGCGACACCGCCGACACCACGGCGGCGCCCAGCGGCGACAACGCCGACGCCACGCCCGCTTCCGACAACACGGCGGTGCCCACCGGCAAACCCTCCACTAAGGACGAAGTAATGGATTTCTATAAAGCCGCCGTGGCAAGGGTCCGCGACAACGCGGAGGCCAGCTACCACAAGAAAGAGTACCAGACCGTCGGCTCCCTGAACATCACGGGCATCGGCGCTGTGGACTCCGCCATTGAAAACGTGGTGGCCGGTTACGTCACCACGGAAGAAGCGGCGGAGGATCAGTTCAGCGAGAAGGGCTCCGACGACGCGAAGCGCCGCTTCCCGCCCTGCACGCTGACCGACTACAGCAAGGTGGCGTCCGCCAACTGCACCGAAGCCAACGGCAACTACAAGATCACCATCGTCATGGTGGACGAAGACACCCCGAAGGGCGGCACCTTCCTGAAGGAGGTCACCGACTCCGTGCTGCTGTGGGAAGACATCGAAAAGGAAGTCACCACCAACGTCAAGATCATCAAGGACTTCCAGGACGTTCACGTCATCTATAAGGGCTACCAGATCGACGCGGAGATCACGCCCGACGGCAAGTTCGTCACCCTCGACCAGCACGCCCACGTGGACATCACCATCGGCTCCGCCAAGATCCTGATCGCCACCCTGAAGAACAAGAGCGGTACGATGGACAACTACATGAAGCTGTGGGATTTCCAGTATTGATCCCTGCGGCAATGAACGACGCGCCTCCCCCTGCGGGAGGCGTTTTTTTCATGGCTTTGCCGCCGTTCCCTTCGACAGACAAAGCCCGATTTGACAAATCCGTTATTTTGTAGTAATATTGGAACGTTATATTTTTCCGTGAGATACGGAGGAGGTTCATCTATGGCAAAAAAAATCATCGCGTTTGTTGTGATCGTGCTGGTGCTGGCGGCGGCGTTCTTCGCCTCCTACAGGCTCAGCGACAAATATTGGGACAAGCTGGCGCCGATGCTGGGAATGGAAGAGACCACCGCCAAGGCGCCGGACGCCGTGCCCGTGATCGCCACCCCGACGGAAGCGCCCACCACCGTACCGGCGACGACGGAAGAGGAGATCACGTTCCCCTCGTTTCTGTCCTCCGCCACCGTGGAGATGCCCACCGACGAAACGTGGAAGCTGATCCTGCTGAACCGGAACTACAAGGTCGCCGAAAGCTACGTGCCGGAGCTGGCCCCCGCCCTTGACGGCAGCGCCATCCAGCTGGACGCCCGCGTGGCCGCGGAATTCAAAAAGATGTACGACGCCGCCAAGGAAGACGGGGTGGAGCTGACGCCCGTGGCGGGTTACGTGAGCACGGAGATCCAGCAGGCGCTGTTCGACCAGAAGGTGGAAGAGCTGGTCGCCGGTGGCGCGGCGGACGGTTCCGCCATGTTCCTGGCGTCGGAGACCGTTCTTCCGGGCGGTTGCAGCGAGGACAACATCGGCATTTCCGTTTCCATCGGCATGCAGGTGGATTCCTTCGCCCAGTCCGACGCCTACCGCTGGCTGAAGGATAACGCCGCGAAATACGGCTTTATCGAGCGCTACACGGCGGAAAAAAAGGCCTTTACGCAAGTCACCGCCCGTCCCTGGTACTGGAGATATGTGGGCAGCGAGGCCGCGGAAGCGATGAAGCAGACCGGCGCCTGCCTGGAGGAGTATTTGCAGCAATGACGGACGCCATCAGACAACTGCAGAAGATCGTTGACGACAGCGACAATATCGTGTTCTTCGGCGGCGCGGGCGTCAGCACCGAAAGCGGCATCCCCGATTTCCGCTCCGTGGACGGACTGTACAACCAGAAGTACGACTACCCGCCGGAGACCATTCTGTCCCACACCTTTTTTGAACGGCACACGAAAGAGTTTTTCGATTTCTACCGCGACAAGATGATCTGCCCCGACGCGAAGCCCAACGCCGCCCATAAAAAGCTGGCGGAACTGGAGCAGGCGGGCAAGCTGCGGGCGGTGGTCACGCAGAACATCGACGGGCTGCACACGCTGGCGGGCAGCAAGACCGTTTACGAGCTGCACGGAAGCGTACACCGCAACTACTGCCGCAAATGCCGCAGATTTTATCCCGCCGAGTATATCCTGCGCAGCAGGGGCGTGCCCGTCTGCGAATGCGGCGGCGTGATCAAGCCCGACGTGGTGCTGTACGAGGAAAGCCTTGACGATAACTGCATCCGCGGCGCGGTGGCCGCCATCTCCTCCGCGGAGGTGCTGATCGTGGCGGGAAGCTCGCTGACCGTCTACCCCGCCGCCGGCTTCCTGCACTATTTCCGGGGGGAACATCTGGTGCTGATCAACCGGGACGCCACCCCCTACGACGGCATGGCGACCTTGGTGATGCATGAAAAAGTCGGCGAGGTGCTGTCGCAAATAAAAGTCGGATAAAAAGAAAAAAACGGATCGGTCCGCTTTTTTTCCCAACTTAAGGACCGTTTAAGAAACCGACGGTATCATAAGGACAGCGAAGGACGGAAACGCGCCGAACAATGGCCCGCGAACCGTTTTTCCGAAGCGTGGACCTGTGGGAAGGATGGGAAAAGATCCGGCTATGACGGCGCCGATGCCGCGGCAGCAGCCGCGGATGAGCCGACGGCCTCCGTCTTGGGAATAGCTTACTGTCACAGAACAGCTTATTGATCATTTGAGCGCAGTCCGGAATCGGCGGACCGCGCTCAAAACAATTTTAAAGGGTAGCGTTGAGAGTTGCTTGAATCAAAGAGAATAACCGTATTCCGAACAAATCTCCGCACTCCGCACTCCGAACTCCGCTCTCTATTCGCCTTCCGCCCCGTCCAGTCCCATCAGTTCCAGCGGGTCGGTCAGCTTGCCGTTGACGCGCACCTCCAGATGGATATGCGCCGCCTCCTCCGCTTCCACCGGGATCTCGCCTACCCGGCCGATCACGGCGTTTTCATGGACATAGGCGCCGGCTTCAGGCAGGTCTTTATCGGAAAGCCCGCTGATCTTGGACACCACGCCGCCGCCGTGGTCCACGGTAACGGAATAGCCCCACAGCGGATCGTGGGTGACGGAAAGGACCTCGCCCCGGGCGATGGGGCGGACCGTGTCTCCCGCCATTCCCAGAAAATCAACGCCGTTGTGCGTTCTGTAATCCTTCATCGTGGGAGAAAACACCGGCACGCCGCGGCTGTAATCCCTGCCGATGGAAAGCGACAGCGGGGTGGAGAAGACGACGGTCTCTTCCTCCTGCGAGGTGCTTTCCTCCAGCGGCACGTTGCCGCTGTCAAATACCGCCGCCGTGACGGGCTCCGTCACAGGGACCGTTTGTTCAACGGGCGTCTGCGAGGGCATCGTCGTGGGATCGGTAAAGACGTGTCTTTCATAGTTGACGTAGGTGGTTTTCTCCGTAGTGATCTGCGGCACGGTCACTTTGGGCGAGGTCATGTTTTTCACGGCGGAAAAGCCCACCGCCCCGGCGGCCAGCAAACAAACGCCGAGAGAAATATACAGCGCCCTGCCCGCCATCATTTTTTTCACGCTTTTTTTATTATCATCATTCAACATCATAGCTTTTACCTCCGCTAACATTGTGCCCGATGGAGGTAAAAATATACCGCGAAAAAAAATTTCAAAAAAATTGAAACAAATGTTTGCATTTTCAGAACATTTGTGCTATCATACTGTCAGAAAGACTGAATGGAGCTTGTCGATATCCTGTTGCACGGCGTCTTGCGCCGTTCCATCGGAACTATGCCGCAGCGCCGCAAGGCAGCGTGCCGCAGTTTCAATTCGCCAAATCCATATTCTCACGAAAGCAGGTAACGCAATGAAAGAACTGAACAAAACGCAGAAAAAGATCTATGAATTTCTGGCGGAACGGTCGCAGAACGGCGTGCCGCCGTCCGTGCGGGAGATCTGCGCGGCGGTGGGGCTGAAATCCACCTCCTCCGTGCAGGCCAATCTGGACGCGCTGGAGCAGGCGGGTTACATTGAACGCGACCCGATGCTGAAGCGCTCCATCCGTGTGACGGGCCAATCCGGCAGCTATACGCAGGTGCCTTTGCTTGGTACCGTCACCGCCGGTATGCCCATTCTGGCGGTGGAGGCCATCGAGGGCTACGTCCCGTTTTCCGGCAAGCCAGATTCCGACAAGCCGCTGTTCGCGCTGAAGGTACGCGGCGACAGCATGATAGGCGCGGGCATCCTCAGCGGCGACATCATCATCGCCGAGAAAACGCCCGCGGCAGCCAACGGAGAGATCGTGGTAGCGCTGATCGGGGACGAAGCCACCGTCAAACGCTTTTATAAAGAAGACGGCCACTTCCGCCTGCAGCCGGAAAACGACGACTACGCGCCTATCATCACCGACGAGGTGCTGATCCTCGGCAAGGTCGTCTCCCTGCAAAGGTATTACTGACCGTTTTTTCAGGTGTGAGGTGCGAGAAGGCAGTAATAAGTTGCAAGTTGTCAGTTGCAGGTATTAAGCTGCAAGCGGAACGGGATGTTTTTCACTTAATACTTTAAACTTGGAACTTAAAACTCTGAACTGCTATTCTCAAAACTCAACACTCAAAACTATTTAAAAAACATGTACGCCTGGCACTTGATCATGCCGTTGTACAGCTTGCGGCGCTTGTCGGCCTTGCGTCCGAACACGCGCTCGAAGTCTTCATCCGCGGTGATGACGGTATAGCTCCTGCCTCTGGCGGGGACGAACCGTCGCCCCATGACGCGGTACAGCGCCTGCGCCTCCTGCCGGTCCAGCAGCCTCTCGCCGTAGGGCGGGTTGACGATCACCGTCGCCTTTTCGGTGACAGGTTCAAAATCACAAATGTCCTTTTTCTCAAAGGTGATATACTTGTCAACGCCTGCTTTGCGGGCGTTTTCTTTTGCGATGGCAAGGGCGCTTTCGTCGATATCGTAGCCGTAGGCGTGAAAATCGACGTCCCGGCGGCGGAGCTCCTCCGCCCGGCGGCGCTCCGCCTGCCACACCTCCGGCGGGAACTGAGGCCACGTATCCGCGGTGAACCGCCGGTACAGCCCCGGCGCGATGTTCAGCGCCGTCAGCGCGCCTTCGATCACAATGGTGCCCGAGCCGCACATGGGGTCGTACAGCGTGTGGTAGGGGCGCAGGCGCGAGATGGCGCACAGGGCCGCCGCCAGCGTCTCCTTCAGCGGGGCGGCGTTGGCCTCCGGCCGGTAGCCGCGCTTGTGCAGGCCCCGTCCGGATGTGTCGATATACAGCGACGCCTGATTTTTCATCAGCGAAAACTGGATCTGGTACAGCGCGCCGGTCTCCTCAAACCACGGGACTTTATACTTCGTCTTCAGCCGTTCCACCACCGCCTTTTTGATGATGGACTGGCAGTCGCTGACGCTGAACAGGTCGGAATTGAGCGAATACCCCTTCACCGGGAACCGGTCGGTCCTGCCGATCCAGTCTTCCCACGGAAGCGCCTTCACGCCCTGAAACAGCTCCTCGAAGGTGTGAGCCTCAAAGGAACCGACAAGGATCAGGATGCGTTCGGCGAAGCGCGAGCCGATGTTGGCCCGCGCCAGAATGGTTTCGTCGCCGGAAAACAGCACCCGGCCGTTTTCCGCCTGAACGTCCCACGCTTCCATTTCGCGCAGCTCGTCCGCGATCAGTCCCTCCAGCCCCAGCAGGCAGGGGACGCAGTATTGGTACGTCATACGTTACTCCTTGTCCGAAACAGAGTGAGATCCGCCTGCGGCGGGTGAAATCGCATGGTGGTAAGCTCCGCCTGCGGCGGGTGAAATCTTTCCGCTTCGCGAAAAGGTTTCGGAAAACGCTGCGCGTTTGGATCATATCATATGATCCAGGGACGAAGCCCTTCCGATACCTTCCGTCGCGGACGGAAGATTTCACCCGCAAAGCGGATTTCACCCGACAAATCCCGCCATCACCCTGATCGTATTCTCCACCCCGTCCCGGTGGCTGCGCTCGTAGCCGTGGGAGGCGTACACGCCGGGGCCGATGAGCCCGTGGACCGCGTCCAGCCCGCCCCGCAGGGAGGCCTCCACGTCCGAACCGTAGTGGGGATAGACGTCGACGGCATAGTCCGCGCCGGTCCTTTCGGCGGCGTCGATCAGCTTTTTCACCGTCTCGTAGGCGTAGGGCCCCGCGGAATCCTTGGCGCAGATGGACACCTGACGTTCCGTACAGGCGATCCCCTCGCCCACGCAGCCCATATCCACGCTGATCGCCTCCGTCACGCCGGTGAACGGCACGTGGGAGCAGCCGTGGCCCACCTCCTCGTAGACCGTGAAATAGGCGTACACCTTTTTTTCGGGCACGACGTTTTCGTCCTTCAGGTATTTCGCGAAGGCCAGCACGCAGCCCACGCTGAGTTTATCGTCCAGGAAACGGCTTTTGATGTAGCCGGAGCGCGTCACCCGGGCGCGTGGCTCGAAGCAGACGAAATCGCCGACGGAGATACCCAGCGCCTTCACGTCGTCCTCGTTTTTCACGTCCTCGTCGATCACCACCTCCGTGGTGTCGAAATCCCGCTTGGTTTCCCGCAGCTCGCCGTTGACGTGGGCGGAGGCGTTGCACAGCTGCAGCGTGCCCTCGTAAACGCCGTTCTTTTTGGTGACGATACGGCAGTTTTCCGTCTCACAGTTGACGGCGTTCAGCCCGCCCAGCTGCGTCAGCTTCAGCCGGCCGTTGCTTTTGATCTCGCACACCATGCCGCCCAGCGTATCCAGGTGCGCGGCGAACATCACGGCGTGTTCCGCGTCTTTGCCGCCCAGGTCCACGCCCACGCCGCCTTTGACGGTCATAAACGGGGCGTAACCCAGCTTCTGCAGCTCCTTCATCAGGTATTCCGCCGCCTGCGCCGTATACCCCGTGGGGCTGTCGATGGCCAGCAGCTCCAGCGTTTTTTCTATCGCGTGATCCGTATACTTCTGATACATTTCGTTTCTCCTTATGCTATCCTCGGCGGGCTGCGGTCATCCGTTGATATCCTTGCTTACCAGCGTGATGAACCCCAGCATGCCTTTTTTGTCGTAATAGGTGGGAGGCGCAAGACGGTCCGCGGGCACCTCCGCGGAGACGCTGTCAAACGTCATGCGGTTGTAGAAAGAGCCGTCCTCGTTATACATGTCCGTCTGCAGCAGCCGGGCGCCGTCCAGATAAATCATCGTCTTTTTGCCGGAGGAAGTCGTAAAAACGTATTCCGTGCATTTCACGCCGTTCAGCTCCGTCTCGTTCACGGCGTCCGCCTCGGACAGAGGCAGCATATCGGAAAAATTGAAGCTGGAGGCGGCGGAAAGCTTATCGGCGTCCAGCCCCATCACGGACATGACCGTTTTATTCAGCTCGATATAGGCGCGGTGCGCCGGGGAAACAAGATACGTTTTGCCGCCGCCGACCATCACGCCCATCTGCACGCCGGAGGCCGCCGTCAGCATATAGACGGAGTCTTCCGTGATGGCCAGTTCCATGGGATTGGTCACGCCGTCGCTGTCGGTGACGGTGCCCGTCACGTAAAAATGCCCCGAACGGTAGATATCGTAATCCGTAAAGACGCTTTCCTGCCGCGCGGCGGCAGTCGTCTCCGGCGCGGCGGGCTGCGTTTCCGGCGGGGCCGTCGTGTCCGCCGCCGTTTCCGCCGTCTGCGTAACGGAGGAAGCGGGTTCGTCCCGCTTTTCCTGTATGTTTTTGATCGACCGGGATAACGGGATCACGATGAACGCCGCCGTAAACGCGACGGCCAGCACCAGCAGCCCCGCCAGCACGATCGAAAACCATTTGATAAATTTTTTCATTTTCCGTTTGTTCCTCTGGATAACAGGTATCTCAAATCTCGCGGCGCTCCGCGCCGCCCGCCGAATTCAGCCTTACCACCAGCGTGAACACGCCTTCTTCGCATTTACACAGCATTTCGCCGTCGTATTTCGCCACGGTGCTCTCGATACTCTTCAGCCCGAAGCCGTGGTCGTCCGCGTCCTTTTTGGAGGTGACGTACGCGCCGCCGCTTTTTTGCGGGGCCCGGGCCACGGGATTGGCGACGGAGATCACCGTAAAGCTTTCCCCGCCGTGGATCTTCAGCTTCAGCCAGCGCGCGTCCGCGTCGGCGATGCGGCCGTTTGCCTCGATGGCGTTGTCAAGAGCGTTGGACAGGATGATGCACAGGTCCAGCGGCTTGACGCCGTTATCCTCCAGCCCGGCCACGTCGTAGGCGGTGGTAACGCTGTTGCCCTGTGCCTCGAACAGCTTTTCGTTGAGGATGGCGTCCACCGCGGAAACGCCGGTGATGCGCACATAGGACGATTCGTCGATCACGCCTCCCATTTCCTGCAGATAATCCTTCAGTTCGTCGTATTTTTCCTGTTCCGCCAGCATATTCATCAACAGGATATGGTTCTTGATGTCGTGGCGGAAATGGCGGGTGCGGTTGTAGGCGGTCTCCAGGTTCTTGATGGAGGCCTCCTGCAGCGCCAGCTGCGACGTCAGAAGGTCCGTATCGCGCTTCAGCAGCATCTGCCTGTGCATCCGTCGGAACAGGATGAACACCAGCAGATTGATGAACAGCAGTCCCCCGCAGGAGATATACAGGTATCGGCGGATCGTGCCGTCGCCGGGATAACGCTCCAGATAATACTGAAACACCGAAAAGGTGACCAGCGTAACGGCAGGCACCGCCAGCAGGCCGATCCACAGCCGGAAAAAAGTATCGGTACGCGGGTTGGCTTTGGCAAAGGAACTGATCAGGATCGCGCCGAAAACCATGAACGCCTCGGTAAGGGTGATCTTCAGCAGGCTGACGAAGGGAGAGGCGGTATCCGCGGCAATGCCCGCGCGGCTGCCGATCAGCCGGAACACAAAAGAGGCCAGCAGAACGGAGGAAGCCGTCAGCAGCGCGAACACGACGGAGCCGAGCGTCTTTGCCTTCACCCCGTCGCGGTAGACGAGGAACAGCGCCGCCGACAGCGCCGCGCATTCGGCAACGTACTTCCACGCGCCGGGGACGCCGACAAGCTGCCACAGGATCACGCCCCCCGCGATCACAAGGAACGGCACGAAGTCGAGGTTTCTTTTTCTGAATTTCGGTTCGTAATAATTGCTGGCCAGCATGTAGCTCAGCATGATCTCGAACACGGAGGCGAATACCTCCGCGGTCGTAAACAGCAAATCTTTCTGATCCGTCAGCATCTCAACACTCAAAACTCAACACTTATCTCATGGCCCACAAAAACGCCTCGTTTGTCTCCTTCGCGCGGTGCTTGCTCACGGGCAGTACCGCGCCGCCGTCCAGCTCCAGCTCGCCGGATCGGACGGATAAGATTTTTTTCGCGTTGACCAGATAGCTCTGGTGGCAGCGGACGAAATCCCGGTGCTTCAGCTCCTCCTGCACCGCGTCCAGCTTGGCGTAAAAGCAAAACTCCTTGCCGGAAACGCAGCGCACGGTCACCTTGCGCCTGTCGCTTTCAAAATAAAGGATATCCCGCACGGGCAGCGAAACGGTCCCCGCCGCCGTTCTAAAGGAATACCGCACCTCGTTGGCCTTTGTCAGCTCCGCCACGCACTCCCGGAACACGCCGGCAAAGCCGTGGGCCAGCTCCGGCTTCAGGATATACCGGAACGCCCGCACCTCGTAGCCGGAAAACACGTACTCGGCGGAGGCGATGATGAACACGATCATCACGTCCCGGTCGTATGCCCGGATCTTTTTGGCGGCGGAAAGGCCGTCGCAGCGCTTCATGGTGATATCAAGCAGCAGCATGTCGAAATCGGCACTGCCGTTTTCATAGGCGGCGCACAGCGGCTCGCCGTCGTCGAATTCCGTCACGCGGCCGTCCAGATCCAGGTCCGCAAGGCAGTCCAGCACGGCGGCTTTCAGATACTCGCGTATCGCTTTTTCATCGTCGCAGACGGCAACGGAGATCATGGCTCTTCTTCCTTTTTTTCTTCCTTTTTTCTGAAAATCACCAGCTTGCTGGCCACGTAGTTGAATACGATCACAAGGATCCCGGAGGCGATCTTGGCCGTCCAGAACGCCGCGTTGGAAGACATCGGCCCCGTCAGCAGCTTTTCCGTCACGCCGAATAACAGCTCCTCAAACAGCAGGAAGGAAATGATACGAGAGCCTATGAATTCGGTCAGCTCCCGCAGCACCACAATAAACTTCCGCGAACGACTGTCAAATACGAAAAACTTTGTGACCACATAGGAAAACAGCACCGAAACGATCCACGCGATGGCCTGCACCGCGTAGATCCACCGAAAATCGAAGCCAAAGACGTTGAACAGGATCTTTTCGGCATAGTTCTCCCCCGCCAGCGCGTTGCACAAGGCGGTGACGACGAAATTGACGACCGTCGTCATCACGCCGAAAAACAGGTAGGAGATCATCTCGTATTCCAACAGCTTTTTCATCCCGGGGATCTTCAGGATCGGTTGAAACAAACGGATGGCAAATATTCTGTCGTACAGCTTTTCGTACAGCTCTTTCAGCTTCATGACCGTCCTCCGAAATCAATGCGGAAAGGATACCAGACCGACATTAAAATAATCTGAATTATTTTACCATATAACATGGGCCCAAATCAATAGATAAATCAAATTTGTCTTACTTCACGCATTTTGGACAGAATCGGTTGACTTTTTATTTTTGCGTTGATATACTGATGATATCTATCAAAAAAGATCAGAAAAGGGGGGTTCGGCGTGGCTGCCGCGGCATCGCGAAAGAAAAAACGGACCGGCGCGGGCATCGCCGGCCCCGTATCCCGCCGCCGGAAATTGCGGCTGATCTTCACGTCCGTCATGGCGGGCGTGATCGCCTGCGCGCTGGGCGCCGCGTTCATCGTCATCCCCTCCGCCAAGTACGCCACCGCAAAAAAGCTGATGGCCGAAGGCGATTCCTTCGCCGCCATGGAGGAGCTTTCGCAGATCTACAGCTTCCGGGACGCCGCCGCCCTTTACAGCAAGGGCGCCACGCAGATCGGCGATTCCTTTCTGGCGCTGGGCTGGAACATCAACGCCGCCGTATGGTTTACCAAAGCGGGCCGATCGCTGGAGGCGGAACAGATCTTCGACTTCAATTCCGTGGTAATGGGCGCTTCCTACGTAACGGCGGGCATCGCGCAGAACGGAAAAACGTACTACCTTTCCGACCGGATCGGCGACGACCGTCGGGCGGGCGCGCAGGCCATAGCGTCCTACGCCGGTTTTCTGCCCCACGCGCCCGGCGTCAACGGAGTAGACAAATTCGGTTTTCTGAAGACCCACGCGCTGGGCAATTACGGTTTAAAGCTGCCCGGGGAACAGATGGAAGAGCTGTCCGCGGAGGTCAACGTCAAGGACATGATCAGCGCCGAGGGGACCGGTTCCGCCCCCGACTACGCGGTGCTGCTGTACAAAAACGGCTCTGTCAAAATCGTCAGCGAGGTGGAGCACCCGCTGACCAACACAAAAAGCTGGCGCGACATCGTTTCCATCCGGGAAGGTTACCGGAAGATCTTCGGCATCGACAGCGCCGGCAAGCTGCACATCGCCTATGAAAGCAGCTACCCCGAAGAGCTGCGTTACGATATCTCCGGCTGGCCCGCCGTGCAGAAGGTGGTGGAGACCGGTAAGGCCGTCGTCGGCCTGACGCGGGAAGGCGGCATCGCGGTCGCCTACGCCGGCACGGACGCCACCTACGGGCACAGTATCCTCCATCAGAAGGACATCACCGATATCGCCACCAACAGTAATATTCTGTTGCTGCTGCGCGCCAACGGCAGCGTCAAGGCGATCCGTGTTCCCAACTGGGCGGCCGACGCGGCCTCCGGCGCGGACGGTTATCTTGACAAAGCGGTGGCCGCCGTCGGGCGGTGGCGCGGCGTCACGCGGGTACGGTTTGCCGCCAAGGGGATCTACGGGATCCGGTTCAACGGCGCCGTATACTACGTGAGCTGCGACGTTTCCTATGATTCCGGAACAAGAAAATACGCTTACGACGCTCACGCAGACTTTGCGGCGGAGGTGAGCCGCTGGACCGACGTGGTGGACGTGATCTCGTGCGGCACCCACGCCGTCGCGGTCCGGGAGGACGGCACTCTGAAAGCGCTGGGCGACGGCACTTACCTGGAACCGCGCAGCACCATCACCGGCGCCACGGACTACATCCGCAAAACCGGCGGTTCCTATATGAACGTGGAGGATTGGAAGCTGTGGTGAGCGACGCGAAGCGCCGGAGTGCTGCGTATTGAGATTGAAATGAAAACGCCTGAACGGCACGTGCCGTCCGGGCGCTTTTTCTCAAAACTCAAAACCATGTACTCACAGCTTGCTGGGCTCCGTCTGGTAGGGCGGCAGCAGCTCCAGCACCGTGTCGATAAACGCCTGCAGCAGCGGCGTGACGGCCTTGCCCTTGAGGTACGCCAGCTGCGACCACTGGAACATATCCTCGCAGCCGTCCACCTGGATATGGCACAGCTCGCCGGAACGCACGTATTTGCGGGCGACAAAGATCGGCAGCATGGTCACGAAGTCGCCCTCCTGCGTCAGCTTGATGATGGTCTCCGTGCTGGCCACCTCGACGGAGGGGGTGACGAACAGGTCGCGCTTGGCGATCTCGTCGTCGAACAGATAGCGGTAGCCCTCGCCCTGGGGCATCAGGATCAGCCGCTGGCGGATGATGTCGTCAAAGGTGACGTTCTCACGCCCGGCCAGCTCGTTGGAGGGACTGGCCACGAATACGATCGGTTCGATCTCCTCGCGCACCCGCACCCATTCCTTCTTCGGCACCTTGTAATCCAGCAGATACACCAGATCCAGCTCGTTGGCGCGGATCTTGGCCTCCAGCTCCCTCGCGGAACCCACGCTGACGCTGATATCGATATGCGGATACCGGCGGACGATCTCCGTAAAAATCGGGATAAAGCAGGCGTTGAGGATGGAATCCACGATGCCGAAGCGCACCGTACCGTTCAGCTCCTTGGTGTCGGCGGCAAACTTCTCCGCCCGTTCCATGGCCTCGATCACCTTGCTGGCGTAGTCGATAAAGGTCACGCCGTACTGCGTCAGCTTGATGTTCTTGCCGATGCGGTCGAACAGCGGCACGTTCAGCTCCGTTTCCAGCTGCTGCATCTGCACCGTCACCGCGGACTGCGAATAGCCCAGCGCGCCGGCCGCCTTCGTAAAGTTGTTCAGCTCCGCCACCTTGATAAACGTTTTCAGGTTTCTGACATCCATCTTTTTCACCCATATCCGAATGTGATGACAATATATTACATTATTTAATAGGTTTTGTCAACAGATTGCAACAGATTAATCATTACAAAAGAGCATTTTCGTTTTTTTAGATAAAAAACACGTCTGTTTTATCTTTTTTTAAGACTTTTGCATTATTATCCTATTGAAAAAAATAATTTTTTGTGATAAAATTATGAAGGATTTTTGTCACAATCGGAGGGTTTTCCATGAAAAAAATCATTCTTGCCATCTTCGTGATCGTCCTTTCCGCCGTACTGCTGACCGCGTGCGGCAAAACAGAAGCCACCAAGCAGGTGGAAGCGCTGATCAAGGCCATCGGCAGCGACGTGGGGCTGGAAAGCGAAGAAGCCATCAGCGCGGCGCAGGAGGCGTATGACAACCTTACCGACGAAGAAAAGGACAAGGTCGGCAACTACAAAAAGCTGGAAAAGGCCAAGGAAAAGTACGACAAGCTGGCCGGGCTGAACGACTACATCGCCCAGATGGTGGATTCCGCCGGCACCTCTTTCAGTAAAGATGACTTTGACGTTTCCGGCCTGATCGGCCAGTACGAAGAAATGGTATCGGTATACGAAGGGCTGAAGGACGACGAAAAAGCCCAGATCGTCGGCTTTGATCAGCTGGAGGACGCCGTCGCCCAGCTGAAGGACTACGACACCGCCGCGCAGGAAGCCGCCGCCGCCTACGTCAAGGGCTTTATGGAGGTCTACAAGGGCAAGGGCTATACCATTACCGCCGTGGGCTGCATCAAGCAGATCCGCGAGGACAAGGAATATCACTTCTTCTCACTGACATATAAGGACAAAGAAGGCGTCGAGCACAACGCCTATTCCACCGCACGGTTCGTGGGCGCCAACGTCATCAACACGATCATCGCCCGTCCGGACATCTTCTTCGCGGCGGAGCCCGCCACGGAGGATACGGACTGCCTGAAATACGGCAACGTGGCCATCGACGTGGAAGCCGCCGTTGCCGCCGCCGAAAAGATGACGGTGGATGCCGTACCCGCAAGCACCGCCGCGCCCGAAACGACGCAGGCGGCTGAGGAGACCACCGCGGAGCCCGCGGCGGAAACGACCACGGCGGGATGATATCAGTTTTCAGTTCTTAGTTCTT
>JAFRRP010000052.1 GCA_017428085.1 Clostridia bacterium | reverse complement strand
GTCACCTTGCCGGAATCCCAGGTGTGGTTGGTGGTTTTGGCGATCGTCTCCGTCTTGGTGGCCTTACAGACGGTGCAGGTGTAAGTCTTGATGCCGGTCGCCGCGCAGGTGGCGGCTTTTGTCACCGTGCCCGCGTCCCAGGTGTGGTTGGTCGTCTTGGCGATGGCGGCGCCGGAGCTGATCTTCGCGCCGCAGCCCTTGCAGTAGGTGTCGCCGGTGTAGCCCGCGGCGGCACAGGTGGCAGCCTTCGCGTTTTTGATCTCCGTTTCGCCGGTATGGTTGCTCGCGTTTTTGGCGATCGTCTCTGTCTTGGTGGTCTTACAGACGGTGCAGGTATACGTTTTTACGCCGGTGGCGTTACAGGTGGCGGCTTTTGTCACCTTGCCGGAATCCCAGGTGTGGTTGGTGGTTTTGGCGATCGTCTCCGTCTTGGTGGCCTTACAGACGGTGCAGGTGTAAGTCTTGATGCCGGTCGCCGCGCAGGTGGCGGCGGTCGTTACCTTGCCGGCGTCCCACGTGTGGTTGGTGGTCTTGGCGATGGCGGCGCCGAAGCTGATCTTCGCGCCGCAGCCCTTGCAGTAAGTGTCGCCGGTGTAGCCCGCGGCGGCGCAGGTGGCAGCCTTGGCGTTTTTGATCTCCGTTCCGCCCGTGTGGTTGCTCGCGTTCTTGGCGATCGTTTCCGTCTTGGTGGTTTTGCAGACGGTACAGGTATAGGTCTTTATGCCGGTGGCGGTGCAGGTGGCGGCTTTTGTCACCTTGCCGGAATCCCAGGTGTGGTTGGTGGTCTTGGCGATGGCGGCGCCGGAGCTGATCTTCGCGCCGCAGCCTTTGCAGTAGGTGTCGCCGGTGTAGCCCGCGGCGGCGCAGGTGGCAGCCTTGGCGTTTTTGATCTCCGTTCCGCCCGTATGGTTGCTCGCGTTTTTGGCGATCGTTTCCGTCTTGGTGGTCTTACAGACGGTGCAGGTATACGTTTTTACGCCGGTGGCGTTACAGGCGGCGGCGGTGGTCACCTTGCCGTCGTCCCATTTGTGGCCGGTCGCTTTGACGGGCTCCTGCGCTTTGATGACTTCGCCGCAGACGGAGCAGTGGCTGCCCTCGGTCTTGCCGTCAACGGTGCAGGTGGGGGCTGCGGCTTCGTCGGTCACAACGGTGTGGCCGGTGGCGGGGATGGCTTCCGTTTTTGTTTCGTTGCAGACGGTGCAGGTGAACGTTTTAACGCCCTCCGCGGTGCAGGTGGCGGCGGTGGTCACCTTGCCGTCGTCCCATTTGTGGCCGGTCGCTTTGACGGGCTCCTGCGCTTTGAGGACTTCGCCGCAGACGGAGCAGTGGCTGCCCTCGGTCTTGCCGTCAACGGTGCAGGTGGCGGCCACGGCGGCGTCCGTTACTTCCTTATGACCTTCCGCGGGGATCTCCACGGTATCGCGCTGCAGGCCGCACTGCGTGCAGACCTCCGTCGCGGAGCCTGGCTCCGTGCAGGTAGGTTCCTTCGTGACTTCAAGCTGATAGTCGTGTTCCTCATATACCGGTTTGTGGCAGATGGAACAGGTGCCGATATCGTACGACGCGGCGGAGCCGTCCTTCTGCAGGACGTTTTCCCAGTTCTCCACCTGATGCTCATGGTCGTCCTGGTCGATGGTATCAAGGTTGACGGACGTTCTGAGGATCGTTCTGGCGTCGGAGGATTCCACCTTGCCGTTTCTGTCCACGTCCGCGCGCATGATAAAATCGGCGGTCAGTTCCTCCAGCCCAACGGAGCCGCGCAGCGCAAGGCGCGCGTCCGCGGAGGATATTTTGCCGTCGTGGTCCACGTCGCCGCGCAGGATCGCCGCCGAAGCGGGCAGCAGCACGGCGGTGCTGAAGATCATGACAGTCGCAAGAATGAGTGCCAACAGTTTCTTTGCCATTTTTCTACCTTCTTTTCCGGATAACATATAGTGTTTGACAGGGAAGCCGGGGATCGATCGCCGAAATGAGGATCCGATCCCCCGGATGCTGTTTCCTCAATCTATTTATACCATAAAGCGGGAGTTTTGTAAATGGATATTTATGTGAGGAAAACAAGTTTGTAATGGTTATATAATACTTCTGAAATTTTTTTGGTGGTATTTCCAAAGAATATTTATTTCTTTTAAGTTAGTTTAAAGAAAAACAGCCGGCGTTCGATCCGGCTGCTTCAGACGGGACATGAAACCGTTGTCGGCGTTCGGGGCTCGTCGCAGGGATGCTTATCATCCGTCGGAGAGCTTTCCCGTACACATGCCGTCCCGTACCTCTGCGACGGCCACCTGACGGATCGTTCCGGTCAATTCTTCTCCCGAAGCGACGGCGACGGGCGTGTAATTTTTCGTATAGCCGTGCCGCTGCGTCCCTTTCGCCGTTTCAAACAGCACCTCGACGGTTTTTCCGATATATCCCCGCAAAAAATCCTCCCGCAGCGCGTCCGCCTCTTTCTGCAATCGGGCGCAGCGGGCCTCCTTTACGGCGTTGGGGACCGGATCGGGATAGGAAAACGCCGGCGTGCCCTCTCTGGGAGAGAAGGGGAAGACGTGTACCTTCATAAAGCCGATCCTTTTTACAAACGCCACCGTTTCGTCAAAGTCTTCTCCTGTTTCTCCGGGAAACCCCGCGATCACGTCCGTGGTCAGCGAAAGGTCGGGGAACGCCGCTTTCAGCTTATCGCACAGGGCGGCGTATCCTTCCGCGGTGTAGTGCCGGTTCATGCGCTTCAGCGTCCTGTCGCAGCCGCTTTGCAGAGAAAGGTGGAACTGGGGGCAGAGCTTCGTCAGCCCGCGCATGCGATCGATTATATCGTCCGTGATATGGTCCGGTTCCAGCGAGCCCAGCCGGATGCGCTCCACGCCGGGCGTCTTCTCCGCCGTTTCCAGCGCGTCGCACAGGTCCAGCCCGATATCCTTTCCGTAGGCGGACAGGTTGATCCCCACGAACACGATCTCCTTATAGTTGTTCGCCGCCAGCAGGGCGACCTCTTTGCGGATGGTCTCCAACGGCTTTGAACGCGAAAAACCGCGCGCTTTGGGGATGATGCAGTAGGAGCAGTACCGGTTGCAGCCGTCCTGGATCTTGACGAACGCCCGGGTGTGGCCCTCAAACCGGTCGATGATCCCCCCATTATAAGCGTCGTCCCGTTCATGGGATTGTGTGGCGGCCATGCGCCGTCTGCCGGCGAAGTATTCTTCCAGCTTTTCCGTCAATTCCCCGTTGGACCGGTTGCCGAGCACGATATCCGCCTCCTCCAGCCCCGCCGCCTCCTGCGCGAAGGCCTGGGGATAGCAGCCCGTCAGCACCACGACGGCGTCCGGGTGCTCGTGCTTCAGCCGCCGCACGGTCTGGCGCGTCTTGCGGCTGCTTTCCGCCGTGACGGTGCAGGAGTTGACGATATATACGTCCGCGTCGCCGTGAACGTCCGTGATCCCGTAACCGGCTTCTTTCAGCCGGCACAGCATTTCCTGAGATTCGTATTGGTTGACCTTGCAGCCCAAGGTGCAGATCGCTGCTTTCATGGCGTTTCTCCGAACCGAGATATTTAGGATAAATATGAGTATATTATAGTGCGTCGGCGCGGAATAATCAATTGGGAAATCTCATTTTTTTGCGGATGGGACATATAAATGTTGATAAGGAGGGACTGAAAATGAAAAAGATACTGCTGTTTTTGCTGATCGCGTCGCTGCTGCTGGCGTGGCCCGGCGAGGGGACCGCCGCGGGGGAAAATGCCGCGCTGTCCGTTTCGGTGCTGCCCGCGGATGCGGAGGAAACGCTGACGGGGGAGGTCCGCGCGAAAGCATGCGCGCTGATGGACGTGAATACCGGCACGCTGATCGCCGCCTCCCACGAGCACGAGCGATTGTATCCCGCGTCCGTAACAAAGATCATGACGCTGCTGTTGGTGTGCGAGGCCGTCGAAGCCGGAAAGCTGACGCTGAACGACGTGCTGACCTGTTCCGATACCGCCGCCGCCAAAGGCGGCTCGCAGATCTGGCTGGAGCCGGGGGAGCAGATGACCGTGGACGACCTGCTGAAGGCCGCCGTCATCGGCAGCGCCAACGACGCCTGCACGCTGCTGGCGGAAACGCTGGCGGGCAGCGAGACCGCCTTCGCCGGGATGATGAACGACCGGGCGGCGCAGCTGGGTATGGAAGATACCCATTTTGACAACTGCACCGGACTGGACGACGACACGGAAGACCACAGGACCTCGGCCTTCGATATTGCGCTGATGTCCCGGGAACTGCTGCGCCACGACCTGATCCGGCAGTATGCCACGGTGTGGATGGACAGCCTGCGCGGCGGCGCGACGCAGTTGGTGAACACCAACAAGCTGGTGCGGTTTTACAGCGGCTGCACAGGGCTGAAGACGGGCACCACCAGCAAGGCCGGCTGCTGCGTGGCGGCTTCGGCGGAGCGCGACGGGATGGAACTGGTGGCCGTGATCCTGGGGGCGGACAACAGCAAGGACCGGTTCGCAGGCGCCCGGGCGCTGCTGGACTGGGGCTTTGCCAATTACGAGATCTACACGCCGGAAAACGACGCCTCCCTGATCGGGGAAGTGACGGTGCTGCACGGGCTGACGCGCGGCTTTCTGCCGGAATGCGAAACAGGTTCCCCGGTGCTGACGGAACGGGGCGTTGGCGCGGGCGTGACGCAGACGGCGGAATATGACGCCGAAGTGGAGGCGCCGGTGGCGGCGGGGCAGAAGCTGGGGAAGATCGTTTTCCGTTCCGGGGGAGAGATCATCGCGGAGCACGCGATCTATTGTCCCGAGGATATCCCGAAGATCGATTTTTTCAGCGCGTGGCTGTTGCTTTTCCGTTCTTTTTCCGCGCAAGAGCAAAAAAAATGATTTTTATTATTGAAAAAATTTTTCGGATATAGTAGAATACCCATATATCGAAAAAAGAAGGAACTTTTTACACATGGCATTGAAACTGAATTGCAACTACCTGAAAGACTTTGTTTCGTCGGCTGAGCTGGACGCCATCGCGCCGGAGATCGAAAGGGCCCACGCCTTTTTGTATGTGAACAGGGCTGAAGCGGCGGGAAACGACTTCCACGGCTGGCTCACTCTTCCGGCGGACTACGATAAAGAGGAATTTGCGCGGATCAAGGCCGCGGCGGCGAAGATCATATCCGATTCCGACGCGCTGGTGGTGATCGGCATCGGCGGGTCGTATCTGGGCGCCCGCGCCGCCGTCGAATTCGTCAAATCAAAGAATTACAACCTGATCGCAAAGGATACGCCCAAGATCTTTTTCCTCGGCAACAGCCTGTCCCCCACGGAGATCGGCGAGGTGCTTGAGATCTGCAAAACCTGCGATTTCTCCGTCAACGTGATCTCCAAATCGGGCACCACCACGGAGCCTGCCATCGCGTTCCGCGTGTTCCGCAAGCTGCTGGAAGAAAAATACGGCAAGGAAGGCGCGGCCGGGCGCATCTACGTGACCACCGATAAGGCCAAAGGCACGCTGAAGGCCCTGTCGGACCGGGAGGGCTACGAGGAATTCGTGGTGCCGGACGACGTAGGCGGCCGGTATTCCGTGCTTACCGCCGTGGGGCTGCTGCCCATCGCCTGCGCGGGCGTGGATATCGACGCCCTGATGCGCGGCGCGGCGGACGCCATGCGGCAGTATACCTCCGTCTCGTTGGCGGAAAACGACTGCTATAAATACGCGGCCCTGCGCAATATCCTGTACCGGAAGGGCAAAATGATCGAACTGTCCGTCTGCTACGAACCGGACTATACGATGATGAACGAATGGTTCAAGCAGCTGTTCGGCGAAAGCGAGGGCAAGGACGGCAAGGGGCTGTTCCCGGCCTCCGTCATCTATTCCACGGACCTGCACTCCATGGGTCAGTACGTGCAGGACGGCGAGCGCGTCCTGTTTGAAACGACGGTGACCTTCGCTTCCCCCAAACGCGACCTGGTGATCGAAGCGGACCCGGAGAATACCGACGGGCTGAATTTCCTGGCGGGCAGGGGCATGGCCTATATCAATCGCAAGGCCTTCGAGGGCACCGTGCTGGCGCATGCCGACGGCGGCGTGCCCGGAATCGTGATCGAGGCGGACGCCATGGACGAATACCATCTGGGCCAGCTGATCTACTTCTTTGAGAAGGCCTGCGCCGTCTCCGGCTACGTGCTGGGCGTCAATCCCTTCAACCAGCCCGGCGTGGAGAGCTACAAAAAGAACATGTTCGCGCTGCTGGGCAAGCCCGGCTACGAGGCGTTGGCGGAAGAGCTGAAACAACGACTGCTGTAATATCATATTAAACGACGGAAAAAGAAAGGATCTGGTAACAATGGTCAAATTACTGATTGGTGAAAAGGGCTCCGGCAAAACGAAGCGCCTTCTGGACAACGTCAACACCGCCCTGCAGAATTCCAAGGGCCACGTGGTGTGCGTGGAAAAGGACGATCTGCTGCGGTTCCAGGTGAGTTACCGCGTGCGTCTGCTGGCGGCCAGCAACTACGGCATCAGCGGGTACGACGCGTTTTACGGCTTTTTAAGCGGCCTTTGCGCGGGCGACCACGACATCACCGATATCCTGGTGGACGCCACGCTGAAGATCGGCGGCAAAAACTACGACGAGCTGGCGGCGTTCCTCAGCCGGATCGCGCGGCTCAGCGAGCTGACCGAGACCGTGTTTACCTTTACGATCTCCACGGAAAAGGACAACCTGCCCGCCAGCATTTTCGACTGCTGCACGGTGGAATGATCCGTCTGCCCGGGTGGTCATTCGGTTAAAATTCGTAAAAAAACAGATTTTCTGTTGACAAACCGGAAATCTGTATATATAATATTCTTTGCGTTTTGGCGCAGGAACCGGCATTCCGGCGGGAGGTATCGGGTTTGCGGATCGATCTTTTGCCTGTTTTTGACAAAGAGGGAGAGCGCGTTGAGCTCGATTATTCCTTTGAACAGGACGACGAAAGCTTCGTTACGCCCGTCAGCGTGACCGGCTTCGTGGAGAACCGGACGGGCATCGTGCGCATCAGCGCCGCGGCGAAATTCGATTACGCCGCCCCCTGCGCGCGCTGTAATAAGCCCCTGCTGCGCCACGCGACCGTTCCCGTGAAGCATATCCTTGTTTCCGAGCTGAGCGAGGAGGACGACAGCGACGAGTTCATTCTGGTCGAAGACCGGAAGCTGGACGTGGACGCGTTGGTGTGCGAGGATGCTTACCTTTCCATCCCTTACCGGCTTTTATGCAAGCCGGACTGCAAGGGACTGTGCCCGCAGTGCGGCGCCGATCTGAACGAGGGGCCCTGCCGCTGCGAAAAAGCGGCCGATCCGCGCTGGGACGCGCTGAAGGACCTGCTGAACGGAACGTAAAAGGCAGTTTATCTATTAGGAGGATATATACCATGGCAGTACCTGCAAGAAGAGTTTCCAAAGCAAGAAGAGATAAGAGACGCAACAATCTGTGGAAGATCTCCGCTCCCGAAATCGAAAAGTGCCCGAATTGCGGCGAATACAAGAGAGCTCATCGGCTCTGCCCGGCGTGCGGCTACTATAACGGCCGTCAGGTCGTAACGGTCGAGGACTGATACGTTTTTTTCGATATCCTTGTACTTTGGCGCAGGTGGAGAAGAACATCTTCCCCGCCTTTTTCTTGTTAAACAGGCAGCGTTACGACTGCCTGTCTGACAAAAAAGCTTTTAACGCCCGCCGATCTTGCCCTTTGGGCAACGGCGATGTCGCATGCGAAAGCGGCTGCTCCGCATCCGCTTTCTTGTTTGATGGGAAGCCCTGCGGCTTCTTATCGGATTGTATCGGGTGAGGTAACATGGCAGTAGAGATTGCCGACGTACGCAAAAAATCGGCCTGCGGCCGCAAGGGGATCGCCCCCGGGGATACGCTGCTGTCCATCAACGGCAACGAGATCGGGGACGTGCTGGACTATCGCTTTTTTACGGGCGAGGAAAAGTTGACCATCGAGTACCGGGACAGCAAGGGCCGCGTGAAGCGCTGCCGCGTAAAGAACGACGGAGATATCGACAACATCGGTCTGGTGTTCGACACCTACCTGATGGACCGGCAGCGCAGCTGCAAAAACAAGTGTATCTTCTGCTTCATCGACCAGCTGCCGAAGGGCCTGCGCCCCAGTCTGTATTTCAAGGACGACGATTCCCGGTTGTCCTTTCTGTTCGGCAATTACATCACGCTGACGAACCTTTCGGAGCACGACGCGGAACGGATCATCAAATACCACATCAGTCCCATCAATGCCTCTGTGCATACGATGAACCCGGAACTGCGTGTGAAGATGATGAAGAATCCCCACGCGGGGGAATCGCTGTCGCTGCTGAAGCGTTTTTCCGACGCGGGCATCTCCGTCAACGCCCAGCTGGTGCTGTGTCCCGGCGTCAACGACGGGGAGGAGCTGGCGTTTTCGCTGGAAAAGCTGGCGGAGCTGGAACACGTTTCCAGTATCGCCGCGGTACCCGTCGGTCTGACGAAATACCGCGAGGGGCTGTATCCGCTGCGCCCCTTTACGCCGGAGGAGGCGGCGCGGGCGATCGACATGATCGACGCCTTCAACGACCGTCTGATCGGACAGGGCCGCGAGAAGCTGGCGTACCCGTCGGACGAGTTTTTCCTTCTTTCCGGCAGGCCGATCCCGGATGTGGCGTACTACGGCGATTTTCCGCAGCTGGAAAACGGCGTGGGCTCCTTCGCGTTGACCGCATATGATTTCAACGAACGGCTGAAAGAAGCGGAGGGAGATGAGATCCCCCGGCGGATCGCCGTGGCCACGGGTCTCGCGGCCTGTCCGCTGATGCGGGAGATCGCCGCGAAGTTCACGGAAAAATACACCCGCAGCGCCATCGACGTGTACGGCGTCAAAAACGAGTTTTTCGGCGAGCAGGTCACCGTGGCGGGCCTTGTCACCGGCAGGGACCTTATCCGTTTTATGCGGGACAAGCTGGCCCCCGGCACGGCGCTGCTGATCCCTTCCGTTATGCTGAAAAGCAGAGAAGAACCCATCTTTCTGGACGACGTCTCGGTCGGCGACGTCAGCGCGGCGCTGGGCGTTCGCGTGGAGATCACCGGCTGCGGCGGCAACGAGCTGTTCGAGTCCTTCGAGCAGCTGTATGATAACGAATAAAAGGTGACGATATGAAACCGATCGTAGCTATCGTGGGGCGGCCCAACGTGGGCAAATCCACACTGTTCAACAAGCTGTGCGGCAAGCGGCTGGCTATCGTGGACGACCGTCCGGGCGTCACGCGGGACCGGCTTTACGCCGACTGCGACTGGCTGGACAAAAAGTTCCTGCTGGTGGATACCGGCGGCATCGAGCCCTATTCGGACGACGTGATCCTGTCGCAGATGCGCGCCCAGGCGCAGATCGCCATCGAGCGGGCGGACGCCATCATCTTCGTGGTGGACGTGCGCAGCGGCGTGGTGGCGTCGGACGCGGAGGTGGCCGCCATGCTGCAAAAGAGCGGCAAGCCGGTGATCCTGTGCGTCAACAAGTGCGACACGCTGGGGGAGCCCCCCGCCGATTTTTACGAGTTCTATAATCTGGGCCTCGGCGACCCCATCGCCGTGTCTTCCGTTCACGGCCACGGCACCGGCGACCTGCTGGACGAGGTGGTGAAATGCCTTGATTTCACGGAAGAAGAGGAGGAGGACGACGATACCATCAAGGTGGCGGTCATCGGCAAGCCCAACGTGGGCAAATCCTCCCTTGTCAACGCCCTGTGCGGCGAGAAGCGCATGCTGGTGTCCGATATCGCCGGCACCACCCGGGACGCCACGGATACGCTGGTGGAAAACGCCCACGGGAAATTCGTGTTCATCGACACCGCCGGACTGCGGAAAAAGGCCAAGGTGGACGACCAGATCGAGAAATACAGCGTGATGCGGGCGGTGATGGCGGTAGAGCGCGCCAACGTGTGCGTCATCATGATCGACGCCACGGAGGGCTTCACGGAGCAGGATTCCAAGGTGGCGGGCATCGCCCACGAGGCGGGCAAGGCCTGCATCATCGCGGTGAACAAGTGGGACGCCTATGAGAAAGACGGCCGCACCATGGACGGCTACCGCAAGAGCCTGATGAACGACTTTTCGTTCATGTCCTACGCCCCCATCATCTTCATTTCCGCCAAGACGGGCCAGCGGCTGGACCGGCTGCTGGAGCTCATCAAATACGTGGACGACCAGAACGCCGTCCGCATCCCCACCGGGCGGCTCAACCAGGTGCTGGCGGACGCGCAGGCCCGCGTGCAGCCCCCCACTGACAAGGGCAAGCGGCTGAAGATCTATTACATGACGCAGGCCTCCACCCGGCCCCCCACGTTCGTGGCGTTCGTCAACAAAAAGGACCTGTTCCATTACAGCTACCAGCGGTATCTGGACAACCAGATCCGCGAGGTGTTCGGGCTGGAGGGAACGCCCACGCGCCTCGTCATCCGCGAGCGCGCGGAAAAATAATCCGGCGCAAAAATCGAAAATAGAAACAAACGGACCGAAGCAAACGGCTGATGGTCCGTTTTTAATTTATTTAAAGTGAAACATCTAAAATAAATATGAATTTATGACGTTTTCGTATTGATAAATGGAAAAATCTGTGATAAAATATTAAAAATAAATCTCTTATTTTATATTATATTGTATTCTATATGGATTGGGGAATGAGAATGAACGCATTAAGACAGTATTCCGCCGACGCGCTGGCGGAATTCGAGCGCGAAGCGCGGCAGCGTTATGAGGAATACCGTGCCATGGGCCTGTCGCTGAATATGGCGCGGGGAAAGCCCGCCCCCGAACAGCTTGACATGTCCGATCCGTTGTTCGACCTGACGCGCGCCGACTGCGGCGTGAAGGCGGCGGACGGTACGGACTGCCGCAATTACGGCCTGCTGTGCGGGCTGGACGAGATGCGGTCGCTGTTCGGCGAGATCATGGGCGCGGACAGGGACAACGTGATCGCCTGCGGCTGTTCCAGCCTCAACATCATGTTCGACTATATCTCCCAGTGCTGTACCCACGGCGTGGACGGCGGGGAACCGTGGCTGTTCTGCAAGGACAGAAAAATGATCGCCCTCGTGCCCGGTTACGACAGGCATTTCAAAGTGGCGGAGCACTTCGGCTTCGATTTCGTCTGCGTGCCCATGACGAAGACCGGTCCGGATATGGATCAACTGGAAGAGGCCGTCAAAGACCCCTCCGTCAAGGGCATGTTCTGCGTGCCGAAATACTCCAATCCCGACGGCTGCACCTTCTCGGAGGAGACGGTCCGGCGGCTGGCTTCGATGAAAACCGCTGCGGCGGATTTCCGCGTGATCTGGGACCTGGCCTACACGGTGCACGACCTGTACGACGACGACCGTGACGAGCTGGCGAACGTGTTTGAGATCGCGAAGCGTTACGGAACGGAGGATCGCTTCATCGCGGTGGCCTCCACCTCCAAGATCACCTTCGCCGGGGCGGGCATTTCCGCCGTGGCCGCTTCCGACGCCAACATCGCGGCCATCAGAAAGCGCATGACGACGCAGATCATCGGCTACGACAAGATCAATCAGCTCAAGCACGCCTATTTCTATAAAAACCTTGACGATATCCGGGCGCAGATGCGCCGCCACGCCGTGTTCCTGCGGCCCAAGTTCGAGACCGTCCTGCGTACGTTGGACGAAGAGCTTTCCGGGCTGGGCGTCGCGGAGTGGAGCAAGCCCAAAGGCGGCTACTTCATTTCCCTTGACGTGACCACCGGTTCCGCCAAATACGTGGAGGAGCTGTGCCGGGACTGCGGCGTGACGCTCACTCCCGTTGGCGCCACCTGGCCCCGGGGCAAAGACCCGGAGGACAAAAACATCCGCCTTGCCCCCTCTTACCCCTCGGTGGAGGAGATCGGGCTGGCGGCGAAGATCATCGCGGTGTCGGTAAGACTGGCCGCCTGCCGCGCGCTGAAAGAGAACGCGTAATCAGGAAAACGGAGAAAAGGGTATGTTCAGGATCGGACACGGCTACGACGTACACAGATTTGCGGAAAACAGGGCGCTGATCCTCGGCGGGGTGACGATCCCCTATGAAAAGGGGCTGCTGGGCCATTCGGACGCGGACGTGCTGCTGCACGCCATCAGCGACGCGCTGCTGGGCGCGGCGGCGCTGGGGGACATCGGAAAACACTTCCCGGATACCGACGAGCGCTACCGCGGCGCGGACAGCCTTTTGCTGCTGCAAAGGACGGCGGAGCTGGTGCGGGAAAGCGGTTACGCGGCGGTCAATATCGACGCCACCGTCGTCGCCCAGAAGCCGAAGCTGGCGCCTTATATCGAAGAAATGCGCGCCAACATCGCCCGCGCCTGCGGCCTTCCGAAGGAAGCCGTCAGCGTGAAGGCGACGACGGAGGAAGGGCTCGGCTTTACGGGCGAGCTGCTCGGCGTCAGCGCGCACGCCGTGTGCCTTATCGAGAAATAACCGAAGAATAAAAGTTACTGGTGGTGTAAAGCATGTTGATGGAAACGGTCCAAACCTTTTTGCTGAAGCTGAAAGACCTGTTCATGAACTATAACTGGCTGACGGATACGCTGGATATCCTGCTGGTGGCCCTGATCGCCTACGGTATCATCATCCAGCTGCGCAAGTCGCAGTCGATCCAGGTCATCAAAGGCCTGGCGCTGGTCGTGGTGGTCTATCTGGCGATCTCCTTCGCCGGCATGAAGACCAGCTCGTATATTTTTTCCAAGCTGTTCAACGACATCATCGTCATCTTCGTGATCCTGTTCGCGCCGGAGATCCGGCAGGTGCTGGAAACGGTGGGGAAACGGAAGATCCGCACGAGGCTCAACTTCTTTTCCTCTTCGTCGGACGACGAAGAAGTCGCCGCCATCAACGCCATCTGCCGCGCCTGCGGCGCCATGAGCGAAAGCAAGGTGGGCTCGCTGATCATTTTCCAGCGCAATTCGCTGCTGGGCGACCTGACCAAGCATTCCGTCCCCATCGACGCCGAAACCACCTTTGAAATGATCTGCAGTATCTTCTATCCCAAAGCGCCCCTGCACGACGGGGCCGTCATCATCAAAAACGGGCGCATCGTCGCCGCCCGCTGCGTGGTGCCCATGAAGAACGACCGCGAGATCAGCGGCCACGTGGGCACGCGCCACCGGGCCGCCATCGAGGTCAGCCTGAATTCCGACGCGGTGGCAGTGGTCACCAGTGAGGAGACGGGCATCATCTCTCTTGCCGTGGACGGGCAGCTTCGCCGCGGGCTTACCGACAGCGAGCTGCGCGAGCAGCTGGGCATCCTGCTGCTGAACGGCGAGAACGACAAGAGCAGGCGGTGGCTGGACAGAAGAAAACGCGGGGACGCGCCGGAGGCGGAAGTCGTGGAAGCCGTACCGGCGGACGTGTCGGGAAACGACACGGAAGCACTGAAACGCGAAGGAGATGAAAACGATGGCGAATAAGGAGCCGCGGGAGAAAGCGTCCCGTTCCATTCTGGAAAACAATAAATTCGTTTTCGCTTTGTCGCTGCTGATCGCCATCGTCTGCTGGGGCGCCATTTCCGTGGTCAACACACAGGAAACGGACCGCACCATCACGGGCGTGAAGGTGCAGTTCACCCAGACGGAGGAGCTGAGGGAGACCTTCGGGCTGGCCGTCTTCGACCAGACGGACTATTTTATCGACGTCACGCTGAAGGGCTACAGCTACCTGCTGCGCAACCTTACCTCCGACAATATCGATCTTACCGTGTCCTGCGCCTCCGTGGCGGCGGCGGGCACCTACGACCTGCCGGTCACCGCGTCCCTGTCGGGCAACGTGAACGCCAACGTGCGCATCACCAAGCTGTCCTCCAGCACCGTGAAGGTGTATTTTGACAAAGAGGTGGAAAAGACCTTTACCATCGTGGAGGACGTGGAGGAGAAGGCGGGCTACTCTCTGGCGGAAGGCTACGAGCGCGAGAACCCGATCCTCAGCCCCGAGACCGTCGTCATCAGCGGCGCTTCCCGGGATATCAACCGGATCGTCACCGTCAAGGCCCACGTGGAATTGGACAAAACGCTGAGCTCCACCGAACGGCTGGAGGCGGAGCTGATCCTGGATTCCGATACGGGCGCGCTGGACGCGGAGGACTTCAATATCCAGCTGGATACCCCCGTCTATATCACGATCCCCGTCACCCATACCGGCACCTACGACGCGGTGGTGGATTTCACCAATATGCCGCAGTATTATAAGACAAACGGTTTCTCCTATACGGTCACGCCCCCCACGGTGGACGTCACCTCCGCCACCTCCGTGGACGCCAATCAGATCCAGTCCCACCGGATCTCGGTCGGCACCATCGATTTTTGTGATATCGAGCCGGGCGTGGTCAATACCTTTACCCTGACGTTCAACGCCGGCAACGGCGAAAACGAATATACCGTCACCATCGACGCTTCCGAAATGTCGTCCCGGACGCTCACCGTGCCCGTGGATACCTCCAACATCACCATGCCCTCCAAGGTCAGGATCAACTCGTCGGAGATCGCCTCCGTGACGGTCGCGGGCCCCGCCGACGTGCTGGAAAAACTGGATAAGAATTCGGTTTACGCCGTTCCCGTGACGGAGGGGATGTACGCCTATAAGACGGGCTCCTATTCCGTACAGGCCAAGATCGTCTTCCGCACGTTGACGAACTGCTGGGCCTACGGCAGGTATACGATCGATATCACCGTTTCATAACGACAGGACGATATGAAAGCTGTTTTCAGGTTATGGGCGCCCCTGCTGCTGTGCGCGGCGCTGCTGCTTTCGGCAGGGTGTTCCGCCGTCAATTTCTTCTCAACGGATTCGCTGCTGCGGGCGCCGAAGCTGACCGGCGAAAACGCCGCGCTGCAGCAGGCGTTTGAAAGCGCCGTGGGCAAGGATACCTTTCTGGTGGGCCCGCTGACCGGCGACTACCGTTCGGCCTACATCCGCAAGGACTGTAACCGCGACGGCGTGGAGGAGGCCGTGGTGTTCTACTCCCTGCAGGGGGCGGAAAACACCGTCCGCATCAACCTGCTGGAAAACGTCGCGGGGGAGTGGCGTTCCGTGGCGGACCTGCCCGGCAACGGCAGCGAGGTCTACAAGGTCGAATTCTGCAACATCGACCGGGACCGGGATCTGGAGCTGGCGGTCACCTGGACCGTCTCCGACACCAAGCGCGACAAAACGCTGTCCCTTTATAAGATCGATCTCTCCCATACGGAGATCGCCGACGTGCTGAACCCCCTTGCCTCCGTACAGGTTTACGACTATTTCGTGCTGGACGTGGACAAGGACGGGCAGAACGAGCTGTTTTACGTTTATTTTGACGCCACGGAGGAAAAGAACGGCGCTTACGCCAAGCTGCTGAAATACGCCGAGGCGGATACGGTGCTGTTCCCGGTCAGCGAGGTCAAATTCGACGCGCGCGCGTCCAGCCTGCTGGCGGTGCGGTACGACTACGCGGCGGGGACCTACACCTTCTTTGCCGATTGCGCGGCGGGCGAAAACGCCTATTACACGGAAGTGATCCGTTATGAGAAAGAGACCGCCTCTCTCTCCCTTCCCGTAAAGGCGATGTTCGAAGACCCTCTGGCGCAGACGCGCCGTTCCTCGCTGCTGTACGCTTCGGATATCGACGGCGACGGGCAGACGGAGATCCCGGCGGAGCGCACCATGGCCGATTCTTACGTCTCCAATTATCCGGAAACGGAAAGCGTGCCTCTGCGGTATATCTGCTGGCTGCGTTTTACGGAGGACGGCTTCGATCCTGCGGAACAATACTACGCCAACGATGTATACGGCTATACCCTGAGGCTGGACCCGGCGCTGGGGCCGCTGTATATCGTCAGCGACTACATGACCGGCGAGGTGCAGTTCCGGTCCAAAACGATCCTTAACGAAGAGGGCGAGGGCGCGGAGGACCTGCTGTTCACGCTGGCGCCGGAGGATAAGGGGGAGGAAAGCCGTCCCGAATCCGGCAACGCGGCGGAGGCGGTGCGCGTCACCGTCACCGATCTGGGAAAATCCATGAATATCACCAAAAAACTGGTGGAATCGCTCATCGAAACGGGCGCGGCCCGGAAGGGATTGGAACGATGAAAAGAATACTGATCGCGGAGGACGAACAGTCCATCCGGGAAATGGTGGCTTTCAACCTGAAAAGAAACGGCTTTGACGTGACGGAAGCGGAAAACGGAGAAACCGCGCTGAAGCTGTATGATGAATGCGGCGGCAATTTCGATATCGCGCTGCTGGATATCATGATGCCCGGCGTGGACGGGCTGGAGGTGTGCAAGCAGCTGCGCAAAAAGAGCAGCACGCTGGGGATCATCCTGCTGACCGCGAAGACCCAGGAGATGGATAAGGTCACCGGGCTGCTGGTGGGCGCGGACGACTACGTGACGAAGCCCTTTTCCCCCGCGGAGCTGATGGCGCGCATCGACGCCGTCTACCGTCGCGTGACGCTGAACCGGGAGTTCGCCAGTAAAAGCCGCGACAAGAGCTACGTGATCGAGCTGGGCGAGTTTTCGCTCAACCTGCGAAACCGCACGCTCTCCAAAAGCGGCAAGGTCATCGAGCTGACGCAGGTGGAGTTCCAGATCATGGAATTCTTCTTCGCTCAGCCCAACACCCCGCTGGAGCGCAACGCCATCCTGTACCACGTTTGGGGCGATATGTATTACGGCGACGAAAAGGTGGTGGACGTCAACATCCGCCGCCTGCGCATGAAGCTGGAGGACGATCCCTCCAATCCCAAGCACCTGACCACCATCTGGGGCGTGGGGTATAAATGGTTGGTATAGCCCCATGACGAAAAGCGGTATTACCAAGCGGTGGCTGCTCACCACGATCCTGGTGATCGCGATCATCCTGCTGCTGATCGACACGGGCATCATCGTATTGCTGAAAAACTATTACTATAACACCGTGGAGCGCAAGCTGCAGACGCTGGGCCAAAGCTCCGCCGTGGCGGATTTCTTCAGCTCCTATATCGGCGCTTCAAACGATATCTTTTCCTCCCGTGCCAACGAATACGTGGAGAATTTCTCCGATATCAACGTGGCGGAGGTGTGGGTGCTGAACAAAAACGGCGAGGTGATCGTCACCTCCACCGGCTTTATCGCGCAGACCGGGGCGGGGCCGGATTACGAGCAGGCGCTGGCGCTGTCCTCCGGGCGCGCCTTCTGGACGGGGCAGATGCCCTCCGGTGAAAAGGTGATGGCCATGACGACGCTGCTGCCGCTGACCAACGGCGCCAGCAACGGGGCCGTGCGGTACATCATCTCGCTGGAGCTGGTGGACCGGCAGATCGTCAAGCTGTCGGTCATGTCCTCCGTCATCTGCCTGTTTGCCATCGTACTGGTGCTGATCTCCGGCATGTTTTTCGTGCGTTCCATCGTGGGGCCCGTCAAGCGGCTCAACGACGCCGCCCGCAACATTGCCGCCGGCAACTTTTCCCAGCGGGTGGAGCTGCCCAACCGGTACGACGAGCTGGCGGAGCTGTCGGAATCCATCAACTATATGACGGCGGAGATCGACAAGACCTCCAAAATGAAAAACGACTTCATTTCCACCGTTTCGCATGAGCTGCGTACGCCGCTGACCGCCATCAAGGGCTGGGCGGAAACGCTGCTGTCCGTCAGCGAGACCCAGGACAAGACCATGACGGACGGGCTGAAGGTGATCGTCAGCGAAACGGACCATCTTTATTCGCTGGTGGAGGACCTGCTGGACTTCTCCAAGATCGAAAGCGGCCGCATGACGCTGTTTTTGCAGCCCGTGGACGTGCTGGCGGAACTGGAGGACGCCGTCTCCGCGCTGCGGGACCGCGCCGACCGACGGGGCATCACGCTCGTTTATTCCGCGCCGGAGGCCGCGGCCCCCATGAACGCGGACCCGGACCGGCTGAAGCAGGTGTTCGTCAACCTGCTGGATAACGCCGTCAAGTACACGGAGGAGGGCGGACGCATCACCGTTACGGCGGAAAAAACGGCGGGCGGGTTGAAGATCGTTTTTGCCGACAACGGCTGCGGCATTGCGGAAGAGGATCTGCCGCACGTCACGGAAAAGTTCTATAAAGCCAACATTTCGGTCAAGGGGTCCGGTATCGGACTGGCCGTTTGCGAGGAGATCATCGGTCTCCATAAAGGAACGCTCACCATCAAGAGCAAGCTCGGCGAGGGCACGCAGGTCACCGTGACGCTGCCCGTGACCGTGGGGACGGCAGCCGAGGGAAAGGATAATTAAATGTCAGACAAACAGAAAAAGACGGATCGGCCCTCCATCGGGGGGCAGGCGCTGATCGAGGGCGTCATGATGAACGGCCCCAGGGGCGTCGTTCTTTCCGTCCGCAACGATAAAGGAGAGATCGTCACGGAGCGGCAGCATTACGCGCACGCCCGCGATAAGTATAAAGCGCTCGGCTGGCCGCTGATCCGCGGCGTGGTCAACTTTGTGGAATCTATGGTCATCGGCTACAAAAGCCTGATGCGCTCGGCGGAGCTGTCCGGCCAGCTGGAAGCGGAGGAATCCACCGAAAATATGGGCAAGGTGGACCGCTGGCTCAACGACCACATGGGGCCCAAGATGTTTGCCGCCATCAGCACGGTGGCCACCGTGCTTGCCATGGCGCTGGCCTTTTTGCTGTTCATGTTCCTGCCGGCGTGGCTGGTGGACCTGGCGGACGGAAAAGAAGCGCTGAAGGAATTCCACCCGTTTTTCGAGGGCATCATCCGGCTGGTCATCATGGTGGCGTATATGTTCGCCATCTCCCGTATGAAGGATATCAAGCGCGTGTTCATGTATCACGGCGCGGAGCACAAATCCATTTGCTGCTTCGAAAAGGGCCTGCCCCTGACCGTGGAAAACGTGCGGGGCTGCAAGCGCTTCCATCCCCGCTGCGGCACCAGCTTTATCTTCGTCGTTATCATCATCAGTATTCTCGTTTCCTCCATCGTCGTGCTGATCTTCCCGGCGCTGAACGAGACCGCCAACCGCCTGTGGTGGATGGTGTGCAAGATCTTCGTGGTGCTGCCGGTCGTCACTGCCGTCAGCTACGAGTTCATCCGCTACGCCGGTAAGCACGACAACGTATTGACTAAGATCCTGTCTGCGCCAGGATTGTGGATGCAGCGCATTACCACCTCCGAGCCAAGCGACGACATGATGGAGGTGGCCATCGCTTCCATCAACGCGGTGCTGACCATCGGCGAAGACGCGGAAAAGCCGGCGGAAGGACCTGCTGCGGGACCGGAAGAAGGACCGAAGGAAGCGCCGGAAAAGGAGCCGCAGGAAGAGGCCGATGCGGAACAGCCGGAGGAACCGGCGCCGCCCGCGGAGGAAGCGGAATAATGGCGTCGTCCCTGCGCGGTCTTGCCCGGCAAGGCGCGGCGTATCTTTCGCAGCGCGGCGTGGAGGACGCGGATTTCGACGCGCGTCAGCTGCTGCTGCACTGCTGCGGGATCGACGGCACGCGATTCCTGACGGACGGCGATAAGCCCGTGGACGACGCGAAAGCCGCCGCGTATCAGGCGCTGCTGGACCGCCGTGCGGCAGGGGAGCCGCTGCAATATATCCTCGGCCAATGGGACTTTTACGGTTCCGCGTTCGCCGTGGGCCCCGGCGTGTTGATCCCCCGGCCGGAAACGGAGCAGCTGACGGAGCTGTGTATCGGGCAGATCGGGCGCGGCGTGCACCGCACCGTATACGATCTTTGCGCGGGCACCGGCTGTATCGGGCTGTCCATCGCAAAGGCCTGCCCGCAGACGCAGGTGTACCTGTTTGAACTGTTTGACGCGGCCTTTTGCTATCTGAAAAAAAACGCGGCAGCCATGGCGCTGCCCAACGCGCATCTGATCCAGGCGGACGTGCTGCGGGGCTGCCCCGCGGACCTTCCCGCGCCGGACCTGATCGTCTCCAACCCGCCCTACGTCAAGGCGGGGGAGATCGCGGGGCTGCAGCGGGAAGTGGGCTTCGAGCCCGCCACGGCGCTGGACGGCGGAGAGGACGGATACGTCTTCTACCGGGCCATCGCCGAACGGTGGCTGCCGCTGTTGAAACATAACGGCTTTGCCGCCGTGGAGTGCGGCGAGGGCCAGCCGGAGACGGTATCGGCGCTGTTCGCCCCGTATCTGGAGGCCCGCCCGTTGACGGACGTCTTCGGGATCTCCCGGTTCGCGGCCGGGAACAGAAAGTAATCGATCATTCGGAGGGAACCATGTTATCCTATTTGCTCGGCGTCTTTACCGGAAGCTATGAGATGAAGGACGTGATCCTGCAGCTGTGCGTCATCGCGTTCGTGTGGGCGTGCTGCCTGCCGGTGCATGAAAGCGCCCACGCCTGGATGGCGGATAAGCTGGGCGACCCCACGGGCCGCCTCAAGGGACGCATCTCCTTTAACCCGCTGGCGCATCTGTCCCTTCCCGGCACGCTGATGATGCTGGTGTTCGGCTTCGGCTACGCCAAGCCCGTGCCGGTGAATATCCGCAACTTCAAAAAGAGAAAGCAGTATTTCGCGCTGACGGCGGCGGCGGGGCCGATCTCCAACCTGCTGCTGGCGATCGTCTTCTCCCTGTTCGCCAACGTCGCGAATTTCTTCCTCGTCAAAAACGCGACCTCCAATACCGCGCTGATCGCGGCGTATCAGTTCTTCGGCGGCGTGGCGTACGTCAACGTGGCGCTGGCGATCTTCAATCTGATCCCGTTCCCGCCGCTGGACGGCTCCCGGCTCATCACCATGGTGCTGCCGGATGAGCTGTACTACAAGCTGCTGTCCTACGAGCGTTATACCATGTATATCCTGTTCGGGTTGATCTTTTTGTTCAACCGTATCGGCTTTTCCCCCATCGGCTTTTTGACGCGCCTCGTATTCGGACTCATCGACAAGCTGACCGGGCTGCCCTTCGGGCTGCTGCTGCATTGACGGCGAAAGGTGACTATGAACGAGCCCATTCAATACAAGATCAAGGACTTCGAAGGCCCCATGGACCTGCTGCTGTACCTGATCACGAAGCACAAACTGAATATCCACGACATCCCCATCTTTGAGCTGGTGGAGCAGTACACCGCGTACATCCGCGAAATGAAAGAGGCGGATATGGACGTGGCCAGCGAGTTTCTGGAGATGGCGGCGCGGCTGGTACACATCAAGACCATCTCGCTGCTGCCCGTCCACGAGGAGGGCGAGCGCCTGCGCCGGGAGCTGTCCGGCGAGCTGATCGAATACGCCGAGTGCAAGCGGGTGGCGCAGGAGCTATCCAAACGCACGGAGGGCTTCGACGCCCTCGGCCGCCCCATGCAGGAGATCAAAAGCGACATGCGCTATACCCGGGTGCATGACCCGCTGGAGCTGATGAACGCCTATATGCGCGTGGTGGGCAAGCGGCTGCGGATGATCCCGCCGCCCCTGGACGCCTTCCGCTCCATCGTCGCCCGTAAGATCGTGTCGGTGTCCTATAAGATCAACGCCATCGTCAACCGGCTGGCGCAGGTGAAAAAGCAGAAGCTGTCGGATATCTTTATCCGGTCGGAAAGCCGTTCCGATCTGGTTGCCGCTTTCCTGGCGGTGCGGGAGCTGGCAAAAACGAACCACGTACGGCTGGAAGGCGACGGCGACGATATGACGGTAGAGCTCATTAAGATCCCGGAAGGAGAGCTTGATTTTGACTGATCATTCCATCAATTTGAAAAATACGGTAGAGGCTATCATCTTCGCCTCCGGCGAGCCCATCGACCGCATGCGGCTGATCGAGGTGCTGGGCTGCACCCCGGAACGGCTGGACGCGATCATCAACGAGCTGCGCTTCGATTACGACGAGCGCGGCAGCGCGGTGGAGCTGCTTTGCCTGGGCCCCCAGGTGCAGTTCGCCACCCGCCCCGCCTATGCCGAGGCGGTGCGCAACGTGCTGGACCTGAAAAAGAACCAGCCCCTTTCCTCCGCCGCCTTCGAGGTGCTTGCCATCGTGGCCTACAACCAGCCCGTCACCCGGGCGTTCATCGAGCAGGTGCGCGGCGTGGACTGCGGCGGCGTGCTCAACACCCTTTGCCAGCGGCAGCTGGTGGAGGAATGCGGCCGGCTCGATCTGCCGGGCCGTCCCCTGATCTACTGTACCACGGCGGAATTCCTGAAGTGCTTCTGCATGTCCACGCTTGCGGAGCTGCCGGAGATCCCCGATACCAAGGCCGCGGCCGCGGCGCTGGAGAATATCCAGAAGGACGACGGCGAGATCGCCGGTCAGATGTCGATTTTATGACTTGTAGTACGCTGCCTTTGCAGCGTTCGCAACGCGATTTCGATTTAACGGAGCTGAGGCTCCGTGCTACTCGCAACGCGATTTCGATTTTTTTATGAAAACGGAGGTGAGGCAGTGATCGTTCTGAAAATCATCGGCTGGGTGCTGCTGGGTATCCTGGCGCTGATCGTGTTGGCGCTGTGCATCAAGGTCAAGATCACGGCGGAGTATTCCGACGACAATACCAACGCGCAGCTGCAGTGGCTGTTTTTGAAGATCCCGCTGTACCCAAAAAAGAAAAAAGCGAAAAAACCGGAAGAAGAGCCGGAGGAAAAATCCGAAGAGGAAGAGGAAGAAGCACCCGCGGAGGAAAAGCCGAAGGGCAAAAAGGAAAGCATGCTGCACATGCTGTACCGCACCCACGGGGTGGACGGCCTGCTGGAACTGACGCGCAAGCTGTGTTCGTATCTGGGCACCTTCCTGGGCGGCCTTTTCAAGTCTCTCGTGGTCGAGGAACTGTACGTGGACGTCCGCTGCGCCAAGCAGGACGCCGCCGAGACCGCCCTGTATTACGGCGAGGTCTGCTCCGCGCTGTTCCCCATGCTGGGCGCGCTTGCGGCAAAGTGCAAAGTCAAAAAGTACGATATCAACGTCTACCCGGATTTTCTGGCCAAATTCAGCAACGCCCAGTTTTTTGCCGTGTTCCGCCTGTATCCCATCTATGTGGTGGGTATCACGCTTGCTCTGTTGGGCAGATTGATCTTCAAGCTTCTGCTCGGTATGCTGTTTAAAATTTTCCTGCACAATAAAGACAAAAGCGCAGGAAAACAAAATATAAATAAAAAGGAAAAGGAAGATGACTCCAATGAAGGATCAGACAGCGGCAGGAATCCTGTCAACAACGATCGAGAAAGTGCGTCAGCTGGTTGACGTCAGCACCATCGTGGGCGAGCCCATCGTGCTCTCCGACGATATCACCGTCATTCCGGTGTCCAAGGTCACCTACGGCTTCGCGTCGGGCGGCTCCGATTTTCCGTCCAAGAACAATGTTCAGCTGTTCGGCGGCGGCGGGGGCGCCGGTATCACCATCAACCCCGTGGCGTTCCTTGTGCTGAAGAACGGCGAAGTCACGCTGAAGCACATCACGGCCAACGACAACGCGGCGGAGCGTATCGTCAACATGGTGCCCGACGTGATCGACAAGATCACCGAGGTCGCCGGCAAGGCCAAGGGCGGCAAATAATCATCACAAAGCCGGCGGAAGAACGGCCCGGCCGAAAGCCCCACGGGGCGCTCGGCCCCGGGTTTGTGCCGTTTTGCCGGAAAACGAGCAAGGAAAAAAGATGCAGGAATCAGTCAGATTGCAGAAGTACATGGCCGATAACGGCGTCGCCTCCCGGCGCAAATGCGAGGAGCTGATCGCGGCGGGCAAGGTGAAGGTCAACGGCAAGGTCGCGCAGATCGGCGACAAGGTGGACCCGAAAAACGACGTGGTCTCCGTCAACGGCCGCAAGCTGGTCAAGGAGACGTGCTACGTCTACCTGATGCTCAATAAGCCAAGGGGATACGTCACCACCATGAGCGACGAAATGGAGCGCAAGTGCGTGGCGGAGCTGGTGGCGGACGTGGGCAAGCGTATCTACCCCGTAGGCAGGCTGGACCGGGACTCGGAAGGACTGCTGTTGTTCACCAACGACGGCGAGTTTGCCAACGCCATGACGCACCCCTCGCGGCACATTTCCAAGACCTACCGCGTCAGCGTGCGGCCGAAGATCACGGACGAGCAGATCACCGTGCTGACCTCCTCCCTGATGATCGACGGCAGGAAGACGCTGCCGGCGGACGTGCGGGTGGTAAACAGCGAAGAGGACAAGTCCGTGCTGGAGATCGTTCTGTACGAAGGGCGCAACCGGCAGATCCGCCGCCTGTGCGAGGAGGCGGGGCTGGAGACCGTCCGGCTGAAACGGCTGGCCGTGGGGCAGCTGAAGCTGGCGGGCCTGAAGGTGGGAGAGTACCGCAGTCTGACGCACGACGAGGTGGCGCTGCTCAAGCGCCAGTCCGGCTGCTACTGATTTCCCGATAGGTGTATATAAAATGATTAAAAGTATGACTGGCTACGGCAGGGCGGTGGAGACCGTTGAGGGAATGACCGTCACCGTAGAGATCAAAAGCGTCAACCACCGGTTTTTTGAGTTTACCCCAAAGGTTTACCGGGCTTACTCCTTTTTGGAGGATAAGCTGAAGACGTATCTTCAGCAGTACATTTCCCGCGGCAAGGTGGACTGCTACGTGCAGATCGAGACCGAAGCCGCCGACGACAGCGTGGTGGAGATCAACCGTTCGCTGGCTTCCGGCTACATGAAGGCCATCGACGCCCTCTGCGCCGAGTACGGGTTGGAAAAGGGAAACTCGGTGGAGCTGCTCACGTCCCACTCGGATATCTTTTCCGTCCGCAAGGCCCCCGCGGATGAGGAAGCGGTGTGGAACCGCGTCCGTCCCGCGGTGGAAAGCGCCGTGCAGGCGTTCCTGGCCATGCGGGAGACCGAGGGACAGAAGCTGAAGACGGACGTGCTGTCCCGCGCGGACGCCATTCTGGACAGCGTCTCTTTTATCGAGCGCCGTTCGCCGGAGACGGTGAAGGAATACAACGAAAAGCTGAAGGCCCGCATCCGGGAGCTGCTGGCGGACGCGCCTGTGGACGAGCAGCGTTTGCTGACCGAGGCGGCCATCTTTGCCGATAAGATCGCGGTGGCGGAGGAGACCGTGCGGCTGCGCAGCCACATCGACCAGCTCCGCGCCATGTTCGAGGCGGAGGAGCCCATCGGCCGCAAGCTGGATTTCCTGATCCAGGAGATCAACCGGGAGGCGAACACCATCGGCTCCAAGGGCTCCGATATCGAGATCGCCCGCAAGGTGATCGATATCAAGGCGGAGGTCGAAAAGATCCGCGAACAGATCCAGAATATCGAATGACGGGGACACGGCGATGCGGTTGATCAATATCGGCTTCGGCAATTTTATCAACGCGGACCGGGTGGTGGCGGCGGTATCGCCGGATTCCGCCCCCGTGAAGCGGATCATACTCAACGCGAAGGAAGCGGGCAAGCTGATCGACGTGACGCAGGGCCGCAAGACCCTTTCCGTCATCGTGACGGACAGCGAGCACATCGTTCTGTCTTATCTGAAACTGGAAAAGCTCGGCGAACGGTTCACGCAGGACGCCGACGCTGATTCGGAGGTGTGATACAGTGAAAAAAGGCGGCATATTCATTCTTTCCGGGCCATCCGGCGCCGGTAAGAACGCCGTTTACGAAGGGCTGCGGGCGTTGGACCCGGATATCGTGCAGACGGTATCCGCCACCACGCGCAAGCCGCGGCCGGGCGAACGGAACGGGGTGGATTACTTCTTCATCACCGTGCCGGAATTCAAGCGGCGGATCGACAACGGCGAGTTTGTGGAATACGTCACCTACGGCGGCAACTGTTACGGCACGCTGAAAAGCGAGGTGGAACGGCTGTCGACGCTGGGCAAGACGGTGGTGCTCGTCATCGAGGTCCGCGGCGCGCTCAACATCAAGCGGATGTTCCCGCAGGCGGTTTCGGTGTTCATCGAGCCGCCCTCCATGGAGGAGCTCATCCGCAGGATCAACAAGCGCGGCGACAACAACGAGGCGGAGATTGCCCTGCGCCTGAACATCGCGGCGGAGGAAATGACCTACCGTGATAAATACGATTACCGTGTGGTCAACGACGACCTGGCGGTTTGCGTGAATGAAGTATACGAAATCATCAAAAAGGAGAATGATAAAGATGATCAACATTGACCTGAAACCCCTGCTCAAGGGCGGCATCAGCCGGTATTCGCTGGTGGTGGCCGTTGCCAAGCGCTCCCGCGAGATCGCGGACGAGGCCAAGGACGAGGGCGAGATCCTGGTGGAAAAGCCCGTCAGCTTGGCCGTGGACGATTTTCTGGACGAGAGATATTCGATCAGGGAAGCCGAAGAGATCAAAAAGTTTTAAAGGCGGCGCAAGGTGAAAGACTGTATGATTGCGGAAATCGGGGTAGAGAAATGCTCCGTCTCGTTTGACCGTTTATACAGCTATACCGTGCCGGACCGGCTTTCGGACGCGCTGGAGCCCGGCGCGAGGGTGTTCGTGCCCTTCGGCATGGGCGACGCCAAACGGCAGGGCTTCGTCTTTTCGCTCCGCAAGGCGGAGGAAGGGGAGGACCTTTCCGTTTTCAAGTCCGTTGCATCGGTCATCGACGCCGTCCCGCTGCTGAACGCGGAGCAGCTGGCCGTGGCCGGCTTTCTCCGGGACAGGTGCTTCTGCACCTGGTTTGAGGCGGCCAAAGCGCTGGTCCCCGGCGGCGTCTGCAGCCGGACGGAAAAGATCTACGCCGTCGCCGACGGGCTTTCACCGGAAACGGCGGAAACCCTTTCCCCGCCGGAACGGGCGGTGATCGACTTCCTTTCCGCGAAAAAAGCGCCCGTTCGTCTGTCGCTGCTGCGAAAAGGCGTCGGCCTGACGCCGGAGGACCCTTTGGTGATCCGCATGGCAAAGCGCGGCCTGCTGAAGGAGGACGCGGACGTGTTTCCCGCGGTGGGAGATCTGTCCGTCACGCGGATCGCGCTGCGGGAGGAATACGACCCCGAAGCGTTCACCGACCGGCAGAACGAGGTGCTGGATCTGCTCTCGCAGGCCGGTCCCTTAAGCGCCAAAGAGATCGCGTATTACACCGGCGCCAGTCATTCGGTGGTACAGGCGCTGCTGAAAAAGGGCGTCTGCGAGACTACGGAGGACGTGATCGTCCGGGAGCCGCAGGTATCCTACGGCGCGGCCGTCTTTACGCCGCCCACCCTTTCGGACGAACAGCAAAACGCTCTCGACCTGCTCGGCGGCGCCTATGCCCGCCGGGAGAAAAAGACCGCCCTGCTGTTCGGCGTCACCGGCAGCGGCAAGACCAACGTCTATCTGGCGCTGATCGACAAGGTGCTGGCGGACGGCAGGAACGTGATCGTGCTGGTGCCGGAGATCTCCCTCACCCCGCAGACGTTTTCCCTGTTCCGCGCGCGCTACGGTGAAAAGGTGGCCGTGCTGCACAGCGGGCTTTCGTTGGGGGAGCGCCACGACGAGTGGAAGCGCATCAGAAACGGCGCGGTGCGTGTGGTGATCGGCACCCGCAGCGCCGTGTTCGCCCCGCTGGATAATCTGGGGCTTATCATCATCGACGAGGAGCAGGAGCACACCTACAAATCGGAAAGCGCCCCCCGTTACAACGCCAGGGACGTGGCGAAATTCCGCTGCGGCTATCACGGCGGCCTGCTGGTGCTGGCTTCCGCAACGCCCCTGATCGAGGATTACGCCAGGGCGCGCAACGGCAATTACCTGCTGGCGGAGCTGCCGCACCGTTACGGCGACGCCTGCCTGCCGCAGGTGGTGACCGTGGATATGACGGACCGGACGCTGCTGGAGAGATATCTTTCCCTCAGCCGCCCGCTGGTGGAGGAGATCGGGAAAAATCTGGAAGCGGGCGAGCAGACGATCCTGCTTGTCAACCGGCGCGGCTTCAACACCTTCGTGGTGTGCGCCGACTGCAAAAAGGTCCTGTCCTGTCCCCGGTGCAGCATTTCGCTTACCTACCATTCCGCCAACGACCGGCTCATGTGCCACTACTGCGGCTATTCCGTTCCCTATGAGGATACCTGCCCGGACTGCGGCGCGAAGAACATCCGCTATTCCGGCAGCGGCACCCAAAAGGTGGAGCAGGAGCTGAAGCTCCATTTCCCCGCGGCGCGGGTGCTGCGGATGGACGCCGACACCACGGCCGCCAAAAACGCCCACGACCGGATGCTGACCGCCTTCGCAGACGGCGATTACGATATCCTGCTGGGCACGCAGATGGTGGCGAAGGGGCTGGATTTCCCCAACGTGACGCTGGTGGGGATCGTCTCCGCCGACCGGGAGCTGTACAACGACGACTTCCGCTGCACGGAGCGCACCTTCGACCTGATCACCCAGGTGGCGGGCCGCGCGGGACGCGGCGACCGCAGGGGCCGGGCGGTGATCCAGACCGTCACCCCGGACAACGACGTGATCGCCACCGCCGCGCAGCAGGACTATAAAAAGTACTACGATACGGAGATCATGCTCCGCAAGGCCATGATCTACCCGCCCTACTGCGACATCTGTCTGGTGGGCTTTTCCGGTCCGGTAAGGGAGGCGGCCGCCTCCTGCGCCGCGGCGTTCCTGGAGGAGCTCAAGCGCCTCAATAACGAAGCGTACCCGGACGTGAAGACCGTGATCCTCGGCCCGCTGGCGCCGAAGGTCTCCAAGGTCAACAACCGTTACCGCCAGCGCATCATCATCAAATCGAAAAACACGGCGCGCTTCCGCGCCTTCGTCAAAGAAGCGATGGAACGTATCTGCGCCGATAAGCAATATAAAAACGTGTCTGTTTTCGCGGATATCAACCCCGAAAGCATGAACTGAACGGAGTATCGTATGGCGACCAGAAAGATCAGGGTGGACGATGATCCCATCCTAAGAAAAAAAAGCAGACCGGTGACGGAATTTGACGAAAAGCTGTTCACCCTGCTGGACGACATGAAGGAAACGCTGGCCAAAGCGGACGGCATCGGCCTGGCCGCGGTACAGGTCGGCATGCTCAAGCGCGTGGTGATCGTGAATTACGACGGCCGGTATCTGGAGCTCATCAACCCGGAGATCACCAAATCGGAAGGAGAGCAGGAGGCGGACGAGGCGTGTTTGTCCCTGCCCCACAAGGCAGGCAAGACAAAGCGGCCCCTTTCCGTGACGGTCAGAGCGCAGAACCGCGAGGGAAAGTGGTGCCTGTATTCCGGCACGGAGCTGATGGCCCGCTGCTTTTGCCATGAGCTGGACCATCTGGACGGCGTTCTCTATACCGACCGGCTGGCTCCCGGCGAAAAGGTCTATCTGACAGAGGACATAGGATGAAAAAGGTCGTGTTTATGGGAACGCCGGATTTCGCCGTTCCCGCGCTGGAGGCGCTGATCCGTTCCGACGATTATGAGGTGGCTCTCGTGATCTGCCAGCCGGATAAGCCACAGGGCAGAAAACAGATCCTTACCGCACCGCCGGTCAAGGCGCTGGCGGTTTCCCACGGCGTCGAGGTCTATCAGCCCAACACCCTGAAAACCGACGAGGCCTATGAGAAGATCGCCGCCTGCGCGCCGGATTTCATCGTGGTGTCCGCTTACGGAAAGATCCTGCCGAAAAGCATCCTGGACCTGCCGCGTTACGGCTGCGTGAACCTCCACGGTTCGCTGCTGCCCAAATACCGCGGCGCCGCGCCGGTGCAGTGGAGCGTTATCAACGGCGACGCGGTCTCCGGCGTCACCACCATGCTGATGGACGTGGGGCTGGATACCGGCGACATGCTGCTGCGGGAGACGGTGGCCATCGGTCCGGAGGAATCGGCGGGGGAGCTGTTCGACCGGCTGGCGGCATTGTGCCCCGCGTTGCTGCTGAGGACCCTGCGGGGGCTGGAAAACGGCGCGATCACGCCGGAAAAGCAGAACGAGGCGCAGGCCACCTACGTGGGGATGCTGGATAAATCCATGGCGGAGATCGACTGGACGAAGGACGCCCAAACCATCCACGACCTGATCCGGGGCCTTGATCCCTGGCCCGTAGCGAAAACGAAATATGACGGAAAAATCTTCAAGATATATTCCTCGCGCGTCTGCGGACACTCCATAGCGGGAGAGTGCGGCGCGATGACCGCCGAAAACGGGCGGCTGTTCGTCCGCTGCGGCGACGGCGCGCTGGAGCTGCTGGAAGTGCAGCTGGAAGGCGCGAAGCGTATGAGCGCCGCGGATTTCCTGCGCGGACATTCCGTTGGAACGGGGTTTCCGCTGGGCTGACGGTCCTTTTTCATGCGCGCAGCGCATATCATTGATTTCCGACGGAGGTGTGAGAAATGCAGTTTTTGCTGTCCCTTTATGCTTACGGCGGCGTGAGCCGCGTGGGCTACGGTTTCGATATGACGTACCTGCTGCTGGTGGTCCCCGCGCTGATCCTTTCGCTGGCGGCGCAGATCGCCGTCAAAAGCGCCTATAAAAAAATGGCGAAGGTGTACTCCTCCCGCGGGTATACCGGCGCGCAGGCCGCGGCCGCCGTGCTGCGCTACTACAATATCGGCAACGTGCGGATCGAGAAGATCGGCGGCACCCTGTCCGACCACTTCGACCCCCGCACCAACGTGATCAGCCTGTCGGAGTCCGTGTATGACAGCCCCAGCATTGCCTCGGTGGGTATCGCCTGTCACGAGGCGGGCCACGCCGCGCAGCACGCGCTGGGCTACAAGCCCATCCAGTGGCGCAACTCCATCCTGCCCGTGTGCAGGATCGGCTCCTGGGTCGGCATTCCGCTGGCGCTGGCCGGGTATTTTCTCGGCTTTGAAACGCTGGTCTGGGTGGGGCTGCTGCTGTATTCCGCCATCATGATCTTCCAGCTGGTCACGCTGCCGGTGGAGTTCGACGCCAGCCGCCGTGCCATACAGGTGATCGAGGAGACCGGGATGCTGGCGGAGGGCGAGGAGCTGGCCGGCGCCAAAAAGGTGCTGCGCAGCGCCGCCATGACCTACGTGGCGTCACTGGCGGTGACGATGGCGAACCTGCTGCGGTTTATCCTCATTTTTACCGGCAGAAGAAAGAATTAGAAAGGGACAAACGATGGAAAGCGCCCGCGACGCGGCGGTCAGGCTGCTGCTGAAAATCGAAAGGGACGACGCCTATTCCACGCTTTCTCTGGCGGAAGCGTCGGAGGAGACGGTCCTTGCCGACGGCAGGGAACAGGCGCTGTTCACGGCGCTGGTCTACGGCGTCATCGAACGCCGTATGGCGCTGGACTACAATATCTCGCTGTACCTGACAAGCCCTTTGAAGCGGCTGCACCCCAGGGCGCTGTCCATTTTGCGCGTGGGGGCGCTGCAGCTGCTGTTTATGGATAAGATCCCCGACCGGGCGGCGGTGGGCGAGGCGGTGTCGCAGGCCAAACGTATGGGGGTGGGCTTTGCCGCCTCCCTGATCAACGCGGTGCTGCGCAAGGTCGCGCAGAACGGCGTGAAGTACCCGCCGGAAACAGACCGGGAGCGTTACCTCAGCATCCGGTATTCCTGCCCGAAATGGCTGCTGCGCCACTTTGACGAGCACTACGGCGCGGAACGGACGGAAAGCATCCTTTCCGCGTTTGAGGGGCGCAAGGCGCTGTTTTTGCGGCTGAACCCGCTGAAGGGGGATTCCGTGGCGGCGCGCCTTTCCGCGGAGGGGCTTGACGTGGAGCCAACGCCGCTGGAGTACTGTGTGGCGGTGCGCCACACCGGGCAGATCGTGTCGCTTTCCTCCTTCCGCGAGGGGCTGTTCCACGTACAGGACCTGTCCTCCCAGATCTGCTGCAAGCTCCTCGGCGCGCGGCCCGGCGAGATCGTGGCGGACTGCTGCGCCGCCCCCGGCGGCAAGACCTTTACCGTCGCGGAGTACATGAACGACAAGGGCGTCGTATACGCCAACGATATCTACGACCACAAGAGAAAGCTGATCGAGGAAGGCGCGAAGCGGTTGGGCCTTACCTGCGTCCGCACCACGCTGGGCGACGCGGCGGACCTGCCGGAAAAGCTGCCACCGGCGGACCGGGTGCTGTGCGACGCTCCCTGTTCCGGTCTCGGCGTGATCGGCCGGAAGCCGGAGATCCGTTACAAATCGCCGGAGGAGCTGGAAGAACTGCCCGCGCTGCAGTACCGGCTGCTGAAGCGCTGCGCCGATCTGGTCAAGCCCGGCGGCACGCTGCTGTATTCCACCTGTACCCTCAATCCCGCCGAAAACGAGGACGTGTGCGGCCGTTTCCTGGCCCAGGCGCCCGATTTCACCGTGTCAGACGATACCTATTACCGTTCGCTGTGCGGCGACGCTCCCTATAAAACCTTCTTCCCCGAACGGGACGGCGGCGACGGCTTCTTTGCCGCGCTGTTCCAAAGGAAACCGTCATGAAACGAGATGTCTTATCCATGGACCTGCCGGAGCTGACGGCGGCCGTCAAAGAAATGGGCCAGCCTGCCTACCGGGCGGGGCAGATCTTTTCCTGGCTGCACAAATCCGGCGCGGCGGACTTCGACGAGATGACAAATCTCCCGAAAACGCTGCGGGAGACGCTTCATGACAATTTTGTCATATTCGGCTGCGCTATTGAAAAAAAGCTGATTTCAGAGTATGATGAAACCGTAAAGTATCTGTTCCGTCTGCACGACAGCGAATTCATCGAAAGCGTGCTGATGAAGTACAAATACGGCTGGTCCGTCTGTGTGTCCTCGCAGGTGGGCTGCCGCATGGGGTGCAGATTCTGCGCCTCCACCATGAACGGCGTGGTCCGTAACCTCGCCGCCTCGGAGATCCTGTCGCAGGTCTACGCCATCCAGCGGGATAACGGTATCCGCGTGTCCCATATCGTGATGATGGGCATGGGCGAGCCCTTTGATAATTTCGACAACGCCATGCGCTTTCTGGAACTGATCACCGACGAGAACGGGCAGAATCTCAGCATGCGCCATATATCGCTTTCCACCTGCGGCGTGGTGCCGGGGATCTACAAGCTGGCGGAGAAAAATCTGCAGCTCACGCTGTCCGTTTCGCTGCACGCGCCCGATAACGCGCTGCGCTCCTCCATGATGCCGGTCAACAAAAAATGGCCCGTCGAGGAGCTGATCAAGGCCTGCCGGGACTATACGGCCGCTACCTCCCGGCGCATCTCCTTTGAGTACGCGCTGGTCAGCGGCGTCAACGACACGCCGGAGTGCGCCCAAAAGCTGGCGGCGCTGCTGAAGGGCATGCTGTGTCACGTGAATCTGATCCCCGTGAACGAGGTGGACGGCACGGGCATGAAAAAAAGCGCGCCCGAAAACGTCAAAAGGTTTGAGTCGTATCTGGCCGGTAAGGGCTTCGCCGTCACCGTGCGCAGAACGCTCGGTTCCGATATCAACGCCGCCTGCGGCCAGCTCCGCAGGACCAGGATCAATCCGTAATTCTTTTCCGGGAGACGCCCGGTGCGCGCAGCGCGCCGCGGCAATTTCTGAAACATGAAATATTCCATTATGACAGACCGGGGTATTCTCCGGGAGACCAATCAGGATAACTGCGTGGCGGCCTGCCCCGACAACGATTCCTGCTTTGCCGTCGTGTGCGACGGTATGGGCGGCGCCAAGGCGGGCGACGTGGCCAGCGAGATCGCGGTAAAAACGATCTCCGAGCGTATGGCGGCCTCGTGGCGGAAGAACATGTCCAACGAATCCGTCATCAACCTGCTGTCCACCGCCATCACCGCGGCCAATATCCTGATCTACGACCGCGCCGCGGAGGAGCCGGAGCTGTTCGGCATGGGCACCACTGTGGTGGCGGCCGTGGTGATCGGCGACCGTCTCGTGGTGGCCCACGCCGGCGACAGCCGCGCTTACGCGTTTACGGACGGGCTGGTGCAGCTGACGAAGGATCATTCGCTGGTGCAGGACATGGTGGACGCGGGCATGATCACCGCCGCCCAGGCGCAGGTGCACCCCAACCGGAACTACATCACCCGGGCGCTGGGCGTGGCGGAAAAGATCGAGATCGAGTTTTCGGAGTTCCCGTTTGACGAGCAGGAAAAGATCCTGCTGTGTTCGGACGGGCTGACCAATTTCGTCGGGGAGAAGGAGATCGAGGAGATGCTTGCCTCCGGCGACGACGAGCATATGGCCCAGCGGCTGGTGGCCGCGGCCAACCGGCACGGCGGCGGCGACAACATCACCGCGGTCGTGATCACGAGATAACGAAAAGGAGCGTCGGTAGCGTGGATAATTATCTGAATCAGGTTCTCGGCGAGCGTTACGAGATACAGGAGATCATCGGCGTCGGCGGCATGGCCGTCGTTTATAAAGCGTTCGATCTGGTGGATAAAAGGACCGTCGCCATCAAAATACTGAAGGACGAGTTTCTGGCCAACGACGAGTTCCGCCGTCGGTTCAAGAACGAATCCAAGGCCATCGCGGTGCTGGCGCATCCCAACATCGTCAAGGTGTACGACGTCAACTTCAGCGACGACCTGCAGTATATCGTGATGGAGCACGTGGAGGGCATCACTCTCAAGGAGTACATCCAGCGGCAGAAGATCGTGGAGTGGAAGGAAGCGGTCCACTTTACCGTGCAGATCCTGCGCGCGCTGCAGCACGCCCACGACAAGGGCATCATCCACCGGGATATCAAGCCGCAGAATATCATCCTGCTGCCCAACGCCTCCATCAAGGTGATGGACTTCGGCATCGCCCGCTTCAACCGCGGCGAGCGTATCTCCGTCATCGACTCCAGCGCCATCGGCTCGGTGCACTACGTCAGCCCCGAGCAGGCCCGCGGCGACTATACCGACGAAAAGTCGGATATCTATTCCGTGGGCGTGGTGCTGTATGAAATGCTCACCGGTAAGCTGCCCTTTGAATCCGACAGCGACGAATCCGTCGCTTTGATGCAGGTCCGCGAGGACGCGGTCCGTCCCAGCGAGCTCAACGCCTCCATTCCCGTGGGGCTGGAACAGATCACCATGCGCGCCATGCAGAAGAACCCGGCGGACCGCTATCAGTCCGCGGCGGAGTTCCTGCTGGATCTGGATGAATTCAAGCGAAACCCGCAGATCAAGTTCGATTATTCCTATTTCATCGACCAGACCCCCACGAAGTTTATCGATCCCACTACGCCGGAACCTGTTGTGGAGGAGCCGGCGATCGAGCCGCCGAAGCCCGTCGCCGCGCCCGAACCGCCCGCCCCGCCCGCACGTGGGGAAAAGAAAAAGCCAAAGAAAGAAAAGCGTCCCCCGGCGCCCGTGG
>JAFRRP010000051.1 GCA_017428085.1 Clostridia bacterium | reverse complement strand
CCCTTCAAGACAATTGAATCCCTGCACGGTTACCGTAAAAATACCGCCGAGACCTTCCGCAAGACGGAAGTGAGCGCCCGCAGCCTGAAATGGCTGCGAGACCGCACAGCGCCCATAGAGATATGCGGAGTGCCTGTGGGAACGGTGCCGGAGCAGGAGGATAATTCCCTCTTCGGCAAGTAATACAGATATTTGATACCTGCCCCCACTTTCAAAACAATGGCAATGACGACCCGGATCACAAAACTGAATACTGCTCGCACGCTTCTCTCAAATACAGACGATTACCGCTTGCGGCGGCGTACATACATACCCCCGCCGATCCGTATTTCCGTACCATTCTCGAACAGAAATCCTTTTATGAGGAACTGTCCGAAAAGAGAAATCTGAGACGATTTCGGTACAAAAACACGGATCGCGATCCGATGAAAATCGGCGAAAAACAGGGGGCTTGAAAAAAATCGAAAAAGAAAAGAGGTGAAAATCAATACCGAGACCGAAAAAGGAAACGCACCTGTTCTTTGAACAGGGAGAGGATGAGATCCAGATCCGCAGCTGGGATAAGGATCTCAACGCCGCCGTCCGAAAGCTGAAGGAAAAGCATCCCGACCTCGTATGGATCCGGGCGAACGACGACGATGAGCCGGGCTTCTTGTGGGCTGCCATGAAGCTAACGAACTTTTTGTTCTACCCTATCCCGCCGCGCACCGAGAAAAGCAAAAAAGCGCAGACCGAAAACGGCAAGCGCCACGCAGACAATCTGAAAAACAGCAAACAAAAATGAGAAAGAAAAGAGGAAATCTGATGGATGAAAAACAAAAATCAAAAGAACTGTTGAAGCAGATGGCGCGGGAAATGCGGCGGCAGGAGCTTGCCTGCGATCCAAACAGGCTTCACACCATGACCATGGCTGAAATCTACGATACCGTATACGAGGTCAGACCCGCTGTGATCGAGGATCTTTTATTTCCCGGCCTGACCATCCTTGTCGGCGATCCGAAGATCGGCAAAAGCTTTCTGATGCTTCAGCTTGCTTACCACGTTGCAACGGGAACAGCCCTGTGGGAAAAGCACGTCCGGCAGGGCGAGGTGCTCTACCTTGCGCTTGAGGATCAGTATGATCGTCTCCAGGGGCGGATGTTCCGTATGTTCGATGAGAAAGAAACGGAGCATCTGCACATTGCGATCCGGTCGCAGCAGCAGGGCGACGGCCTTGAGGATCAGCTTCGGGAGTTTATTGAAAAGCATCACGATACGCGGTTGATCATCATCGATACACTTGAGAAAATCCGCACCGAAACGAAGGACAACGGCAGCTATTCGCAGGATTCAAAGTTCATGTACAAGCTGAAGGAATTTGCCGACCGATACGGGATCTGTCTTTTGCTGGTACACCATACGCGAAAACAAACCAGTGAGGATCCGTTCGATAAGATCAACGGCACGAACGGTCTGCTCGGCAGCGTGGACAGCGCAATGATTTTTACAAAGGAACAGCGAACAAGCAACAAAGCGACGCTGCAGATCACCGGAAGAGACCAGCCCGATACAAAGATCGATCTTGAAATAGATCGGGACACGTTAGGCTGGAGGCTCACCAGCATCAACAACGAGCTTTGGTATGAAGCGCCCGATCCTTTACTGACAAACCTCGCTGAAAGGCTTAAAGAATCCGGCGGCTCATGGAACGGTACGGCAACGGAACTGAACACGTTTCTCGGGACCGATCTGAAACCGAACTCACTCAGCCTGAAACTGAACGTCAAGGCTTCCGTTCTGTATCATAACTTCGGGATCATCTTCAAAAGGGACAGAACAGGCGAAAGTCGGCACATCGAATTGCGGCTTCTACCTGAAAAAGAGGTGACGGTAAATGACGGTAATGACGATGCTTCCTCGTGCGCTTAAATACCGTCATCATCGTCACACATCGTCACCGGAGGACAAAGAATGCCGACGAATTTGACGCTCCGGTACAATGGAATCGTCTTAGCAAGCATTGGATTTGTGCTACAAATCCGCTTGTTGCCGGACACCACACCCGGCAAAGAAAAAGAATGAAAAGGAGTTGTTCAAAAGAATGAACCGTATTTTTAATGAACACGTGCGGCTCGATCAGGATGAAGAGGATGAGCTTCTGCGCCTGTGTGAAACGCTGCGCTGTTCCAAATCGGACGTCTTCCGGCGTCTCCTAAAATACAAGGTCGTTTACGGAAAGCCGCCTGTTGAGTTCGGAAAAGTAATTACAGAGCTGCGTAAGATCGGCGTCAACCTGAATCAGCTTGCGCGTTCGGTCAACGCGAACGGTTTCACCAACGGTACAGAACTGCGGCAGGCGCTGGATGATTTATACGCGCTTGAACACAAGCTGAACGAGTCCGTCTGCGCGAAATGCGAGGTGCTTTTCTGATGGCGGTCACACGGATCTGGCCGATCAAAAGCGGCGAGCTTGGGAAAGTCATCGATTACGTTGCCAACACCTCCAAGACGGATGAACACAGCTTTTCCGAAGAACAAATGCGGGATCTGTATAACGCGCTGCACTATGTGGAGGACGCGGACAAAACGTTCGACGCAAACGAAAAAAAACTTTTGGTTTCCGGCGTCAACTGCATCCCTGAAAACGCGAAGCAGGAAATGACGGACACCAAAAAGCGCTTCGGTAAAGAGAGCGGCATCCTCGCGCACCACGCGTATCAATCCTTCAAGCCGGGAGAGGTCACGCCGAAGCTTGCGCATAAGATCGGCGTTGAAACGGCGAAGAAAATGTGGGGCGAAAAATATGAAGTAATCGTCGCAACCCATATGGGATCGCACGCCATCCACAATCATATCATCATCAATTCGGTTTCGTTTGCCGACGGAAAAAAGTATAACGGAAACAAAGAAAACTACAAACGTTTCCGTGAAGTCAGCGACGAGCTTTGCCGGGAATATGAGCTTTCGGTCATCGAAAACCCACAGGGAAAACGCGTGCCGTATAACGTGTACAAAGCGCAGCAGAACGGCGAAGTCACCAAGAACGACGTCATCAAAAAGGATATTGATCTGGCGATCTCCGTCAGCGGCAATATGAGCTATTTCGCTAAGGTCATGCGCACGCTCGGCTATGAGTTCCGACAGGGCTATAAGTATGACTATATCGTTCATCCCATGATTCCGAAGGGCGTGCGGCTGATCAATCTCGGCGAAGAATACACCCTTGAAATGATACAAGCCCGTATTCGCAGCAAGCGCCAGTTTTACAGGCTGCAGCTCGACCCGCAGGACGACGTTGCGACGTTCTTTGAAACGCCGCCGTGGGAGTATCAGAGCATTCAGGAACTGTACGTGAATTTTATCATGGTCCTTGGGCTTGTAAAGGAGCGGCCGAGCAATAACGTGGAGCTTTTCAGAACCCTGTGGGAGGAGGAGCTCATTTTCGATAAACGGGTGGAGGAACAGAACCTGATGCTTGACAACAATCTCCGTACGGATGAGGATATCAAAAAATACAAAGCCGGAAAAGAAGCCGATCTGAGGGAGTGCGAGGATACGCGTCGACTCTGCCGCAACGCGCTGAAGCGTGCGCAGCGCGCAGGAAACGAAGATGAGATTTTCAGATGGCGCAGAGACATATCACATCTCAGCGAAATGATGAGCCGGTACAGAAATGAGATCAAAATCTGCGACAGAATACTCGACGACGCGCCGGAGCTCGAAAAACAGATGAAGTATATTCAGGAACGCATGGAAATGCAAAGACGGAGAATCAGAAGCAGAGGAGGTTGGGAACGGTAAAACGAAGATGAAAAACAACGAAAGGAGTGCTGCCGGTAAACGTTCCGGTTATGACCGATCACATTTTTACGCTATCACTTTTGAAGCAGTCATAACCTCCGCTTTTTATCAAATAAGTTTTGGAGGAAAACGATATGAAAGTCAGTTTTGCAGATGATCTTGTGAATACAAGAAAAATCATGAGCCGATTTATCGTTCCGATGAAAGGCTCGCCGTTTGCGTTTCGCAAGGATGAAGCGTATGAGGCGCTCAAAAGAAGCATTGCGCAGTTCGGGGTGATCGAACCCATCACGGTTTTGGAGCCGGAGAGATATGTGCGAACCGACGGCAACTATCAGATCATTTCCGGCAGGCGCAGATACGAAGCCTGCAAGGAGCTCGGCATTATCGACATTCCCACCCGCGTGTTGCGTATGCCGGCTGACGACGCCTTGATCGCGCTGATCGATATGAATCTCTGCCAGCGTACAGACATCCCGCCCAGCGAGAAGGGCGCGGCATACAAGCTGCGTCTGGAGGCAATGAAGCGGCAGGGATATCGGACTGATTTGGAGGAAGACGCAACTTCGGCCCAACCTGGGCAGAAGTCAGGCGTGACCTCTATTGAGCAGCTTGCAAATGAAAGCCCCGACAGCAAATCCCAAATCAAAAGATTCATTCGCATCACTGCGCTGGAGCCGGAATTGCAGAAGATGGTCGATGAGAAGCGGATCGCCCTCACGCCCGCCGTGGAGCTTTCTTACCTGCCGAAGGAAGCGCAGCGGAATCTCATCACGACCATTGAGAGCGAGGAAGCGACGCCGTCGCTTTCACAGGCGCAACAGATGCGAAAGCTTGCCGAAGCCGGCGCGCTGGATATGGACAGGATCTTCTCGATCATGACGCAGCCGAAGCCGAATCAAAAGGAAACGATCAAGGTACCTGTTGAATACGTGCGGCAGTTCCGTCCGAAGGATTCGATCAGCCAGCTGCAGAAGTTCATCCAGGACGCCTGCGCACACTACGCAAAATACCTGCGAAACCGCGACCGCGGCGCAAGGTAAAATCAAAACGAAAGAAGGTTATGGTGGACATATATTTCTTCATTTTCGGTAACTCAAGCCATAACCTCCATTTTTAAGAAATCCAAAGATGGAGGAATTGAATATTGGAAATTCATGAAAACAAAACGCCGCGTATGCGGACGCTGCCTATGGCAATGAAGGAAATTAAAGCGGCGGATCCCGGCACACAGCTGACGCTGGCGACGTTGAGAAAGCTGGTGGACAGAGGCATGATCGGCACGGTGCCGCTGGGGAACTATCGTTTGATCGATCTGGACAAGCTATTCGCGCTGCTTTCCGACGGGATACCGGAAAACGATGCCGCGAATGAAAAACCGGAAAAGCTCGGAAGCCGCAAAGCATATTCCCGCTGATCCGCACATTTGTAAAAAGAAATATGATATGTTACGCTGAAAGCCGCTCCCGCGCGGAGCGGTTTTCAGAGAAGGAGGTAAGTAATTATGGCAACTTACGTTGAACGAAACGGCACTTATACGATCCAGGTTTCGGACGGCTTTGATTCCCGGGGCAATCGCGTACGGAAAAGCATGACGTGGAAGCCCGATCCCGGCATGAGCCAAAAGGCGATCAACCGGGAACTGGCCAAACGGATGGCGATGTTTGAGGACGCGGTCCGCGCGGGAGAGGTCGGCGATCAGAATATCACGCTTGCCCAGTTTTCTGAAATCTGGCTCAGGGATTACGGCGCGATGCAATTGAAGGATTCTACCTTTCAGAACTATAAAAAGCTTTTGGAAAGACGTATCCTGCCAGCGCTCGGCTCAATGAAGCTCTGTAAGATCCGTCCGCAGAATATCATTGCGTTTTATAACGATCTGCGCGATCCGGAGGCGAAGGAAAAAAGCTATTATCAGGCGGACGCAAAACTGAAAAAGTACCTGAAGGAACACAAAATCACAATGGAAAAGCTAAGTAAAACGACAGGGCTTGGATATTCAACCGTACGCAATATGATGAGCGGAAAGCACGTTTACGGGAGCACGATGGAAACGGTTGCAAAAGCGCTGGGAATCAATCCGAAGCAGTATTTTACGAAAATCGACAGCGACACGACGCTTACCGGCTCCACCATCCTGTACCTGCACCATATTCTGCGGACGATGTTCACCTGCGCGGTACAGTGGCAGATCGTGACCTCCAACCCCTGCGAACGGGTAAAACCGCCGAAGCAAAACCATAAGCGGGCGGCATATCTGGAGGAGGAAGACCTCGAACGGCTGTTTGCCTGTCTGGAATCGGTCGATATCGTATACAGAACGCTCATAACGCTGTACGTATCCACCGGGATGCGCAGAGGCGAGGCGCTGGGCCTGACGTGGAAGGATGTCAATTTTGAGAAAAGCCTGATCGATATCAACAAATCGATGGTTTACGTGCACAACGACGGCGTAAAAATCGACACGCCGAAAAACGAAACCTCCAAGCGGGTCATCAAGGTATCTCCGTCCGTTATGGTCATGCTGCGGGAATGGAAACAGGAACAGGAACGCTACCGGAATATGTACGGCGACCTCTGGCAGGAAACGGGCTTCGTGTTCACAAATAAGCTCGGTAAGCCGTTTCATCCGGACAGCATTTCATCCTGGTTCGGCAGATTTGTGAAGGGGAACGACCTGCCGCCGATCCATCTGCATTCCCTCCGGCACACAAACGCCTCGCTGATGATCGCAAACGGAGTAGACGTGGAAACGGTTTCCAAACGGCTCGGACACGCCGACGCGCAAACCACGATCACGATCTACACACACCAGATCCGCACGGCTGACGCCGCAGCCGCGGAGATGCTGGACGAGTTCGTATCCGGCAGAAGAAAATATGATGCGTGAACTCTTGAAACAATCGACAAAACAAACCGGCAGGGCAGGCAAACAACCTGTCCTGCTCTGTTTCTATTATACGATACGTTGGCGCTGCATTCCATCGCCGTTTTGGCAAGATCGATCAGAATCAATGCCGATTCGGCAAGAATTCCTCTGTTTTTTTCTCGCCGGTTTTACGTCGATTTTGGAAATCGCCAACCTGCTCATTTTGGCAACACGATAATTGCAGTGGCAACAAGTGGCAACAAAGTGGCAACAAACGCAAAAAACGGCCGTTTTCGGGCCGAATTTTTAAAGGCATAAAAAAGCCGAAAACCCTTGATACACAAGGGTTTTCTGGGTGGAGCTGGTGGTCAGAATCGAACTGACAACCTGCTCATTACGAATGAGCTGCTCTGCCATTGAGCCACACCAGCGGGTGGATGGAATTGTACGGGCGGGGACGGTCGCGCAGAGGGCAGGGAAGCCGCCGAACCGTCTCACGGATTGTTATTATACAATAAAACTTTGCGAGAATCAAGAGGGAATTTCCGTTTTTTCTGAAAAAATATGATTTTTTTCAAAGAGGGGAAAACGGAAAAAATCCCCTGTGCAGGCGCAAAGGCAAAACCGTAAAGATCCGCGAAAAAACGGGCGGTGCGCCGTATATCGGTCCCTTTTCGGGGGAAACTGTTTTTTGTCAGAAGAAAAAACAGTTTCGGAAAGGGCCGGACGGGGCGATCGCCGACGGTAAAGCGACGGCCGGCAAAAAAGGATGTGACGGAACATGAAATTTGTGTGGGCGTTTGTGATCGGCGGGTTGATCTGCGTGATCGGGCAGGTGCTGATCGACAAAACCAAGCTGACGCCGGCGCGGATATTGGTGGGATACGTGTGCGCGGGCATCGTGCTGGGTGCGTTCGGCGTGTACGATAAGCTGATCGATTTTGCGGGCAGCGGGGCTGCGCTGCCGCTTTCCGGGTTCGGCAATCTGCTGGTGAACGGCACGCGGGAGGCCGTGATCCGGGACGGGCTGCTGGGCGCTCTGGAAGGCCCGCTGACGGCGGGTTCCGTGGGCATTATGGCTGCCGTATTCGCGGGGTTCATCGTGTCGCTGATGGCAAAGCCCAAGCCGAAATAATATAATTCTTACCCTGATTGGCACATAATTTGTGGGTCGCCGCCAGCAGGGCCATACACTGTGGGGACGGTGGCTTTTTCCACAGGAACACGAAACAAAAAAAGCTGAGAAGACAGGTCATTGTCTGCGCAGCTTTTTCTTTTCTTCATGTACTTGTTTGGGGGCGTTGCGCAAGCCCAACAGATAGTCGGCAGAGAGGTTGAAAAACACCGCTGCGCTTCTGAGATCATCCAAACACGGCTCATATTTTCCGTTTTCCAGATAGACTTTTCGCTTAGTCATGCCGACGGCACGGCCGAAATCCGTTTGTGATTGAACAAAAACAGCAAGATCGGCTCCGACGACGCCAGAACCATCCTGCGCGTTTCCGTGAAGCTGGAAGCTTTTGCGTAAAAACAACCCGGCGCAACGCAGCGGGGCAGCCGAAGGATCTCTCCGGCTGCCCCGTATTCTGTGGATTGAACGGGCTGCCGCTCGTCTTTCATTCAATCAAACGCGCAAAACGCCCGCGGACGGACGTCGTTATTGACACGTTTCGCGTTTTTTTGTATAATGGCAGCGTGATAATCTGGTAAAACGGAGCGAAAAAGGAACATGAAAAAACGAATGAAATACGCGGCGGTCCTGCTGCTGGCGGTCCTGCTGACGGCAACGGCGGCTTTGCCCGCGGCGGCGGCCTTCCCGGACCTGCAAAAAACCTGCGACAGCGCCGCCTCGCCGGTGGGCGCGGCCATCGTCTACAACCTGACGGACGACGTGATCCTGTACGAAAAGAACGGCACGAAGTCGATCCGCGTGGCCAGCATCACCAAAGTGCTGAACGCCTGCACGGCGGCGCAGTTTTTAAAGGCAAACGACGCCATCACCGTGGGCAGCGAGCTTTCGCTGATGTACTGGAATTCCAGTACGGCGCCGGTCTATTACGGCGAGCGCTATACCTTCGAGCAGCTGCTGCACGCCATGCTGCTGCCCTCCGGCTGCGACGCCGCCTACGTGCTGGCCGCCGCCGCGGGGCGCAAGGCCAAAGGCGACAGCTCCTTAAGCGCCAGGGCGGCCATCGACGCCTTTATCGCCGAGATGAACAAGTTTCTGAAATCGCTGGGCTGCAATAATTCCCATTTCGTCAACCCGGACGGGCAGGACGCCTCCAACCAGTACACCACCTGCGAGGATTACCTCAAGGTGCTGAAATACGCCGTGGAGCACCCGCTGATCAGCTCCGTGATCCGCAAGGCGGCGTACGATTGCTACGACCTGAACGGGAAATACCATTACTGGTATACCACCAACGTCATGCATGACGTCTATCCCGGCACCATCGGCATCAAGACGGGCACCACGGATCTGGCGGGCTATTGTGTGGCGGCGGCGGCCCGTCGCAACGGCAAGACGATGATCTCGCTGGTGGTCAACGCGCCCTCGCACAGCTCCCGTTATACCGTCAGCATCAACCTGCTGAACGCCGCCTTTGCCTACCGGGTGAAGGGCGACGCGGATTACGATTTCCGCGTCACGCCGGAGGACGCCCGCCTGACGCTGCGCGCCACCGTGGGGCTGGAGGACTTTGACGACGCGGCGCTGCATTGTGCCGATATGGACGGCGACGGCGTTATCACGCCGGAGGACGCGAGACGGATCCTGCGGCTTTCCGTAGGCCTGAAATAACGCGGGCCGGAATATCTTTAAATCGGTGAAAATTCAGACATAAAAGAGGACAGAAAATGCTGAAGACCCATTTTGATGCGACCGCGGCGGCGGTTCGGCTGACGCTGGACGGAAAGCCGTTGTTTTCCCACAGCGACGGCGCGCCCGCCGTCTTTTTGGGAAAGGGAACGCCGGACGTGACCATGTTCCGGGGCAATTTTGACGTGAGCGACCGCGTGACGGCGCGCTGCCCGCTGCGGCTGACGGAAGCGGCCGACGGACGGCTTACGTTTACGGAGCCGGTAAGCGGCGAGACATATACGTTGACGTTTACCGAAGAAAACGGCGTCGTCCGCTTTTCCGGCAAAGCGTCGGGCGGCTTCAACCGCCTGTGGCTGCGGCTCCCCGCGGAAACGGACGAGCGCGTCACCGGCGGCGGCGAGCAGTTTTCCTTCCTCGACCTGCGGGGACGGCTGTACCCGATCTGGACGCGCGAACAGGGCGTGGGCCGCAACAAGGCGACGGAGATCACGCGCCTTGCCGACGAGACGGACGGGGGCGGCGGCGATTACCACACCACGTTTTTCCCCCAGCCCACCTTCGTTTCCTCCCGCAGATACTTTTTCCATTTGGAGAATTACGACTACGCCGAGCTGGATTTCCGCGAAAGCGCATATCATGAGATCGGCGTGTGGAATACGGACGTTCGGTTTGTACTGGCGACAGGGGAGAGCTATCCGGAACTGCTGCAAAAGCTGACCGGGCTGCTGGGCCGCCAGCCCGCGCTGCCGGACTGGGCCATGAAGGGCCTGTGGCTGGGCGTGCAGGGCGGCACCGAACGCGCCGCCGCGCTGCGCGACCGCTGCGTCGACGCGGGGGTGGACGTTTCCGCCGTGTGGATCCAGGACTGGGAGGGCACGCGCCAGACCTCCTTCGGCAAGCGCAACTTCTGGAACTGGCAGTGGAGCGAGGCGCTCTATCCCGGCCTTGACAAGGTGATCGCGGCGGATAAAGACCGGGCGTGGATGGGCTATATCAACCCCTACGTCGTGGAGGAGGGCAGCCTTTGCCGATACGCCGTCGCGCACGGCTATCTCGTCAAGCGGCCCGACGGCGGCGATTACCTGTTCGACTTCGGCGAGTTCAACTGCGGCGTGGTGGACCTGACCCTGCCTGCCGCTTATGAGTGGTATAAGGACGTCATCAAGACCAACCTCATCGGCTTCGGGCTGCGGGGCTGGATGGCGGATTTCGGCGAATACCTGCCCGTGGACGCCGTCTGCCACGGCGGCGACGGCTGGGCGCTGCATAACCTTTGGCCGACGCTGTGGGCCAAGTGCAACCGCGAGGCGGTAGAGGAAGCCGGCATGCTGGGAAAGTGTGTGTTCTACATGCGCGCCGGCGCGGCGGAAACCCAGCGGTACTCCACGCTGATGTGGGCGGGGGACCAGAACGTGGACTGGTCGCCGGATGACGGCCTGCCCTCCGCGATCACCGCGGCGCTGACGCTGGGCATGAGCGGCTTCGGCCTCAACTGCAGCGATATCGGCGGCTACACCACGCTGTTTTATCTGCGCCGGGACGAGGAGCTGCTGATGCGCTGGCTGGAATTCGCCTGCTTTACGCCGGTGATGCGCAGCCACGAGGGCAACCGCCCCGCCACCAACGTGCAGCTGTACGACACGCCGGAGCTGCTGGCCTTTACCGCCCGCATGACGGCGCTGCACGACGCGCTGTTGCCCTATTTGCGGCAGGCGGCGCGTCAGAATGAGGAATCCGGCCTGCCCGTGATGCGGCCGCTGTTTTTCGCGCAGGACTGCGAAACCGCGTGGAAGACCGCCAATTACAGCTACCTGCTGGGGGACGACCTGCTGGTAGCGCCGGTGGTGGAGCCCGGCGCGGTCACGCGCGCGCTGTGGCTGCCGGAGGGGGAGTGGACCCATCTGTGGACCGGGAAAACCTATCCCGGCGGCGACGCGACGGTTCCGGCTCCCCTGGGCGAACCGCCGGTGTTTTACCGTGCCGGTTCCGCGTTTGCCGATCTGTTCGCCGGAATGCGGGAAATGTAATAGAGTCGTCAGTCGTCAGTCGTCAGTCGTTAGTCGTTAGTCGTTAGTCGTTAGTCGTTAGTCGTTAGAAGTCCTCCGGACGGTCCTATGGATCGTTTTGGAAAAAACCACTTTATAAAACAAAAATAATCGACGGCTCCGTTTCCGGAACCGTCGGTTGTTTTATGCCGTTCAAAGGCAAAACAGTTATTTCAGACAGTCGCACAATCCCTCGCCCTCGTAAGGGACGCCGTTGGCGTTCAGATAAGCGAGGGCGGCTTTTTTGGCGGCCTGCACGGCGATGGAGGCCAGGTACAGCCGGTCCCGGGGCAGGTCGTGTTCCACGTTGTAATAGACCGCGTTGTTGTTCATCTGCATCACGTCGTATAGGGGCTTGTCGGCCAGCACGCCGCACAGCGCCTTGCAGCAGTCCCGCAGCAGCGGATCGTCCGCGCATTCAAAGGTCGCCGCCGCGATCGCGCCGTTCGCCGCCGCCGTGAGGGTGATCGCCGCCCATTCCGCCGCGTCAAGGGGCTGCATCTTTCCTGTGTAAACCTGTTCCATTATACGTTGAACCGGAAGAGGACGATGTCGCCGTCCTGCATCACGTATTCCTTTCCCTCGCTGCGCACGAGGCCTTTTTCCTTGGCAGCCGCCATGGAGCCGCAGGCCATCAGGTCGTCGAAGGAGATGACCTCCGCCCGGATGAAGCCGCGCTCGAAATCGCTGTGGATCTTGCCCGCCGCCTGGGGCGCCTTGGTGCCCTTTTTGATGGTCCACGCCCGCACCTCCGGCTTGCCGGCGGTCAGGTAGCTCATCAGGCCCAGCAGGTCGTAGCTCTTCTGGATGAGGATATCCAGACCGCTCTGCTCGACGCCCAGCTCGGAGAGGAACATCCCCTTTTCGTCGGCGGGCAGCTCCGCGATCTGGGCTTCCAGCTCCGCGCACACGGGCAGCACCTCGCTGCCCTCCGCCGCGGCGATCTCCTTCACCTTGGCAAAATAGGGGTTGGCGTTCACGTCCCCGGCGAAATCGTCCTCGCCCATGTTGCAGGCGTAGATGACGGGCTTGGAGGACAGCAGCGACACGGTGCTCATCAGCGCGCGCTCGTCGTCGGTCATCTCCACGGCGCGGGCGCTGACGGCGTTGTCCAGCTCGTCCTTCAGCCGCTTGAAAAACGCCACGTCACCGGCCAGCGACTTGTCGCCCTTCATGGCCTTGGTGTCCCGGTCGATGCGGCGCTGTAAGATCTCCACGTCGGAGAGGATCAGCTCCAGATTGATGGTCTCGATGTCCCGCACGGGGTCGATACTGCCGTCCACGTGCATCACGTCGTCGTCTTCAAAGCAGCGCACCACGTGGATGATGGCGTCCACTTCCCGGATGTGGGACAGGAACTTGTTGCCCAGGCCCTCGCCCTTGCTGGCGCCCTTCACCAGCCCGGCGATATCCACGAACTCGATGGTGGCGGGGGTGACCTTGTCCGGGTGGTACATCTCCGCCAGCGCGTCCAGCCGCTTGTCCGGGACCGCCACCACGCCCACGTTGGGCTCGATGGTGCAGAAGGCGTAATTCGCCGCCTGCGCCCCGGCGTTGGTCAGCGCGTTGAACAGGGTGCTTTTGCCTACGTTCGGCAGGCCTACGATTCCTAATTTCATATCGGTTGCCTCTTTGTTATATTATTATTTCTATTATAAATGCGTTGAAAAAAAATAGCAACAGAAATTTCAAAGGCAACGAAGATTATTGCCGAAAGGTTTATCGCCAAAACACCCGGATTTCAGGAGGTTCGGTAATATAGAAAAAGAACTGTTATTACCAAGAAACAATTATAATGACCGGAGAATCCTTAGATTCATCCGGTCAATGATTGTTTTACAATAAATATTCAGATTTTTATGAAGCAAGATAATTGATGATTTGCGCCGCTTCTTCTGATTGCGCATATTTTTCCTTCAACAGAGAAAGCGCATCCCTTGAAAACGGATATATTTTTATCATCCTTATCACAGATTCAGCCAGTCTGTCCTGCGGGAACATCGGGTTTTTAAGATTCGTCAGCATCGTTTCAAATTCCTGCGAGGAAGCAGTTTTAATTGGCTCAATCACACCATTATCCGATAGGGTTTGAACAAGGGTAAAATAGGTGTAATAATAATCAGAAAATATCTCAGAGAAAAATACATCTTGCTTAAAAGCTGCATAAGCTTTTGCCTTTTCTTCCTGTGACATTTGATTTTGATGTGCAACAAATTTACCGAGCATACCAAGCCCTGCATTAAAGGCTTCCGCTTTTGCAATACCTTTAACCGCACCTTTCATTCCAAAGCCGCCGCCTTGCATGTGAATAGCATTGCCAAGCTGATTTCCGGCTTGCTCAGCCTGTTGGTTTTTTGCTTTTTCAACTCCTGACATGATCTCGTATGAGTGTATAGCTCTCCTATAACGGTTTGTATGGCTTTTAAGGAAAGAATCCATATTTACCGTAAAAACACCAAATGGCAGTAAAAGGCTGTATGCCCTTTGAATCATTGGCGTTAATCCTTCAAGATACATATCTGAGAAATAATGAACTAAAGTATCAAAATCCTGTACGCAATTCAAGTAGTTAAACTTGAAGCGGGTGGCATAATATTCAGCGGTATCTCTGAAAAGCTTGCGGTACTTCACACATATATCAAAGTTTTTAGAGAAAGCTAAAGTGTTTCCCTGTAATGAAAAGCACTTGTCTTCTCCTGTCAGCACGTTCCACTGCGCAGGTTCAGGATTTGGATATTTGGGAAAGTTTTCATAGGGCGCATATTCACGCGGTGGTTCAATTTCTTTTATGTCCTTGAAAACATCTTTCCCGATTATTTTGTTTACATTTCTGTTTAATGTAGTTCCGGTTTTTGCAAACGAATTAAAAGCATTCTTAAAGTCCATGATGATTCTCCTTATCTATATTCATGCCCGGTGCTGATGAAATTGATGTTTGCCCCTGCATACTGGGATCTGATTATTCTTTGTGCCTCACTAAGTGAATGTGCTTTAACAATTTGTTCTGTCCGCCTTCCGTTGACAGTAACGGTCAGACGATATGCGTTCAAGATTGTCCCTCCCCTCAACAAGTCCATTTTTATGAACCATCAACTGTGTTACTATAATATCAATAAATTATTGAATTGTCAATGTGATTTTTGCGCAACAATTCAATTTATTGTTGAATATCTTGAAGTTTCCCTTTTCCATAAGATAGTCTTTATAATAAGGGAAGTGAGAATAATGAATTTACGTTTGCTGGAATTAAGAAAACAAAAAGGATGGACGCAAGCTGAGGTAGCGGAGAAGTTGAAAATCACACCGCAAGCGTATTCTCTGTATGAAACAAGCAAGAACAACATCAACAATGAAATGCTCTGTATGCTCGCAGACATTTTTGAAGTCAGTACAGATTACCTTTTAGGTCGTCAAAATGAACGCCCATCTTTTTTAAGTGAAGAAGAACGCTCTATTATAAATCAGTATCGCGCATTAGATGAGAGAGGGAAGGAGAATATCAAGCATTCTCTTGCCTTTGAATACGCAAGAAATTCAAACGTAACCGCCTCTAAGAAAAAAGTGAAATCATCATAGTTGATTTCCGCAAAACTGACCTTGATGAATAAAATAGGAGAAATGCAGGAGAGCATGAAGCTCTCCGTTTTTTTGGGGGGAAAAATTGCGAAAACCTTGATTCATCACGGATAATTGTGGGATAATCATTCAAGTGCTTCTTTAAGGCAATGTGACGGCGCGCAGCAGGCGTATGATGTAGCGCGGCTCCGCTTGCCCTCGCAAATATTGTCGCGCTGCTTCGCTTGGAGCGCTCGCATCGCTCTGTATTTGCTCACAAAAACTGCCTCGCTTCATCCGCCACTGGCGGCGCTTCGGCAATTTTGCCCGCCCGCAATGCGATTCCGATTATGAAAACGTCCGATCAAGGGAACGTCCGTTACAAAAAAGTTGTTTTCCCTGATACCGCCTACGGCGGGGCGGCTGTGGGCAGCCGCGCTACCCCATGGGGAAGATTTTCACGCAGCCGGTAACATTTCGCCAAATTCTGATTGTTCTGTTTCATAATCATCAAAAACCGCCCGCCGGGTAACCGGCGGGCGTTGCGGTAAGGGGAAAACGGTTTCTGTATTGTGTCAGCGGGAGGGGACTTCCGTCATGGGCGGCTCGGTTTCGGGAACCGCGTCCGGCGCAAGGCTGTCCGCGTCGCCGTCAATGGGGGCGGTATCCGGCTCCGGTGTGGTGTAGGCCACGGCGGTCTCCGGTTCTTCCGACGGCTTGAAGGCCGGGGAGGTCATCACCGCGTCGTCGCCGTTATAAACCACGGGCGGCTCCGCGGCGGTCATGGATTCGTGGTCGACGCCGTCCTCATTGTGGTTCTGCTGATACAGTTTTACAAATTCATCCTCAAAGGATTTTCGGTACAGCTCTTGGCCGCCGGTCAGGTCAAACGAGACGATATCCGGCGCGGTGCTGACGTTGTAAACGACGTCGCCGATATACAGCGCCCGTTCGCAGGTGCTCCAATAGTAATTGCCGTCTTCCGCCGTCAGATAACGGTTCAGCTCCACCAGCTTTCCGTCCCGGATTGCGATCCGGACGGAGCCGGTGTAATGGGTAAAGCCGGTAACAGACGTATAGAGGCCGTCTTTCTGATAGATTTCATGGATGTCCAGCGGGATCAGGTAAGAGCCGTCCGCCCGGACGTAGACGAAGGCTTTATAGTCGGGGACGAACCAGGCGTCGGGGATGACGATGCTGTCCGTCTCCGCGGGGGCGGTGGGGTCGCTCACGTCGAAGAGGCTGATCTTGGCGGAGCCGTCGATGCCGTCCTCCGTACCGCCGGAACCAATACCGATCAGCAGGCCCTCGCCCGCCGGATGCAGGTAGGAGGAAAAGCCGGGCAGCTTGACCTCGCCCTTGATAACGGGCTTGGCGGGGTCGGACAGGTCGATGACGAACAGCGGGTCCGTCTGCACGAAGGTGACGACGTAGGCCGTATCGCCCATGAAGCGGACGCTCTTGATGATCTCCCCGGGGGCGATGCCGGTCAGCTCGCCCACCTGCTCCATCTGTTCATCCAGCACGTAGACCACGTTTTCCTCGTTCTTGGTGGCCGCCAGCCGCAGATAGCCGTTGTAAGCGTCCAGAGACCAGCTGTTCAGCAGATAGCCCTCCACCGTGCCTTTGGCCTTGAAGGCGGGCTTGTCGGCGGTGATATCGAAGGAGAGCACGGTGGTCTTGGTATCCCCGGCGGAGACGGCGGAACGCCAGACCATATCGGTGAAGGCGGTGTCCCAGTTGTATTCGGTGTTATAGACGTAGAGGGTGTCGGCGGTGCAGTAGACCTCGCACCCGCCGCCGAACAGCGCCGTGGTTTCCGGCGCTTTGGCCAGATCGGAAAGGCTCGCCTTGCCGACCATCACGTAGGAATCGGGCTTGGCGGTGTTCACCACCGCGATATCGCAGGCGTTCACCAGCTCTTTGTTCTCGGTTCCGTCCGTGTAGACGCCGGGGATGACGTATTCTTTCGTAAAATGGTCGAAATCCGTTCCAATTGAATAGTTTGAGATCGTCAGCAGGCTGTCGCCCACCACGCGGCAGGAAACGTACACGCCGTCCTGAAAATACCGGCGGGCCAGCCGGGGGGCGGCGCGGTCGGAAATGTCATAGACCATAAAACCGGTGAGCAGCTTTCCGTAAGGCCATTCTTCGGGATAGCCCTGATAGGTGCCCACCGCGATCAGCATATCGCCGGCCACGTAGATCTCCTGCAGGTTCATGTAATAAAAATCCGGGTCGTCCTCCAGGTCGAGACTGCAATCGATGGCGGAGGCCAGGGCAAAGGAGCCGTCCGGTTCGGTTTTGAAAATGCCGATCAGGCTGTTGCGGGAGACCACGTAGAGATATTTGCCGTCGGTTTTGACGATATCCGCTTCGCCCACGCCTTCCACGCGGGTGTTGGTGTCGGCGAAGTCCACGCCGTCGTCGGTGGCCGCGGCGGAGGAGGTGACAGAGGCGGTCTCTGCTGCTCTTTCGCTGTCGGGGGCGGGGGCTGCGGGCGCCTCGGCGGCGTTCTGTTCGGGCGCGCCTGCCGCCATGGTGGCGGTTTCCTCGAAAACGCCTCCCGCGGCGGTTCCGTAGGCGACGGTGCTGTCCGCCATCTCCGGCACGGCGAAGTCCGCTTCGGCAGACTTTGAGAAGCCGTAGAAGGAACCGGCGAGGTTGTAAGAAGCGGTGTACCGGATGCTTTCCGCCTTTTTATACTTGGCGTAGTCCTTTACGATGGAGACGATGTCGTCGTAGCTCTCGGCGTAGGCGAGGCCGTTGTTCTCCGTCACGGGGAGCTGCTTCGGCGCGTAGACGCCGTAATCCAGCGCGGTGAAAATGCCCAGCGCAAGGCAGGCCGCCGCGGCGAGGCCCACGAATCGGCGGATGATGACCTTTTTGTTGCGTCTCTGTTTTTTGCCGGAGACCAGATCGACGATATTCTCCTCCGAAAGGGATCCCGGCAGCCTGATGCGCTCCTCGTTGGTGGCGATGTTGGCGCGCAGGAACGCCGCGTCCTTTTCAATGTTGTCAAATTTCTTCATGGTCGGCACCCTCTTAATTTTCTAACTCTGTTCTGAGCTTATGTAAGGAACGGGAAAGACGTGAACGGACCGTGTTGGCCTTGATCCCGGTGATCTTCGCGATCTCTTTGGAGCGGTATCCCTCCAGCACGGACAGCAGCACGATCTGCCGGTCCTCGTCCGGGAGGGCGTTCAGCAGGTCGGCCAGCTCGAACCGCAGCGCGTGGTCCTGTCCGGAAGCGTCGGCAAGGGTGGGGAACTCGTCGGTGGGGTCCTCCGGATGGGACGTCCGCCGGATCAGATACTTCTTGCACTCGTTGGAAAGGATCTTGAAAAACCACGAACGAAACGATTCCGGCTTTTGCAGGTTGCGGATGTTTTGAAAGGCGGCCATGGCAGCGTCCTGCACGGCGTCCTCCGCGTCCTGCTCCCGGTGGAGGTAGTACAGCGCGAAGCGGTACAGCTCATGCGACAGCTCCGCGTACAGCCGCCCGAAAGCGGCCGCGTCCCCCTTTTTTGCGTCTCTGATCAGGTCTTTTTGTAAAGATTCGTTCATATCATTCCCCGTCCTTGCACACATAAGAGTGTTGAAAACAAGAAAGTGTTGCAGAAAAAACAGTTATTTCCGAAAAAACCGTGAGAAACGGCCTGACGTGATCGACTGCAATTTCGGAAAACGTCAGACCATTTTTTTTGGATCATCACAGTTTTTTGTGGGATAGCGGCAAACAGGGATTTGGCGGTGTGCCCCCACCGGTAGCGCGGCACCTCAGTGCCGCTATAGACGCAAACAACTTTTTTGAAAAGATTGGCGATGAAATGAATGCCTATCGTGTTAGAGAAAACAGTCGGCAAATCGAAATCCGTTTCAAAAGCTGCAATTGCCACGAGCGGCACTGAGGTGCCGCGCTACCCAATGGGGCGGGTTTTCATGAAACGGCAAACAGCGCGACAAACTCCCATTTTGTCTCTCTGATTCAAATCCCACAAAATTCCGTGATGATCCGTTTTTTTCATGCGAACGGAGTTCGCATATCACGTTCCGCTGCGCGGAACATATCACTGCAAACGAAGCGGCTGTGCCGCGCGTTTGCTCACACCCACCACATCGCGCCGGTGTCCTCGGTGATGAGAACCTCCTTCAGCAGGTTGACGGCCTTGGTCAGGCCCTCGTTCTGGCTCATGAGGGAATCCTCGTGCTCGATGGAAAGCACGTGGTCGTAGCCCACCAGCCGCAGGTTGCTGACGATATCCTTCCAGTACAGCGCGTCGTTGCCGTAACCGACCGACCGGAAGATCCACGAACGGTGGATCTCATCCGCGTAGGGCTTGGTATCCAGCACGCCGGTGCGGGCGATGTTGTACTTGTCCAGCCGCGTGTCCTTGGCGTGGACGTGGAAGATGGCGTCGCCGAGAGCCCGGATCACCGCCACGGGCTCCATGCCCTGCCAGATCAGATGGCTGGGGTCGAAGTTCGCGCCGATCTCGGGGCCGACGGCCTCCCGCAGGCGCAGCAGCGTGTCGGTGTTGTAGACGCAAAAGCCCGGGTGCAGCTCCAACCCGATCTTGGTGACGCCGTGGGCCTTGGCGAAGGCGACAAGGTCCTTCCAGTAGGGGATCAGCACCTGGTTCCACTGCCAGTCGAGGATCTCCAGGAAGTCGTTGGGCCACGGGCAGGTGACCCAGTTGGGGTATTTCGCGCCCTCGTGGTCGCCGGGGCAGCCGGAGAAGGTGTTGATCTGATCCAGCCCCAGCTTCTCCGCCAGCAGGATGGTGTTGCGGATGACCTTGTCGCCCGCGGCGGCCTCCTCCTTGTTGGGATGGACCGGGTTGGAGTGGCAGCTGAGCGCCGAGATGCCCACGTTGTACTTTTTGATGAGCGCAACGAATTCGTTGAACTTCGCCTCGTCGTTCAGCAGGATCTCCGGGTCCGCGTGGGCGTTGCCGGGATAGCCGCCGCAGCCGATCTCCACCATCTCGATGCCAAGGGATGTGAAGTATTTGAGGGCTTCTTCCAGTGAAAGGTTGCTTAAAAGGGTAGTGAATACGCCGAGTTTCATGGTGATTTTCTCCTATGCAAATATTATTCTACAACAAATAATTTCCGGAACAGCTTTTTCCAGAACGTGACGATCCTCCGGAAAAACGCCATGATGCGTTCGATGGGCTTCAGGTCGGGGCGTTCGTCGGTGTCCTTTGTCAGCGGGGCCGTGGTGCCTGCGGCGGGGCTGTAATAGGTGAACTGCGGGAAGGCTTCGTCCTCAAATACGTCCGGCTGGCGGTCGCTGTCGCAGATATGATGCAGCAGCGCGTCGTTGTAGGGGATATACGTCTCGTGTACCGCGTTTTTGATGAACCACGTAAAGTCCGGGAACAGCGCCGTGGAAGCGTCCACGATCCCGTCCGCGGACAGGTGGTCATGTCCGTCGTCGATCTTCTGGACGTAGCCGTCGCCCAGCGTCTGCCCGAAGTCCGCCACGGTCGCCCCGCAGGAGGCGTGATACGTGTCGATCAGGCTGTCCGACTGCGTGTCCGCAACGTCCACCACGGGCATCATGCGCACGTTGTACTTGGCGATCACGCCGATCTTGCCCACCTGCTCCTGTGCGGCCTGCAGGATGGCGTCGCTGTTGGCAGCCACCTCGTTGTGGTAGCGGTCCAGCTTTTCGATCAGCGCCGCGTAGGGGGCCGCTTCCTCCCCCTCGCCGAATACGAACCGCTTGGCGGCCTCGTAGTCCTCATAGGGGACCAGCGCCCATACGCCGGGCATCTTGCCGAAGGTGGAAAGGAAGATATCCTTCATCACGCCGTCGGCGTAGAACTTCTCCAGACTTTTGTTGACCAGATCCATCACGCCGCCGGTGATCCCGATATCCGTCAGCCCCTGCAGCAGCGCGGAAAGCGTGTTGAACAGGAAGGTGTCCTCCGTGGCGTTCTGGACGTAACCGGTGGCGGAGGCCGCGTCCATGCGCAGCCCGCCGGAAAACAGCGAGCCCACCAGCGCGGTGCCGTTGTGCGCGCCGCAGTACCAGATCACGGTCGCCAGCCCCTCATAGCCGTATTGGGAAAGGTAGGTGTTCAGCACCGTCGCGCCCTGCGAGAAGCCGATCAGGTGAACGGTATCGTGCCCGGTCAGCTCCTTCACATAGGCGATGAAGTCCTTCAGCCCCTCGGCGTTGAAAAAGGGGTCCAGCCGCCAGTCGAAGTTGAATTTGAAATACCGCCCGTCGCTGTGGGCGGGATCGGTGGGGTACCGCCAGTCGACGGTCACGTTATACAGGGGCGTGCCGTCGTCGTTCATCTCCGTGCCGTGCAGCAGACCCTTCACCGCATCGGCGACGGTCTGTTCGGTGGCGGCGTCAAAGCGGGTGTCCAGCAGGTCCCACACCGTGGCGACGTTGTCCTTCAGCATGTTCGGGATCGCGTCGCCGGGGAAGGGGAACACCACCCTCTCGCTGTCCGTGCCCTCATCCTGTATCAGGTCGCTGGCGTTGAAGCCGTCGACAAATATGATGGGCGCGTGCCCGCAGTCGCAGGCCCCTTCGGCGGATGCCGCGACGGAAAGCGCGGAGAAGAGCATCATGACAGCCAATAAACACGCAAGGGTTTTTTTCATAAAAACACCTCGTTCAGAACAAGGTAGCGCGGCACCTCAGTGCCGCTGTTCGCTGATGTAACTGATAGGCTGATTTGCAAATGACCAACGTGTTCCCCTCTCATGGAAACCTCATTTGATCGGATGCGTTCTGAAATGTTGTTTGTGCAGAAAGCGGCACTGAGGTGCCGCGCTACTTACGACTTACGACTATAACGCAGCTGAGGCTGCGTGCTACGGTGTTATCTGGCGTTTGCGTTCAGCCACACCATGCTTCTCGTCACGTCGGAATAGCCATCCGGTACGGGGTCGTCGTTTTCCAGGATCAGCCATTCCATGCCGATCTCTTTGGCGGTTTTTACTACCGTGGCAAGGTCGTTGTTGCCCTCGCCCAGCGCGGTCGGCGTGTCGCCGATCCCGTCCTTGATGTGCAGGTGTACGATGCGGTCCTTGTTTTCCGTGATCAGCTTGCGGTTGTCCTGCCCGGCGTGGAAGCTCCAGTAGGTGTCCACCTGCATGTGGCAGGCCTCCTTGATCCGGTCGAAGATCGTGCCGGGCTTCGTGGCGAACAGGGGCTCCTTGAACTCCTGCGTATGGTTGTGGAAGTAGACGGCCACGCCCTCCCTGGCGGCGATGGCGTCGGCTTTGCCCATCACGTCGATCACGTGCTCCAGCGCTTCCTCGGTCTCGGTGTCCGCGCCGCCGATGCCCGCGGTCTTCGCGCCCAGCGTCTTGATGAAGGCCAGCGTTTCCGGCAGCTTTTCCTCCGTGAAATCGTCCAGCCCCATGTGCGCGCCCACGCAGACGAGGCCCAGCTCGTCCAGCTTCGCCTTCAGCGTCGGGGCGTCCAGCCCGGCGAACCCGGCGAATTCCACGCCTTCAAAGCCGATCTCCTTTACCTTTTCCAACACTTTCAGCATATCGGCCGGTTCTTTTACATACTCCCGCAGGGAGTAAAGCTGTACTGCGAATTTCATCTCGTTTTCCTCCTGTATCAGTCGTCAAAAAAGACGGGTTTTCCGGTTTTTGCGGAGGTGTAGATGGCCTCCAGGATGCGGGTGACGCAAAGGGCCTGTTCCGGCAGCACGCAGGGATCGTGGTCGTTGACGACGGCGTCGATCCACTGCTGCATGTCGCGCACGGAGGGCTTTTGGCTCTTGCCGGCGTAGAAGGCCACGCCGCCCGCGTCAAGGTTGACCTGTTCCGCCACCTGGCGATTGTGTTTGACGGAATTGAACCACAGGCCGTCGATGGTATCCACGCCCGCCTTGGTGCCGCACAGGGTGTAGGTGGCTTCTCTGGGGTGACGGTGGTTCAGCGCCCAGCTGGATTCCAGCTCCACCACGGCGCCGTTCTCCATCACGATGTAGCCGAAGGCAGCGTCCTCCACGGTGAACTTCTCCGGGTCCCAGTCGCCCCAGGCGTTGGCGGTCTCCTTATCCTCCGCCAGCTTGCGGAACGTGTTGCCCACCACCATTTTGGGCTTGTAGTTGTCCATCATCCAAAGGGTCAGGTCCAGCGCGTGGGTGCCGATGTCGATCAGCGGGCCGCCGCCCTGCTCGTACTCGTTCAGGAACACGCCCCAGGTGGGCACCGCGCGGCGGCGGATGGCGTGGGCCTTGGCGAAGTAGATCTCGCCCAGATCGCCCGCCTCCACGGCGGCCTTCACGTACAGGTTCTCGTTGTTCTGGCGGTTCTGGTAGCCGATGGTCAGCTTTTTGCCGGTGCGCTTCGCCGCGTCCAGCATGGCCTTGGCGTCCGCGTAGGTCTTGGCCATGGGCTTTTCGCACATCACGTGCTTGCCCGCCTCCAGCGCGTCCACGGTGATGAAGCCGTGGGAACGGTTGGGCGTGCACACGTGGCACACGTCGATGGTCTCGTCCTTCAGCAGCTCCTTGTAGTCGGTGTAGACCTTGGCGTCCTCCGTGCCGAACTTTTTGGCCGCCTCCACGGCGCGCTCTTCGATGATGTCGCAGAACGCCACCATTTCCACGTTGTCCAGCTCTTTCAAGGACGGCATGTGCTTGCCGTTGGCGATGCCGCCGCAGCCGATGATGCCGATGCGTACTTTTTTGTCCATTTTTCTTCCTCCCGGATCATTTGGGAATCGCTGTTCCCGTATCGATTCCATTATAAAAAACTATCGCGAAATATGCAAGGGGGTATTTTCCCTTTTTACGGGGACCGGAGAAGCGTCCGAAAACCGGCTCTTTACTTTTCTTTTCTTTTTTGGTATGATGAAATAGCAGTAATAGTATTGTTTGGAGGAATAATGATGAAGTACCGAGCGACGTTTCGTCTGATCGCCTGTCTGCTGGCGGTCGTCATGTGCCTGACCGGTCTTCCGCTGACCGCGCAGGTCTTTGCGGCGCCGTCTGAATTTGAGGTGGAGCCGAGCTTCATGCTGGACAGCGACACCCACCACTACGTGGAAGAGATCCCCATCGGCCAGGCCTTCGCCATTTCGACCTACTGGACCGGCTGGGACCCCGAAAGCGTGCATCTGCTTTCGCTGGTGTCGGAGGACGGCAAAACCGAATACGTGCTGTACGACAACGGCGCGGTCAATTACAGCGGGTACATCGCCAGCGCTGACGAAGGCGCGGGCTGGATGCGCGGCTTCCTTTCCGCGGGCTTCCGGCCGGGCAAATACTACACCAGAGTCGTCACCGATACCGACGACGGCATGAGTGAGATCACGGTGGAATTCGTCAGAGACGAGACCTACGTCACCCCGCCGGTGCTGACCACCCGCGACCTGCCGGACGCGAAGGAGGGCGTGGCGTATTCCTTTACGCTGCAGGCGCAGCCTGCCTACGACGGAAAGATCACCTGGTCCATCGCCTCCGGCAATTTCCCCGCGGGGCTGAAGCTGGATCAGAATACCGGCAAGATCACCGGCACGCCGACGACCTCCGGGTTTTACATGTTCAACGTAACGATAGAAGAGGAGAACGGCGGCTCCCAGACGGATCAGCTGTTCCTTAACGTCGCCGGAGATATCAAATATTTCGTCAGCTTCCGGCTGAACGGCGGTACGGGAGCCACCGGCGTGAATTACGACCCGCGGGAGGTCAAGGAGGGGACTTCCGTCACCCTGCCCGCCGGGCCGAAGAAAACGGGCTGCGCCTTCGTGGGCTGGGAGGACGACGGCGAAACGTATCCCGCCGGCGCTTCCGTCACGGTCAACAGGCGAATGCAGTTCCTCGCCGTGTTCGTCGACCGGGAACCCATGAAGGTGACGCTGCCCAAGGGCTTTGCAGCTACCGTCGGTTCCGTCTGGCTGGAGGGCGAGGACAGCAACGGCAGGACGGATACCCTGTGGCGCGGCTACTCCGAAACGTCGGAGCTGCCCGTCATCTCCGTGCGTCCCGGCGCGCTGTTCTTCAGGACCTTTGAAAAGCTGACGCTGTACGGCTACGTCAACAACGAAAAAACCGCGTTGGCCTCTTACACGGGGACCGTGAACGAGGAGACGGAAAGCGCGGCGCTGAAAGATGCGGGCGTGAAACGGGAGATCCTGTACGGCGTTTCCGTGGCGGGCCTGACGGAGAAAGAGGACTACACCGTGGGGAACGTCACGTGGGAAAACGGCGGCGACAGCGGCTGGCTGGGGTCGTTCCCCTGCATGGTCGCGCCCGGCAACGTCTATCACCTTTCCCTGTGGGGCAAGCACGAGTCTTCCCGCTACGCCGACTACAACTGGCAGGACCGCTATACCGTCAATGAAGTGACGGAGGGCTGGCTGAAGGTCGTCCCCGTCTCCTTGTCCGCGGACGCGGTGGTCACCGGCGTCGTCACCAAGGACGGGCAGCCGATGGAATACGCTTACGTTTCCGCCACCCAGTCCGGCGGCGGCATCATGCGGTCCGTTCACACCTATACCGAAGAAGACGGCAGTTATGCCCTGCGGCTGCTGCCCGGCGCCGAGACCACGTTCTTCGTGTCCGGCGGCGGTGAAATGCCCCATATCTACGAAGGGGAGACGCTGGCCTCTCCCGCCGACGGCGCCGTCCACGACATCAAAACGCGCACGGTGCTGCTGACGCTGACGGTGACGCCCAAAAGCGTTTCCGACACGGCTGTCGTCTGCCGTTATCTGACGACGCTCTCCGGGTACCACATCCGTCTGCGGCTGGACGGCTTTGAGAATTATTCCGAACCGTTCTGGGTGTCCCCCCGGGATCTGTCCGGAACCGGCTCCGTCACGCGTACGCTCAACGCGGGCTTCGTGACCGCCAACGGCACGCAGCAGGTGACGCTGGGCGATCCGTGGAGCGAGAATTCCTGGATCGGCAGTACGGAAGAAACCGCGCAGTATAAGGACGGCAGGGGCGCGGTCACCCTTTCCCCCGAGCTGAACAACGGCGTGGTGGTCCCGCTGCGGTCCGTGACCACCGGCCATTACTTCCTTGCCTGGTATGACGCCAAGGGCGCTTACATCGGCAAGACCTATACCTTCTCGCTCAACGCAAAAGAACGGGACGTGTCCGCCATGTGTCCCGGCGGCGCGGCGGGGGACTATACCGTCGTGCTGTTCTCCGAGGCCTATCACAGCGACGCCATTCTGGAAAACACCGCCCTTGACAAGCTGGCAAAAGGGCAGGAGATCACCCGCTGGAGCGTCTCGCTGAAAAAGACGGAGATCAAGGTGCTGTCTGCGTACGAGATCGACGGCGTCACCGGCGAAAACGCCCTGTACGTCACCAAACCCCACACCACCCTGAACCCCAGCGCGAAGGGCTTTTCCGGCACTTCGGAAATGATCGTGTTCAGCGGAACCATCGGGCTGGACCCCGGTCTGTCCGACGGCAAGCTGCACGTGCTGCATATCGAGACCGACAGGAACGGCCCCACCATGATCCCCGCCGCGCTGACGGTCAACGGCAGGACCTTCCCGCTGTCCGGCCGCGACGCCGGCTATACCGTGGACTTTGATAAACTGGCGAAGGAAGGCGTCGGCAACGGCCCCATTCCGCTGCCCTGCAGCATCGCGCTGTACGCCAAGCCCTTCCGGACCGATAAGGATATGTGGCTGAACATCCGCGCCGACGTGACCTTTACCGGCGGCAGATGGAACGGCCAGCCCGTGGGGGAGGTGACCGTGCAGCGGCCCGGCTCCACCGTGGAGACGCGCTCCACCTACGTCTGCGGCGACAAGGTGGCGCTGAACGGCGTCGCCCTTGCCAACGAAACCGTCTCCGTCTACGACAACGACCATCTGATCGGCAGGGGCCGCGCGGAAAACAACGGCAGATGGCGCGGTGAATTTACCTTATACGGGACCGATCCGCAGATCACCACGGCCCACGAGATCCGGGCCGTCACCGCCTCCGGCGTGAAGTCGCCCTCGCTGTATCTGGTCCACCGGGCGAACGGGCCGGAGCTGAAAGACCTGATCATGTACATGGGCAGCCGGGCCGTTTCCGCCGGGGAGGGCTATACCATCGGCATGGGGTATACCATCCACGACGTCAGCTTCAAGGCCGTGTTCAAGAACGCCAACATGCTGCAGGTGATGTCCTGCTGGGACTGCAAGGTGGTCATCAAGGCATACCTCGGCAACGGCGAGATCAAATATATCAAGACGAAAGAGAATAAAGACGGTACCTTCAGCGGTGCGCTGGGGGATATCACCTCCTACGTGGCCGCCACGGAGGCGCTGTACCAGCCCGCGCCGGATATTTCGATCTGCACCCCCTCGGAGGACGGCGTGGCCGCCTTCCGGACGAAGGACGAATATCTGGAGTGGTTCAGCCCCCTCAACGACCTGCTGGTGCAGGGTGTGGATTACGGCGTGAAGAACAAGGCCGCCTGGTTCGGCCTGACCGCCAAAAACGACTTCTCCGTGACCTTCAAAAACGGGAAGGCCGCTATGACCGGCTCCGTGAACGGCACCATCGGCGACATGACCGACGAAACGATGAAGAAGGGCCTTGAGGAGGCGGCGCAGAAGCTGGCGACGGAAAAGCTCACGCTGAACAACCTGAACGTCCGCTTCCGGAATAAGGAAAACGTGCTGACCTGGCTCAACGAGGCGGCGGCAAGCGCGGCCGCTTCGGCAAAGAGCTCCGTGTTCCTGCGCAACAACCTGTTCACGAACGAAAAGGGCTATCAGAACGCCAAAAACGCCGTCGAGCAGTTCGCCGTGAACCCCGAATATAACGAAAACGCCTCCTCCGACAATCACGTCCGCCTGCAGGCGGGCGAAGGACGGACCTTCGATATCTACAGCATTACGGACATGAAGCGGGACGAGGACGGCAGGATCGCCTCCGGCACCTATCAGATCATGGCGGTCTACGGCGTGGACACCACCCAGGGCGCGCCGGTGTATTCCTCCGCCACCGTCATGATGGCGGGCGGCGACTTCAAGGGCTACAAGGGCGTGAAAAAGACCGAAAGCGTGCTGGACGAGCTGAACCGCCATATCTACGTGTTCCATAACGGCAAGTTCACCGAGGACAAGGCCTACGAGCTGGACAGCGCCATGGGCGCCGACGCGGGCACGCTTTCTTATCTGGCCGCCCGCGGCGCCGAGCTGGTGGAAAAAGGCGGCGCCGCCACGGGCTGGCTGAAGCATTCCGGCGTGGCGCTGGGCATCGTGGGGCTCGGTTCCGGCATCCTGTCGCTGGTGCAGGGCGAGCGGGACACGCGCCACCGTTCCGGCATCCGCATCGATACGCGCCACGACATGGACAACCTGATGGATTCCCCCTGCTACAAGCGGCTGAGCGACGAGGACAAGGCGAAATGCGACCAGGCGTATCAGCGGTACATCAAGGCGTATGAGAGATATGAATCCATCGACGACATTTTCGCCCCGGTCAATTTCTTCTTCAACGAATCCAGCGTGCTGCTTTCCATCGGGGGGTTGGTTCCCTACTACGGCAAGCTGGCCGGTAAGGTCGCCAACGGTATGACCATAGCGGGCTACAACCACGCCTGCGCGGGCGCCATCGTGCTGAAGGACGCGCAGGACGAGATGATCCGTGCCTATGAGGACTCCTTCCGGGAGATCGGCGATATCTTCCAGTCCAACGCCGACAAAAACGACCTGCCCGACTGCAAGATGATCCAGATCGACACGAAGATCATCTATCATCCCCACTTTGATCCCGCCGGCATCGTTTACGAGGGCGTCATCGAGAACCCGGTGCAGGGCGCGGAGGTCACGCTGTGGTACGGCGTGGACGCCAACGGGGCGCTCGTGACGGAGGATAACGCCAAAACGGTAAAGAAGGTGATCCCCGCCGCCGACGTGACGGAAAAAACGCCGGTGGAGACCGTGCAGGTCACCGGCGCGGACGGCAGATACCAGTGGTTCGTGCCGGAGGGACTGTGGTTCGTCACCGCTTCATACGGCGGGCTGACCGGCAATTCCGACGCGGATACCGCCGCCACGGTGAAGATCGCCCAAACGAAGGTGGACGGCAAAACGGTCTCCAACCTGCTGCCGGTGCTGCCGGTGCAGCTGGACGTGAACATCCCGCTGGTGGATAAGACCGCCCCGGCGGTGGAAGCCGTCCGCTGGACCGAGGAGGGCGTGTACGTCACCTTCAGCAAATACATGGTGGATACCGCCAAGGGCGCGGATTCCGTGCTGAACCCGGCCAACTACGCGCTGAAGGGCGTCTCCGGCCCGGTGGCGATCAGTAAGGTCACCCCCGTGGAGCAGGGCCATACCCCTGCCAATATCGACGGCAAGAACACAAAGACCTATACCCGCACGGTGCTGCTGACGCCGAAGACCGCACCGAAAAAGGGCGACGAGCTGCTGCTGACGGTGAAAAAGGGCGTCAAGAGCTACGCCGGCTCCGCCATGGCGGGGGATCACCGCGAAAGCGGGACCGTGACCGCCGTCAAGGCCCTCGGCGCTCCCGTGATCGCGGGCGGCGCCAAACAGACGGTGAAATACGGCGACGCCGTGACGATCTCCCTGCCCAAGGGCGCGCCCGCCGACGCGAGGATCTGTTACACGACGGACGGTTCCGTTCCCACGGCGAACAGCAACGTTTATACGGACGGCGTGGCCGTGACTGACAACGTGACGCTGAAGGCCGTTGCCGTGTGTCCCGGTTATCCGGACAGCGCGGTCGCAACGGCGGCGTTCACCGTGGCAGAGGCGCAATCCTTTACGCTGGCGGGCGACGCGCTGGCGGACAGGGGCGATCCCGCGGGCCTTACCGTAAAGCTCACCGGCACGGGCTATGAAAAGACCGCCACGGTCGGCGCGGACGGCAGTTATCTGTTCCGCGGCGTGCCCGTGGGCAGCTACACCCTCAGCTTTGCCGGCAGCGACGAATTCAACGCCGCCGAAGCCAAGGTGGAGGTGACGTCCTTCGATCCGTGGGTGAACCTGACGCTGGTCAATAAAACGGCGGCCTATACCCCCGGCGACGTGGACGGCGACGGCAAGATCAGCTCCGCGGACGCGCGGCTGGCGCTGCGCCGGTCGGTCAATCTGGAAACCTTCCCGGAGGGTTCCGCGCAGTATCTTGCCTGCGACGCGGACGGCGACGGCAAGGTGTCCTCCGCGGACGCCCGTCTGATCCTGCGGGCTTCCGTGGGACTGGAGGACGCCTCCCAATGGAAAAGGGCGGCGTGAGGCCAACGGCCGACGTTTTGCGATAATACAAAAATGATCAACAGAGAGGATCCGGACATGAAAAAGACAAAAGTGGTCCTGCTGGGCGATTCCATCCGACTGATGGGCTACGGCAGCGCCGTGCCCGCGTTGCTCAGCGACGGCTTTGAGGTATGGCAGCCGGAATCGAACGGCAGGTTCGTCTCCAACGTGCTGCGGGACCTGTTCGACATGGCGGAGCAGATCGACAAAGCGGATATCGTGCATTTCAACAGCGGGGAATGGGACGTGTGCGACCTGTTCGGCGACGGCCCCTTCACCCCGGAGGGATTTTACGTGTCGCAGCTTTTACGAATCGTTGACATTCTGCAGGCGAAGGGAAAAACGGTGATCTTCGCCACCACCACGCCGGTGCGCAGCGAGAATCAACACAACCACAACGACGTGATCGAACGCTACAACGCCGCGGCGGTCCCGCTGCTGCGCAAAAAAGGCGTGGCCATCAACGATCTCTGGGCGGTCGTGAACGAAAACGTGTATGAGAACGTCTGCGACGACACCATCCACCTGTCGCCCATCGGCATCGAACGCTGCGCCGCAAGCACCGCGGAGGCCATCCGCCGCGCGGCAGAGGAAAGGAAAGCAGAATGAAACAGGCAAAATGGATCTGGCGCCCCGGCGAGTTTGAGATCTACCACCACATGCTGCTGAGTTTCCGGCGGCAGGAAAAGGGCTGCGACTACCCCTGCTGCTGGCATATCTGCCGACCGGAGGCCAGCGTGCGCTTCCGCAGGACCTTCACGGCGGAAAAAGACGGCGCGTTCACCGTCGTCACCCGGGGCAAGGGCATGGTGCGGTTCAACGGAAAGCTGTGGCCCGTCAATACGGCGATCCCCGTCCCGGCGGGGACTTACGACGTCAGCGTGGAGATCTTCGACCTTGATGCGTTTCCGTCCATCTACATCAACAGCGACGTACTGGTGACGGACGAAAGCTGGTTCACCGACCCCTATGACGCGGTGATGGTCCCCGCGGCTTGCGAACCCGCTTTCACCTCGCCGGAGGACGACCCGGCGGTGTTCCCGTTTGCGTATGAGGATATCGCGCCGGTCAGCGTGGAGGACGTGCCCGGCGGTCTGCTGTACGATTTCGGGCGGGAGCAGTTCGGCCCCGTCCGCATGACCGTGCCGGACGGCGCGGAAGTATTACTGGTCTACGGCGAAAGCCGTGAAGAGGCGCTGGATCCGGAGAACGCCATCATCCGGGAAACGCTGACCGCCGCCGACGACCCGGACCGCCCCGCGCGGGCCTTCCGGTATATTGCCGTGCTGGGCGACGCTGCCAAAGACGTGACGCCGGCCGCGCGGCTGGAATACCTGCCCATTGAGGACAAAGCGTCCTTCCGAACGGCGGAGCCGGGGCTGGACAAGATCTGGGACCTGTGCGCGCGCACCTTCCACCTCAACAGCCGGGAGTTTTTCCTGGACGGCATCAAGCGGGACCGCTGGGTGTGGTCCGGCGACGCGTACCAGTCCTACATGATCGCCCGGTACCTGTATAACGACCCGTCGGTGACGGAGCGCACGATCTTCGCGCTGCTGGGCAAGCCGCCCTACAAACTGCACGTCAACACCATCAACGACTATTCCGCCTATGTGATCGTCTCCGTGTGGGAGCATTACGAGGCCACGGGGCGGCTGGATTTCATCAGGACCGTCTGGCCCAACGTAAAGGCGCTGTATGCGTTTATCGCATCCCGGCTGGATGAAAACGGCTACGTGGTCCGGCGCAACGGCGACTGGATCTTCGTGGACTGGGGCGTGCTGGACAAGGACGGCCCCCACTGCTTCGAGCAGATTTTACTGTGGCAGACCCACCGGGCGATGGCGAAGCTGGCCGCCCTGCTGGGCGAGCCGGATGCCTATACCGACCGGGCGGAGGCGCTGCGGGCGCGGGTGCTGGCGGACTTCTGGGACGCGGAAAAGGGCGCGTTCATCGACAGCTTCACGTCGGGCAGACGGTTCGTCACCCGGCAGACCAACGTGTTCGCCGTTCTGTATGACTTTGTAGAAGGCGGACAAAAACAGAGCGTCATCGACAACGCCCTGCTGAACCCCGATCTGCCCGCCATCACCACGCCCTATTTCAAGCTGTACGAGCTGCTGGCGCTGTGCAGGATCGGCAAGATCGAAACGGCGCAGGACTATATCGCCTCCTACTGGGGCGGGATGCTGAAAGAGGGGGCGACCTCCGTGTGGGAGGCCTACGACCCCGCGCAGAGCGGCGCAGCGCACTACGCCATGTACGGTTCCCCCTACGGCAAATCCCTGTGCCACGCCTGGGGCAGCGGGCCGATCCTGCTGCTGTGCCGGTACGTGGCGGGCGTATATCCCACCGCCCCCGGCGGCAGGACCTTCCGGGTGGCGCCCAACCCCGGCAAATACAAAGCGTTTCAAGCGACCGTGCCCGTCGGGGAGGGCTTCGTGTATCTGGATTACAACGCCCCCACCGTTACCGTCCGTGCAACCGTTCCCGGCGGCGTCTTCTCCGACGGCCGTACCGAAACCCCGCTGGAAGCAGGGGAGACCTGTACCTTTACGCTGCCGTAACGCCGTCGGCGTCAACGAAGCCAAACCGCTCTGCCCGCCGCCCGGCGGGCGTTTTTTGTGGGTCTTCACGGAAAATTGTGGGATTTGGATCAGAGAGGCAAATTGGAGTTTGTCGCGCTGATGCCCGACAAAACTAAATGAATACTGAAAACTTAAAGATGAATAATGAACAATATCGGAAGGGCTTTCGCCCTTACAGTTTTATTATCAAAACACAAAGTGTTTTCCGATGTTCTTCATTTTTCAGTCTTCAGTATTCTTTTTTCTTTTAGCGTCAGCGCGACAAATCCCCGTTTGTTATCATCCCACAAAAATCCGTGATGAACCTTTTTTGTTTGCCCATATAAAGACAGAGCCGGAACAGCTTCCGGCTCTGCGCGCATTGTCTTTGCAGAGGATCATTCTGCCGACGCTTCCGTCAGCGCCGCCAGCACCATGGCGGAATCGAAGCAGTAGAGGGGGTACGCGCGGTCCGGGGAGACAGCCTCCCCGTAGCGGGCCAGCCAGCCGTTCAGCCGGTCCGCGTCGCCCATTTTCGCCGCCGCCAGCGCCAGCGCGCCCCAGTAGAAGCCGTTTTCCGCCCGATAGTCCATCTCTTCCCACTTCCAATGGCGGCAGAAGGAGGCGTACACCCGCCGGGCGGTCAGGCCGTCCGCCGGGATCACGCCCCACAGGATCGGGTAAAGCTGCGCCGCCGCGTCCGGGTAGAACCGGTCCCAGGAGAACGCCTCCTCCTGAAATCGGCCCTTTTCGTCCGGCGACATGGCCCAGCGGAACCGTCCGTTTTCGTACCAGTCCCGCAGGAACCGTTTTTGATAGACAGACACGGCGTTCGCGGCTTTGGTTTGCAGCGCGCCGTCGCCGATGATCTTTCCCAGCTCCGCCGCGGCGGACAGGCCCGCATAGACCTCGCAGTTGTCCATCAGGTACATCATGCGGTAGTCGGGCCGGGCAAAGGAATACCCCTTCTCCATGGCGGCGAAGATCGCCTCCGCCACCTGCCTGATCTGCCCGGCGTGGGCGGTCAACAGGGCGGTATCGCCGTAGCGGGTCGCGTAGTCCCGCAGCAGCACCAGAAACAGCGCGGCGTAGGAATCGGTGGAGTCGTAGCTTCCGGTGGGCGTTTGAGCCGTCACCGCGCCGTCCGTCATCGTGACACGGTAGTCGAAGATCGTCCCCGCCAGCCCGTTGGGGTCGGTTTGGGCCGTATTCAGGTGGCCGAAGTGCCACTCGATATACCGCCGGACGCGCTCGCCCGCCTGCGCGGTGCAGTCGTACGCCGTCAGCGCGATGGCGGCGAAGCAGGCGAAGTAGGGGTTGACGGAGACCTCTCCGTCTTCCGCCGCGCGGAAGGCGAAGGCCCCGTTGGGGAGCTGCTGCTTCCACAGCCAGTCCGCCTCTTCCCGCGCCAGCGCGGCATAGTCGGGCGTTTCCGCCGGTTCCGCCGCCGGGATGCGCCAAGGCCCCAGCAGCGACAGGATCGACACCACCCACGCGACGAGCTTTTGGATCATAGTCTGCATGGTTTTCTTTCCCCTTTGCAAAAAAATCATTCCTGCGTTCAGTATATCGCAGGAAAGGGGAGGGTGTCAAGGAAGGAATTTGCCGGGAATGATTTGCCGCGCGGACGTACGGCGTGACAGACCGGACGGCTTGTTCAAAAGCGTTTCCTCATGCGCCGTCAGGCGAATATCATTGAAAACGCGACCGCCCCGAAGCGTTGTCACTCCGGGGCGGTGCTTTTTATGGTTCAAGGGTCATTCGGTCTGACCGCCGTCCTCCGAATCGGGGAGGGCTTTGGTGTCGTCGCTGCCCTTGATGGGTTTGGCGATGCTGGCCACCAGATTGCTCAGCTCGTCGGCAAAGGGCTTGCCGTTCAGCGCGCTGTTCTCGATATCCAGTTTCTTCAGCATCTCGGGGATCGCGGAAAGCGTGTCAATCAGCACGTTGCCGGATTCACTTCTCGCTGAGGAGCCGAAGTTCACGAACTCCGCGTTCTTGCCCACCTCCGCCATGATCTCGGCGGTCTTGGTGGCGACGGTGATCTTGGCCTCGGTCTCGATCTTCAGTTTCTCGATCTCGAAGTTGACCTTCTCGTTGCTGGCTCTGGCGTCGGCCAGCGCCTTTTCGCCTTCGGCCTGGGCCATCAGCTTGGCTTTCTCCGCCTCCGCGGCGGCCACGCCCTTTTGCTTGATGACCTCGGCCTCTGCCACACCGTTCAGCTTCGTGACGTCCGCCCTGGCTTCGCCTTCCTTGCGGGTCTTTTCGGCGATGGCGTCCGCCTGGATCTTCACGGCGTCGGCCTCTCTCTCGGCGACCTGCACCTGCGCGTCCGCCTGGATCTTCTTCACGTTGGCGTTGGCCTCGGCGCCGATCTTGGCTTTCTCCTTGTCGGCCTCCGCCTTCGTGATGATGACCTCTTTTTCCTTGGTGGCGGCCAGGTTGGCCTGCTCCTGACGGACGACCTCCACGCGGCCCTCCTCCTTGGCGACCTCCTGCATCCGGATCGTGGTCTGCAGCTTGCCTGCCACCTCGGCGTCGGCGTAGGCCTTGTCGGTCTCGGCCTTGTAGCCGGCCTTCTTCAGGTTGTTGTCGCGCTCCTTCTCGGCGATGGCCAGCTGGGAGGCCAGTTCAGACTGCGAGGCGTCCCTTTCGGAATCGGCGGCCTGCCGTCTGATCTCCTGGTCCACGATGGCCTTCTTGTTTTCGGCCTCTCTTCTCTTTTCTTCCATGTCAAGAGCGGCGAGATTGTTGTAGTAGCCGTTGTTGTCCGAAATATCCTGAATGTTCAGGGAGACCAGCTCCATGCCCATGTTCTTCATTTCGTCGGCCACGGTGTCGCGCACCTTCTGGGCGAACTCCGCCTTGTCGCGCAGCACCGCTTCGGGGGTCATGGACGCCACGATGTCGCGGACCGCGCCGGTGAGGGTGAGCTTGACGTCGTTGATGATGCCGTCCTGGCCTCTCTCCTTAAAGGATACGATCGCCTTTTTCAGGGTGGTCAGGTCGTTGGTCTCGGGGCGGATCTGCGCCGTCCAGTCGGTCACGATCGGGACCGAGGTGATGGTTCTGATCTCGTCCTTATCCGCCTTCACGGTCAGCATGCACAAATCGAAGTACGAGGCCTTCCGGAAGATCGGTACCACGAAGGAGCCGCCGGATACGACGATCTTGGGCTCCTTGCCGCCGGTGACGATCAGCGCTTTGTCGATGTCCGCCACGCGGTAGATGCGGCACAGGAAAACGATGACTGCAATAATGATCGCTGCTGCGATGCCGATGGGGATCAGGAACTCCATTGTATTCTCCTCCTTACAATAGTATGCGGGTTCCTCCGCTTTGACCACACGATAGGCCATGTTTTTTTCGCTCATGAGCTTCTCTCTTGTCGTGTTGACATGATTATATCACAGGTTCATGTGATTGTCAATAGGGTTCGCGTAAATTTTTCAAAAAATTTTTTTCGGCGCTCCTTTGGATCTCTGCCGTAGACGGTGGGCGGGGACCGCAGCGAAGTATTAAGGATAGAATAATATAAATATAATAATACAAAACAGTTTTTATATTTTATCATATCTGTTTGGCGGGTCGCAGTGCGCCGCCGCAAAAAAAACGCCTGGTCCTTTCCGGGACCAGGCGGTCGTTGCGGTTACGGCTATAAAACCGATTTTTGTTCACGGTCATACGACCGGTCGGATGTGCGGTTGCCGGATGGGATCACGTTCCGTAAGGACTGCCGAGGCGGAAGGCCTTGTGGAACAGCCAGACGATGGCATGCACGGCGGTGATGATCGCGCCGATCAGGCCCTCGTGGTAGCCGCCGCAGTAGGGGCAATAGCCCTTCAGGTTGCGCAGCGTATGGCCCAACTCCAGCATTTCGCCGCAGCCCTTGCAATAGGTGTCGCCGGAGTAACCGTTCTCCTCTTCCGTTGGGGCAACATAGCCGTGCAGCTCCGTTCCGCCCACGTGGTTATTCGGATTCTTTTCCAGTTTTTCCGACTTAGCCGCGCCGCAGACGGTGCAGACAAAGTCCTTCTGCCCCAGCGCCGCGCAGGTGGGCGCAATGGATACGGTCCCGTCGTTCCACACGTGGGATTCGCCGGTGTAGACGGCGGTGTAGGTGGCTGCGCCGACCACTGTGCCGACGTCGCCCCAGCCCGCGAAGGTGTAATGCTTCGCGTCGTCAAAGGCCTTGGTCGGGGCTTCGCCGCCGTAGACGGGGGTCGCGCCGTAGGGCAGCACCTGGCTGTCAAGCTCCGTGCCGTCCTCGTCCACCCACGTGATCGTGTAGGTGTTCACCGTTTCGGTGTAGGTGGCCTTGTAGACGACCTCACCTGTCACCAGGCCGATGGTCTTATCCCAACCGGCGAAGGTGTAGGTGTACTGCGCGTCGGCGGGCTTCGTCGGGGTATCGTCCTTGTATTCGGGCAGAGTGCCGTAGAGCAGCGCCTCCGTCTGCAGCGTCTCGTCGTTGTAGTTGACGAACTTCACCTCGTAACTGTTGGTGATGTTGTCGAACATGGCGGTGTAGGTCTCCGCGTCGGTCACGGTCGCGATGGGCTTATCCCAGCCGATGAAGTTGTAGGTGAACTCCGCGGTGGCTTCCATGGTGGGCTCGTCGCCCTTGTATTCGGGCATCGTGCCGTAGTCCAGCGTTTCCTCCTGCAGTACCGTCTCGCCGTTGACGAACTTGACGGTGTAGCTGTTGACCGTCGCGTCGTACTGGGCGACGTAATCGGCCGCGTCGGTCACGGTGGCCACTTCGGGATCCCAGCCCTTGAAGGTGTAAGTGTACTGCTTATCGGCCGGTTTCGTCGGATCAACGCCGCCGTAGACGGGCAGCTCACCGTAATCCAGCGTCTGGCTGTCAAGCAGCATTTCGTCGTAGTTGAAGAATCTGACGGGGTAACTGTTCACCGTTCTGTTATAGGTGGCGGTGTAGACCACGTCTCCGGTCACAATGGTGATTTCCTTATCCCATCCCGCGAAGGTATAGGTATACTGTGCGGTACGCTCCTTCGTGGGCGTTTCGCTGTTGTATTCCGCCATGGTGCCGTAGGCGACGCCCAGATCCTTCTCCAGCCGCGTGTTGTCGTCATTCAGCCACGTCACCGTGTAGGTGCGGGTGGTCTGCGTGAATTCAGCGACATACTCCGCAGCGTCGGTAGCTGTGGCGACTTCGGGCGTCCAGCCGCTGAACGCGTAGCTGAACTCATCCGTGGAGTCCTTTTCGGGCGTGTCGCCGGTGTATTGCGGCATGACGCCGTGGTTGACGGTATCGGTGCCCAGCACTTCGCCGTCGTAGTTCTTCCACGTGATCGTGTAGGTGTTCAGCGTGGTTCTGATGACGACCGCCTTGTCAGCGGTCACGTCCTCAATGACGTAGGTGAAGGTGAGGTTATCCCCGGTCGTGCCGGTCAGCGTTGCGCCGTCCACGGTGACGACGGGAGCCGTCTGCGTGTAGCCCTCGTTCAGCGTGACAGTGAAGGTGCAGTCCTCGCCGTGATCGACGGTCTGCGCCGCGGGAGCGTCCGCGCCGTCGTCGGAGGTAAAGGTCACGTCATAGCTGTTCAGCGTGGTGGTGATGGCCACGGCCTTATCGGCGGTCACGTCCTCGATGACGAAGGTGTAGGTGTCGCCTTCATTGCCGGTGGCAGCTAGCGCCGCGCCGTCCACGGTGACGGCGGGGGCCGTCTGCGTGTAGCCGGTGTTCAGCGTGACGGTGAAGGTGCAGTCCTCGCCGTGGTCGACGGTCTGCGCCGCGGGAGCGTCCGCGCCGTCGTCGGAGGTGAAGGTCACGCCGTAGGTGTTCTTAACGGTGGTGACGGTGACTGCTTTATCCTCCGTGACGCCGAGGATCACGTAGGTATAGACGTTGTCCGCAACGCTGGTGGCTTCGATTGCCGTGCAGTTGACAGCGACCGTCGGAGCCGTCTGCGTGTAGCCGGTCTTCAGGGTGACGGTGAAGGTGCAGTCCTCGCCGTGGTCAATGGTCTGCGCCGCGGGAGCGTCCGCGCCGTCGTCGGAGGTAAAGGTCACGGCATAGCTGTTCAGCGTGGTGGTGATGGCTACGGCCTTATCGGTGGTCACGTCCTCGATGACGAAGGTGT
>JAFRRP010000050.1 GCA_017428085.1 Clostridia bacterium | reverse complement strand
TTTCGGATCGTCCACGCCGTTTTTTCATATACCACCTCGGGGGTGTTGAAGGAGGCGATCAATCCGTGGGCCTCGTCCGGGGCGCAGCCGTTTTCATCAAGCTTGTCATAGAACTCCTTGTAGTCGTACCAGTAGGCCTCCTCCGTGGTGGGCCTGGCGTAGAAGGGAATGCCCACGTCAAGCTGTTCCCGCTTGTAGCCCAGCTTCAGCATTCCCTTGATGATCGCCCGGGTGATCTCAAAGGAGGAATGGATCCCCGTGCCCTCGTCCCACACGTCGTAGCACATGACCTCCACCATATCCAGCGCGCGGATGGCGTCCTTGGAAAGGCCCGCGCACCAGGAGGATTCCGCCGCGCCGAGCACGTAGTCCTCTCCGAGGACCTTCTTCAGGGACACCAGGAATTTGCTGAAGGCGTCCTTGTGCTCCTGCGCCACGGGGAACTCATAGTCGAAGAAAACGCCGTCCAGCTGGTATTGCTCCAGCACGCCGCGGATGTTTTCCTCCAGCGTGCCGCTCTCGAAGGCCTTGCGGTGCTCCTCCCCCTGCGCGAACATATTTTCTTCAAACGTGCCGTTTGCCGTCGCCCAGGGGCCGTTCAAATTCAGGTGCAGACGGATCGGGCGCTCGCCGATCTTTTCCCTTGCGACGTCGATGATCTGATCGAAATCGCCGCTGAGGTTCACGCGGCCCGTGTTATCGAAGCCCGCCAGCGAGCCGATCAGGATGATATCGGTGAGGCCGTCAAGATGCGACTCGTCCACCGCTTCCATCATTGCTGCGTTTTCTGCGATAATATACGCCACCACGCGCAGCGCTTTCGCCCTTTGGGAAACGGTCAGCCCCGTGGTGCCCAGCAGGGTCAGAAGCAGAGACATAAAAAAGGAGAATACTTTGGTGATAATTGACATGGTCGTGATCCCTCTGATTCACAAAAAAACTTATATACCTCCGGCGGGCTGCGCCGGGAGAGTTCATTGAACGGTGACGATGTTATCACCCCGTTATTGCATTCTTTTTGTTTATTTTACCATAAATCGGCAGACGGATGCAACAGCTTTTTTCAAATCAACAGAGGGATTTGTCGTGGATATCACCTGTTGATTTACGCGACAGCTCGTGTTTTATATACTGAAGAACCAATTTATACTTGAAATAGAGGAGACCCGCAAAGTATAATATAATGTGGTACGGACGGGCCCTGCCCATCTCGTCATAAGCGCCTGCCGCCGGAGAGCGGTATTCTGCCTTTGAAAAATCACGGGATATGAGAGGAGTAACGCCCATGAAAAAAATGATCGGCATTATATTGATTCTCTGCCTGCTCTGCGGCAGCCTTCCCATGGCCTCCGCTGCCGGCGGTATCGTCATCGATGGAACCTGGTCGGTCCTGCTTCCGGAAGCGCCGACGGCCTATGAAGCCTACGCCGCCGAAACGCTGCGCCGTGGGCTGACGGAAGCCCTTGGCGTTGAGATCCCGGCCGTCAGCGCCGCCGAAAACCGTTATATTGCGGTGGGCAGCGCCTCCCGTGCAGACGTGTCGAAGGTCGCCGACAACGGCTACCGGATCACGGCGATGGACGGGAATATCCACATCGCCGGCACGGCGCAGCGGGGCCTGCAGGCAGGCGCGCACCGTTTTCTGGAGGAATACTGCGGCCGAAAGATTTACACCCAGGATATCATCGTTTGCCCGAAGAACGACCGGATCACGGTCCCCGCGGACGCCGACGTAATCTACGAACCATTTTTTGAGTATACGGACACTGACTGGAACAGCCCCCGGAACGCGGAATACTCCATGGCAAACGGCCTGAACGGCGGCCAATACCGGACGCTGGGGCCGGAAATGGGCGACACCGTGAATTATATCGGCGGGTTTTGCCATACCATGGGCTGGCTTTGCGAAACGTGGAAATATGCCGAAACCCACCCGGAATACCTGGCGCTGCACGACGGCGTCCGCACCGCGGACCAGCCCTGCCTGACGAATCCGGAGGTGCTGCGCATCTGCACGGAAAACGTGCTAAAGCTGCTGGCGGAACAGCACGACCCCACCGCGCCGCTGCAGATCGTCTCCGTCACCCAGAACGACAACTATGCCTGCTGCGAGTGCGAGAGCTGTGTTGCCTTTGAAAATGAACACGGCGGCAAGCATTCCGCCACCGTGCTCAATTTCGTGAATCAGGTAGCTGACGCGGTGAAGGCCGCCGGATACGACAACGTGGCGATCGATACCTTCGCCTATACGTATTCTCAGGCCGCGCCGGAAAACATCGTTCCGCGGGACAACGTCATCGTGCGGCTGTGCTCCATCTTCTGCTGCTTCTCCCATCCCTTCGACGCGAAATGCAACCGGGAATTCATGCGGGATCTGGCGGACTGGTCCAAGATCTGCAACCGGCTCTACGTATGGGATTACGCGACGAACTACTCCCATACCGTCGCGGTGTTCCCGAATTTCAACGTGATTCAGAAAAATATGCAGATCCTGTATGAGCATAACGTCAGGGGCGTTTACGTGGAGGGCAATTACTACGTGGACAAATGCGATACGGAATTTTCCGAGCTGCGGGCATATATGATTTCAAAGTGCCTGCAGGACCCCTATTGCGACCTGGATAAAGAGGTGGACGGCTTCCTTCAGGCCTATTACGGTCCCGGCGGTAAGCTCGTTGGAAAAATCCTCGACATATACTGCGCGCACGCAGGTTCCTTCGACGGTACGCTGTGGATCTATTACGGTTCCTGGGCTTGTATGCGCCCGATGCCTGCCGTGACGGTAAAGCTTGTGGACTCTCTGTGGTGTCTGGCGAAGAAGGACGCCGAAGGCAAGTGTCTTGCAAATCTGGAGCGGTCGGAGCTCTCCTGGCGCTGGTGGAAGGCCAGCGCGGCGATGGGTGAGTTTTCCTATCTCAGCCCCTGCCGCGGCGATGAAAAAGAAAAGCTGTTTGAGGATCTGAAAAACGCGGGCGTCACCATGCTGCACGAGGGGCGCATTGAGGATTACGCCACCTTCGACCGGGACCTGATCCGCTATGCG
>JAFRRP010000049.1 GCA_017428085.1 Clostridia bacterium | reverse complement strand
CGATATATCTGCCCTTCTCGTTCTCTCCGAGTCTCACGCCGTGGATCACGACCGAATTGTCGATCACGACGTCTGCGAATGCCTTGGTAGGCTTGTTTCCGTCAAGCACCTGCTTGATCTCTGCTCTGATTTCCATAACTTAATTAGTCCTTTCTTAACTTTGAATTTTTGATATTTCCCCTTTTCGGTAAGTAGAACTGTAAGTTAATGGGGGGGTTAGGTGTGGGAAGGGGGGAATGACAACGAAAGCGATACCGCAACCGCTCAGCAAACAAAAAAGCGGCCTGATGTTCGGTCGCTTTCGCTTCAAATCCTGTTTACCTGTCCCGTGATTCCCGTTTCCGCTGAAGGTGACGGTTGTAGAACTCCAACGCTTTCACAACGTAATCGCTCTGCTGCGCCAAAGGCACGGATTTGGGAATCAGATTGGTGATGCGCTTATCCCGGAATACGGGTTTCTCACGCTGGTTGGGCTTTTCTTCGTCCATGATCGACTCAACCACTTCCTGTGTGAGCTTTCCTTGCTCCATAAATTTACGCATCTTGATGGTCTGTGCGTGAGAGGGCGTGGCGTCAAGATAATCGATGCACTCGGCGATCCATTCCTGCGCTTCTTTCGGCAAGTAGGACAATTCCACAGCCGGTCGCAGTGCAATCCGCTTCTCATCCACCAACGTGAGCAGTGCGGGGATCAGTTCTGTCAGTCGGATATATCGGTACACCTGCGCCTGACTATCACCGGTTTCATCCTTAAATGTCGCCGCAGACTTAATTCCTTTCAACTTGTTATCCACTGGAGAACAAGTTATATCTGTTCGCTTACCTTGACGTTTCATCGCTTCCAACCGCATCTTGTACGCAAACGCTTTTTCAGATGGTAGGATTTCATCCCTTTGCAGGTTGCTGTCCACCATCATTAAAATTGCGTCGTCCATAGAAAGCTCTATGACTCTTGAAGAAATCTTCTCTATCCCTGCAAGTTCACACGCACGCTTTCTTCTGTGCCCGGATACCATTTCGTAGGTTCCGTCCTCAAGGGGACGTACAAGAACGGGCTGGAGCAACCCGTAGGTCTTTACGCTCTCCACAAGCTCCATCATACTTTCATCATCCTTTACGTGATAAGGGTGATTCGGAAAATCCCGGATATCCTTTACCGGAATATCCATAAGTCTTTCCCGTTTGAGGTCCTCGCGGCTCTCGTCCGTTTGAAATAAATCATCGAACGCGGTCAGCTCGATTTTTGACGCGCTGCGCCCTGCCATCGTCCAAGACCTCCTTTGCGAGATTCTCATACGCTTTCGCAACCTTACCGTTCGGATCGTGCAGAAAAATACTTTTTCCTTCCGCGCTTGTTTCAGCCGCACGGACCGAACGGGGAATCACGCTCCCGTAAACCTTTGTGTATTTAGAATAGGTGTTTCTTATGAGGTCGGAAACGTCTCTCGAGAAAAGCGTTCGACTGTCAACCATCGTCAGAAGAATGCCGTCAATCCGCAAAGACGGGTTCATTCTCTTTTTGATTCTGCCTATCGTGCCAATGAGCTGTTCCAAGCCCTTTGCAGAAAGATACTCCGGTTGTGTGGGAATGATAACGCTGTCGGCAGCGCACAAGGCGTTGAAGGTCAGCAATCCGAGAGAGGGCATACAGTCAATAAGGATAAAATCATATTTATTCTTAACTGTATCGACGTAGGTCTTTAAGACCTGTTCTCTGCTCATCTCGTTGACAAGCTGAACCTCCAAGCCGCAAAGCTGAAGATCGGCAGGAAGAAGATCCACGCCCTCGCTGCCCTTGTACACCGTAAACTCTTTCGTGATCTCTCCGTCTTCAATGACGTTGTTCATAACGTCTGTGGTGGTAGGATAGAGATCGTCGGGATTCCGAAATCCGAGAGACAAGGTAAGTGAGGACTGCGGGTCCATGTCGATCAGCAAAACTTTTTTGTTCTGCATTGCAAGACCGACGCCGAGGTTGACGGTCGTTGTCGTTTTACCGACGCCGCCCTTTTGATTTGTGACGGCAATTACTTTGCATTCATCCATGTTTTCCTCCGTAAAAAAAAATATTTTTGCGTGGCTAATACCCATGAAGACAAATCTTCAAAAATTTCACGCTCCTTTCGCTGCTGAACCATCGGCTCAGCTATGTACCGGAGGAAAAAAGGCAATAAGAACCTGCCTGTCGGCAGAACCTTGTTTCCGGAGGAAATAAAAAAAGACCGAAGTTCTAAAATCATTAGAAATTCGGTCTGAAAGTCAGGAAATATTCAATTTTTGGCAAAAAGTCGTTTGTTCGAGTCAGACAAGCCCAAAAAAGTTGGACTGTAAATCATCAAAAAATTTCTGCCTTAAAAACGACGAAAACCCTTGATATACAAGGGTTTTCGAGGGGAGTTGTAATTAAGGAACTCCATTTTGGGGCCTCAAACAGGACTCGAACCTGTGATATATACTTACAGAAGCAGTATATATTTGCCAAAGCAAAGACAATCCTGCGTGATGGAGATTGTCTATTGATAGAATAATGACATTTTAATCTTATAAGCTAAATAATCAGTATTTCATTCTCACAAAACCAATTAGTTTGCATAATGGCCTGTCTTGCTTCTTCTGTATCGTTAGTATAAAAGACAATTGCTAAACTTGAAATTGCCCTACTACACGTCACATAAAGAAGGCGTTTCGTTCGGTCAATTGATGTTTCTTTCCCATTGCGTTCGTTTTCAATATCGGTAGATGACTTGTCCTCAATCCCGAACAACTTATTATAACTAAAAGCTGTTGTTCGTGCTGAATTATCATCAATTATTACCATAACCCGATCAAATTCAAGACCTTTTACACCTTGATGAGTATCAAAACTGGCTACTCCACTGATATAATCATAGTAATGCTCAACTTGAGAGAAGGTTGAATCCAGCGCTGACATGAGACATGAGTATTTATCATATTCTTCATCCCCATTGGCAGGAGGATTTTCCATAACTCTAAGCAAATCTTCTGATAGAGAAAACACTTTTCTCTCATAGATAATAGTAAGCAAGTCTTTGCATGTTGGATCGGTGCTTGTCCAACAAGTGTTAATTGCTTCTACTGATTCATATACGCTTTCTAAGATTTCTGGAGTCAGATTTTCTTTAGAACGGAAAGCAAGCGCATTATCTCGAATAACCCTCATGATCTCAACATGATTGTTATTTAAATACGCCCTATGTAATGGAATTAATACATGAGTAAAAACACCTATGGCAGAAAGATTTCCATTTAGCAATCCTTGTTTATAGGATGAGACACTGTAAAGGGGCTCAAAAAAAGATGCAAAACCAAGGCGTTTAGCCGCCATTTTATGCTCAATGGTTAGGCATTTAACTTTATCTCTCATTTTCCAGTTATCATCGAGTGTTATTGTAGCCATCTGATTTAGCACGTTTGATTCAGCGCTTTGAGCATCGGCTGAATTACTAATAAAAACCCGCACAATACCGTGTTGTTTATCCTGTCTTGATACTTGCTGAATACCGTCCACGTCCGTACGAATATTATTACATAGATCAACAATTCTTTTTTCACTTCTATGGTTCATGACTTTTTGCGGTTTTTCCCAAGTTTCTGGTATTGCAGACATCAAATCTTCTTTGCCATCCAAATAGATGCGTTGCATCATATCTCCAAAAAGTCCAAGCAAAAAACAATCAGAATAATTGCTTTGAATTTGAAGAAAGACATCTATTAGTTCTTTTTTAGTATCCTGACTTTCATCAATTAATAAAATCGGATATTTATCCACCAAAATTCTTTGCAGAGTATTATTAGAAGTCAATAATTCAGAAGACATTTTAATAACTTCAGCATGGTCTAATGAATCACGATCATCATTAACGCCATCAGGGTTGTATATAAATCGTTTGACGCTATCTAAATACTCTAAGCGATTTTTATAAGCCGATAACTTTTTTTCTCTATCTAAATATGTTTTTGTTGATGTATTCTTACTTGCGCTTTGTTTACGGCTGATATCGTCTATTTTTGTCTGCAACTCATTTTTTAACCAGTCTCTAATATCAGATGTATGCGGGCATATTAAATTCCAAGCAAAACTGTGAATCGTTGATATTTCAAAAAGAGAATTAAACCGGGAACGCCGCTTTATTTCATCTCTTGCTGCGTTCGTATATGTAATTACTGCCACTTTTCGCCCAGATAATTTCAACTGGTTTCCGAATGAAGTATTAATATATGTTAACGCAGAAATCAAGCTCCGTGTTTTGCCGCTTCCGGCTCCCGCGAACAAGAAAAAACTCTTTGGTTTCTTTATATCCAAGCAGCTTTGGATCACGCTATCTGCGTTACTGTCTCTATTATCGTCAGTAATAACGCAAAGGTCCTCCATCAATCGTCCTCCTTGTTCAAAAAGTCCTTATTATCCTTTGATAAAATCTCTTTCTCCAACCATTCCAAAGCATCTGCTATATACGCGGGTATTATTATGTTTTGTGGATCTCTATTGTATATCATATCCAAAGCGAATTCGGTTTTTTTAGCGCTTGCACTTTCAACAGCATTGTATATCTCAGTTGCTATTTGATCTGCATTTTCGGTTTTGAAAGCATTTTTAAACTTCTTTATTAACCCCGTGCCCATTTTCATGGTTTTGAAACTATCAAAATTCGAATATGCCAAGGAATCTTCAAATGTGGTAGGGATAAATTCATGCTCTGTTCCATCTGAAAAAACAACTTTTATGGGAGTCTGATATGCAACTCTTGTTTTGGCATCATTAATATGAGGATTAGATTCCACCTTACTATCAAAACTCAGATCAAGCAAATAGTCCAGATCATTATTATTGATTACCCAATTCTTTATAGTTGGATTGGACGAAAAATACCCCTTGCCACGTTCAGGCAATACACTTGCACTACGAGAACCGTGAGCACTATCCAAATCAGTAATAACCAAACAAGATACGCCTAATGTATCAATTAATGGTTTCAAATAATGTGCGTATCGACCTCCAATCTCCAAAATAGAGATATAAGCATCATCTAACACTTCATACTTGCTAAGAAAGTAGGGCATAAAGATTCTTTCTCCCGCTCCCTCTATGAGTATGGCGGCGTCTGCGAAAAACAAATCGCAATGGGTTGTTCTAAGATATCTTGCAACAAAACGGGTCGTTTGGTTAGATACGCCAAACACATTGGATAAATTGATAACTACTGAAATGGGCAAGCCTTCCTCGCTCTTGGTTCTTCTAAAATAACGCAAGTTAGCAAATTCGCATTCCAGCGCTATGTTGCTTGAGTGAGTAGAAACAATCATCTGAGTACAGTAATCGCTTTTGTTTTTCAACAATGGATTGTTTCGTAAAATATCATATGCATTCTTTATAAATACTTGCTGAACTTGAACGTGCAAGTGTGCTTCTGGTTCTTCAATTAGAACCAAGTGAATAGGCGGAATAGCATCAACTTCTTCATCATCTGCTTTTCTGCGATCACCGTTTACCCACGAATCACGGAAGCTCATAAGTTTAAAGGACATTGATATTAAATTCTGAAACCCCAAACCGTTGAGTTTTTCAGGCAGTTTATATTCCTCGATGCCATCAGAAAAAACCGGATATTTTACAACGGTGCTACGGGATAATATGTCCCTTGTTTGTGTTTTAGCTTCAATGATGATTTTTGGATTATACTTGCCGGGGTAGCCAAATTTGGCAAGCTCGTCCATTGCGTTTTGAAATCGTTTGGTTATTTGTTTATCAAAAACGTCCTTTGCATTTTGCAATTCATTCAGTGCTTTTATATCTGAGGAAGATGGCTTTCTTTCGGGATCTAATTGCCTGTCGTAATAGTCCTTTAGTTGCGTCGACAACAAGCTTTCACTGCTTTGGGTTTCATTTTCACTTCCATCTGAATCTTCAAGCCATCTTTGAGCTGAAATAATATCAACTCTTATCAACGATTTAAATGGATCAAAATCCAATGGCGACTCATTTGAAGGCATATCCTGAGGAATAGCAATACTATCAGTTGAAGGGACAACTATTTTTTGCTCATCAAGAAGATATGCATTCATAGTAAAATGGCTCTTCATTTTCTGCGAGAGAAAATCTAAAAAGTCTTTTGGCCACAGTATTGCCTTTCCAGAACGCTCTCGCGCAAGTTTATATGCTTCAGTGTAAGCTTGAAATAGATTTTCAACATCTGCGGGTTCATAAATCAGACGTATGCCTATTTTCCCACTTCGCCACGATAAGGAAGGGATAATATTGGCAACATAGCGAAGTTCATCTTCTCGCACATCAATCCACACATCCATAAATGGGCATACTTCAAACCAGTCTTCTATCTTTGGAATGATTGGATTTGATTCATCTGTATATTTTTCGCCGATTTGTTTTATTACATATTGATTGGTAACAGTGAAATCGTCTAATACCACTTGACGTTTTTTTAGAAACTTCATCAATGCAAACATTGCCGATGTTTTTCCGCTGTTATTTGCTCCAACGAAAACTGTTGATTTGGAACTAAGATCAATTCTGCAGCTTTTAAGTTTCCGGAAATTCTTGATTTCCACAAAGGCAATGTTCATTTTTGATCTCCTTTAAATTCTATCGCTGTATGGGAAAGATTTCATATAGTTATCCATCCACTCCCAGTCTGGAATATATCCATCATCTGAAAACTCATGAGAAGCATCGAAAACAATGCCATGCTCATCATGCAAAACAGGAAGTTTAATTGTAAAATCCTTTTTATAATGTGCGTTCAACTCACGACCAAATGCCTGATATTTTATTTTACATTCATTTCGAATCAGAGTTGCAATAAAAAGTTTAACATGATCTGAAAGTGGATTTTTTTCCTGAAGAACAGCCACATTTTGTGCAGTATAAAATGGTTTCCGCTGAATAAAGCATGAACCCAAAAAGCTGCCTCCTAACGAAAGCGTCATTGCTCCAGCAGGAAAAGGTGTCTCTCCATCAATTTCATCAACATAACCTACTACACCATTTCCTTTACTATCGCGCGACACATAATTGTATTTTGGACAACCGCTTGTTGTTGCCACAGCATCGATACCATTTCCCATTTCAGCGGTTAATAAACGATGCAGGAGAAACTCTTTCCACTCATAACAGTTCAATGGAATTCTGGTCTTCGAAGTGTTGCTTGTTTTAATTCTCTTATGGTGTAAAGATCTGATATACTTTTCCATAAATTCCCAATCCGGACCATGATCTTGAGTTGCGGGGAGTTTGATTATTTCTGCAAGATACTTATCTTCAGTTACTTTTCTACCGTATGTGTACTTATACTGATTAGCAGCCAGAATAGTTCGTAAAAACAAGTAAATATATGGATTCCGTGCTTCCGCATCTTTTATTACAAGGATTTTGGCGGAATCCCCCACGACACATCCAAATGGTTGGTAAGCGACGAAGCCAGCAGATCCAGTTCTTGCGACAGTCAAGCACGGTTCTTCCGAATAGGTATAGTGATTGAGAACACAGTATTCTTTACTAATTTTCCCAATGCATCCATTATTATCCTCACCGCTTTGTATGGCAGGGAATTCACCAGGATTGTTATCTATTTCTTCTTTAGTAATAAAACAACCGTTATAGATATCAAACACATCAGAAACAAAAAACTTTTCCCACACATCATTGTTCAGATTCATAAACAAACCCCTCTTTAACCAGATAGGCTAAATAATCGTTAATGGTGGATTGGAAATCATCTTCATTAAGTGACGAATAATCGGTTTCCATATAAGCTTCAGCAAGCCATTCATCTTTCCACGACACTTTTTTCATAACCGATAGTCCGGGAACCTCGCGCTTATTTTTGTAAAGATCAAGCCAAAGCTCCTTTGTTTTGCTCCAAAGACTATTTCCGTCAGTATCGGTTTGCTCTACTCTGCCTAACCCTTTTCGTTTAATAAACTTGTCGTCTTTAAAATAGCCGAAGAAGGTATCTTTATTGGCTCGTTCATGCTTCTGCGAAAGATCAAAAATCATACAACAAGCGACAGCAGCCGCTCCTGGGTAAAACATATCTGTTGGAAGCGAAAAAACAGCATCAAGCGTATAATTATCAAGCATCTTCTTCTTGTAATATTTTATATCGCCAGAGTTTCCAATTGCTGCTTGCATTGGAAGAAGTACAGCCATTTTACAATTATTTGAGACGTGTTGTGCTACCCATTCAACAAAGTGAAAACCTTTTGAGGGGTCTTCTTTTTTCTTTGGATCCCAATTTTTTGTATATTCTGGATTACAGCATTTCTTCGTTGCGTTATAAGGCGGATTCATTAAAACGACATTTATATTATTCTCTTCTATCCACTTTGCCCTTTTGAACATCGAATCCTGAACCACGTTTGAGTTTCCGTCTCCGTGAATTAGCATATTGGTCGACGAAAGGCCAAATGCTCCATCTTCATATTCAATGCCAAAAATTTGATTCTTTTTTACTTCGTCTCGCTCTTCTTCGGTTTCGCAATCATCCATAGCATCGGTCATTGCTCTGACTAAAAACGCTCCACTTCCGCAGCACGGATCAAGCACACGTGAATTCTTATTGACACCAACAACTTTACTCATAAAGTCACAAATATGGTCTGGTGTAAACGCTTGGTTTTTGTCCGATTTTCCAACATATTTGTTAAAAGTTGTAAAGAACAGATTTAAAAGATCCTGTCCCGCTGTATTCTTGTCATTAATGTATGGAACAACATTATCATCAATAAATTGAAGTATGTCTTTTAACTCTTGATAAGTTAAACTCTTTACATCTTGGTCATCAAGCACCTTATTATTCAATATGGCCAGCTTCTGCGCTTTATTTATGCTGCCACTTCGTGTTAATAATCCTTCTAATATTTCTTTGATGCTTTTAAGCACTGCTTTTTCCGGAGAAACCTTTTTTCCGGTTTTAGCATCAATAGTTTCTTTTACGTCTTTATAGACAAGTCCGTTTTTCAGTGCAAGAAGGCATGTTCCAACAAGCTGGCTACGCAGTTTTTCATTTATACCGTCTGAGTGAAGCTTTTCGTTAAGTGTTTTGATAGAATCAACCACTTTAATTTTGTCGTTAACTTTACCAAAGCACAAATCTTCATACTCTTCAAAAGGACGCAATGCGGTTTCTTCGACGATTCTGTGTTCATCGTCAATAATTACAGATTGACCATACCAAACCCAAATATCGTCACCGTCTGTTTCGGCAAGAATAGCAACTATTCTTTTGTCAGAATAAGCCTTTTCAAACCGAACATAGTCCTGCAGTTGAGACTGTATTTTATTCTTATCCCATTTGCTAAACTTGTTTTTGCACTCAACCAGAACTGCTAAGCGCTCGTTTTCAAAACGAATATCAAGAAATGTATGTTGAGTACCAGTTGTTGCTTTTTGATAATCCTTGATATCTTTCCCTACTGTTTTCAAAGCTTGTGCATAACTGAATTCACCAGTTTCTGTATTACCAATCCGGTATTTATCTCCAATTCGGTTTATAATATCAAAACGATTCATTTTTATCCTCCCAAAAAAACATAATCATCATTTGCAAATCTATAATTGTTTATACATTGATTTCTTGCTCCAGTTGTTTCAAAATACACAAAACTTCCTCAAAATCATGTTTCTCTCCAAAAATCATATTCTGCATATGTTCATAGTCTTCTATGAGTTTCGGAATATTGTACTCCGGCGGCATAAGGCGCATGGTGCCGGGCTTTGCGAGGTCGTAGTGCGCCCAGGGGCAGCGGTAGAACTTATCCTTGAAAGCGACGACGCGGGCAAGCAGATCGGTATCGGCAAGCGCGCGGTCCTTGACCGGTGATTTCGCCATGCAATACAGGTCGTAGTAATGTCGCGAATATCGACTTGGCAGCGTGCTGCTCTCCGTGCGGAAGGCTTCACGGTGCAGGATTGTGACCTTTTCCCAGAAGGTACGTTCCGGAAGAACGGTCAACACCTGCGTGGACGGTTGCTCAAACACGCGACCGTAGTACTCCGCGGCGTAAGGCGTGATCGTTTGCTCGGCGGCGGGCGTCCATGCGGCAAGCGCGCCGATTTCAAGGCGGATCTCCTGCAGGATGGCCGTATCCGAAAAGCTGTTCGGATAAACGAACTTCACGGTTTGTCCGTCAAACGGATCGATCTCACATCTCACCGGCAGTGCCAATTCTTCCGACAGATCTTTGGTGATCACAGGAATAAACTCGTCTCGCAGAAATGCCGCCGCGCGCTCGTTTGCTTCTTTGTTGAACGCGTCCTGTTTTGTGTTGCTGCGCTCCTCCCACGGTTCGTCAATGCCGTATCCGAGAACGCGCCAATCGAGGATCAGGTCAATATCCTCGGAAAAGCGTTTGATCAGATCGTACGCTTTTGAAAGGCTTGTGCCGCCCTTAAACGCAAGATGATCTTTCCAGCGGCAGCGATGAAACAGATAATCGAGCACGTAGCACACCCAAAAATCCTTTTCGATCACCGCTTCGCTTACGCCCATTTTTGCGGACGTATTCCGAAACAGCGCTTCCCGTTCTTTCGGTTCGATGACTGCAATTTTTCTCATATCGTCACCTGCAAATCACTTTAATGATTCCGTATATCCATGCCGTTGCGTATTGCGCTTCCTTCAGCATGGTCGTCCGCTCGTCGGCGGACGTTTCGGATCTGATTTTTTCTATGATCTTATCCGTAACGTGTTCTTTCCCGAGTGCCTTGATCGCCTGTATCACAAGCGCCGTTTTCGGCGAAAGCTTTGAAATCTCTTTGTTTGTCGTGCGTTTGAATTTGATTGTGGTACTGTCAAAGGAATATTCTTTATATGCGCCGTCGCTGACGTAGGACCAGACGGCAGGGACCTGCGTGGACAACCCGAGAAGGTTCAGCGCCGTGTCGCCGCAGGGGACGATGGTCCAGCCGAAGTTGCGGGCGATGGCGTGCGCGACGGCGTCCGGCGCCGGGGCGATATACTCGCCGAGCAAACTACTGTATTCCGGTTTGTAATATACGCCGCGCATGATACGGAGCAGCGTTTTCTCTTCCTCCAGCCGTGATAAGCATACGCCGATCTTTACGTTTTCCGCTATGTCTGCAAAATCTGTTGCAACAAAAACAGAGCCGTATTTCTCGGCTTTGATTCGGTTTCTGATTTCGTTTAAATAATCCGGTCTGTCCATACTGCTACCTCGTTAAAATTAATATACATTATTTTTAACGAAGCGTCAAGGGATTATTCTCGAAAAAACAGATATTTCAGACCATCAACGTCATTATTATCGTATTGCGTAGAAAGAGCGGAGCACACGGCCCCGCTCTTCATTTGCAGACAACGATTTATTATGCAAAGATCAATTCCCGGCTTACGATTTCTTCCGCTCTGTTGCGAATGTTGTTCATCCGCCCGACCCATTCCATTTGATCCTCTGCTTTGAGTTTTTCTGTAACGCCTTCCAACACTGCCATTTCTTTTACTGTCCGAATGAAGAGATCTTCGGCTTGGGCGTTGATTTCTGCAAGGTATGTGTTCAGCCTGCCGGACATGTACAGGTCGAGATACAAGGATTTCTTGTGCCGCCGGATGTAATGCAGATGTCGTTGTGCCCAGATTCCGAGGAAACGAGATCCCTCTCCCGGCGCGTTTTCTTCCGGTATCTCTGCGGGCGTCATAACGCCGTTCTTCGCAACTCGCCCGGTCGGGTAATACTGTTCGCCTTTCAATTCATATTCCCAACCGGTGCGTTCGTCGATGATCGTCTTTTCCATAAAACAAAACCTCCGTTTCTTTTGTGCCTTGATCATACCAAAGCAGGGGGCGGCCTGTCGAATGTGTGAAAATTCTGTTTTTTACTTCAATTCCTTGTTGATTTTTGCATAACAACAGGCGAAACGCAGGTTATATGAATCGCCCCGAGCTTATTGATATATCATAAGAATAATTTACACCCGAATGGGTATAATAGCGGCATAAGATCTGTAATATATACCTTATCGGGTGTATTATTTGCAATTTTTCTTGACATTATACCCCAAAGGGTGTATTCTATGGGTATAATAACCTCGGTTCCCGGCAAGCAACGCTTGCCGTCCCGTGCTGCGCACGGGCTGCGGGAACCTTGTTCCCGCGCCGAGAACATTGAACCATCATTTTCGCAAAGCGTTTTCAACGCTTTGCGGCGCTTACAGCGCAGCGGGATTTTGCAGACAAAATCCCGAAAATGTGGTATAATAAAGACGAGAGGGTCATTTTTGTGAATAAGATCGCAGAGTACATCAAAACCAGCCGCCGCGCCGCCGGGCTGACGCAGGAGGAATTTGCCGCCCGCTCCGGCCTCGGTCTGCGTTTTGTGCGTGAGCTGGAGCAAGGCAAAGAAACCGTCCGGATGGATAAGGTCAACGTTGCGCTGGGCATGTTCGGTATGGAAGCCGTGCCGGGAAAAATCGAGCGAAGGGATGAGGAAGCATGAGCGCGTTTCGTACCGCTTACGTGTATGTTCGCGGCGCATTTGCCGGGACGCTGGCTGAAACGGACGAGGGCTACGCCTTCGCCTATGATCAGCAATATCTCGCCAACGAGAATGCATGCGCGGTTTCTCTGACGCTTCCGTTGTCGGCTGAGCCGTATACTTCAAAAACACTGTTTTCGTTTTTTGACGGCCTGATCCCCGAAGGTTGGCTGCTCGGCGTAGTAAGCCGCAACTGGAAGATCAGCAGAGACGACCGTTTCGGGCTGCTGCTTGTCGCGTGCAAAGACGCCATCGGCAACGTCCAGATCAGGGAGGAACGCGTATGAACTGTTTATGCTGTGGGAAACCGCTGAAAGGCGACGATGGCTCCGGGTGGCACAAAAGCTGTATCAAGCGGTTTTTCGGTACCCCTGTGCTTCCGGAGATCGAAATCGACAATCAAACGCTGGAATCCATCGTCACAGAAAGCGTCGGCAAGGGACTGACCGTTCCCGGCGTTCAGAAAAAGCTGTCCCTGCATCTGTTTTCGGATGGGGAAAAGCCGCGGCTGACCCTGGTAAATTTCCCGACCGGTTATATCCTGAAACCGCAAACGGAGGAGTTCACCGCGCTGCCGGAATCGGAGCAGCTTGTGATGCACATGGCTGACGTCTGCGGTATCTCGACCGTTCCGCACGCGCTGATCGCTCAAGGAGACAGCTGTGCGTATATCACAAAACGTGTGGACCGCGTGATAGAAAAGAGCGCCGTTTCCATGCTCGCCATGGAGGATTTCTGCCAGCTTGATCTGCGTCTGACCGCAGATAAGTATAAGGGCTCCTATGAGCGCTGCGCGAAGATCATAGAGCGGTATTCCTCGCGCAGGGCGTTCGATCTGGCGGAGCTTTTCGCGCGTCTTGTGTTCTGCTTTATGACCGGGAACTCCGATATGCACCTCAAGAATTTTTCCCTGATCGAGACGGCGGAAAACAGCGGCGAATATATCCTTTCGCCCGCATACGACCTGCTGCCCGTCAACGTGATCATGCCGGAGGACAAAGAGCAGTTCGCCCTCACGATGAACGGCAAGAAAGCAAATCTGCGCAGGGGCGATTTCCTGAAATACGCCGACGCCTGCGGTATCTCCCGCACCGCTGCGGAAAAAATGATTGCCCGGCTGCTTGCGAAAGAACAGAAACTGCTTACACTGTGCGACGATTCATTGCTTCCGGATGAAATGAAACAGGTCTTCCGGGCGCTCATTACAAAACGTTGCCAAACGCTTTCCGGGGAATAATACGGTTTTTTGTTCAGTGATCTTCCGTTTGTTTTTTCAGATGCTATTTCGACATTACACGGGAAAATCGCCAAGCTGAACACACCCCTAAAAGCGATTCTTGTTGCCACCTGCGCGTTATTTTCGCGCAAATCTGCGTGAATCCCTGAAAAGGCCAAAATGCCCGAAAACCCTTACGTACAGCCACTTGCGGGCACATGTGCACACACGTGAAAACGGCTCGATCCGGCTTTCGTAATGAGCAGGTTGTCAGTTCGATTCTGACCACCGGCTCCAATGAAACAGGACGGTCTTTCGACCGTCCTGTTTTATTTCGGTTCGTTCGGAATCGAACTGACAACCGTGCATGCTGTTCAGCGCCACTCTTTTTTCAGGATGGCGTATTGATACGTGTTTTCATAGCGCAGAGTCCCGTCCGGGTCGTTGACGAACGAAACGAACTCCCGAAACAGTCCCTCCCGGCGCATGCCGAGCTTTTCACAAAGGCGTTGGCTCGGTATGTTTGTATCCTCCGTATAGGCGTAAACGCGGCGGATCCCTTTTTCGTTGAACAGGTAATCGAAATAGGCCTTCGCCGCTTCATACGCATAGCCCTTGCCCTGCCAGGCGGGGTGCAGCATCCAGCAGGGGCTGAACGTATCCGCAGGCTCCCTGCCGGGGGCCGTGCCCTCCGGTTCGCCGAAAAATTCGCCGATCACCTTGCCGGATTCCTTCTCCACGACGGCGAAATAATACTCCCGGTCCCGCATGCGCTGTTTTACGGCGCGTTTTGCCGCCGCAAGCGTTGGCAGCCGCATATCCATGAAGCAGTTGACGGTAGGGTTTTGCAGATATGCCAGCACATCGGCGGCGTCGCCTTCCGCGAACGGACGCAGGATCAGCCGGTCCGTCTCGATGATCTTCGGCAGACACTTGAGGAACCGGACCTTCAGGTCTTCGTACCGCAGGCGCTTTTCCTCCTTGGCGAAATGCGTTTCGCGGAACTGCTCCGGGCAGTTGCCGTAATCGAGCGCGGTATCGCCGAACTGCTCGCTGGTGAGATCGAAAACGCAGCCATCGACCGCGTTGAAGCAGTGGAAGCTGCCGTCTTCCAGCGGCACGCCGTACACTCTGCCGCCGTAAAGGTCCTGCAGCAAAAACGCGGTAACGGAGCACTGCCCCAGCGTTTTGTTTTCCGGCGTCCAGTTGTCGCGCATCCGCGGCGCGCAGGTGTCGGCGCACCAGACCTCCGAAAGCAGGTCGTAACAGTCGCGCGGCGTCAGCCCGTGCTTTTCCTTGATATCGGCTGTTTCCCAGCCGTAAAAGCTGTATTTGCGCATCGTTTTCAATGGGATCGATCCCGCACTTCGACCAGCTCGATGGTGAAGTTCAGTTCCCTGCCGGCCATCTCGTGATTGGCGTCAAAGGTGACCGTTTGCTCGTCTCTCGCCGCCACCCTGACCGGGATCGGTCTGCCGTAGGAATCCTGCAAATACACCTGCTGCCCGACGGAGAGGTCCTCCGCGCCGGGGAGCTGCGATATCTCGATCGTGAAGATCGCCGCCGGGTCCGGTTCGCCGTAGGCTTCGGCAGGCGAGAGGTGTACCTGCACGGTCTGCCCAACCTCCATATCTGCCACCGCCGCGTCAAAGCCCGGGATCATCATGCCCGCGCCGCAGACGAATTCCAGCGGCTCGCCGCGGTCGTAGGAGGAGTCGAACTGCGTGCCGTCGTTGAAGGTGCCGCGGTAATGGGCGCGTACCGTTTTGCCGACGTTCCTGCCCTGATTTGCCGCGCCGGGACGGCAGCCGCCGCAGCCCTCATGACCGCCGCAGGCGTGATCCTCGCCGTGATCGTGACAGCTGTGGCCGTCGTCATGGTGATGGTCGCAGTTGGCGCCGGTGTTCACAAGCTCGCCCCGCAGGAAAGCCGCTACCGCCTCGTCCGCGTTGCCGGAAGCGCCCGCGCAGAGCGCGATCCCCGCCTCGGAGAGCGCCGCCTGCGCGCCGCCGCCGATGCCGCCGCAGATCAGGACGTCGATCGCCCGGTCCGCCAGCAGCCCCGCCAGCGCGCCGTGGCCGCTGCCGCCCGAGCCGATGACAGCCGTATCCGTCACCTGCCCGTCTTCGATTTCGTAAACCTTGAACTGTTCCGTATGCCCGAAGTGCTGAAACACCTCTCCGTTTTCATACGCGACCGCAATTTTCATGCTCTTTTTTCTCCGTTCTTTGATATTCCCGAGACGACCCGGTTAAAACTCCGGCTCGTATTTTTCCTTCCGTTCTTCCCAAACGGCCCGCCGGACCTTGAAATCGGTCACGGCCACCCTGGTGCAATACGCCTCGAGCCCGATCCTGCCGAACTTCTCCTGATCGATGGGGTCCGGATCGGTGGCCTCGATGCACAGCTTCCCGTCGATGATCACGAACACGTGCCCGCCGATGCTTCCGCACTGCATATGGTATTCCTTTTCCGGCTTGAAATCGAGCAGCTTGGTCCCGCAGTTCAGCTTGTATTCCGGGCTCTTCTCAAAGCCCACCTTTCCGTCCCACCAGCCGCCGATGCCGGCGACGTAGGCCAGCGCGCGCGTGTTGGTCTCCTCGTTCCAGGAGCCGGACCACATGCAGTTGATGTCGTGGGTGCAGGGCGGCAGTACCTTCGCCCTGAAATCCAGGCAGACCGGGCCGTAGACGGGCGTTTTCAGCAAGGCCATGGAAGGGAAATTGCGCCTGTTCTCGCCGATCAGCCAGCCGTCCCGGACAAACCAGTTGCCGTCTTTGACCTCAAAATCGGCAGCGAAGGATCCGGCGGTAAAGGGTGTGTCATAGAGCACCGGCATGGCGTCCGGGTCTATCATTTTGTGCATCAGATGGATCATGTTTACCTCCAATATGATATGTTTTTATTTTTTTTTCAACAAACCGAAATCCGATCAATCAACCATTCAGCGACGTCGCTGAAATGGATCACGAATTCAGCTCAGCGTCGGGGGTTTTGCCGGTTTCCGTCTGCCCGGCTTGCCGCTTGCCGCGATTCCTGTGTGTGCGCGGCGCGTTATGACGCCGGGACGCCGGAAATCGCGTCGAACACCGTCTGCGCCAGCAGCGCGGCGCCCCGGGCCGTGGGATGAAGCCCGTCGCTGTACAGCTCGGTCTTTCCCTCAAAAACAGGATACAGGTCGATCAATTCCGCGCCGGTTTCGGCGGCAACACGTTTGACGATGGGCAGGATCTCGTCGGCGATGACCTCCGGCCGGATGTCGTACCGCACCGTTCCGCTGTTATCCGCGTAGGCGGGCAGGGGCGTGGCCACGTAGACCTCCGGCTGGGAGGGCAGCTCCTGATAGACGGAGACCAGTTCCTTCAGGTCCCGCTCAAACTGCTCCGGGTATACGTTCATCCCGGCGACCTGGGTATCCCAGTTGAAGGGCTTGGAGTCGTTGGCGCCCAGCAAAACCACCACGATATCCGGCGCGAAGGAACGGCTTTCGGTGCACAGCGTTTCCACACGGTAGGGCCTGTCGCCCATCAGGCACGCCGTCCGGCCGGAGTAGCCGTAGTTGTTGACGCAGTAGCCGTCCCCCAGCAGCTTCTGCAGGGCGGCGGGATAGCTGTTGCCTTTGAAATGCGGGATGCCGAACCCGTAGGTGACGCTGTCGCCCACGCAGGCGACGCGGATCTGGCCCTCTTTCGGCGTTTGCAGCGGGTGATAGCCGTTGAGCCGCCCGCGGTCGGCAATGACCGCCAATGATATTCCCGCGACGACCAGCAAAGCTGCCAGCGCAATGCAAATGATTTTGATGGCTTTTTTGTGTTTCATATGCGTTCTCCTTTATCAACCGGATTTCGCGTCAGCGCGAATTCGATCTCGTCCAGTCCGTTTGTGATCGCGTTTTTTCTGCCCGTTTCCCGGAAGCCCATGCGGCGGTAGAGCCGCCCGGCGTTCACGTTGTTTTCAAGGATCCACAGCGTGGGCGTACCCGTGCAACGGCTGATGGCGTATCGCAGCAATGCCGTCCCGTAACCTCTGTTCTGACGATCCGGAAGCACGTAAAGGTCTTCTATCAGACCGCCCGTCACGGAAACGATGCCGACAGGCACGTCCTCCACCAGCATAAAAAGCTGCGCGCCGTTTTTCATCTTGGCGCTCAAGTATTCCCGCTGCCGGTCCGGCGTGTGCGCTTCTATGAAATCAGGCGCGCAAAAAGCCCGGTGCGATTCCTTCCATGAGACGGAATGGATGACCGCGGCCTGCGGCAGATTTGTTTCATCGACCGGTACGATCACGGTTTCCTCCGCGGATCCCGGTCCGCCGTAACGACGGTCACTTCGTTCGCAACAATTCATCGATCTGTTCTTTGTAAAAACGGTCTTCTTTTTCTTTTACAAGATAGGAATGAGTGCCGCCGTCACAAACCGCAAAGCTGTTTTTGCCGGTTTTGGGATCGACCGACGCCGCGCCGTAAACCCTGCGGTACCCCGCATTCCCGGCGTCGCCGACGATGGCGTACAGCGCCGTCATGGGGTCCCAGGATGGCCTGCCCTTCGGGCTGAAATGCGCCGCGTAGGCGGTGCCGGTCAACCCGGGAACCGTTTTGCCGCCGGTGATCACGCTTTTGCCGGCCTCATACCCTAAAAAGGTGAGCGGAACAGGACAGCGTTCGCAGAGATACGCCGCCGCTTCGCGGTTCCGTTTGTAGGCGCAGAAGTTGTATTCCCTGCCCGCTTTTTTGTCCCATCTGCCGCCCATGACGACGATTTCGGACGCCTTGCTTGCCACGAGCTGACCGCCGGTCAGCCCGCTGTATTCGTCGGGACCGGAGGCCAGCAGCTCCGCGAGGATCGTCGGGAACCCCACGTCGACAAGCACCGCTTTCCCCGGCAGCGACGAAAGAACGCGGCGGTACAACTTGTACGCCTCCGGGCAGTCGGCGTTCGTGAACCCGGAGCCGCAGCGCGCGGCCAGCTTTTTCTGATACAGGCAGAACAGGCCTTTGCGTTCGGCGCTTTTATTCAGGCCGATCGGGATATGGCCGAGGCCCTGCTCCTCGCACACGGCTTTTACCGACGCAGCGGAATACCGCATCACGCTGCTGACGCCGACGGCCTTCAGGTCGATCAGGCTGCATTTGTGCGCTTTCAGCAGGAGCGCCAGCGCAGCCGCGTCGTCGCAGTCGGTCCACCAGTCGGTGCCGAACAGGAGCGCGATCGGTTGTTCTCTGTTTGCTTTTATATCCTCGAATATCATAGCGGTTTGATTATATCATTCCTTTTGCCAAACATCAACCTGATTCTTCATTCTTTTGCGAATGACAGCGGACGGAGCCCTCCGCGGGAGGCTGTATTTAAATTTCGGAAAAGGTATTTCCATTTATCGCGCTTCGTGATATAATGCATCCTGCAAGACAGAACGGGGGCGATCGGATGATCATCAGATACTTAACGCAGGCGGACGCGGCGGAGCATGAAAAGGTGGCCTCGCAGGCCTTCGTGTTTTCCACCGATATCAACGATCCGCAGGCTGCTTTGCCCTGTGAAAAGGTTTTGGGTGCGTTTACCGACGACGGTAAAACGCTGATGGCGGATCTTGAACTCTATGAGAGACGCTGCCACTACGACGGCGGTTTGCTGACCTGCGCGGCCATCGGCGGCGTAGCCGCCAAGCCGGAGCACCGGGGCAAGGGCGCGGTGAAGGCGCTGTTCGATACGGTCTTCCGCGAAAACCGGTACGATATCAGCATCCTCTACCCGTTTTCCGAAGCGTATTACAGAAAGCTCGGGTATGAACGGGTGGGGCGCTCCGTCAGCGCCACGGTCCCGTTCGCCGAGCTGGCGGGCATTGAAAGAAACCAGGACGCGGTGCTGTACGAAGGGAACGATACGGAACAGCTGCTTTCGACCTACAACCGCTGCGCGAAGGCGTACAACCTCTGCTTTACGCGGGACACGGCGGAAATGTTCCCGGCGGAGCCGTATCTCTCGCAGAGTTATACCTACGTCTGGAAAAACAGTTCCTTTGCCACGTTCTCCGTTGACCGGGGCAAAAGCACGGTGTTCGTCAGGGAGATCTATTTCGATTCACGCGAATCCATGCTGGGGATCGTCGGCTTTTTGCGCAACTATGAAAGCAATCAGAAAACGGTCTGCTTCCAGAACGTTCCGGAGGATTCGCCGCTGCTGCGGTTCGTCGGAGACCTGAAAAGCTGTGAGATCGCCGTGCACAGGACAGGCGCGGCAAGGATCCTGAACCCGGAAAAGGTGCTGAAGGCCCACCGGTACCCGCCGCGGGACGGCGCGTTTACCCTGCAGATCGGCGAGGGCGTATATCGGGTGACGTATTCGACCGACGGCGCGCACGTGGACAAAAACAACGCGTATGCGCCCGACGCGGTCATGAGCGTCAGCCGCGCTTCGCAGCTGCTGCTGTGCGGATTCACGGACGAGACGTATATCCCGGACCTTGTGATCAACGACCCGGGATCGGATTTCTTCCGCGTGTTCCCACCGAAAACGACGTTTTTCTCGGATGACCTGTGATCATTTTCTTCACGCGTCGGTCCCGGCGAACCGCGGCAGCAGCTTTTGATACACGGCCAGCCCGGCGAGGACGCAGGTGAAGACGATCGTCCCGCCCACGGTCACGTCGCTGAGGTAATGCGCGCCCATGATCAGGCGCGTGGCGGCCACGGCGGACGTATAGAGGAACGCGGCGGCAAAGCACAGGTAACGGCGCTTTTGCCATTTTTCACTGACGAAGGGCAGGAACATCAGAAAGTACGTCGCGCCCGCGCTGCCGGTGTGCCCGCTGGGGAAGGAGTGGGCACCGGTGTCGCCGTTGATCACGTACCAGGCGGTAAACGCTTCGTAGCCGTCGGTCAGGTCGCGGAAGCGCACGCGCCCCCATACCGTCTTCATCAGGTTGATGATCCCGGAGCTCATCCCGTAGGCGCACAGGCCGATCACCGCCATCAGGATCAGGGGCTTGACGAGGCGCTCCGGCACCGGGATAAAGTGCAGCGCCAGCAAAAACAGCAGCGCGACGCCGACGCCGTATATCACGCCGTAGCCGACGCGGAAATCGTTGTTCTCGAACAGGCGGCGGGCGACGTAATCCCCCAGGTACACGCCGGCGCCGACGGTGCCGACGGCGAACAGGCCCTTGAGCCACTTGTTTTGCAGGCATTTGGCAAGTACGCCGCCCACGGCCAGCAGCAGCAGATAGCCCGGCATTTCGCCCGTGTCGGCCAGCCAGTTGGCGATAAAGCTTGAAGTATCGTTGAGGGCGATATCGATCTGCAGATCGTATACCGCCGCCACCGCCAGCGCCGCGACGGCCAGCGCGTAAAACAGGACGATCCCGACGCGGTAGTGTTTCAGCGAAAACGTATTCATGTTTTTCTCTCCTCCCCGTTTTTTGATGAATCACGGTAAGATCATTATAGTCTATTGAAACGGTTTTCGCAAGGTGGATTTGTCAAGGCGAAAAGAAAACCTTCCGTTGAAAACCCCGGGCCTGCGGACTTGGATCGTCCGCGGGCCCGGGGTTCTTTGTTTTCGGTACGGTTATTGATCCAGCGATTCCTCCGCTTCCTTCTGGATGGCGGGGTCGTAGGACAGGATGGGCTTGACGTCCTGCTTGCGGATCTTTCTGTCCACGTAGTTCTTCGTGATCTTCATGACCAGCGGGAACAGCACCACCACACCGATCAGGTTCGGGATCATCATCAGGCCGTTGAACGTGTCGGAGATGTCCCACGCCAAAGACGAGGTCATCACCGCGCCGAGGATGATGGTGGCGATGTGGAGGAGCTTGAAGACGACGGTGCTCTTCGTGCCGAACAGGTACTCCCACGCCTTGGTGCCGTAATGGGACCAGCCCAGCACCGTGGTGAACGCGAAAAGGAACATGGCGACCGCGACGAATTTCTCACCGATATTGCCGAAGGAGAACACGGAGTTGAAGGCGCCTGCCACCAACGTGGCGTCGCCGACGCCGTCGGCCGTTGCGCCGGTGGAAAGATCGTACACGCCGGAGGTGAGCACCACAAGGGCGGTCAGCGTACACACGATCATGGTGTCCGCGAAGACCTCAAAGATGCCCCACATGCCCTGTATGACGGGCTCTTTGACGTTGGAGTTGGAGTGTACCATGACCGAGGAACCGAGGCCCGCCTCGTTGGAGAACACGCCGCGCTTGAAGCCCTGCGTCATGGTCTTGTCGATGACGGTTTTGAGCATATAGCCGCTCGCTCCCCCGATGGCCGCGATGGGCGTGAAGGCGTTTTTGAAAATGGCGCCGAAGGCGGGCAGGATGTGCGCGTAGTTTTTGCCCACGATGACGAACGCGCCGAGGATGAAGGCCACCACCATAAAGGGAACGACTTTTTCCGCGAAGGAGGCGATGCGGCGCAGACCGCCGAGGATGATGAGGGAGGCGAGGACCACCAGCACCACGCCGATGAGGATGGCGTAGAGCGACACGCCCTCAAACACCTGAATGCCGGACAGCGCCTCGATTTTGAAAGCGCTTTCGATGTTCAGCACGATCTTGTTGACCTGCCCCATGGAGCCGATGCCGAAGGAGGCCAGGATGGCGAAGCAGGAGAACAGCGCGGCGAGGACCTTGCCGATCCCTTTGCAGCCCTTCTTTGCGCCAAGGCCGTCCCGCAGGTAGTACATGGCGCCGCCGGACCACTCGTTTTCGCCGTTGCGCCGCCGGTAATAGATGCCCAGCACGTTTTCGGAAAAGTTGGTCATCATCCCGAAAAACGCCGCGATCCACATCCAGAAGACCGCGCCCGCGCCGCCGGTGCAGATGGCCGCCGCCACGCCCGCGATGTTGCCCGTGCCAACCGTGGCCGCCAGCGCCGTGCAAAGCGCCTGGAAGGGCGAAATGGAACGGACATCCTTGGAGTGGCCGATGACGTCCCGGTGGAACAGCGAGCCGATGGTGCTCTTCCACCAGTGCGGCAGGTGGCTGATCTGAAAGACCTTTGTGACGACGGTCAGCAGGATGCCGGTGCCGATGAGCAGGAAAAGCCCCACCTTGCCCCAGACGAAGCTGTTGACCGCGTCGTTGACGGAAGTGACGTTGTTGAGAATTGCGTTCATGAGCCATTCCTCCGAATCACTTTTATTCTATCGGGCATATCGCCCGGAAATATACAAAAAAAGCAGACCCGAAGGGGTCTGCCCAAACGCAAAAGTACGGTGCGGCGCATCCGGGGGCGGATGCGTGAATGCTCTTTGTCCTTTTGCCTGAGAGATTGGCGGCGATGACCGCTTGCCCCTTCGGCACTCGTTCCGACCGGCTGTCGGCGAGCTTCTCCAAAGATCCGTCGGCACGCAGTCCTCATCCTTACCGGACACCTGAGAGTGTTACTCCTTCGGTCGCAAATCGCATTTCCTGCGCGCGTCATACGGAATCATATTCATTTTTTGAGATAATATCACAACTTTTCCCGTTTTGCAACAGTTTTTTTCGTTTTTACCCGTCTGCGGCTTCTTCCCGATCGCCGAGGATCTCGGGCAGCATCAGTCCCATCAGGATCTCCGCGTTCGTCCAGCCCGTTTCGCTGCAGTCGGCCGCCCAGCCGACGTCGTTGGGGCAGCCGTACACCTCGCCCAGCTCCATGTCAAAGGCCCTGCGCCACAGCCCGTCGATCACCGGGTTTTCGGAGATCGCCTGCGTCCTGATAAAAAACGCCGCGATACCGCGCCACAGGTCGTCATAACGCCGGTCCCCCGTTACGTGATACGTGTAGGCGAAACCGACCGGAAGCCAGTTGACGGAATACAGCAGGTCCGCCACGGGGTCGCCGTTTTCGGTCAGCAGGGAGCACTCGCCTGAGGAACCCCGCGCGCAGGACGCCCTGTACCCGGTATCCCATTCGCAGTAGCCGCCGAAGGGGTGCCGGTGCGAAACAAGGTCGTCGGTGACCCGGCGGAGCATCTGCAGATGCTTTTCTTCCTTTGACGTGTGATACAGCGCCGCCAGCGGCAGGATCAGGCGGCACAGCTCCTCGGTCTCGCTCTGCTCGCGGCGGGTATCGGGATACAGGGTCATGATCGTTTCAAGGCCCCGTTTCGCCACGTCGTAGTATTCTCTTCTGCCGCCGGCCTGATACGCCAGCAGCAACGCGGCGTGGTAATAGGCGTTATAGTGGGCGCTGGGCGTGCCGTGCCCGGCTTCGGCCAGTTGTGCCAGCGCGTCGTCGGTCAGCATGGGCTTGTCCGTGCGGCTGACCCTGCATCCATCCTTTGCCGTTGTTTTGACCAGAAAATCAAGCGCCCGGCAGATCGCCGGGAAACGGCTCTTATCGCCGAGGAACAGGCATTGGTACAGCGCGGGCAGCATGGCCCGGGCGGCGTCGTCCTGATAGCAGACCTCCCACGCCGTATCGGTCCAGCGCAGCATACCGTCAAACGCGCCGCCACGGATCTGCATGGGGCCGAACACAAAATCGAACAGGTTTTCCGCGATCCGCCGGTGTTCCGCGCATTTTTCCGAAACACTGTGAAACAGAAACGCGCCCGCCGCCTCGCCGCAGCAGTCCGTCCGCACGGTATCGGCCTTGGCCTGCACCCCGTCCGGGTCCACGTTGTGGCGCAGGCCCTCCCGGACGCCGCCGCGCCCTTCGTCGATCAGAAAGCCCTTCAGTCGGGCGATCCCCCGGTCGACGGTCTCTTTTCTCCGTTTTTCAAACTCCCGCTCGTCCGAAAGGTCGGCGTCCGTGAGGAACCGGACCGTCGGAGAGGGAAAGGACGTGGGTTTACTCCCCGTGATCCACTCCGCGATAAAGCCGATGAGAGATTGCCATACGCCGCGGGGCGAAAATCCGGCCCGGTTGAAATGGTGCAGCTCGAACGCGCACATCATCACGTTGTCGCCGACGGTCCACAGCGCGGGGGCGTCGTCGGATTCCGGAACATAGTCGTTCAGTCGGCGGTGCGCCGATATCCCGGCGCGATAAACCAGCAGCGTTTTCATCCCCGGCACGACGTACCAGGGCCGCATAGCCCTGTTGCTGCCGTCGTCCAGCAGGTCGCCCGTGCGCAAACCGGGGATCGCGCCGTTCCCCGCGTCAGGCGTGACGATCAAGCGGCTGCGGGTGGTATCCGTCGGCTCCCCGGAATAGATCCCGCCCCAACTGTTCAGCGCCTCCGCAAAGAGGCGTTTGCCCCGATCCGCTTCTTGCTCCAACGCCGCGCGCAGCCGCGCGTCGAGCACCTTTCCGCAGGCGCTGACCACGTAGGCGTCAAAGGGCGCAAGATCCATCTCCACGGCATCCTCAAAAGTTTTTCGTGTGACCGCCGCGCCGCAGTTTTCCAACACGGCGCTGAAATCGGATAACGTATCAGAAAGCAACAGACAGTTGATAATGAACGCCTCCCCGTCTTGTTTATGGATGAGATCATTATATCATCTGCCGCAACGTTCATCAACCGGATCCTTTATTCATAATTGTGATTGATTTGTCGTTATGTTTCGGATATAATGAAAACATACGCTGCTTCATCTGAAACAAAAAACCTGAAAGGAACGAAACGATGAAACACAAACTCAATACTAAAATGCTGATTCTCTTTATCGTTGCCGCGTTGGTGTTTTCTTTCACGAGCTGCAAAAAAGAAGCGCCCGAAAAGCGGAATACCCAGGAGATCATTGAGGAGATAGTGGTGGATTACGGCAACTACGGGGAGGCGGCGTATACGCGCATGGACGAACTGCTGAAGGACCTGTCCGGGATCGACCAGACGGCCGGAAACAAGTGGAGCGAGATCATGGACCTTTGGAAAGATCCCGCGCCGACGCTTTACTACGACGTTCTGCCGGACGGCCTGAACGATACGGACGCGCTTTGCATCGTGGTGCTGGGCTTCCAGCTGGAGCCGGACGGCAGCATGCGCGAGGAGCTGATCCAACGGCTGGAAACGGCGAAACGAAGCGCGGAGAAATACCCGAACGCCCTGATCGTATGCACCGGCGGCGGCACCGCCGCGGAGAACGAAACGGCCACCGAGGCGGATAAAATGGCGGAGTGGCTGACCGAAAACGGCGTGGCGCCGGAGCGCGTGATCGCGGAAAACAGGTCTCTCACCACGGCGCAGAACGCGATATATACCTTTGATATATTAACGAAGGACTATCCGCAGGTCAAAGAACTGGCCATCGTTTCCAGCGACTACCACATCGCCACCGGCAACCTGCTGTTCGGCGCGGAGGCTATTTTGAGAGGATCAGATATCGCGGTCGTTTCCAACGCCGCGTGGAAGGCGCCCTCCGGGACGCTGTCGGCCATGTTCCAGGCCGGGGCGCTGATCGAGCTGTCCGGCGACGCGGACACCGCCTTTGAGATCTACTACGACACCTACGATATCCACGAGCTGCCGCCGCTGACAAACGACTGAACTGAGGCGACGCGGCGCGCGGTATGATTTCATGCGGCAGATATCCATAAAAAAGAACCTCTTTTGCATGACAAAAGAGGCTCTTTTCGTTTCCGGATCACACAGAGGTCAACGCGGCTTTCTGCCGGATTCCACCAGTTCCTTTTCATATTCCTCCGGGTGCTTCAGGTAATAATCCTGATGGTATTCCTCCGCCTCATAAAACCCGGCAAAGAGTTCCAGCGCGACGAAAACGTCCTTCCCCGATTCTTTTTTCAGCCGTTGTATGCGCTCTGCGGCAAGCTTTTTCTCCTCCTCGGAAGTATAATAGATCGCCAGCGTGTAGGAACGGCCCCTGTCGATGAACTGCCCCTCCGGGTCGAAGGGATCCACGTTGTCAAAAAAGATATCCAGCAGCGTTTCGTAGGATACTTCGGCGGGATCGTATTCCAGCATGATCGTCTCCCGGTGCCCCGTCTTTTGCGATTTCACGTCCTCATAGGAGGGGTTTTCCTCTTTTCCGCCGGAATAGCCGCTGACGACCTTGTCCACGCCGTAGATCTTGTAGATAGGCGTGACGCACCAGAAGCATCCTCCTGCAAAATACGCTTTCATGCTGTTTTCCTCCTCTCCGTCCCCAACGGGCGGCTTTCTGATTTCTCTTCCGCCAAAGCGTCGGAAAAGGCCGTTTTTACAGTCTGCCGCGGACGATCAGGCACACGGCGCCGACCGCCGCAAGAACGCCGCCGACAATGAAAGAAACGGTCATCCGCAGGCGCAGTCTTTCATAAAGCGCCGCCGATCCGTCCAGCACGTGATGGTAGGCAAACCAATTCCATACGGCGAATACCAGCGCCGATACGCAGGCGACCAGAATAATGACGCCGATGATCAACAATGCTTTTTTCATCATGTTCCTCCCTGTGAGCGCCGGACCGCGGGCGCCCCTGCCGCCGGAGCTTTCGTCCGTCAGCTTACCCGTCTGCCGGACTTCTTTTCTCTCCGTAAAGCTTTTTAGCCGTCGCAAGGCTTTCCTCGGGATCCAGCAGCGGGGTGTATTCCAGCCCGCACGCACCGGTATACCCGGCCTTGTCCACGGCGACAAAGACGTTTTTATAGTCGTTTTCGCCGAACTGCAGCTCGTGCCGTCCGGGGTGCCCGGCGGCGTGCAGATGGGCGATGCTGTCAAGATTTTGCGTGATGTTCGGGATGATGTTGCCTTCCGAGATCTGCTGGTGGTAAATATCGAAGACCGCCTTCACGCACGGGCTGCCCGCCTCCCGGACGAGATCGAACGCCTCCGCGGAGGAGGTCAGGTAATACCCCGGATGGTCCACCCGGATATTCAGCGGCTCGATCATCACGGTAACGCCCGCGCTTTCAAGGATCTCCGCCCCGGCGGCAAGGCCCTCCGCGATGGAACGGTGCTGTTCCGCCCGGTCTGCGCCGGTATCGGGGCCCACCTGCGTGATCAGCTTTTTGACGCCGAGCGCAGCCGCCGCCTCGCAGCTTTCCCTGATCCCGTCCAGCCAAAGCCCCCGGCGCGCGGGATCGGTCAGACAGAATTCGGTGGTACACATGCTGAGCAGCGTGACGCCCGTATCCCTGAGCGCCCCGGCGGCGGAGGCAAGATCGAGCCGTTTCCAGTCGTAGATCTCCGCGTATTCATACCCCAGCGCGGCGACCTTTTCAATGGCCGCCTCAAAGGGCAGGTCGTTAAAAAAACACGGCAGCGGCACACAAAGCTTCATGGTCGTTTCTCCCTCAGCGGATCGGCTGTCCCAGCCGGCGGCCGACCTCTTCAAGGATCTTTACCGAAGGACCCGGGATGCGGCCCAGCGCGTCGGGTCCCACGTTCAGCAGATAGTTGATGTTTCTGCCGTTGAGCCGTTCTTTCAGCGCCAGCACCGTATCCGCCGATTTCCAGTTGTTGTCGAAGCTCTTATAGCCCCAGGTGTCGTTGAGCGTGCAGGGCGCTTCCCGCAGACGTTCGCCCGCGTCGGAGTCGGGGATCTCGTTGTCGCCGGCCGAATCGTAATCGCCGTAGCCGTTGCCGATGCGGGAGTTCACAAGGCAGTCCGGCTGGTATCGCTTCACCAGCGCGTACAGCTCGTCCGTCTGTTCGCGGGTCAGCGTGGCGGGCACGTCGAACCAGATCAGGCACAGGTCGCCGTAATTCGTCAGGATCTCCTTCACCTGCGGCACGATCTTTTCCCGGAAGCAGATCGCATAGTCCTTGGCGCCGTCGTCGGGATAGTCCCAGTTGTTGGTGAGATACGCCCGGCCGCCGCACCACACCTTGCCGTGGGTATACCCGCCGCCGTGAGGGTGCTGCCAGTCCAGGTCCTGCGAATAGTAAAGCCCCAGCTTCAGCCCGTGCTTTTTGCAGGCCTCCGCCAGCTCGGCCACCGGGTCGCGGCCGAAGGGAGTCATATCCGCCACGTTATACGGCGACACGCGGGAACGGTACATGGCGAAGCCGTCGTGATGCTTCGACGTGAACACAAGGTACTTCATCCCGGCCCGCCTGGCCAGCAGCACCCACTCCTCCGCGTCGAAATACACCGGGTTGAACGCCGCCGCCAGTTTTTGGTATTCCGCCAGCGGGATGCGGAAATACTGCTGCGCCCATTCGCCGATCTCCTCCATACGTTCGCCCTTCCATTCGCCGCCCAGCAGCGAATACAGGCCCCAATGGATCATCATGCCGAATTTCGCTTCCCGGAACCACTGCCTGTTATCCATCCTCATTCTCCTCGTCATGCCAAGATTTCTTTTTTTTTGCTGACACGGTCATTTTACCACATATCGCGCCGTTCGGCAACAGGATTCTTGCGCCGATCCCCCGAAAAACGATCCTTTTCCCGCGCAAAATCAGCTCCGGCCGCCTTTGTCGCTTGACAAGAAGAATCGGATGCATTATATTTTAATTACGATCCCGCGTTCGCATACGCCCCGGATCGCAGATCGAAACGCGAACAGGAAAAACGGGAACGGGCCCGCAACCATACGGCGACAGGGACGAAAGGAACGGAGGCGACGGAGAATGGCTGACGAAAAACCGCGGACGGCCGCGCAAAGCGAGCTGAGCGGGAACATGTTTCGCAGCTATCACTATGTGGGCGCCAGGGAGACCGTCGCGTATCTGTTCAACGACTGGTCCAATTCCTTCAATATCAACGGCTACAAAAACAGGTTTATCTGGGACGTCGTCAATATCGACTTCGGTATTTCCGCCATCGTGGGCCTGTTTACCGGCGCGTGGGACGTGGTCAACGATATCTTTATTTCCGCGGCGGTGGACAACACCCGGACGCGGCTGGGCAAATTCCGCCCGTTCCTGGTGACGATGCAGATCCCGCTGTCGCTGATCGGGATGCTGTACTGGTTCCTGCCGTACTTTTTCCCGAATACCGCGGGGACCTACGTGCCGAAGCTGATTTTTTACTTTTTGTTCGGCGTCATCACCGAAACGGCGGGCACCTTTACCGATATCGCAAGGGCCGGGTATATGAGCACCATCACGCCCAACCCCAACGAACGCGTGCGCCTGATCACGCTGGCGGAGCTGCTGACCGGCTGGATGGGCGAGGATATGCCGAGCTTTGTTCTGGGCATCTTATACGATTTCGTTTCCACCGGCCGGTGGAAAGCGCCGCTGCGGTCTGTTTTCATGGGCATGGGCACGGGCTGCGCGGCGGTCTCCTGCGCGTTCACGTTCTGGTTCTTTATGATCTCCAAAGAGCGCGTACCGCAGACGATCGAACGTCCCAACATCAAAGAGGGCTTTACGGCGATCATCCGGAATTATCCCGTGTTCCTGATGGCGCTTTCCGATTTCTTCGGCAACTTCGCCATCGGCATGGGCGAACGGGATTACTGGATCGACGTCCACGGCGCCGACACGATGATCAACTCCGCGCTGGCGCTGGCCGGCCTTGTCTCGGGGCCGGTAGGCAGTATCTCCTATGCCTTTGTGGCGCCGCTGCGCAAGCGCTTTTCCTCCAAGTTCCTGTGGGTGGGCGCGGATATCTACGGCGACGCGCTCTGCCTCCTCTTTTTCCTGGCGGGCATCATCAACCGCAATTACAGCAAGCTGAAGCCCATGCTGATCGTTTACGGCTTCCGCGAGGTTTTTGCCAAGCTGCTGTTCGGCGTCAACAAGGTCATCAACGCGGATCTCTGGAACGAGGCCATGGACTACTGCGAATGGAAAAGCGGCTACCGGATGGAAGCCACCACGGGCGTGGCAAAAAGCCTGGTGCTGAAGCTGCAGGGCGTGGTAAAGGGCTCCGTCTTCAACATCCTGATGAAGAAGATCGGCTACGTGCAGGGCCTTAAGATCGGCACGCAGACCGAAAAGACCAAACGCTGGGAGTTCATCCTCTGTTCCATCATGCCCACCGTCACCGGGGCGCTGGGCATTGTGCCGAAGCTGTTCTGGCCGATCACCAGAAAAAAACGAGCTTTGATGTACTACGAGCTTTCCGAGCGCCGGGACCGCATGGTTTCCGTTTACGTGGACCGCGTAAACGCCGACCGGGACGCGCCCTGAAGCCGTTCCGCCCATCCGTCAATAAACGTCCCCTCGCCATTGTTTCGATCCGAGAAAAGGAGTTCGTTATGAAAAAGATCCGTATTTTCCTGTCGGCGCTTCTGTGCCTGTGCCTGCTGGTCGGAAGCGTGTCCGTGAGTTTTGCCGCGGCGTCGCCCGACGTCGCGCAGGAGGGCGTCAGCGCGTTCGACGCGTACAACCCCTTCGCCAACCTGACGGTCGACGAGACCCAAAGCGGCTCGCAGCAGGCGCTGGCCAAATTCAAGCAGATCGCAGCAAAGCTGCTGAATCTGCTGTCCGATCTCGTCATCAATATCGCCGTCGCCAAGCCGCTTTCCATGGCGGTGCCCGCCGCGAAAACGGTACAGCGGTACGAGACCTTCGATCTGGACGGCTACGGCGGTTTTTACGCCGGGACGGAAACGTTCCTGACGCAGCCCGCCGCGGACGCGGTATGGCGGCTGGGTTACAGCGAAAAGAGCGTCATGCCCGCCGATTTCGGCGAAAAGCCCTACGCCAAGGGCGCGTACCTGCCGGACGTATTCTGCACGGAGATGTACAAGGACGACGACGGCGAGGACGAGGAGCTGCGCGTGCGCACGATCGTGCTGGACGACGGCAGCGGCCGGGGCTGCGCCGCCTTCTGTGCCGTGGATGCCATGGGCCTCGCCAACGCGGACGTCCGTCTGATCCGCGCGGCGCTGGCGGACTTCGCCGCCCAAAACGACATCGTCAGCATCAACGTGGACTGCACGCACATCCACACCGGCATCGACTCGCAGGGCGTCTGGAACAAGCCCGTGACCCACGCGCTGAATAATATGATGCAGCAGGAGATCCAATACGGCGTGGACCGCACGTTTTTGCAGGCGGTCATCGACGGCGCGAAAGACAGCGTCATGGAAGCGTACGCCGCCATGACGGAGGGGACCCTCTGGTATTCCTCCGTGAACATCAAGGACTACGTGTGGGACCGCACCGCGCCCATCTGCGTGGACGATACGCTGTATAAGCTGGAATTCGTGCCCGACGACGCGGACGCAACGCCCACACTGATCGCCACCTTCGGCTGCCATCCGGAATCCGCCAGCTACGACTGGGATTCCTACGTGGACGAGAACGGCAAAAAGGGCTTTGACAAAAAGCTCAGCGCGGATTTCATCTGGTATATGGAAAAGGTCGCCAACGCCGCCGGGTACAACTTCATCTTCATTCAGGGCAACGTGGGCACCGTCACCTCCGGCCGAAGCAGGTCCAACGACAACGGGCTGGATACGGACGCCCATTCCACCGCCGTGCGCTACGGCTACGAGATGGGCTATCTCACGCTGGGGCTGAACATGACGCGGGAAGAGCGCGTCCGCCTGAACGCGACCACCGGCGACCGGCTGGGCATTGCGGAATACGGTGACCGCGAGGGCTATACCAAGTGGTACGACGGCCTGCCCACCGTGGAGGCGGTCGAGGTCAAGCCGCTGCTGAACATCGCGCACAAACAGTTCTTCTGCCCCATCGACAACAACGTGGTCGCCATCCTCGGCAAGACCGCCATCGCGGACAACCTGATGCTGCGCTCGTACCTCGGGCAGTATTACACCGTGACCGAGGTGGGCTACATGGAGCTGGGCGACACCCTGAAAGTGTACCTTAGCCCCGGCGAGACCTTCACGGAACTGCTCAAGGGCGGCGACGGCATCGCGGGCTTCCCCTACAAGGCGATCCGCGAGGTACTGGGCGAGAACGTGATCGTTTTCGACCTGATGAACGACGCCGCGGGGTACGTGGCCAACGACGCCAACTTCGTGATGGCGGGCCTGCAGTACAACGGGAACACCGGCAAGCTGGACAGCGACACCTGGTGCCTGATCTCCTACGGGCGGCGCGCCGGTTCCACCTTCATCGGCAATTTCTACGAGCTGGTAAACGAAAAGACCGGAGGATAAGCTCCGATTTTCCCCACATTGTAAAGAAACAAAAAAGCTGCCGGGACGCCTGTCGCGCTCCGGCAGTTTTTCTGTTGTTCGTGAAAGACAGTTTCGCGGGTCCGTTGCCGTCAATCAAATATCTTTGCCGTGCCGATCACGCCCACATAGGTTCTGCCGTTGTCGCTGAAGCAGCCCGCGGAATAAAACGCCGCGGCGACCCTGCCGTCCGGCAGCCGGACCGCCTGTACGGACGGGGTGTTCACGATCACCTCAAACCGCGCGTCGGTGTTCTCCTCCATCACGGTGTACGCATAGGAACCGGTGTTTTCCGTATACACGGTGAAGATATCCCCCTCCGCCGCGATATCCGCCAGCGTCAGGTTGTTCCGCCGCCAGGAGCCCGCGCGGTGCTCGTTTTTAGCCAGCAGCGCGTCGCCCTCCAGCAGCTCGTACTTGATGCCGTTGTGGATCACCGTATTGCCGTCCTGCACGAAATCGCCCGCGTAATACGACTGGTCAAGGGTGGTGACCATCGGCTTGCCGCTGTCGTTTTTCATGCCCGCACCCAGCAGGATCACCGCGTTATCGGTCGCGAAGCAGGAAACCGTCATATCGATCCCCTCGTGCTTCGTCTTCGCAAACGAGACAGCCGCGCCGTCGGCGACCTTGCCGCCGTAGATACCGGTCAGGGAACGGTAGGTGGCGTCGTCATGGGCGGCGATCTCCTCGTCCGTTTCGGGAACGGCCGTGGTGCCGGGGACGGCGGAATAGTCGTACAGCGGGCTGATGTTGAGATACTCGTTGCCCGTATGCATGATCGTGGTCACGCCCGGAATGGTGGAATTGTAGCAGAGGATGTTCTCGTCGTTGGTGATCTCCGAATAGTACATGAGGTTATCGCCGCCGCGGAAGCTGAAATAGAAATCCTCGTTGTTGACGACCAGGAATTTGGCGTCGTCAAAATAATGCAGCCCGTAGTTCTGCTTGGTGTTGCTTTCGATGGAGGCCGCGTACGCCATGATTTCCTCCCGGTGGGGGATACCCTCGGTATCGGCCAGCTTCCGTAGCGTGGACACCATGCCGGGAAGCGGCTGCGCGTTGGGGCGGGAGACCGACCGGCCCATCACCGTGGGGTCGAGGATGTTGCCGAAGCTCGCCGTTCTGAGGCCCTTCAGGATGAACGCGGTCATGGGCTCCAGCCGGCTGCCGGAGAGCATGAAATCCGTGCCGCCGATCATGCCGATGACCTTTGCCATGCCGCTGAGGAAGACGATGCCGTAGCCGCCCATATACAGCCGGTTGCCGTGCTGGAAGAAGGTGCCGTCCTTCTTGATGCCCTCCGAAAGCGAGTAGTCCAGCGCGCTTGACACCACGCGCATCGCGGACTTGATGGCGGAGGCGTAGCCGGTAAGCACCCCGAATTTGATGGAGGACATGGCGATATCCACCGCGTTGGCGCCGGTATACGCGCGCAGCGTGGGATCCACGGAGTAGCAGCCGCGTCCCACCAGCACCGCCAGCTCGCGCAGCTGTCCGGCGTCCAGCTCGCCCTTCATCAGCACGCCGATCTCGCCCAGGATATTCGGGTTGGAAAGCTTGTTGTGCCACCAGTTCGGGTTATTGTAATCATTTTTGATCCAGTGGGCCAGCAGCTTCACGATCAGGTCTTTATACGCCGCTTTGGCGTCGGGATCCGCCTCCTGCCGGAACAGGATCGCCAGCCGTTCGGTCCTGGTCAGGTGTCTGGCGGCGGGCCACACGGCACGGTCCTGATTGCCGTAGTCGATATCGGTGAAACAGCAGTTGCCGTCCGCGTCCTCCGCGATCAGCGACCGGATCGTGTCGGGATCGTAGATATCCGGGCCGGAAAAGGGCGCAAGGGAGCCGCTGAGCAGCCCTTCGGCGATATTTTCGCCGACGGCGTCGACCGAAGCCCTGTTTCCCGCGCCGAAATACGTGGAGAAGAAAATCATCAGTGTAACGAGAAGCATGCTGATAAATTTTTGTACCGTTGCGATCATATCGATCCCTCCAAATTCTATGATTCAGGCAATTGATTTTCTGTTTTTTCTTCCGCCGGGCCGTCCCATTCGTCGCCCTTGACGGCGGTCAGATCCACGCCTCTGGTGTCGTGCGTTTTGGCGGCAAGGACCGCGAAAGCGGCGATCAGGCTGGGAACCGCCACGCACAGCAGCACGGGCCCCGCGGAGGCGTTGCCCAGCTTTGTCAGCAGCGGGATGGTGACGGCGTAGGAAACCGCCACGCCGCCCCCCGTGGCCACGCTGACCGTAGCCAGGATGGACGACCGCAGCGCCGTGGGGGAGGATTCCCCCGTCATCATGTTGATGATATCGACGTTGGACCAGAAGAAGCCGACGCACGCGCCGCTGAAAAAGCCGACAAGGTACGGCGGCAGCCCCGCGCGGGAGCCGAGCATAAAGCCGAGAAAGAAGGCCACGGCCGCCAGAGAAGAAAACAGGGCGGCGGCCTTCCGGCTTTTGCGGTCCGCCACGAACCCCGGCAGCAGATGGCCCAGCGCGCAGCCCACCGGGTACAGGAACAGGGCGGCGGTCACCTGATGGACGCCGACGCTTTCCACGGCGGCGGCCAGATCGGGGAACAGCCCCTGCCGCAGGAAGTGCTGCGCGTAGCCGTAGGTGATGACGACCTGATAATCCACCGTCAGCAGGTAGCCCGCCTCGGCGAACGCCACGGCGATGTAAAGCCAGCGGAGCTGCCTGTGCCGCCACACGAATTTCAGCGCAGGGATCACGCCGCCCGAAGCATCCGTCCCGTTTTCGGCGGTATCGCCGCGCAGATAGTTGATACGGGAACGGTTGAAGGCGTCCGTCTCCTTCGCCAGCAGCAGCGCGATGAGGCTCGTGACAAGCCCAACGACGGCGGGGATCAGATATACCTTTCGCCACTGGCTCGTTTCCCGCATCAGGCAACGCCGCAGCAGCGGCACCGCCAGCATGCCCAGCATCGCCACGCATTTGACCGCGGAATAGAGCTTCGCGCGGTGCCTGGCGGGGGCCGTTTCCATGATATAGACGGCCTGCATATCATGCGGGACGAAAAACTGGATCACGCACGCGCCCAGCACGTACACGGCAATGCTGTTTGACAAGTAAATGATCAGCAGCCCGAGAGACATACCGAAGGTGTTGACGACGAGGAACGGCTTTCGGCCGAACCGGTCGGAAAGAGGCTTGTAGAGCATCCCGAGGGTGAGAAAGGGCACCGATACCACGGAAAGGATATCCAGCATGCCGACGCTTGACTCCCCGAAATGGGAGAGCATATCGTTCGCGATCTCGGTCTTCATCAGCGTGCCGATATGCGAAGCGATCTCGTCGGTGATATACACGAGGCAGACGATAAAAATGAGGTACGGGAAATAAAATCTTCCCCGCGGCCCCGCCAGCTGTTTTTCCCGCCGCGCGATCTCGCGGGCGGCTTTTTCGGGATCGGGTACTCTTTTCACGGACAAGCCCCCTTTGTTCCTCTTCTATTGAACCATATTTTTGCGAAGAATTCAACAAAAAGATTGCAATGCGTGTGTTTTTCTTATAAAATTCAATTATAACAGGCAGGCAGAGGTGGATCGCGAAAATGAGGAAAGGAAAACAGAACGGGATGGATTTTCAGGAAGCCGTAAACATGTACCGGGCCGACCCGACGGCAGGGACGCTGCGCCGCGCGGCTTCGCTGCTGCGGGAGGAAATGACGACCGCCGAAAAGCTGCGGCTGCTGCAGGGGCGCGCGATGGGCGTGACGGCCAAAAATTTTCTCACAAAGGGGCGCTATTACAACGGCGAGGCCTATCCCGCCGGCGGCTGCAAGCGGCTGGGCGTGCCGCCCGTGCTGTTCACCGACGGCCCCCGGGGGATCGTGATGCGCCATGGGACCTGCTTCCCGGTCCCCATGCTGCGCGGAGCGAGTTTTGACGACGAGCTGGAATACCGCATCGGTCTGGCGATGGCGGACGAAGCGGTCGCCGGCGGCGCGAACCTGTTTGCCGGAATCTGCATCAACCTGCTGCGCCAGCCCATGTGGGGCCGGGCGCAGGAGACCTACGGCGAGGACCCGTACCTGCTGGGCCGCATGGGCGCGGCGCTGACCCGCGCCATGCAGGAAAGCGGCGTGATCGCCTGCCCCAAGCACTACGCCCTCAACAGCATCGAGGACCTGCGCTTCAGCGTGAACGCCGTGTGCGACGACGCGGCGCTGTACGACGTTTATTTGCCCCATTTCAAAAAATGTATCGACGCGGGGGCCATGTCGATCATGGGCGCGTACAACCGCGTCAACGGGACCTACTGCTGCGAGAACGAACGGCTGCTGACCGATATCCTGCGCGGCGAATGGGGATTTGAAGGCTTTACCCTTTCCGATTTCGTCTTCGGGATCTACGACGGCCCGCGCTCGCTGGCGGCGGGAATGGACGTGGAAATGCCGTACCTGTTCCGCTACGCGCTGCTGGGCGCGGCGCTGCGGAAGGGAAAAATCACCATGGCGCAGGTGGACCGGGCGGCGGAACGCGTCCTGCGGGCGCTGATCGCCACGCTGCCGCGGCAAAAGGAAGCGCCGCAAAACGTGATCCTCTCCCCGGCGCATATCGCGCTGGCACGGGAGGCGGCCGTCAGGGGCACGGTGCTGCTGCAGAACAGGGACGGCGTTCTGCCGCTGCCGGAAAACGCGAAGATAGCCGTGGTGGGCCGTTACGCCGACACCAAAAACGTGGGCGACCACGGCAGCAGCCAGGTCTACAGCCCCTATACGGTCACCCCTTATGAAGGGCTGCAAAAGCGCTTAGGCAAGGAAAACGCAGTCTGTTACAACGGCTGCCGCGTCAAAAAGGCAGTCGCCGCCGCCAAAGACTGCGACTATATCGTCGCCTGCGTGGGCAGCGACTGGCTGCAGGAGGGCGAATTTCTCGTCAACATGGGCGATATCAAAAAGAAGCCCCGGGGCAGCGGCGGCGACCGGGCGGACCTGCGGCTGCCGCCGGAGGACGTCGCCCTGATCCGCGCGCTGGCGAAAACGGGCAAAAAACTGATCGTCAACGTCATGGGCGGCAGCGCCTTCGTGATCCGCGAGTGGTCCGGTCTGGCGGACGCAATCCTCATGTCCTTTTACAGCGGCATGGAGGGCGGCAACGCCCTGGCGGATATCCTCAGCGGCGACGAGAACCCGGGCGGGCGGCTGCCCTTCACGATCGCGGAAAAGGAAGCGGACTACCCCTCCTTCCTGCACGTGGGCAGCGAGAACAAGGACATCCGCTACGGGTATTACCACGGTTATACCCTGTTCGACAAAACCAAAAAGCCCGTACAATTCCCCTTCGGTTTCGGGCTGTCCTATACCGCCTTTTCACTGTCCGACCCGAAAACGGAGAAAACGGGATCGGGCGTGACCGTCGCCGTCACGGTCAGGAATACCGGCGACCGTCCCGGCGACGCCGTGGTACAGGTGTACGCCTCCTCCCGGGGGGCGAAATACGACCGTCCGGTCCGGCTGCTCAAGGGCTTTTGCCGGGTACGCCTCGCCGCAGGGGAGACGAAGACGGTCGCCGTACCGGTCGACGCGGAGGACCTGCGGTTCTGGTCCGAGGAGCAAAAGTCCTTCGTCCGGGACCCGGTCTACGCCTTCTCCGTCACCGAAAACGGCCGGGACCTTCTGCCCGCCGGGTCGATCGCCTTCGGGGATAACGGCCATGAAGGCAAGGGGCCGTAAAAAAGCCCGGTCAAAATACCAACGCCACAGCATTCCCGCGCGGCATTGCACAAAAACAAGTAAAACCATCACAAAAAACGGACATATGGCGAAACGCCGCCATATGCCCGCATTTTTTGTAAAACGGAAGGGAAAGATCCGTTTGAACGCAAAAAACAACGAAGTTCCTCCGTTTATCTTGCGAACGTGAACGTCTTTGTCTCGCCCGCGGCAAACGGGACGGTCTGCGCCTCGCCGCCGT
>JAFRRP010000048.1 GCA_017428085.1 Clostridia bacterium | reverse complement strand
GCTGGGCGCGATCATCACCGCGGTCCACGCCATCGTGTGGCTGTTCCACAAAGCTTTCGGCCTTGGCAATCCCTTCGCCTGATCCGATAAGCTAAGCGCCGCAGACAGCCGTCAGGCTGCCGACGCGGCATATTGAAAAACTACAAAAACCGACGCCCCGATTTGTGCAGTATCGCCCAAAATCGGGGCGTTCCTTTTGAAATGCTTGCAAAGAAAATGGCAACGTGATATGATATTATTAATGTCTGCTTAAAAAGAATAATTAAAAATAACAAAATAACATATTATTTAGGGGGGAAAGTGCCGTGGCAAACGAGCCCTTGGAAACGGGTCGGGAGTTCAGCGAAGAACAACTGCATTACGTATATGAAAACCGCCGCTACGTCGGCACGAAGGAGACCGTCGGCTTCGTCCTGTGGGACGCGGCCCAGAGCCTGAACATCAACGCCTTTGACGAGCGCTTTGTTACCAGCATCTTAAAGGTGGACCTTGGTTTGCAGACCATCGCCAAGGCCATCAACAGCGTGTGGGATATCGTCAACGATATCTTCACCGCCGCCATCGTGGAAAAAACGCGTACCCGCTGGGGCAAGTTCAAGCCCTACCTGATGCTGCTGGCCATCCCCGGCTGCATCCTCACGCTGCTGTACTGGTTCCAGCCGATCCTGTTCGGGGGACTTTCCTCCAAATCCATGGTGAAGTTCTCGTTCTATCTGGCGCTGGCCATCATCCGCGAGGGCGTGGGCACCTTCCAGGGCATCGCCCGTACGGGACTGCTTTCCACCATCACGCCCCACCCGGTGGACCGCACGCGGCTCATCACCATCGCCAACTTTGCCTCCGGCACCTTCGGCGAAAAGCTGCCGGAGCAGATCATGACCGTGCTGCTGGACCTGATCGACAACAAAAAGCTCAAAAAGGGCACCATCGAAAGCCAGTTCCTCACCGCCTTCGTGGGGATGGGCTCCTTCACCACGCTGCTGTCCAGCGGTATGAGCCTGTGGTTCTTCATGAACTCCCGCGAGCGCATCATGCAGTCTATCAAGACGCCCAGCGTGTTAAGCTCGTTGAAATCCATCGCCAACAACAAGCCGATCCTGCTGCTCACGCTGTCCGATTTCCTGTCCGGCTTCGGCATCGGCGGCAGCAAGACCATCTACTATCAGGACGTGCTGCACTTCGGCTCCATGACGCTGATCGCGGGTATCCCCGCGGCGCCGCTGTCGCCGGTGTCGTTCTCCTACGTGCCGTGGTTCCGCCGCCACTTCTCCAGCCGGCTGCTGTATATCGTCAGCCACTACATCAACAATTTCCTGCTGCTGGGCGTGTTCGGTCTCGGCTGCATCGGCTTCAACCCCAAGACCTTCAAGGGCGGCCTGTTCCGTTCCAAGCTGGCCATGTTCTTCATCATGGCCACGTGGGAGGTGCTGTGGACGCTGTTCTACGGGCTGCGGTCCGTCATCGGCACGGAGCTTTACAACGAATCCATGGACTACTGCGAGTGGAAGAACGGCTACCGGACGGAGGCCATGACCTCCGTGGCCAAGGAGCTGGCCCGCAAGGTGGCCGCCAGCGCCAGCACCGTGGTCAACACCGCGCTGAAAAAGTGGGTGGGTTACGATCAGGACGCCTACACCAGCGGCCGCGAGCAGCCGGACTACGTCAAGTTCTATCTGTTCGCCATGTTCACCATCGTGCCCGCCGTCACCGGCGCTTTGGGCATCTTCCCCATGCTGTTCTACGACCTGCACGGCAAAAAGAAAGAGCTGATGTACGCGGAACTGCTGCAGCGCCGCAAGGACGCGTCCGCCATCGCTTCCACCGGCGACAAGGAGGCCTTCGCCGCCCTTGCCGAGGAGCAGATGAACGTGGGAAAATGATTTCAGTTTTATTTAACATAATTATCCTAAAATAAATTCGCACTTGACAACCGCCGTGGTTTGCGGTAGAATAGGGCGCATCTTTTCAGGAGAAACCGTAATCATGATGAAGCATTCCCAATATATCAAACCTCTGATAGCGGCGATCGTCGTCGCGGCCATGGCCGCGGCGTTGCTGCCGTTTGCCTTTTCGGCCGGCGCCGCCGTCAACGGCGTGCAGAAGAAGCTTGACGAGGTGAGGGCCGTCTACGACGACGGCACCTATTTCACCGTCTCCGGCGAGGCGTGCTGGTCCTGCCAGTGCGACGACTGCCGCCTTTCCCTGATCCCCTCCCGGGGCGGGCTGCCCTCCGGCGCGGAAGTGTGCGAAGGGTGCTATGACAGCGAAAGCTGGTCCTGCCGCGCCTTTGCCAACTACGTGTTCTTCTATCTGTTCGGCGAAAGATACTGGCATCTCGACCCCACGGATACCGCCGTGCTGGGCGACTACATCAAGTTCAACGGCGGGCGTCATTCCGCCATTTACCTGTGGGAGGACGCCGACAACTATTACGTCTACGACGGCAACGGTGATTCCAAAAACGGCGTGCTGTATGACCACGCTTTCAGCAAAAAGGACTGGACGGTTTCCGGTATTTATCACGCCGTGTCTTACGACAGCGTGATGAAAAGCGGTGAATCCGTGGTGTACCACGATCTGACAGCAGGCAGATACGGCGCGTACAACGTGCTGACCGGCCTGTATCTCGGCAGACCCGATCCCGACGATGAGGGGTCGCTTTATACGCTGACCGCCGAGCGAAAGGATACGCTTGCTGCGTTGGCGCTGGATACGGAAGCCGGCGCGACGGTGACGTTGGCGCTGGATGAGACAGAAGGCGCCGAATGGCTGCCGGAGCCGGTGGCGGGCGGTTATCTGCTTCGCAGCCCCGCCGATCCCGCGCAGGTGCTGACGGTGGAGGACGGCAGGGTGATCCTGTCCGAATGCACCGGCTCCGCCTCGCAGGTGTGGAGCCTCGGCGCCGTACAGCATCGCTTTGAAGAGGAAGAGCTCAGCGTTTCCACCTGCGCCGTCAACGGCGAAAAGCGCCTTACCTGTGCCGACTGCGGCTATGTTTGCATTGAAAAGCAGCCGCTGGAGCCCCACGTCTACGCGGTGGAATGGTTTGCCGCCGACGAGGATTCCTACGGCTTTACCAAGTATAAATGCGTGGGCTGCGGCAACGTGATCCGCCGCAACGTCAGGGAAAAGCTTGACGCGGACGCTCTTGTGAACACCGGCGACATCATCCAGACGAAAGACGGTTACGTTTATATCACCGTCAACGTAACGGAGGAAGCGCTGTTCGACGCGTTCCCCGGCTACGAATACTGTGGGGCGACCGAGGCGTTTTCCGGTATCCGGCTTGTTCCGACGGGCGTGGAAAGCGTTCCGGAGGAGGCCATGCTGACGCTGTTGCTGCCCGGCGACGTGGACGGCGACGCTAAGATCACCGCGGGCGACGCGCGTTATATCCTGAGGGCCTGCGTCGGCAAGGAAGTCCTTACGGAGGAGCGTGAAATGCTGGCTGCCGACATCGACTTTGACGGACGCGTTACCACCGAGGACGCGCGCTGGATCCTGCGCACCGCGGTCGGCTACGAGACCGGCGCCACCACCCTGGCCGGTATGACGACGGAAGAATAAAACAGTTCCGATAAGCTATAAGTGATAAGTAAAGAAAAACGCACGTTCCGTTGTGGAATGTGCGTTCGTTTTTTGTGTGTATGCTATCGCTGCAGCAGGGACCTTATCAGCCACAACACCGTCAGGTGGCCGGGGTAGAAGGCGTAGAAGACCCAGCGGTTCATCTTCGCGCCTTTCTGCCCGTTGTGGAGCAGGATCGGGACCAGCGAGACCAGCGCGAACAGCTCTGTGACGTTGATCAGCGTGTTCCGGTCGAAGGACAGCACGAATATGGCCAGCGCGAACAGCGGCGCCTTGGCCGTTTTTTTGTCCGCGCCCACGTAGAACAGAAAGATGCACAGCACGCCTACCCCGGCGTAGTCCGTGTTCAGGAATTCCGCCGCCGCCATCGTCAGCAGCAGCACCGCAGCGGACGGGATCATGTAATAACGGGGCAGTCCCTTTTGGAAAAGCCGCAGGAACGCCAGCGTCAGCAGCCCCAGGAACAGCGTCAGAAACACATTCTGGTGCGCCAGCTCCATGATCTGCCCCTTGCCCGCGAAGCCGAAGGCGCAGTCGAACGGGATCTCGGAGATCACGGTGAACGCCAGCAGCCGCAGCAGATACTTTTTGATATCGTGGGTGTGCCGCGCCCCCACCGCGATCATGTAGGCGAAGATGGGGAACGCCAGCCGCCCGATGATGCGCATGGGCCAGTAGACGGCCGCCGTTTCCGTGCTGAACAGCAGCGCGTACGCCACGTGGTCGATCAGCATGATCCCCATGGCGAACAGCTTCAGCCCGTTGCCCGTGAACCCGCGGAAGCGTCCCTGTCCCTCGTAGTAGACGGGGGCTTTTGTTTCAGCCGTATCCGTCATTCCGCGGTCTCCCCGGCGGCCTCCGCGATGCGGCGTTCCCGCGCCTCGTTCACCTTGGCGGTAATGCTTTCCATGTATTCGCCGTGCAGCTTGAAGCGTGTGGTGAAGATCAGCAGCGACAGCAGCATGAACACCGCGGGGATCACCAGCATCATCAGGTCGAAGGAGGTCTTCACCCCGGCGGCATTGGCGCCGTGCAGGGATTCGTCGTAGCCGCTGATCATCATGCCGGCGTACAGGATCACGGTCTGCAGCGTGTAGGCCATCTTCTGCAGAAAGCCCTTCATGGAGAAAGTGACGGATTCCGCCCGGAAGCCCATTTTCACCTCGCCGTAGTCCACGATATCCGCCAGGAACACGGTCTGGGATACGAACATGGCCGCCGTGCCGGTCTGCGCCAGCAGGTTGAAGATATACAGCACGATCATGGAGTCCAGCACCTTCGCGCTCAGCAGCATGCCCAGGAAGCCGAAGGCGGCGAGGCCCAATGAGAACTGATAGATGCGCCGGCGGCTGGTGAACTTCAGCCCCAGCGGGATCACCAGCAGGCCCAGGATGGAGCCCACCGCGCCGAAGGTGTTGAACATGCCCTGCAGCGAGGCGTCTCCCACGCACACGTCAAAGAAGTATACGCCCACGCCGGAGATCATATAGAAGCCCGCGTTGGAGATCATGGCGAACAGCATGAATACCCGCAGCTGGTCGTTCTGCTTCGCGATGTTGAGGATCTTCTTAAAGGAGAACTTTTCCTTCGCCTCGGTGAATACCGTTTCCTTCGTCTTGAATACGGAAAGGCAGGCGAAGAAGATCAGCCCCGCCGCCGCGGCCAGCGAGATCACGGAAAAGCTGCGGGTGTCCCACACCTTGCTGCCTTCGGGGGAGGTCGTGGTGCTGATGAACTTCATGGCCAGCGGCGCGCCGATGGTAATGATGCCCTGCCCCAGGCCGGAGAAGGTCCGGGCGATGGTGGCGATCAGCGAGCGCTCCTTGGGATCGGTGGTGAAGCTGGGCACCATGGACCAGTAGGGGATATCCGCCAGCGTGTTGGTCATGCCCCAGCCGATGTACAGCACGGCGATGTAGATGTAGATCCACGCGCCGTTGGTGGGGATGCCGGGGTTGTTGAACAGCAGCGCCAGCACCACGGCGTTCATCAGCGCGCCCCGCAGGATCCACGGGCGGTATTTGCCCATCTTGGTGTGGGTGTTGTCCACGATGGTGCCCATCATGGGGTCGTTGATGCCGTCCCAGATCCGCGCGATGGGCGTCAGGATCAGCAGGAAGTTCGCTTTCAGCTTCAGCACGTCCGTCAGGTACTTGTTCAGGAAGCTGTAGAACATGCCGTAGCTCAGGTCCAGCCCGATGGCGCCGGTGCCGTACCAGATCTTCTCGGTGAAGTTTTTGATTTTACCCATAGCCGTCCCCCGCCTGTGATATAATGTTTATTATATATTATCACGGCACGGCCCGGGTTGTAAAGGAAAAGTTTTCCGGATCGACGGTCCGGAAAACAGTTTTAAGATGTAAGATATAAGCAGTAAGAAATAAGAGCCCAGGGGGTATCGCTCTGCCGCAAGGCATATCTTACAGCTTACATCTCATAACTTACAACCGGGTATGCAGTACCCGCGCTACGAGCAGAACACGTGGTTGCCGATGGTGCAGATCACCGGGCGCGTCCTGATCCACTGGCTGGTGGCGGTGCGGGGGTTGTAATAGTAGATCGCGCCGCCGCTGGGGTCCCAGCCGTTGATGGCGTCCCGGGCCGCCTTCTGCGAGGTGGCGTTGGGGGAGACGTTCCAGTTGGAATCGTTCACGCAGCTGAACGCGCCCCTCTGGTAGATCACGCCGGAGACGGAATCCGGGAACGAGGGGTGCGCCACCCGGTTCAGCACCACCGCCCCCACGGCCACCTGCCCCTTGTAGCTCTCGCCCCGGGCCTCCGCCGCGATCAGCTTGGCCAGCAGCCACTCGTCGGAGGAGGAATAGCCGGAGGAGGACGAGGACAGCCCCAGATACAATAAGGTGGTGGGGCCCGCGATCCCGTCCGCGGTGATGCCGCAGGATCTCTGGAACGCCTTGACGGCGGATTGCGTCCGCGCCCCGTAGATGCCGTCCACGCTGCCGGAATAATAACCCAGCGATTTCAGCTTGCTCTGGATCTGACGCACCTCTTCGCCGGTGGAGCCCAGCTTCGACAGCACAGGCCGGGCGTCGTCCGTCCCGTAAGGGGAGCCGGGCGCGGTGGAAACGCTGAAAAAGCATAAACTGACGATCGCCAGTACGGCGGTCATTTTGCGGATGGCGGTTCTTGCTGCTTTCATGGAAGGTTCTCCTTGCTTTGTAAAAATAATGCCTTTGCGCTGTTTGCCGATCAAAACGATCATTTCCTCTTTTGATCGGCGGTCGGTATTATTGTTTGCGGAAAACAGCGGAAAAGCCGCAACAACATCTTGAAAATAGTGGAAGAAAATAAAGGAAAATACAAGATGTTGTATAGCGCAAAAAGGTCTCAAAAAAAACGAAAAAAAAGAAAAAAAACTGCTTGACAACGCTAAAACATTATGATAATATAGGCAAGCACTCCGGGGTGCGGCAACGCCCCCTGCGTGTTTTGAACAATGATCGCGCAGGCGAAAAAAGTTCAAAAAAACCGAAAAAAGTTCTTGACAAGAGCAAACGGATGTGGTAATATATTCGGGCGCCCTTGAAGAGAGCGCAAGCGACGGACCTTGAAAATTAAACAACGACAAAAGAAAAGAACCCTTGAAGATTTCTTTGAGCAAATGAAAATTTGCGACAGTAAATTCGGGATAGAGATATCCAGAGTTTAGAACGTCAGAAGACGTAAAGAGCTAAG
>JAFRRP010000047.1 GCA_017428085.1 Clostridia bacterium | reverse complement strand
TGACGCTAAAAGAAAAAAGAATACTGAAGACTGAAAAATGAAGAATATCGGAAAACACTTTGTGTTTTGATGATAAAACTGTAAGGGCGAAAGCCCTTCCGATATTGTTCAATATTCATTTTTAAGTTTTCAGTATTCATTTAGGTTTGTCGCGCATTCGCTCGACAAACCGCCAATTTACCGCAACGCGATCAACAGCACCGCGGCGGTCAGGGCGGCGCTGAGCACGGCGGCCAGGCCCGCAATCAGGGCGCCGCGCAGCTTTTTGCGCAGCGGGCGTTTCGGCCCCGCCACCCTTTCGCCGCCCGCCTCCCGCAGCAGCGCGTCCGCCTTGTGCCGCAGCGCGCTTTCGCCCAGCCCGCTGAATTCCGGCTTCACGAAAAACAGCACCCGTTCAAAATAAGCGCTGTCCGGCTCCGCCACGTCCACCACCTGTTTGTTGACGCCTTTGATCATTTCGGTACACACCTCGCGATATCTTTTTCTATCCTATATCATTCACCGCGACGGCCGGATTATTCCCTCCGGGCGCTTTTTTTGACGCATAACGCCGCCGCCGCGGGCAAAACGACGGGCATGTCGGCGTAAGTGTTTTTATACTTTTTGTATAATGGCAAAAAGGAAAGCTTGTTGATAAGTTTGTTGATAATGTTAATAACCCCGGCATTTTTTTAGGGTTTTTACCGCCTTTTCGCGGGAAAAAGTTATCAACACCGCATTTTTGTTAAACTTTTAACGTATACGGTATGTTGTTTCGCCTTTTCGCCTATACAAAATGGAGATAGGTTTTTCATAAAATTTCGACGGAATTTTATTTAAAATCACCACAGCCGAAAAAACAGAGGCCCGGCGTTAAAAAACGGCAATTTTTTCTCGTCCCGGTAAAAATGTTTTTATCATTTCAGCAAAAAAGTATTGAATTTTTTTTATAAATATATATAATGTATTTTGAGTATTTATTTGTACCTGTATCCGCGGGCTTTGAAGAGAGAATTTGAGAAAGGAGTCCGGCGCGGCAAACCGGTTTTCGCCGCCCGGAATAACCGATTATGAAAAAACGCTTGCTTTCCGTTTTATTGGCGCTGACGCTGGCGGTCGCCATGTTTCCCGTCGTCGCGCTTCCCCGGGCAAAGGCCGCGGGGATGTGGATCGCCACGTGGGGCTCCAGCATCGTCAACGGCTCGGTCACCATCCCCGGGCTGTCTCTGCGCGACTACATTCCTTCGCGCAGCACGATCCGTGTGGAGCTGCCCGTCACCGCCAACGGCAGTTATCTGCGGTTCAAATTCTCCAACGAATTCGGCAAAACGCCGCTTGCCATCAACGAGCTCTCCGTGGCAAAAACGCAGGGGAACGGCAAGGCGGCCATTATCAGCGGCACGGCGGTGCCCATCACCTTCAACGGCAACGGTTCCGTTTCCATCCCCGCCGGCCAGACCGTCTGGTCCGACGAGATCTATTTCCCCGTGCAGGCGCTGGAATATATCAGTATCAGTATGTATTTCCGCAACCTGACGTATATCTCCTCCACCGGCCTTTCCAACGGCAGGACGTTTTTGGGCAAAAAGGTGATCTCCAGCACACGTGATTCCCAGGTCAACGCCTCCGCGCTGACCTCCCCGTCGGAGATCAATATCTCCTCCGGCACCATCACCTATCATACCATTCCGTTCCTGGCCAATATCGACACGTATACGGAAGACCCCTACGCCTGCTCCGCCGTGTTCATCGGCGACTCCACACTGGTCAACAACGCCTATCTGCACTACGCGGAACGGCTGGTGGACGCAGATTTCACCAGCATCGGCGTGGTCAACGAGGCCATCATCGGCAACAAGCTGCTCAGCAAGGGCACGGGCCTGATCGGCAACCTGTACGGCCCCTCGCTGATGGACCGCTTTTACCGGGACGCGCTGGATCTGGCGGGCGTGAAATACGTGTTCGTCAAGATCGGCCTGAACGACATTTTGCACCAGTTCAGCAAATCCATGGGCAACGACGTGCTGAAATGCTCCACGGACGACATCATCAACGGGTATAAGCAGCTTGTCACCAAGGCGTACGAAAAGGGCATCAAGGTCTATTTCTTCACCAAATCCCCGTGGAAGGGCTATTCCAGAGCGTTTTTGGGGCAGACGAACGACCTTTCCTGGTCCCAGGAAGCGCAGAACATGTGCGACACGCTGGACCAGTGGATCCGCAACAACAACTTTGCGGACGGCTACATCGACTGCCACGCGCTGGCCAATCCCGCCGACCCCAACGCCCTGTGCCCGTCCTTTACGCCGGACGGCGCGCATCTGACGGAGATCGGCTCCATCGCGCTGGCGGACCTGATCCCGCTGAGCTACGTGGACGCCTACTCCTCCTACGGCAGGTCCGCCGCGGAGATCAACAACGTTTCTCCCTACGCGGAAATGGCGGAGATCCAAAGCCAGCTGAACAACGGCACCTATCACGCAGACAGCTCTTCAAACAGCTCCCAGTCGTCAAACGGTTCCTCCGGCCTGCTGTCCGGGCTTTCGGGGCTGGGTGATCTGGGCAGTCTGGGGGACCTGTTCTCCGGCGATATGCTCGGCGGCCTTATGGATATGCTGGGCGGCATCGGCGGAGGTTCCTCCGGCAGCGACAATAATAAGAACGATTCCAAGGATACCACCAAACAGCCCGCCTCCACGGAGCAGCCGTCCTTCCCCGGCCTTCCCGAAACGCCCGCCAACGCCAGCGCGGGTCAGTCCGGCGAAGCCGGGCAGACGGACGCTACCCTTACCATCAACGACGGGGGACAGTACGTGGTCGACACGCAGGACGGCATCACCGGCGAAACGGAAAAGATCGGCGGCAACCGCGCCGTGATCTTCGTGATGATCCTGTTCCTGGTGATCCTTGCTGCGGGCACGGCCGTGCTGCTGACCGTCAACAAGAAAAAGGAGACGGAGTTTATCAATTGATCATTTGCTGTCGGCGGCTTTCCGCTGACGGCGGATAAAACAATAATACCCGAAGGAGCGGAGCGTTATGTCCCTTCTCACATTAAAAAGCGGCACCGATATCAGGGGCACGGCAGTGGGGGAGCATCCTTCGCTGTCCGACGAGGCCGTCAGGAAGATCGCCTGCGGTTTTTTGCGGTACCTTACCGAAAAAACAGGCGTCGCCCCCGGCGACATGACAATTTATATCGGAAACGATTCCAGAATATCCGCGGACCGCATCAAAAGGGCGGTCTGCGGTGTTTTATCGTTTCACGGCGTCACCCTCTACGACTGCGGGCTGGCCTCCACCCCGGCCATGTTTATGACCACGGTGAAAAAGGACTGCACCGCCAGCATCCAGATCACCGCCAGCCACCACCCCTACGACAAGAACGGGCTCAAGTTCTTCACGAAAGAGGGCGGTTTTGAGGGAGACGAGATCAGAACCGTGCTGGAATACGCCGAGGCGGCCAAAACCGTTCCCTGCCTGGCGTTCCCACAGATGAAGAAAAGTAATTTTATGGCGGAATACGCCGCCGACCTGCGGGAGATGATCAAAACAGCGGTCAACGCGGAAGATCATGAGCACCCCCTGTCCGGCTTCCATATCGTGGTGGACGCGGGCAACGGCGCGGGCGGCTTTTATGCGGATCGCGTGTTGGCGCCCTTAGGCGCGGATACGAGCGGCTCGCGCTATCTGGAACCGGACGGGATGTTCCCGAACCACATCCCCAACCCGGAAAACGAGACCGCCATGGCCTTTATCTGCAGGGCCGTCAAGGACAACCGCGCCGACCTGGGCGTCATCTTCGATACGGACGTGGACCGGGCGGCCTGCGTGGGCGCGGACGGCGAGGAGATCAACCGCAACGCCCTCATCGCGCTGGCGTCCATCGTGGCGCTGGAAGGCAACCCCGGCGGCACCATCGTCACCGACTCCGTCACCTCCGACGGGCTGAAGGCGTTCATCGAAAAGGACCTCGGCGGCGTCCACTACCGCTACAAGCGCGGCTACAAGAACGTCATCAACAAGGCCATCGAGCTGAACGGGCAGGGGATCAACTGCCCGCTGGCCATCGAGACCTCCGGCCACGCGGCGCTGCGGGAAAACTATTTCCTTGACGACGGCGCGTACCTGATGACGAAGCTCGTCATTTTAGCGGCAAAGCTGAAAGGGGAGGGCAGGACCCTCGCCTCGCTGCTGTCCGGGCTGCGCCGCCCGGCGGAGGCGTTGGAAAAGCGCTATACCATCCAATTGACGGATTTTCGCCCCTACGGCGAGACCGTGATCTCCGATTTAGAGGAATACTGCCGACAATTCGATTATCTCACCCCCGCCCCCGACAACCGGGAGGGCTTCCGCGTTTCCTTTGACAGGGACCACGGCGACGGCTGGCTGCTGCTGCGCCTGTCCGTCCACGACCCCGTGCTGCCGCTGAACATCGAAAGCAATTCCCCCGGCGGCGCGGCGAAAATAGAGGCGTTTTTTGACGCATTTATTTCGCGGTATGATTCTCTGACGTAACACGGCGCCTTGCGCCGTTCGCAACGCGATTCCGGTTTTGATTGGCAGCGCGGCCCTTCAGTGCCGTTCGTGACATAAACACTCTTTTCTGTGAACTTAACATAACAGATTCGCCAATCAAATCATTGTATTCCTGTCCTTTCAGGTTTCTGAATAGGAACATCAGTAACTCATCCCACATTTTTCCGTGATGAACCAAAAAAAAGGATTTCCGAACATGCGGGAATCCTTTTTTGGTTCTTCTCGTTTTTTGTAATCAGAAAAAACACTTGCCGGACCGGGAACCGGCAATACACCTGTCAGCCGTCCTTCCGGCCGTATTGCAGCCAATGGGTATATGCTTCCGCATAATTGGTTTTGAACGCCTCAACGCCCAGCGCTTGCAGCGCCTGCCACCATTCCGGGTAGTCGCCCAGGTTGGAAAACACCTTCACGCCCATACCGGTCAGCAGCTCCACGTCCTCTTTCGTGAACCACTTGTCGTTGAGTCCTACCTCATACAGGCCGGCCTCTTTGGTGAACGCAAGGCTTTTTTCATCCAGACGGCGGAAATTCGCGCCGGTCCGCATTCCCTCCGGCACACCGTTTGCCCGCATCACTTCCTGCATTTCTTCCAATATTTCCCAATGCCCGGAAAAAACAATATACCGGCTGAGATTCTTCGACCGTTTCAGGATCGGATAAATCGCCCGGAACGTCCCGGGGGCGCAGAGCTCGACCTCGATCACCACGTCAGCGCTGACGCCGGCAAACCAGCTGTCAACCTGTTCAAAGGTTGATAAATGCGTCACGCGCGTATCCGTTTCCCGGAAATAGCGGATCTCTTCCTCCGTATAGGTACGCGAGGAGCCCTCTCCCTCCGAATAGGGAACCGGCGGATGGAAGGGGAGCAGGTGACCCGCATAGGGGATCTCTGCCGCGCAGATCTCTTCCGCCGTCAGCTCGCTGATCTCTTTTGTGTTTTTGCCGTCCGTCATACGCGTCATGCTGCCGTCATGCACCACCATGGCCACGCCGTCCTTTGACAGCCGCACGTCCAGCTCGATGCCCTCGCAGCCGTGATCCACCGCCGCCTGAAACGCGTCTATCGTATTCTCCGGCGCGTACTGCACCAAACCTCTGTGCGCAAACCGCATAGGCCGGCAGCTAACTGCTTTATCCATTGTCATATCCTCCGTTGTCATTTCTCAGGCAAGCGAGCCATACAGCCAACGCTGACCTTTCTTATCTAAACCGGCATATCGCACCGGCTGATACAGTATTATACCGTTTCCGCTTCACAAAAACAATATACTGTAAGAAAAAAGCAAAAATTTCCCAGCCTTGACTTTCCTGTCCCACCGCGCTATACTTAAAGCATTCGCAGGCGCGCTGAAGACGCTGCGTTACCAAGGTCTGCCGCCTGAAAAGAAAGGAATGTTTCCATGTACAGTTTTCCCATCGGTATCATCATTGACAGCTTCAAGATCGACATTCCCTCCGCGGTGAAAAAGGCGGCGGAGCTGGGCGCCAAGGGCATCCAGGTCTATTCCACCCGCGGCGACATGGCCCCGGAGAACATGGACAAGGCCAGACGCCGGGAATTTCTCGATCTGGTCAAATCCAACGGGCTTGTGATCTCCGCCCTGTGCGGCGACCTCGGCTGCGGCTTCTACAACCCGGACCGCAACCCGGAACTGATCGAAAAATCCAAGCGCATCCTGGACCTTGCCAAGGATCTGGAAACCAACATCGTAACCACCCACATCGGCGTGGTGCCGGCGGATCCCAACCACCCCCGCTTCGCGATCATGCACGACGCGTGCAAGGAGCTGGCGGACTACGCCGATTCCATCGACGCGCACTTCGCGGTGGAGACCGGGCCGGAGACCTCCGCCACCCTGAAGGCGTTCCTCGATTCGCTGGGCTCCACCGGCGTGGGTGTCAACCTCGACCCCGCCAACCTCGTCATGGTCACCGGCGACGACCCAGTGCAGGCGGTGCATAACCTGAAAAAGTACATCGTCCACACCCACGCCAAGGACGGCGTCAAGCTGCTGGACAAGGACCCGGAGATCATCTACGGCCTGCGGCCCGACGATTCCGCCCTCGTTACCGACGCGGCCTTTGAGGAGGTCCCGCTGGGCACCGGCTCCGTGCCGTTCCCCGCGTACCTGAAGGCGCTGGAGGAGATCGGCTACAAGGGCTTTTTGACCATCGAACGGGAAGTCGGCGACGACCCCGCCCGCGACATCGCCGTCGCGGTGGAGTTCCTGAAAAAGACCATTCATGAGAATCGCTGACAGGCGATTCTCCTATCATTCAAATGCGAAGCATTTGTATATCATGCTGCCGTAAGGCAGCCTATCATCTCCGGCGAACACAAAAAATGAAAGCCCTGCCGGAAATGATAGGCGCTTTCGCGCATGAGAAGGAGAACCCCGATATGAACAAAACGAACCAACGGTGCATCACATCCGTCGGTCCCACGGTGGGCGTGCTGGCAGGCGCGCCCTTTTCCGGCCCTGTGGACAGCCCCCACGAGGCGCTGCTGGCGCTGGTGGAAAGATCCGGCGGCAGGATCGACAAAGCGGTGCTTTACAACCCGGACGCCGTCGCTTTGTGGCTGTATGAGAAATACCCGGAAAAATTCCGCCCGGCAGGGGAGTGCAGCGATCTCGCGCTGCCCATGACCTCCGTCATGCCCAGCGTCACCCCGGTGTGCTTCGGCTCCATGTATACGGGCGTGCTGCCCGCCGTCCACGGCATCCAAAAGTATGAAAAGCCGGTGCTGCGGCAGGAAACGCTGTTCGACGCGTTCCTGCGGGCCGGGAAAAAATGCGCCATCGTCTCCACGGCAGGGGACAGCATCTCCAAAATCTTTCTGGAACGGGAGATGGACTACTTCATCTACCGCACCGTTGCCGCCGTCAACCGCAAGGCGCTGGCGCTGGTGAAGTCCGGCGCATACGACCTCATCACGATCTACAACGGCAACTACGATTCCCGCATGCACGCCAAAGGACCGGAAAGCGGTTACGCGCTGAACGCCCTTGACCGCAATGTGGCGTTCTATCACAAACTGGTGAGTACGATCAAAAAATCGTATGCCGGACAGCGCGTATTCTACGGCTTCTGCCCCGACCACGGCTGCCACCTCATCGACGGCAACCGCGGCTCCCACGGGCTTGACATGGAAGAGGATATGAACGTGATCCATTTTTACGGGATCAGCGGTTAACGCTTCCTCTTTTCTGCCGGATAGAATCATACAAATCGGCGGTTTGTCGAGCGAATGCCCGACAAACCTAAATGAATACTGAAAACTTAAAAATGAATATTGAACAATATCGGAAGGGCGTTCGCCCTTACAGTTTTATTATCAAAACACAAAGTGTTTTCCGATATTCTTCATTTTT
>JAFRRP010000006.1 GCA_017428085.1 Clostridia bacterium | reverse complement strand
GGGATCTCGGTGTTTTCGCTGCGCGTGGCTTCGCAGTTCCTGCACTTCTCGTGCTTCACGCCCGCCGCGCCGCAGGTGGCTTCGGTATCGACGACCCACTCAAACTCATGTGCGCCGGTGGCCGGGATCTCGGTGTTTTCGTTCTGTGTGGCTTCGCAGTTCCTGCACTTCTCGTGCTTCACGCCCGCCGCGCCGCAGGTGGGTTCGGTATCGACGACCCATTCGAACTCATGGTTGCCGGTGGCCGGGATCTCGGTGTTTTCGTTCTGTGTGGCTTCACAGTTCTTGCACTTCTCATGCTTTACGCCTGCCGCGCCGCAGGTGGCTTCGGTATCGATCACCCACTCCCATTCGTGAGGAAGAGGATCGCCGTCGGTAAAGGTATGCGCGCTGTTATATTCCACCGCGCCGCAGACGGAACAGGAATAATAGTACGTATCAGCGTGGGAGCAGTTGGCCCCTTCCTTCAGCGCCTCAGTTTTCACCGTGGCGGCGGAGTAGTTATGCGCGCCGGTAGCAGGGATCTCGGTGTTCTCGCTGCGCGTGGCTTCGCAGTTCTTGCACTTCTCGTGCTTCACGCCTGCCGCGCCGCAGGTGGCTTCGGTATCGATCACCCATTCAAACTCATGGTTGCCGGTGGCCGGGATCTCGGTGTTTTCGCTGCGCGTGGCTTCGCAGTTCTTGCACTTCTCGTGCTTCACGCCCGCCGCGCCGCAGGTGGCTTCGGTATCGATCACCCACTCCCATTCGTGAGGAAGAGGATCGCCGTTGGTAAAGGTATGCGCGCTGTTATATTCCACCGCGCCGCAGACGGAGCAGGAATAATAGTATACAGCCGCATGCGTACAGGAAGCAGGTTCCTTCAGCGCCTCGGTTTTCACCGTGGCGGCGGAGTAGTTATGCACGCCGGTGGCGGAGAGGGTTTCGGTCTTTTGGGAGGTATATTCCACGCCGCCCGCCGTAAAGCTGGCGGTGTAGGTGCGCACGCCAGGGTCTACGCAGGTGGGCTGCGTGGTGACATCGCTGTTCACCGTGGTGGTCAGCGTCAGCGAGCCGGAATCACAGCGGGAGCACGGTATCGACGCGCTGGGGCAGGCGTAGCCGTTCCAGTTGAATTGCGCGTTGGCGTAGTTCCAGTTATGGCCGCCGAGGCTGCTGCCGTAAGCGGTGCTGCACTTGGTACAGACGGGCTTATCCGTGCAGGTGGCCGTGCCGCCGGAGCAGTCCTCCGTGGCGTTCTTCGTTGCGCCGATACCGTAGGTGCCGCAGGAAGCAAAGCGCTCGCAGGCCCGGTTGTGGGTCCCGGCGGACACGTTATGGTAAGCGCCGTTATAGTTGTGACCCAGCGGCTGGACCGTCTCCGTCCTTTGGGAGGTATAGGTCTGGCCGTCCACGGTAAAGCTGGCGGTGTAGGTACGTACGCCCGTGCCCTCACAGGTGGGCTGCGTGGTGATCGTGTTGGTCACCGTGGTGGCAACGGAAGTGGAGGTATCGCCGCGGGAGCAGGGAACCGTGGCGGTGGCGCATTCATAGCCGTTCCAATTGAAGGTGGCCCCGGCATAGTTCCAGTCGTGATTTAACGCATTGACATAGGAATCCGTATAGGAATAACCGCAAACCGAACAGGTATGGGTCGTGTAACCTTGCGTCGTACAGGTCGGCTGCTGCGTACTGTCTTGATAGGTATGCCCCTGCGAATCAACATATCCGCAAATAGAGCAGGTTCTTTGGTGACTGACGCCATTCTGACTGTCGCTCCAGCCGCTGTAGGAACAACCGGGGGTGGACAGCGCCGCGCCGCAGGTGCCGCAATACACCGTATGCGTTCCGTTGTTGTTGCTAACGTAATTGTGATTACGCAGCGCCGTGCTGTGCGAACAGGTCGTGTCAATCGTCACATTGATCGGCGCATAAGTATCCCATGTAACGCCATTCTCAAACATCATATATGTCATTGAGATCACAGTAAACTGAACGGTCTGGTTGACTCCCGGCACAGGACCGGAAAGCGTGCCATTGTTCGTTTTCGTAATATCGGCATTGATACTCAGCGGGCACCATAACGTCATGGTATTATTGAGGCCTTGATTACCCCAGATAACCGGGTTGGTGATGGTATAGGTGTACCCGTTTACCGTGATCGTCGGATGGTCTTCAAATCCGCACGTTGTGGCGCCGTAGTCTTTCAGCTGCGTACCGCAAATGGTGTACCCACTCAGATTTCCGCAGTTCCATGTCAGGATTCTTTCATAGGCGGAATAATCGACGGAAAAGCTGGTTGTTGAATCGGTCGACGGATCAAAACGAAGCGTTGCAACCCCGTCGCCTCCCGTAAAAAAGGAGGCGTCGCTGGTGATGGTCAGCGTGCTTGTCACACCGGCATACGGAGAACCATAATAAGCATAGGTATTGAAATCGCCGATTTCCTTAAAACCGGTTTTTGTTGCCGTACCTCCCGCTGATGCCGGCACAAAACCAACGGCGCATACCGTCAGCACCATGCAGACGGTAAGCAGTACGGAAAGCAGTTTCTTTGTTTTTCGCATGAGATTCATTCCTCCATATTCAGAATTCAAAATGGATAAACAGGCATACTGATCCATCTGACATTATAAATCCTTCCGCGCAAAAAAACCATATCGGATTTCCGTGAAAAAACTATCCTGATTCGGATTGACGCAGCGTCGCGGACGTGTTATAATCAATACGCAGATGCGCTGTATTATAATATAAGAGGTGAACGCGCATGTCGGAGGAGCTTCTGCGGTTATACTATCCTCTGTCAGAAAACGAAAAGGACGTTCTGGCAGGGCGGCTGAAACCGCCGGAAGGACAAGAGAATCTGGTACTGCGGCGGGAGCAGTTCCTGCGCCGGGGCAAGCTGATCGACGTCAAACCCAACCACCGCTTCTGCGCCGCGCCGCTCCACAGCCACGATTTTATCGAGATGGCCTACGTGCTCCACGGCACCCTGACGCAACAGATCGAAGGGAAAGCGGTCGTGTTGACCGAGGGCGACCTGCTGATCATGAACCGGAACGTCCACCACACGGTGGAGCTGAGCGGACAGGACGATATCATGATCAACTTTATCGTGCTGCCGGAATTCTTTGAACGGGCTGTGGAGATCGCCCAGCTGGAGGATTCGCCGATGCACCGGTTCTTCCTGTCGTGCATTCTGGACAACGACAACACGCCGGACTATCTGCTGTTCAACGTCAAGGATATCCTGCCCCTGCGGCATCTGGTGGAAAACCTGATCTGGTCCATCAAAAACGATATCCCCTATAAGCAGACCACCAACCAGCTCACCATGGCGCTGCTGCTGCGGCTGCTGCAATACCACGCGGGCCATGTGCGCAGCGACGAGCCGGGCTACGGGCTGATCTGGGAGGTACAGCGCTACATCGACAGCCATTACCGGGACGGCAGTCTGGAAGAAGCCGCCGGACTGCTCCACTACGATTACCGGTGGCTTTCGCACGAGATCATCCGCAAGACGGGGAAAACCTTTACCGCGCTGGTGCAGGAACGCCGGATGCAGCAGGCCCTTTACCTGCTGAAAAATACCGATTACCCGGTGCAGGAGGTCTGCGAACAAGTGGGCTACGCCAACAACACCTATTTTTACAAGCTGTTTCAGCGGACGTACGGCGTCACGCCGAAAAAAATGCGCGGCGCGCCGTAAGGCCGGGGCAGACAAAACCATCCGAGGAACTCAGGAGGTCCGATACCATGACGGCAAAACTGTTCGCCACGCTCACGCTGATCATTTCCCTGCTGTTTCAGAATATCGCCGTGCTGCCCGCGCGCCATCCGCAAGACGTCAGGCTGAAGGCGGTGCTGCTTGCCGATATCCACACCGACGGCAACCCCATCCGGGACCGCAACGACCTGCTGCGGGAGGGCTTCGCCTCCGTCGGCAGGACCCAGCGGGACGCGGATACCCTCGTCATGTGCGGCGATATCACCAACTGCGGCGAATGGACCGAATACGTCAACCTGCTGGCATACCTCAACGTCTACTGCCGCATCCGGGACCGGATGCCGGAGATGGGCAACCACGACAGCTGGAACCACGACGACGACCCCGACTACGCCAAAGCGGAACGGTACTTCAAGGCCTTCTGCCGCTGGAACGGCGTGAAGACGGACAAGGTGTATTATCAAAAAACGGTCAACGGCGTGCCGTTTCTCGTGATGGGCGTGGAGGCCGCGGACCTCGGCGACCCCTACCACTCCGCGGAACAGATGGACTGGTTGGAGGCGGAGCTGAACGCCGCCGTCGCCGCGGGGCAGCCCGTGTTCGTCATCTGCCACAAGCCGCTTGCGGCCATGGGCGCCGACGCCGCGCGGATGGAACAGATCCTGACAGCCGCCGCAGAGAACGCCGCCGCGCCCATCGTGTACGTCAGCGGGCACTGGCACGCCCTCGGCGGCAATACCTTCTCGCGGCCCCTTGACAAGCTGGTTTACCTGAACCTGCCCTCGTTTTTAGATAACGACGGCGCGCCCGGCTTTATCGCCGAGCTGACGGAGCACACCCTCACCCTCACCGGTTACAGCTTTCTGCGGGAAGAACCGTTGGAAGGTTTTGAATACCACGTCGCCTTTTGACATAATCTGAACTCTGAATTCTTCATTCTGAATTGTTTGACATCGCCATGGAACTGACGTCTACCCTCCCCTGCATCATCCTCCCCGGCATGGGGCAATCACAACTGGAATACCATAACGGCGACGGCACGGCAAAAACCGTGTGGCCGCTGAAGCTGGACAGGAAAGCGGCCGCGAAACGCATCCGCGGGCCGTACCTGAAAACCGTGCTGACACGCAAAGACCGCGGCTTTACGGACGCCATCCACGACGTGTTTTACGACGTGCTGGAACCGATCGCCGTGCTGCCGGACGGCGGCATGAAGCACGATATCCGCCCCGTGACGCGCGCCTATCCCCTCAGCGGGTTCACCGAGGGGGAAAAGCGCTTCACCTACCGGTTGGCCCCGGTGCGGGAGCTGGCGAAGGCCGTCGGCGAGGAAAACATCTATCTGTTCGCCTATAACTTTTTCGCCGATCTGTACGAGAGCGCGGAGCAGCTGGACGATTTTATCCAAACGGTCAAACGGCAAAGGAACGCGGATCAGGTCTGTCTGCTGCCCGTCAGCATGGGCGGGGCGCTGTTCACCGCTTATCTGGACGCATACGGCGCCAAAAACGACGTGGCAAAGGTCATGTTCATCGAGGCGGCGCTGGACGGCAGCGTGCTGATGCGGGACATCCTTGCCATGAACGTGGACAAATACAACGGTTACTCCGTACTGGAATTCGCCACCACAAAAGGGGCCTCCGACGCCATGCGGAAGCTCCTCAGTCTGGTACCGTGGGAGGTGCGCTTCGGCGTGCTGTACCGTTCGCTGGACGCGGCGTTCGAGACAGCGTTGGGGCGCAGCCCCGCCTTTTGGGCGACAACGCCGAAGGAGGACTACCCTGCCCTGCGGGACGCACGGCTGGCAGACGGCCAATGCGCGCCGCTGCGGGAAAAGATCGACCGCGTCATGGCGGCGCAGTTCCGCCTGCGCGAGCTGATCGCGCAGCGGCAGGCGGCAGGCGCGGAATTTTACGCCGTCTCCGGCTACGGAAAACGGATCATGGCGCTGTCCGCCAGCGGGAACGTTTCCACCGACGGCGTGCTGGCGGCCTATTCCACCTCGCTGGGGGCCATGACCGCCCCCCGGGGAGAAAAGCTCGATCCGTCCGTCCTGACGCCCCAAAGCCGCCTGTCCCCCGACGGAGAGATCGACGCCTCCACCGGCTTTCTGAAGGATACCACCTGGTTTTTCAAAGGACAGGCCCATAACGACACCGCCTTCAACGACGCCATCCAGACGCTGGTCAAGCGCTGCCTGACGGACCCGGATTTCACCGACGTGTTCTCCGACCCGGAATTGCCGCAGTTTACGGAGGCGAGCGACAGCCGAAAGCGTCCGTAGCGCGGCGCCTCAGTGCCGCTATATGCTGATGTATCTATCAAAACGAATTCTGGAATAACCGATCGTTTTCTCTTACACAGTAAGTTCCCTTTTACCAGACGATTTTTCAAAATAATAGTTTGTGCTTAGAGCGGCACTGAGGCGCCGCGCTGCCGAGAAAGGACTACGCCATGATGTTTTTCCAAAAGATCCGCACGCTCTTCCTCCTTCCCATCATCCTGCTGACGCTGGCGACCACCCCCAAACCCGTGGACACCGACACGGCGCGATTCGTGTCCCAAAAGGTGTTCGTGATGGAACAGGCGCTGGCCATGGGGCAGGGGATCACCACCGACGGCACGTATTTCTACACCGCCGGGGCCGCCACCGGGCTGCACGTGACGTACCTCGGCAAGATCGAGATCGCATCCATGACCATGGTGGCGAAGCACCTGAATCCGCTGCCGGAGGTTTGTAAGGCAAGGGGCAACAACCACATCGGCGGCATCAGCTGCTACCACGGCAAGATCTACGCCTCCGTGGAGGGCGGCGACGTGTGCCATGCGTGTATCGTGGTGTACGATCCCGAAACGCTGACCGCCACCGGCGAGGTCTACGATCTGCCGAACGACGTCTTTGACGACGGCGTCCCATGGCTGGCGGTGGACCCGGACACCGGATATCTGTACGCCTCCCGGTGGGACCACGCCGAAACCGTGTACGTCTACGATGTGAACGACGACATGTCGCTCGTCAAAGCGCTGCCGGTGACAGGCGTCGGCGAGCTGCACCGCATCCAGGGCGGCGAGTTCTGCAACGGTGCGCTGTACCTGTCGCAGGACACCAAGGACAACGGCACGGTCAAACAACTGCTGAAGCTGGACGTCGCCACCGGCGAAGTGACCGTGGCCGCCGGGCGCGACGTCAACAGTGACAACATGGAAGCCGAGGGCATGACCTTCCTGCTCAAAGACGGGACCCCTTCGCTGTACGTGCTGGATTACAATAAAGCCGTGGGGATTTTCCTGCGGGAATATCAGCTCCCGGCGCTGAATTAATCTGTTTCAGAAAAATAAAACGGCGAAATGCACGAAATTACGCAATGATCTTTGTAAAAATGCGCCAAATTTATGAACATTCCAAGAATTTCTCTATTTTTATATTGAAAAACCGATTTATTTATGATACTATAATCGTGCAGTTTAGCATGTAATATTTGACAAAGAGGTGAAACAAATGAAAAAAGCTGGCGGCATTCTTGTTACCAAGGATAACAATTACAACTACATTGATACTTTTATCAATTTCCTGTGGAGAATCGTAAAAATCATTATCGTTCTGTTCGATAAGATCAAAGGTAATGCGACTCCTACCGACGCAGAAGAGCTTGGGGCTCTTGATGATGTCATCATCAAAAATTAACGATTCGGTTTTCACACAGATCTGTATGAAAAGAAACGCGTTCGATAAACGAACGCGTTTCTTTTTGCTATTGGAATTTGCTGAAATTACTTCACAGCGTCTTTCAGAGCCTGGCCGGCCTTGAACACGGGAACCTTGGTAGCGGCGACCTTGATGGTCTCGCCGGTTCTCGGGTTGCGGGCTTCCTTGGCAGCTCTGGCGCGCACGTCAAACGTGCCGAAGCCGATCAGCTGAACCTTTTCGCCCTTCGCGAGAGCAGCCGTCATAGCGTCAAATACGGCCTTCACCGCTTTTTCGGCGTCTTTACCGGAAAAACCGGCAGCCTTGACGGCATTGACAAGTTCGGTCTTGTTCATGATTGTTCCTCCTGATTATTATTCAAAAGCTTTCCAGCCATTGTGCGATTATGATGCAGCACGGAGCCTCAGCTCCGTTTACAGCTTGTTGATAACGCTGCTGAGGCAGCGTGCTACAATTGTTCCTTTGCCTCGTCCCACAGCTTGTCCAGCGCGTCGATGCCGGCGGTCTTCATATCCATGCCGCGCTCTTTCGCCATCTGCTCCACCAGCGCGAAGCGGGCATAGAACTTGTCCGTCGCGCCGGTCAACGCCTCTTCGGCGTCCGCCCCGGCGAACCGTGCCACGTTGACCACCGAGAACAGCAGGTCGCCCAGCTCGTCCGCCGCGGCGACGGCATCGCCCTTGACCATGGCCTCTTCCAGCTCGTCCGCTTCTTCGCGGACCTTATCCAACGCCCCGTCCGCGTTATCCCAGTCAAAGCCCACCTTGGCGGCTTTTTTCTGGATCTTTTGCGCCCGCATCAGCGCGGGCAACTCGCGGGGCACGCTTGCCATGGATTCCGACGCGCTCTTCTGGTGCTTGGTCTCCATCTTGATGATATCCCAGTTGGTAAGCACCTGCTCGGCGGTATCCGCCCGCACATCGCCGAAAACGTGCGGATGGCGGACGATCAGCTTCTTGCAGACCTCGTCGCAGACGTCGTCGAAGGTGAAGGCCCCCTGCTCCCGCTCCATCTCGCAGTGCAGCGCGATCTGCAGCAGCACGTCGCCCAGCTCCTCGCGCAGCATGGCGGGGTCTTTTTTATTGATGGCCTCGATGACCTCGTAGGTCTCTTCGATAAAATTCTTTTTGATGCTTTCGTGCGTCTGCTCCCTGTCCCACGGACAGCCGCCGGGAGCCCGGAGGATCTTTACGATATCGATCAGATCGGCACAGTCGTACGTTTCCTTGAAATCGTTCTTATCTCTCATATCTTCTCCTTATTTTACCCTATCCATCCACGTTTTTCAAGTACTTTTGCGATTTTTTCTCCCTTGGGAAGCGATAAAATGTCCTCTTTTCTGACAGAACGGGTAAAAAACAGCGCAAACACGTACACGCCGCCCGCCGCCAACACCGAGATCACGGTGACGACGTTGCGCGCGCACAGGAAGGAGGGCGCCATGACCGTGTCCTTGATGAACAGATTGGCTGCCTTGCTGATGATAAAAGCGGCCAGTCCCGAAGCCAGCGCGCACAGCAGCGGGTTGAGGAACAACGCCCGGTAATTGAACTTCATGCGGGCGTCGCGCCGCAGCACGATCATACCGTAGGCGTCGATCACAATGTTGCACAGCAGCGAGCCGATGACCGCGCCGCGGATATTGACGGTGGGGATACTGACCAGCAGGTAGTTGGCCACGATCTTCAGCGTGGCGCCGATGGCCATGGCCTTGATGGGCACGTCCATGCGGTCGATGGCCTGCAGCATGTTTGTGATGGGCTGGTTCAGCGCCAGGAAGATCACCGAGATACCGTACATGGTAAGAATAGGGGCGATATACGGGATGGCGGGGGCGTTGGCTTCCGACGTGCCGTACAGCAGGTACAGGATCTCCTTTGACAGCGCCGCCATGCCGATGCCCGCGGGCATGGCCAGCAGCATGGTGATGCGGATGACGGAATTGACGGAACGGCGGATGGTCTTTTTATCGCGCTTTACCCACGCCTCGCTGAGCACCGGGATAGCGGAAAGCCCCAGGGTGATCGTAAAGGTAGGCACGATGTTCTTGATCTCCAGCACCGTATCGTAGGAGCCGAACAAATACGCCTTGAAGCTCTCGCTCAGCTCCGGCAGGAACCCCCTGGCGGAAACGATGCCGGGGTACATTCCGGCGACGACGTCGTAGCTGGTATCCAGCACGTACTGCAGACGGTTCTGCACCGTCCAGTTGTCGATCAGGGTGGTAAGGTTGGACACAAGGGCGCTGACGGAAATGGGAATGGCGATGGCGATGAATTCCCTTGTCAGAACGCTTTTGCTTGCCGCGTGGGGCGCGCGCCGGATGGCGGCTGCGGGGATGCCGGTACCGATCAGCATATGGCGGAAAATCAGATACAAAAGCCCCATCAGCGAGCCGATGGTAACGCCCATGATGGCGGCGGCAGCGGCATAGCTCTGCCCCGCGTCCGTCACCATGTCGCGCAGCACGGGCAGCTTATCGGCAAACACCGCGCCGGTGCCCATCACGCTGTTGATCAGCAGCCAGCCGAACACCAGCTTGCCGCCCGCTTCCAGCACCTGTGAGATGGCCGAGGGGGTCATATCCCGCAGGCCCTGATAGTAGCCCCGGTAACCGGACATGACGCAGCAGAAGAACATGGAGGGCGCGATCGCCAGCACGGAGGGGATGGAGTCCAATGATTTGATGGACTTGGTAAACGGATAGGCCAACAACAGGATCAACACCGTGCCCGCCGCGCCGGCGATGGTGAAGATGCGCATGGAGATACCGAACAGCGCCTTCACGTCCCGGTATTTGCCGGCCGCCGCCTTGGCCGCCACCATTTTGGAAACGGCGGTGGGGAACCCGGCCAGCGCAATGGAATAGATAGGCGTGTAGATATTGTACGCGGTGGCGTAATATCCTCTGCCGTCATAGCCGATCTTCAGCGTCACGTACAGCTTGAAGAACACGCCGATCAGCTTCACCGCGATGATCGCGGCGGATAGGATCAGCGCGCCGTCAAGCAGCGACTGTTTTCTTCTTCCTGCCATAGCTTTCTCCTTGGTATGTTTTCTCGGTTTATCCTATGTGATATATCTAATGAATATGAGATATTGTCGCAGCGCGGCACCTCACTCGTAAAACCGTCGGATCGCGTCCTTCCGTTCGCTCTGTTCCTCAAATCTTCCGACGTATTCGTAGGGGTATTTGAAGTTATACACGCGCTCGATCCTGCCGCCGCGGGGATCTGCCAGCCGCGTCACCGCGCCGCCGCCCACGGCCAGCACGGAGTGGATCTCCTCCATCATAAACACGTTATACAGGCACGCCTTGCCCGGCTTTGTCCAGCCCACGTTTTCAAGGTTCCCCGCCGACTTGCTCTGCCGGTACAGGTAGTAGGGGGCGTACCCGGCGGCGGGAAGGGCCTGCGCGGCGTAGGAGAGCATTTCCGAAGTCGTATGTCGTAAGTCGTAAGTCGTAAGAGAGGCCCGGTAAGGGGCGGCGTCCCGACGTCCGGCAGCCGACGCTTCGTCTTCCGTTGACAGCTCGGAGGAGCGTTTCAGCGCAAGGGTGTGGACGGTAATGTTTTCCGGGGCAAGGGAGATCGCCTTGTCCAAAGTGGCGGCGAAGCCCTCCGGCGTGTCGCCGGGCAATCCGGCGATCAGGTCCATGTTGATATCGTCAAAGCCCATATCGCGGGCCATCTGATATTTTTCAATCGTTTCCGCCGCCGTGTGCCGACGCCCGATGCGCTCCAGCACCGCGTCGGAAAAGGTCTGCGGGTTGATGCTGATGCGCGTCACGCCCGCGTGTTTCAGCACGGACAGCTTCTCCCGGTCCACGGTATCGGGCCGGCCGGCCTCCACGGTAAATTCCCGGACGTTTTTCATATCAATGGAACCGTTCAGCGCGTCCGCGATCACCCGCAGGTCCTCCGCGGAAAGCGAGGTCGGCGTGCCGCCGCCGATATAGACGGTCTCCGGCCGCAGCCCCAATTCCCGCGCCAGATCGGCGGTCTGCCCGATCTCCTTACACAGCAGCCGGACGTAATCCGGGATCAGCTTTTTCGCCTGGGCGACGGAGTGAGACACAAAGGAGCAGTAGGCGCAGCGCGTGGGACAAAACGGGACGGACACGTACAGCGAAAAGGAATTGTCCGCGGACGTCGCCGCGATCTCGTTTTCCGCCAGCGCCACCCGGCAGGCCAGCGCCGCCTTTTCCTTCGATACCATCAGCGGCCCGGTAAAGCGCCGCATGGCCTCCGCTTCGCCGTACTGTGCGATATACCGGCGCATCAGCTTGGCGGGGCGCACGCCGGTGAGGACGCCCCACGGCGGCTTCACGCCCGTGATGTCGCTCAATACGTGCAGCATCGGCTGGGCCAGCAGCTTTTCGCAGGCCGCGTCAAACGCGGCGGGGTCTGTCTCCTCGGGTCTGGCGGCGTAAAATCCGTCCGACCGGTATACGCCGTCGATCTCCGCCTCGCAGCGAAACAGGATATTCGCCCCGGTGGGCTTTGCGATCGTACGCACCGCGCGGGGATCGTCTTCCGACAGCGCGGGCGCGTCGGAAAAGACGATCTTCTCCGTGGGGAAAAAGATGCGGCAGATTTTTTCGCACTCGTACCGGTAGGAGTGCCCGTCAAAAGAAAGGATCATGTCGTGCGCAGGTAACGGTTGTTCCGTTTTTCATAAGATAAGGTGGTGGTTTCGCCGTGGCCGGGGAATACGTCGTACTCCCCTTCCATGCGCCCGATGCGTTCCAGCGAGGCGAACAGCGTCAGCGTGCTGCCGCCCGGCAGGTCGGTACGGCCCATGGACAGCCGGAACAGCGTATCGCCGCAAAACATCTTGTTTTCGGTCAGATAGCACACGCTGCCGCGGGTGTGGCCAGGCGTATGCATGACGGTGATTTTTTGTTTGCCGAGGAACAGCTCGCTGCCCTCCTCCACAAGGATATCCGCGGGAACGGGCGCCAGTTCGGCGTATTTCACATAGCTGTTCAGGCTTTTTTTCGGATCGGTAAGGCAGGCCGCGTCCTCCGGGTGGATCACGATCTGCCCGCCGCAGGCGTCCTTCAGCGCCTTCACGCCGCTGACGTGGTCGAAGTGGCCGTGTGTCAGCAGGATGTATTTCAGCGAGGTCACGCCCGCTTTGCGCAGCAGCGCTTCATAGTCCGCGTCAAATACGGCGCAGTCCACCGCGGCGCTTTCGCCGCTTGTCTCGTCCGTAATAATATAGCAGTTGGTCCCGAAATCGCCGATGGGGGCGGAGTGTACGGTCATGGTATTACCTCGGTTTTACGGTAGCGCCGACAGGCGCGCTCAACTTCGTTTCCACGTCGCGGAATCAAACAGGATCGTCACCGGGCCGTCGTTGAGCAGGCGGACCTTCATGTCCGCGCCGAACACGCCGCGCTCCACGTTCTTCACGCCCTCGGCCAGCAGCCGACGCATGAAGTATTCATACAGCCGTTGGGCCTCGGCAGGGGGCGCGGAGGGCGTAAACGACGGCCGGTTGCCCTTCTTGACGTCCGCGCACAGGGTAAACTGCGACACGCACAGCACTTCCCCGTCCACGTCGGTAACGGAAAGGTTCATCTTGTCGTTTTCATCGGTGAACACGCGCAGACGGGCCACCTTGCCCGCCAGCACGTCCGCGTCCGCTTCCGTATCGCCGTCCATCACGCCCAGCAGGACGAGAAAGCCCTTTTGGATCACGCCGACGACGGTCCCGTTCACCGTGACGGAGGCCTCGCTGACGCGCTGGATGACCGCCTTCATCGTTCGGGATCGTAACCGCTTACGTCCTGATAGGGCGTGTAGCCGCCCTCGGTACCGGCGGGCTCCTCGGGGATCACCACGGCGCAGATGATGTAGAACAGCACGCCGGAGCCGCCCAGCAGACAGAACAGCACCAGCAGCAGCCGCACGACAGTGGCGTCCATATTGAAATATTGGGCAAAGCCGCCGCATACCCCGGCGATCATTTTATCCGTCGCCGATCTATACAGTTTCTTTTCCATTCTCATTTCCTCCGTTTTTTTCATGCCTGAAAAAAACTTGCCTTTTCCAAAATATAATCAAGCGCGAAGCGCTTCCGAAACGTTTGCCGCGGGGCGGCAAACATATCACCCTTCGCGCAGCGAAAGATTTCACCCGCCGAAGGCGGATTTCACATTTTGCGCAGCAAAATATATCACTGCGTCCGCCTGCGGACGCTACAGGTCCGCGCCCGACCGGTCTACGCTCAGCACGCCGCCGATCTTCGTCAGCCGCGCCATCATGGATTTCAGGTGCTCCACGCTGTTGGCGTTGACCGTGATGTTCACCAGCATGCGCCCGTCTTTGGTGTCGCGGGTGTTGATGGAATACACCGTGACGTGGATGGAATTGAGGGCGGCGAAAATATCGTTCATGGTGGTTTTGCCGGAAAGGCAGGTCAGCAGCATGGAGGCGGAGAAATCGTTTTTGGTCTCCGTGCTCCAATAGACCCGGATCCAGCGCTCCGGCTCCGGCGCGGCGGTAAGCACCGATGGCACGTTGGGGCAATCCCGCTTGTGGACGGAAACGCCGTGGCCGCGGGTAATAAAGCCGATGATCTCGTCGCCGGGGATGGGGTTGCAGCACCGGGACAGCTTGACGAGGCAGTTGCCGATGCCGTCCACCACCACGCCCTCGCTGCTGACGGTGCGGGCCTGCTTGTATTTGACCTCTTTTTCCGGCGCTGCCTTGGCGATCTTGTTGTATTCGTCCTTGATCATGGGCATGATCTTGGAAAGGATGATGCCGCCGTAGCCCAGCGCCGCGTAAAAGTCGTCCTCGGACGCCATGCGCTGCTTTTCGACGATGGTCTGCATCAGCGCCGCTTCCTGTTCCTCGTCCGGCGTGATATTGTTGCGCCGCAGCTCGCGTTCGAATTCCTGCTTGCCCTCGACGATATTCTCCTCGCGCCGTTCCTTCTTGAACCAGGTGCGGATCTTGGTGCGCGCCTCGCTGGTGGTGACGATCTTCAGCCAGTCGCGGCTGGGGCCCTTGCCGGGCTGCGAGGAGGTGAGGATCTCCACGATCTCGCCGGTCTTAACCACGTGCGTCAGGGGCACGATGTGCTTATCCACCTTGGCGCCTGTCATCTTGTTGCCCACGGCGGAGTGGATGGCATAGGCGAAATCGATCACGGTGGCGCCCACGGGCAGGCAGATCACGTCGCCCTTGGGCGTGAACACGAAGACCTCTTCGCTGACGAAATCGTGCTTGATGGTGTTGACGATATCGGATACGTCGCCGGATTCGCTCTGGGCCTCCAGCAGCTCCCGGACCCAGCCGATGCCTTTCTCGATACGCTTGTTGGAGTCCGCGTCCTTGTAGCCCAGCTTATACTTCCAGTGGGCCGCGATGCCGTATTCCGCGGTCTTGTGCATTTCCACGGTGCGGATCTGCACTTCAAACGGAATGCCCTCGTTGCCGATGACGGTGGTGTGCAGCGACTGGTACATATTGGGTTTGGGAGTGGAGATATAATCCTTGAATCGTCCCGTGATGGGCTTGTACATATCGTGGATCACGCCGAGGCAGTTGTAGCAGTCGCTGACCGTATTGACGATCAGGCGCACGGCGTAGATATCGTAGATCTCCTCGAAGGACTTGCCCTGCATATACATTTTGCGGTAGATGCCGTGGACGGATTTGATGCGGCCCTCGATGGTGGCGTCCTTCACCACGGTCTTCACGCGGGCGGCGATCTTCTCCTTGATGCTCTCAAGGAATTCCTTACGCTGCGGCTCCTGCTCCGCCAGCGCCCGCTTGATCTCCTCGTAGGCGACGGGGTCCAGATAGGAGATGGCAAGGTCCTCCAGCTCCTCTTTCACGGGCCGGATACCTAACCGGTGCGCGATGGGGGCGTAGATCTCGATGGTCTCCTTGGCGGTGTCGCGGCGCTTTTGCTCCGGCACGTATTTCAGCGTGCGCATGTTGTGCAGCCGGTCCGCCAGCTTGATGATGATGACGCGGATATCCTCGCTCATGGCAAGCAGCAGCTTGCTCAGGTTATCCGCCTGCTGCTCCTCGCGGCCCGCCAGCGGCACCTTGCCCAGCTTGGTAACGCCCTCCACCAGCAGCGCCACGTCCTCTCCGAAACGTTTTTTCACTTCCTCGGAGGTGACGGGAGTATCCTCCACCACGTCGTGCAGCAGCGCGGCGATGACAGACTGGTAATCCATGCCGAAGCCGATCAGGATCTTCGCCACCGCCACGGGATGGATGATATAGGCCTCGCCGGACTTGCGGAGCTGGCCGTTGTGGGCGTTAAAGGCAAACTCAAACGCCTCTTCTATTTTTTTTGCTTCGGCCTCCGGGTAGGTCTCGTTGACCAGCTTTCCCAGTTCCGCGTAGTATTCAGCGCCGTTTTCCACCGAAATCACCTCCGGGTCATGTCGATATGGTAGCGCGGCACCTCAGTGCCGCTATAGACTGATGTAACGGATCATCAGGTTCGCAATACTTGAATTAATGTTCCGCAGGAAAAGATTCAGTAAAACAGAAACGCAAAAAAGGATTGTTTTCGCTGATAGCGGCACTGAGGTGCCGCGCTACGGGTTTTGCATCGATGCTGCGACACCATGCTACGGGCAAATCCGCATTGAAACGGCTCGCAACACTCCGTTTTCTCAACATTCGTCTCTCAGCTTCCATTACGAATCTCAAATGTACATTTTAATATGAACAGGTCCACAGTTTCTTAACTCTAAACTCTCCGCTCTCCGAACTCCGCTCTATCGATATCCCAGCCTCTTCAGGATCCCGCACTCCGTCAGGTCCGTTTTGCCGTTGAAGTCGGTCAGGCGGTACCCCTCCGCGTCCAGCGCCAGGATTCCCGCGTCGCACAGCGCATCCAGCGCCGCGCACACCGCGCCGGCTTTGGCCGCCTGTGCGCCGATCCGCATGCACAGGATCTCCGGCGCGAAACGCCACGGCCCGCGCTCCTTGATATAGCGGTAGATATCGGCGATCAGCGCCCGGTCGGGGCACAGCCGCGAAAGCAGCTCATCGTCAAGCCTCTCCCCGCGGCGGAACGCCTTGTAATCCGCCTCGGCGGAAAACAGCGCCTCGTCGTCCGTGCCGGAAGGCCGCATATCCTTCACCTGGATGCTGAGCCGCGTTTCCCCCATGTAGTCGTTGCGTTCGATGCGGATCGCCGCGTCCACGACGTCGCCCTCCGCAAAGGGGAAGGTCCTGCCGGTCAGCCCGAACCACACGGCGGTCAGCGACGCGCCGCCCCGGGAAAGGGTCAGCCGCAGGTGTTTGTTGTTGCCGATGGGCTTGACTCCCGTCAGCGTCATATTGAACAGCCCGAACACCGGCGCGGGATTTTTCGCGCCGAAGGGCTCCAGTAAATTGAGAGAATCAAGGATATCCGTCGTGATGTTCGCCGGGTTGAGGCGGCAGTCGATATTGACGGAAGGATAAACGTGGGCTGCTGTGGCAGCGTATTCGTTCAGCTTTTTGCGGAAGAGCTCGATATTATCCTCCAGCACGGAAAAACCGGCAGCCAGCGTATGCCCGCCGAACTGGATCAGCGTATCGCCCGCGTAGGAAAGCGCTTCATACAGCGAAAAGCCCTCGATGCTGCGGCCGGAGCCCTTACAGACGCCGTCCTCCCCGATGGAGATGACCACCGCGGGACGGCCGTATTTTTCCACCACGCGGGAGGCGACGATGCCGATGACGCCGGGGTGCCAGTTCCTGCCGGCGGCCACCATGACGCGGTCCAGCCGTTTTTCCGGCGCGGCGTCGAAATACGCCTCCACGTCCTCCGAAATGGCGCTTTCCACCGCCTGCCGTTGGGCATTGGCGTCGTTGACCTTTTTCACCAGCTCCTGCGCCTCGTCCTCATCGTCGGTCAGCAGCAGATTCAGCGCCGCGTCGGCGGAATCCATACGCCCGGCGGCGTTGATACGCGGGGCGATACCGAAGGCGACGGCGGAGGAATTCAGCGGCTTTTCCGCGTATCCGATGGACTCGATCAGCGCGCAAAGCCCGGGGCGGCAGCAGTTGTTCAGCGCCGTCAGCCCCATCTTCACGATGGTCCTGTTTTCGCCCGTCAGCGGCACGATATCCGCCACGGTGCCGATGGCGACGATATCCGCGAAATCCTCCAGCACGGCGGAAAATTCGCCGTCCTCCAGCGCGGCGGCCAGCTTCATGGCCACGCCCACGCCCGCCAGCTCTTTTTCCGGCGATTCGTCGTCCGCCCGGTGGGGGTCCACCACGGCGACGGCGTCCGGCAGCACGGGCCCGGCCTTGTGGTGGTCGGTGATCACCATATCCACGCCGTGCTCTTTGAAATAGGCTGCCTCCTCGATGGCGGAAATGCCGTTATCCACGGTGATGACCAGCTGGAAGCCCTCGTTCACGATGCGTTCGGCAGCGTCCATGGAAAGGCCGTAGCCCTCCTTCAGCCGCGAGGGGATGTAATAGGCCACGTTGGCGCCGACCGTCTCCAGATAGGAGGTCAGCAGCGCGGTGGAGGTGACGCCGTCCGCGTCGTAGTCGCCGTAGACCAGTATCTTTTCCCCGCGCTCGACGCCGTGACGGATCCGCGCGGCGGCCCGGTCCATATCCTTGATGAGGAACGGCGAGGACAGCTCCCCTTCCCCTTCGGACAGGAACGCTTCCACGGCCTCCGGCGTGTCGATCCCGCGGGACTGCAGCAGCAGCACGGCAAAATCGTCGATGCCGCATGCGCGCGCCAACGCGGAGGCTTTCGCCTTATCGTATTGCCTTACGTTCCAGAACTTTCTGCCCACTTGATACACTCCATCGGCCATATTTAGATTATATTTAAATGATTATAACATTATATTGCGGAAAATGCAACAATTTCGGCAAAAAGTCTTGGCCTTTTCCCAAAGAAAAAAGGCGTCCGGAAGCATAATTGCTCTCGAAACGCCGTTTTTCTTTCGACGGATCAGTCGATCTCCACCTGGACCTTCATGTTCTGACGGTTGGCGGCGGAGCGCATCACGGTACGGATCGCCTTGGCGATCTTCCCCTGCTTGCCGATCACCCGGCCGATGTCGTCCTCGGACACGTGAAGGTGGTACACAACCACGCCTTCCTCGTTGACCTCGTCCACATCCGCGGTGACGGCTTCGGGATGATCCACGATACCCTTGGCCATGTTGATGAGTAAATCCTTCATTGCGTTGCCTCCGGGAAAGGGATCAGTCGATCGCGCCGGACTTCTTCAGCAGCGCCTTGACCGTATCGGTGGGCTGCGCGCCGTTGGCGATCCACTGCTTGGCCTTTTCAGCGTCGACCTTCACGGTGGAGGGCTCGGTCATGGGGTTGTAGTAACCGATCTCCTCGATGAAGCGGCCGTCGCGGGGATAGCGGGCGTCCGCCACCACGATACGATAAAAAGGCGCTTTCTTTGCGCCCATGCGGCGCAGACGGATTTTAACTGCCATTGTTTATTTCCTCCAATGAATTATTTGTTATTTTATAAACACAGTGTGTCTAATACGAAGTGATGCGGCGCTGCGCTGCAGGTTACATCTTAAATCCCCCGGGCATACCCGGCATGCCGCCCGGCATCATGCGGCGCATCTTTTTGCCGCCCTTGCCGTTCATCTGCTTGAACATCTTCTGCATCTGCTTGTACTGGGACAGCAGCCGGTTCACATCCTCCACCTGCATGCCGCAGCCCGCGGCGATGCGGCGCTTGCGGGAGGGGTTGATGATGTCGGGCTTTTCGCGCTCCTTCGGAGTCATGGAAAAGATGATCGCCTTGGTCCTGTCGATGCCGCTTTCGTCGATATCCGTGTCCTTCAGCTTTTTGCCCAGGCCGGGGATCATGGAAAGGATATCCTTCATGGAGCCCATCTTCTGCATCTCTTCCAGCTGCATCAGCAGGTCGTTGAGATCGAAGCGGTTCTGCCGCAGCTTTCTTTCCAGCTCCTCCGCCTTTTTCTCGTCCAGCGTATTCTCCGCCTTTTCGATCAGGGAAAGCACGTCGCCCATGCCGAGGATGCGGGAGGCCATGCGGTCCGGGTGGAACACGTCCAGATCGTCCAGCTTTTCGCCGATGCCCACGAACTTGATGGGCTTTCCGGTGACGGCTCTGGCGGACAGCGCCGCGCCGCCGCGGGTATCGCCGTCCAGCTTGGTCAGCACCAGCCCGTCGATGCCCAGCGCCTCGTTGAAGGTGGAGGCCACGTTGACCGCGTCCTGGCCCAGCATGGAGTCAACGACCAGCAGTATTTCATGCGGCTTGACTTCCGACTTGATGTTCTTCAGCTCCTGCATCAGCTGTTCGTCGATGTGCAGACGGCCGGCGGTGTCAAGAAAAACGTAGTCGTAGCCCTGATCCTTCGCCAGCTTCACCGCTTCCTTGGCGATGATCACCGGGTCCGTCGCGCCCATCTCAAACACGGGCACGCCCGCCTGCTCGCCCACCACCTGCAGCTGCTTGATAGCCGCGGGCCGGTAGATATCGCACGCCGCCAGCAGCGGACGGTGCCCCTGGGCCTTCAGGCGCTTTGCGATCTTGGCGCTGTGGGTGGTTTTACCGGAGCCCTGCAGGCCGCACATCATCACTACCGTCGGCGGGTGCGCGGCGATGGTCAGCCGGGACTGCGTGCCGCCCATCAGGGCGGTCAGCTCGTCGTTGACGATCTTGATGACCATCTGCGCGGGCGTCAGGCTTTCCATGACCTTCGCGCCGATGGCCTTCTCCGTCACGCGGGCGGTAAAATCCTTGGCCACCTTGTAACTGACGTCGGCTTCCAGCAGCGCCAGACGAACCTCGCGCATTGCCTCTTTTACGTCGTTTTCGTTCAGCGACCCCTTGCTTTTCAGCTTTTTGAACGCGGAGTCGAGCTTATCCGAAAGACCTTCAAAAGCCATAGTGGGTTCCTTTCTTATGATGTAGCACGCTGCCTTTGCAGCGTTCGCAATGCGATTCCGAATAATAATGTATACGCCGGCATCAACGGAACTGAGGCTCCGTCCTGCGGGTTATTCGGAAAGGGACAGAGCGATGGATTTGATCCGCACCGTCAGGTCGTTGATCTCGCGGGAAAGGCCGGTTTTACGGTTTTCAGCGTTGATCTGCGTGGCGCAGTCCATGATCTCCTCCAGCCCCTTGTTGACCTCCTTGAAACGCGCCACCAGCTTCAGCCGCTGCTCCATGTCGATCAGCATGCATTCCGCGCGCTTGATCGCGTCGCGCACACCCTGCCGGGTGATGCCCACGTTGGCGGCGATCTCCGCCAGGGAGAGGTCCTGATTATAGTAATAATCCAGAAATTCACGCTGCTTTGGCGTCAGCATATCGCCGTAGAAGTCCAGCAGGATCGTGATCTCAAGATTTTTCGCCATCTCTTTTACACCCCTGTAAGTTAATGGTGAACGGAAAATGTCTGTAAAGCCTCTTTCTTTACAGGCGGTATTATACACGAAACAAGGGCCGTTGTCAACAGGGATTTTTCACTTTTTCCGATTATTTTTCCGTATGCTTTTCCCGATTTCCGCCAATGCTGATAATACAAATATTTGTTCAATCAAAAATAAAAAATCATAATCTGTACGGAGGCGTTTTTTCGGTGAAACGGGTCAAATCGGCGGGGCGGAGACGACCGCCGCGGGTATGGAACAAACGGGCGGTGATCGTGTTCGCGGTGATCTGCGCCGCCTTTGCGGGGCTGACGGTACGGCTGGCAGACGTGATGACCGGCTCGCTGACGGACGCGGCCGCCGCACAGGACACCGGCAGGATCGTACTGGGGCAGACGCGGGGCTGTATTTACGACCGCAACGGCGCGCGTCTGGTGAACACCGGGGAACGGAAGCTGGCGGCGGTGCTGTGCTGCGCGGAAACGCTGGACGCCGTCAACACGCTGCTGGGGGGCACGGACGAGCTGAAGGACGTGTACGCCGGGTCCGTGATCGCCAAAGCCACCGACACGGAGGTGACGGAGGGCCGCTGCGCCAAAAACGTGAGGCTGGTGACGCGTGACGGCGAGGGGCTGTGCCGCCACATTCTCGGTTATACCAACGGCGACGGCAAGGGAGTCTGCGGGATCGAGGCCGCCTTTGATACGGTTCTGACGCAGGCCGGCGGCACGCTGTACGCGGAGGTGACGCTGGACGCGCAGGGACGGGCGCTGGCGGGCGACGGTCTCACGCTGCGCTCGGACAACTACGACTCCCCCGCCGGGCTGGTGCTGACCGTGGACTGCCGCGTCCAACGGATCGCGGAGGAGGCGTTGGCGCGCTCTTCCATCACCTGCGGCGCGGTCGTGGTACAGGATTGCAGGACCGGTGAATTGCTGGCCTGCGCCAGCGTGCCGACCTATGACACAAACGACCTGACGCCCGCCCTGACGGACGACGACCTGCCGTTCCTGAACCGGGCGGTATCGGCGTACCCCGTGGGCTCCGTCTTTAAGCCGTTTATCGCGGCGGCGGCGCTGAACGCGGGGCGCAATCCCAACGATATCTACGAATGCGTCGGCCATACGCAGGTGGGCGCCAAGGAATTTCGCTGTTTCAACGGCAATGCCCACGGCGGTGAAACGCTGAACGAGGCCATCATCAACTCCTGCAACTGCTATTTCATCGAACAGGGGTTATCTGTCGGCGCGGAAAACGTGATCAACACCTGCGCGGCCTTCGGCTTCGGCAGAAAGGCGGAGCTGTTTCCCGGCGACGGCAGCCAGAAGGGCAATCTGCCCGCCAGCGAAGCAATCACCAGCGGTGCGCAGCTGGCCAACCTGTGCTTCGGGCAGGGCGAGCTGCTGGTCAGCCCCGTACAGATGGCGGCGGCGTATTCGGCGCTTGCCAACGGCGGCACGTATTACGAGCCCTATATCCTGAAGGAGCTGATCGACGACAGCGGCAAGGTCTACGGTTACTTTAAGCCGGAAACGGAGCCCTACCGGGTGATAGAAGAAGCGGATTGCCGCCGGATCGGTAAATGTCTGTACAACAACATGATCGGCGGTACCGGCGCGGGGGGCCGTCCCGCCAACACCACCGCCGCGGGAAAGACCGCCACCGCCCAGACAGGCCGGTACGACGAAAACGGGACCGAGCAGCTCTGCACGTGGTTCGCGGGGTATTTCCCCTATACGCGCCCTCAATACACCGTGGTGGTGTTCAACGAAAAAGGACGCTCAGCCTCGGTAGACTGCGCGCCCGTGTTCAAGGAGATCGCGGAGGAGATCATGGAGATGGAGAAATAGGGATTTGGCGCGCTGACGCTAAAAGAAAAAAGAATACTGAAGACTGAAAAATGAAGAATATCGGAAAACACTTTGTGTTTTGATTATAAAACTGTAAGGGCGAAAGCCCTTCCGATATTGTTCATTATTCATTTTTAAGTTTTCAGTAT
>JAFRRP010000005.1 GCA_017428085.1 Clostridia bacterium | reverse complement strand
TTCGCTTTTTTGCTGCAGCCGGATCAGGTGCTCGTTGGGCACGTCCCGGTACGCGCCGCCGCCCAGGTCGATTTTGACGGCGTTGAACAGCGCGGCCTGCTTTTCGGCGTGGGGCGCCAGCGCTTTGCCGTAATCAAACGCGCCGTTGACGGTATATTTTTCGGCCACGTCGGCCGTGTACGCGGCCAGCCCGTCCAGCAGGTCATAGCGCTCCGCCGCCGCGAAACCGGCCATTGCGCCCATATTGAAGGCGCGGTCGGATCGGGTGATGAGATACACCGCGTCGGCGTCCGTGATCTTGATGGCGGGGTTCTGTTCCGCCGCCACGTTTTCGGAATCGTTGGAATCCGCCAGCACCACGCGCTCTTTTTTGCCGCCCTCCGCGATCACCCTTGTGAACCCGCAGTAGCCGCCGTTTTTCAGCTCGCTGTTTTCATAGGCGGGGTAGTGGGCGATCTGTGCGATATAATCGGCGTTTTCGTCCACCAGCTTTTTGTAGCGCATGTTCTTTTCGTCGCCGCCGCCCCAGCCCCGCAGGCTCCAGCAGTCGTCCAGCGACAGGGTCAGGTCGATCTTTTTGCCGCAGCTCGATTTCGTGATCTTCGTGATGGTCACGTTATCCTCCCGGGAAGAAAACGTCACCCGTTCCCACGTGCCGTTGACGTCGGTATATTTCACGCCCACCTCCGCGGTCTCGAAATCCATCCAGCGGATATAGTCGCGGTACGCGTGTTTTTTGCTTTCCATCCGCAGCACGTGGGCGGGGTGGAAAGCGTAGAAGTAAGTGGCGTTTCTACCGTTTACGTCCCACGTGTCGTCGTAATTGATCACCGCCTGCCGCGCCTGCTCCAGCTCGCCGGAGAGCTCCTCCGGCGTGTAGCGGGGATCGTTGGACGGCATGATGAAATGGATATTCTGATAGATGAGCGTGTCGCCGTAGGGCGAACCGGCGCACACCGCGCCGTTTTCGCCGTTGCCGGTCACCATGCCCTGCATCCAGCTGACCCGGTCCTCGTCGCTGCTTGCGTAGGGCACCAGCTCCGTGTATTCCGTGGAAAAGGACTTGGCGTGGTCGTTGCCGATCATGTCAACATCACCTGCCCTGAAAAGATTTGTCACACCCTGAAAGAAATTGCCCCCCGTCAGCAGACAGAACAAAATACTGAGAATGATCTTGATCTTTTGCCAAAACATTGTCTTCCTCTCCTCCGATCATACGTTCTTTTTTTGCGTTCCCTGTAAAACCGCGGCAGATATTGTTCCCGTCAATCGCCGCAGGTCCCTCCGTAATAGGAGATCGCGCCGTCTGCCGAACGATACGCGGCCGGCGTTTTGCTCCTGCGACGATCCTTGCTGCGTTCTTTCGCTGTTTATCGGTTTTGCGCGTCACTGTCTGCCGAACTCGCTCATGGCGGGCACGTCGATGGTAAAATCAATGGGCGCGTCGTCCCGCAGGGTGTAGTCGCCGTTGGCGGGATCGACGAAGATCTTCTTCAAAGCCGAGAGCCTGAAGCAGGCGTTGTCCGAAATATCGGAATACCGGTACACCTCGTCGGCGACCCAGCCGATCGTCCCCTGCGCCGAGATAAAGATATTGCGCGTCAGGGAGTTGTGCGCGGGGTTCAGCACGAAATCGGGATTTTCCGTGTCGGAGAAATCGTCGCTGTAATGCCGGTACTGCGGGTACGCCTTTTGCCAGGCCTCACTCTCCCACGGGGAATCCCACAGGAGCTTCCACAGCTCGCCGTTTTCCTTATAATGCTGGTAGAAGCTGCTGTCCTCGTCGCCGGAAAGCCCGGACAGCGCGCGCGCGTCGAAGCTGACGGGCTCGTTGGAATTGATAACGATGTTGTCGTGGGCGATCAGATCCTGCCCGCCGCCAAGCTGCAAACCGTATTTCGGCGCGTTGACGATGATGTTGCCGTAGATCGTCTGCCCGGCGATGGCGTCGTCCATATAGATGCCCACGGGTTTGTGGCCGTCCGCGCCGAGGTCGTAGATCAGGTTATAGCGGATCACGTTGCCGTACCAGTCCCAGCGGCGGCCGGAATAGATCGCGCCGCCGTCGTCGGTCTTCAGGTTCACGTCGTGGATCAGGTTGTATTCGATCAGGTGGTCGTTGCCGGAATAGGTGACCGCCTCGTGGGGCGAGTTGTACATCTCGTTGTGGGAGCAGATATTCCCCACGCCGTTGAGCGTGAAGGCGGGCTGGTAGGTCTCATAGATCTCGCTCCAGTCGTGGACGAGGTTGTTTTCGGCGCGGTTGTTGCCCGGCGTCAGCGTTTTCCGGTCGCCGCCGTCCAGGATCACGCCGCCCTTGCCGGTGCGGGTGATCTCGTTGTTGAAAATGAGGTTGTCGTATCCCGTGACCAGCAGCGCGTTGCCCGCCGCGTTTTTGATCAGGCAGTTTTCAACAGTGTTGCCGTTGCCGGTGATGCTGACCGCGTCGCCGCGGGTGCCGTTGACGGTCAGGCCGTCGAAGGTCAGGTGATCCGCTTCCGCTTTGATGATATTGTCGGTCGAAAGCGAAAGCTCCACCGACGAATCGTCGGAAAAGCCCTCCGGCGGGTAGAAGTACAGCACGCCGCTGTCGCGGTCCAGATACCATTCGCCGGGCGCGTCCAGCTCCTCAAACACGTTATAGAAATAGAACGGAGCGCCCTTCTTCGCGCCGTAGCCGCTCACGAACATCGGCGAAATGGTGAGGTTCTCATGGTCCACTTTCCCGATGGGGCTGGAGCAGTCCGCCCAGTCGTAGCGCGGATAGCCGAACATCCACACGCCCTCCAGCGTTTGCCACGTCTGGATGCGCGCGGAAAGGCCTTTGTCCAGCCTGTATACGTCCGGCTCGGGATTGCGCAGCTCGTCGTAGCCGCCCTTGAGGCTCGCGCCCGCGCTCTCGCGGCCCTGCCCCTCCTTTACAACGTCGCCGGAATACAGATATTCGGTCCCGTTGGGATAACGGGCGATGGTCTGGCGGCAGTCGTCGATGAACAGCTCGCAGTAGAGGCCGCCGACCCAATCGCCGTCGTATTTGCCCGCCTGGGAGTAGGAGCCGATCGCGTAGAGCTTTCCGTACTGCTCCGCGGTGATGCCGAGCGAGGGGAGATCAACGGAAAGGACGTTTTTCTGCGCGTCGGGGGTAAGGCGCGCCAGCATTCCGGCGTCCGTTACGGAGGAGAATGCCGAGCGCGGCAGCGTGACGCCGCCGTTGAGGATCACCTCGCCGTCGCCGTAGGCGGTATACGTCACGGGGCAGCTTTCCGTACCGGAATCCTCCGCGGTAAACGCAACCGTCGATACACGGTATTCGCCCGCCATCAGCGCCACGGTGATCCCGGTTTTTTCCGTCTGATCCATCGCCCGCACGGTATCGCGGGCTTTTTCGACGGTGGCGAAGGGATGCGCAAGCGTGCCGTCGTTTTCGTCGTCTCCGTCCGGCGAGACGTAAAGATCGGCGTCGTCGGCGAGCTGTCTTTTGACAGGTTCGATTTCCGTCCCGGCGACGGGCGCCGCCACCTTTTTATAAGTGTAATTGTAGAAATAAGGAAGCTGAGACGGCGCCGTGGAACAGAGCGTCATCACTATGGACAGCGCGAACGCCGCCGCGGCCAGCGGTTTGCTCTTCTGCTTTTTCCGCGACAGAACGCAGTAATATACGATGAAAAATATCAGCGTCAGCCCGGCGATGATCGCGCCCGCGAGCTTCGCATGGATCTCGTGCAGGATGATATTGTTGATGAGGTAGGTCACCCCGAAGAACGCCGCGCCGAAGAAACCTGCCGCCAACACGCCCTTCAGGACCGGCTTCTTTTCCGCGAACCGGGCGGCCAGCAGCCCCGCCGCCAGCGCGTACAGCGCGACGGAAAGGCAGTACAGCTCGAACTGCCATTGGGTGAAGCTGCCGTAGTAGATCGCGGAGGCGGCGACGGCGGCAACGCCCGCGGCAATGGATAACGCTTTGTTTCGCATGATAAGACACTCCTTTTTCAATATCTTCCTATTTCACCGATCGGGATCGGCTCAAAATCCGGGATCTCGTCGAACACCGGCGCGTCGTCCCGCAGGGTGTAGTCGCCGTTCCGGTAATCGACGAACAGCTTATCCATCTCCTTCAGCCGGTAACAGGCGTTGGAGGAAAAATCGCTGTATTTCCGCGCCGCCTCGCTGATGCTGCCGATATTGCCCGCGTAACAGACAGTCAGGTTGCCCGTGACGCTGCTGTAAGCGGGGTTGGGCACAAAGCCGGGATCGTCGGTCCGGCCGAAATCGTCCGAAAAGCGCGCCGTCTGCGGATAGGCCTTCTGCCAGACGGCCGATCTCCACGGGGATTCCTCGAGATTTTGCCACAGGTCGCCGCCCTTTGCGCTGTGCGAAAACGTGCCGTGAAGGGCGCCGTCCCTGGCGCGCTGGTCGTAGGTGAACGGCTCCTGATCGGTGATGATCACGACGTTGTTCCGCACGTCATGGTCCCGGCCGCCGCACAGCGAAATGCCCACGTCCGGCGCGTTTATCACCAGGTTGCCGTAGATGGTCTGCCCGGAAAGCGCGTCGTCCATGTAGATGCCGGTGGGCTCGTGGCCGTCCGCGCCGAGGTTATATACCGCGTTGTAGCGGATCACGTTGCCGTACCAGTCCCAGCGCCGCCCGGAGTAGATCGCCCCTGCGTCGTCGGACAGCAGGCACACGTCGTGGATGTTGTTGTATTCGATCCGGTGGTTGTTGCCGGAATAGGAGACCGCCTCATGGGGGGAATTGTATATTTCGTTGTGGGAACACACGTTGCCCACGCCGCCCAGCGACACGGCGGGCTGGTAGGTAAGGTACACCTCGCTCCAGTCGTGGATCAGATTATTGTCCGCGACGTTGTTGCCGGGGGTCAGCGTCTCCCGGTCGCCGCCGGACAGCGAGATGCCGCCCTTGCCGGTGCGGGTGATCTCGTTTTCGCTCGCCAGATTTTCATAGCCCGTCATGGACAGGGCGTTGCCCGCCACATTTTTGATCAGGCAACGCGTTACGGTGTTGCGGTCGCCCGTCATGACGATCGCGTCGCCGCGGGTGCCCTTCACCGTGAAGCCGTCGAAGGTGAGCCGGTCGGCGTTTTCCACGCTGATGATCGGCGCGGTGGAAAGGGACAGGTCGATGGAGGCGGCGGACAGTTCCTCCGGCGGGTACAGGTACAGCAGGCCGTTCTCCCGGTCCAGATACCACTCGCCGGGCGCGTCCAGCTCCTCCAGCACGTTGTAGAAATAATACGGCGCGCCGGTTTTCGTGCCGTAAACGCTCACGTAGGCCGGGGTGAGCTGGCGGGTATCCGCGTCAAAGCCGCCGACGGGCGCGGAGGCGTCCGCCCAGTCGTATTTCCAGTAGCCGAACAGCCACACATCGTCCAGCGTTTTCCATCCCGCGATCCGGTCCGCCAGCTCCCTGCTCACCTCGTATACGTCCGGGGCGGGGTCCGTGACGTTGTCCCAGTTTTTGTTTTTCGTCGCGTCGCCGTCGCTCTCGTACCCCTCGCCGGTCCGGATCACTTTTTCCGTGGTCAGCCATTCGCCGTCGTTGGGATAGCGCGCCGTCGTGTAGCGTTTGTCATTGAAAAACAGCTCGCAGGCCAGCGGGCCGGTCCTGCCGTCCGTATACTTGTTCGCGGTGTTGTAGGACCCCACGGCGTTGAGTCTGCCGTAATCCTCTTTCGTGATACCGAGCGCAGATAGGTCGGCGCGGACGATCTTGTCCCGCGCGTCTTCGGACAATCTTGCGCGTGCCGTTTCGTCCGTCACCGGCGCGAACACGTCGGGCGGGAGCGTGACGCCGCCGTTGAGGACCGTTTCTCCGTCCCCGTAAGCGGCGTAGGTCACGGGACAGCTTTCCGTGCCGCTGTCCTCCTCCGTGAAGGTCAGGGCGTTGACGCGGTATTCCCCGGCCCTCACCGCCACGGTGATCCCGGCTCTATCCGTTTTATCCATCGCCCGCACCAGCTCGCGGGCTTTTTCCATGGTCGCCAGCGGACGGTCGAAGCTGCCGTCGTTGTCGTCGCTGCCGTCCGTCGCCACGTACAGGTCGGCGTCGTCCCGCAGCGGTTTTTCTTTTTCCGTATACACGCCGAAGCCCGTGGGCGTGGGATGAAGCGCGTTCTGCTGCGCCTTCGTCAGCGGCACGGGGCTTTGGATCAGCGGCACGACGGCGACGCAGAAGCACAAAACCACGGCGACGGCCGCGGACAGCGCCGCGGGGAGCCTTGCCGGTTTGACGGCGCGGGCGGTCAGCAGCGCCAGCAGCGCGAAATACAGCGCCGTGCCGAACACGACGGCGGCCACGGCGGCGTGGGGATGCTTGCCGTTGAGCAGCAGGTTGTTGATCCCGACTGTGATCCCCTCAATGACGGCCAGATATCCGGCGGTACACGCCAGCGCCCGCGGCAGCGGCTTCGATTTTTCCTTTGTTTTGAAATACAGGAAATGCAGCGCGAAGGCCAGAACGCCGAAAACCGCGACGGAAAGCGCGTACTGCGGCACGATCCATTTCTGGAAACTGCGCCGGAACAAAAAGGCGTTGCCGACGGTCAGGGCGAAGATCACGGCCAACGCGGCGGGGACCGCCTTTTTCATGTCGTTGTGTTTCATGCTTCGTTCTCCTACTTACTATCTTCCCGTTTCACCGATCGGGATCGGCTCAAAATCCGGGGCCTTCTCGAACGACGGCGCGTCGCCCCGCAGCGGATAGCCGCCGTTTTCATGACCGACGAACGGCTTTTTCAGCGCGTTCTATCGGTTTTTCCGCGGAAACGCCCGGCGGATGTTTCAAGCCTGCTCCGGCTGTCCGGCTTCCACCGCCGAAAGCGCCGCGTCGTACGCCGCCTTTGTGCGGAGGTCAAACAGCACGAACATGATCCTGTCAAACGCGTCCGGATGGTTCCGGATAAAACCGCAGACGGTCCGCAGGGCGATATCCGCCGCCTGCGTTACCGGATAGGAAAATACGCCGGTGGAAACGGACGGAAACGCCACGGTGCGGATCTGATGATCCAGCGCGGTCTGCAGGGAGCTGCGGTAGCAGGAGGCCAGCAGCTCCGCCTCGCCGTGCCCGCCCCCGCGCCATACGGGACCGACCGTGTGGATCACGTATTGACAGGGGAGCCGGTACGCGCCGGTGATCTTGGCTTCTCCCGTGCGGCAGCCGTTCAGCGTCCGGCACTCCGCCAGCAGGCCGGGACCGGCCGCCCGGTGGATCGCGCCGTCCACGCCCCCGCCGCCCAGCAGCGTAGTGTTGGCGGCGTTTACGATAGCCGCCGCGGTGTCGATTTCGGTGATGTCGCCCAACACGGTGGCGATATCGGTATACAGAAGCTTCACAGGGCAAACCGTCCTTTCAGTTGTGCTTTCTTCTCATTCTCTGACTTTTCGGCCGACGTATTGCAGCGCTTCCACCTGCGCGGGATCGAAATTGCCGTGGCAGTCCACAAAGATATCCACGGTGATCACCGCGCCCGCGGCGTTGTTTTGTCTGATATAATCCGCCACGTATTCCCTGCTGCGCCGCACGCCGGTGTTGCGCCAGCCCGCGCAGACGTTGCCGTCCCGGTAATCGCCCAAAGGGATCAGCAGGTGGTTCTGCGCCCCGTCCGTGAAGCGGCTTTTGAACACGTAGGTAAAGTCGTTGTCCTCGCCGCAGGTGAAGCCCTCGTGCTCGTACCATTTCACCGGCGTGTCGTCGCCGTCGGGATGGAAGAAGGAAGCCGTGCCGCTGTTGAAGGCCGACAGCCCTTCCGGGTTGCCCCTGCGGATGGCGTTATAGTAGATGGACAGCAGCTCGTTGTTGTAGCCCAGGGTATCGTAGCAGCCGTCCACCCACCAGCCCTTGACCAGATCGCCGTAGCGCACGGCGTATTCCTCCAGCACCGCCGCCCAGTTCTCCACAAAACGCCGGTCCACCCTGCCGTGGATGTCGGCCTCATAGTCCTCGTACAGCCCCATGGCGGGCCCGGCGACCTTGTCAAAGTGCGGGCCGTCGCCGGTGTAATACAGGAACAGGTCGATATCGTATTTTCGCAGCGCCTGTCCGATATCCCGGATCAGGTCGCGTTTGCAGCAGCCCTCCCCGGGGGCGATGCCCGTAATGCGGGTGTAGGCCGCGTTGGGGGCGATCATAAAGCGCGTGCCCTGCATCACGGTGATGATGTAGTAGCCGCAGCCGATCTCATGCAGCGTTTCCGCCAGCTTTTCCACGTCGAAGGAATCGACCTGTTCGTTCCATTCTGCCGCCATCAGGCGTATTTCGTCAGTCTCGCCCCGGATATCGGTATAACCCTTCTCGCTGTAGTACAGATAGTGGTTGAATACGCCCCACTTTTTTTGCATCATCCTGTCCTGCGCGTTCATTTTTGTTTAATCCTTTCTGTATCTATGCGGCAGCACGGAGCCTCAGCTCCGTTTCTGCTTTCGTTTATGACGCTGCTGAGGCAGCGTGCTGCGGGGGATTACGCTGACTGCCATGTGTCGCGGGTATATACGCCCGTGGTGGCGTGCAGGAACACGTCGGGATCGCCGTCCGTTCTTCCCTCCACGGCAAAATAGAACAGCCGCGCTTCCGGCGGGATGCGGACGAACGCCCCGTCGCCCGAAACCGGCGTCCGCGCGCAGCTCCACAGCTCCCGCAGATATTTCTCGTCGTAGATCAGATCTTCGGTTTTGTAGTAAACGCATATGTCGGCGCGTTTCACGTCCTCCGGCAGCGAAAAGCGGATCGTCGCGCCGTCCTTGAAGGCGTCTATCGCGTCGATGACAATATTCCGATCGCCCCGGCCGACCTGTTCGTCGGCGAACCGCAGCAGCTCCGGGATGGTCGAGCCCTCGATCTGCCCGTGAGTGAACCCGGGCAGCAGCGTCAGGGAACCGTTGGGAACGGCGGCGGCGCTGGCGGTGGTGGCGTTCACGTCAAAAAACGGGTCGCGGTCGCTGTTGTAAAAGCGGACCGGCACGGCGACGGTGTCCAACAGCAGCCCCGCGTCCCAAACAGTGGCGACGTCGTATCCCCGGAAGGGCGCGCCCCAGGCCGTTTGCGACACGCGCATGAACCCGCAGCCGTACACCGGCGCGGCGAAGGCAAAGCGGTCGTCGTAGCAGACGGCGATGGCGGCGGCGATACCGCCCCAGGAGATCCCCGTCAGGCCGATCATGTCTTTCTTTACGCGTTCATCCGCCCGCAGCACGTTGTGCGCCAGCAGCACGTCCGCCATGTAATAGGTAAAGCCCTGCTCCATGAACGGCTTGCCGACGGAGGCGAAGCCGTCCATGGGAAGATGCGACGCGGGGTCGGGCTTCCACAGATCCAGCGCGTGCTCGTAGGTATGATCCGGGCCGGTGTAGGTCTGGCCGAACCCGTCGAAGGAGATGGCGCCGTAACCGTGGTCCGCCCAGTACTGCACCCACTCGGCGTAGGCGTGGCCCCCGCCGCCGTGTACCAGCACCATGCCCGGCACGGGCGCGTCCGCCGAAGCGTTTTCCGGGAAACCGATATAGGCGAACACCGTGTTTTCCCTGCCCTCATGGGGCAGACCGGAAAACCGCAGCGCTTTGACGCGCGGATCCTCCGGGAAGGGATCCCGTTCCGGGCAGAACCGGACCCTCGGCCGCATGGCCTTTACGCCCTCAAACAGCGCTTTCAGCTCCTCCGTTTTTTCGTTGCCGCCCGGGCAGCGGTGCGGCGAAACGTACTGCTTTTTCATATGGACAGTCCCTCCCGTCATATGCTCACTCAAAATACGCCTGCAGAAATTCCGACATGGCGCCGTCGTAAACGGCCTCGCAGACCAGTCCGTTCATGCCCCTCGCCTGCGCCTGATGCCCCGCGCAGTAGACCACGTAGGTCTTTCCCTCGTACTCGCACAGGTCCACGTCGGAGTTGTTCACGTCCACGTGCGCCGCGTTCTCCTTCGCCAGTTCCTCCGGGAGGGCCACGCCCGCTTTGACGCGGCGGTCCTCTTCGCTCGGCCACAGGATGGGGTTGTACAGGCCGATCTCCCACGCGTCAAAATCCTTGGTGCGGTAGATATACGGGGCGTAACGCCCCAACGGCAGCGATTCCAGGCAGATCATATAGTAATACCCCTCGCACCAGCGCAGCGCGGGGCAGGCGCAGTAGCGCGCGGGCGTATAGGCGGTATCGAAGGGCAGCAGCTCCCAGTTTTCCAGATCGGGCGAGGAAGCGAAAAACTCCGTGTAATACGCGCCGATGTACGGATTTCCGACGCGGTTTTGCCCGTCGCCCTTCGACTGCCCTTTCCACGCGCACTCCACCGCCATCATGTACCCTTCCGGCCCCTTGCACACGGAGGTGTTGAACAGCTCGAAGCTGTCCGGGAACGCGAGGACCGCTTTTTTCTCCCACGAAACGAGATCCGCAGAGGTATAGCGGTACACGACGTTATCCAGCGTGGCGAACACGAAAACCACGTCGTTTTCGCAACAGGCGGAATAAAAGCGCGCGCCGTCCCCGCCGAAGGGCGGGAACGCCTTGCCGGAGAAATACTCCCGCACCACGGCGCGGGGCGCCGGGTCTTCCCACAGGTTTTCCAGCAGCATCAGCCGGTCCTTCCACACAAAGGGCGTACACTCGCCGCCCCCGCGGGAGATGGCGCCGGTCTTTCGCAGCTTGGGGAACGCCCGCATGTGATCGCGCCCGGATAAATTGATCTCTCTCATCATATACTCCTTTCGGCTGGGACGACCGCTGCCGCCGCGATCCGGTTGGCCCCGGCCCCTGATACGCGCTGCGCGATCTTTCGTTGCTTCTATTCTATCGGTTTTTTACGCAAAAAGCAAGCAAAAAGCGTCCGGGAAACGGACGCTTTTCGTATGATTCGGATTCTGTGCTTATGATTTGTTTACACGCCGTATTCCGGGTCCGCGTATCCCACGGATCTGCGCAGGATCAGCCGCGCGTCGGCGGAAGTCACCACGCCCTTTTCCAGCTCCGTCACGTCGGCGGCGTGATAGGCGCGGGTACCCTTCCCCATTTCCGGTTCCAGCCCCACGGAGATGCGCAGGGCCAGCCGCGCGTCGGCGGATTCGATCTTGCCGTTGCCGTCCACGTCGCCCGGCAGGAAATCCTCACCGGGTTCTTCTTTCGGCTTGGCCTCCACCACGAAGCGCAGGGCATCGGGCAGATGGAGATCCGGATCGGCGCGGTTATAAAGGCTGACCTCGTTGTTTTCGTTGGGTACCAGCAACGCGGAGAAGCCGTCCTCCGCGTACACGCGCACCTGCATGGTGGCGGGGTCCAGATTATTCACACGGACCAGATCGTGCTCTTCGATCTCCACTATGCCGTCCATCCGGTCCCTTCCCCACATGACGACCGTCAGCTCCACGCCGTTCACCGTCCACGCGGCGGCGCCGAAATCCACGGAAAACTTTCTGTCGCCGGGCTCCTCGCCGGGGCCGCCGGGCTCCTCGCCGGGGCCGCCCTGCGATCCGGCTTCCACCACGAAGCGCAGGGTGTCGGGCAGATGCGTGTTCCGATCCACGGGCCTGCCGAGGCTGACCTCGTTATCCCCGTTGGGTTCCAGCACCGCGGAAAAGCCGTCCTCCGCAAACACGCGCGCGACCATCCTGCCGCCGTCAAAGCCGTTCAGCCTGATGGCGTCGAAATCCCGCAGCTCCACGGGGCCCGCCTGCAGGTCTTTGCCCTCCACGGTCGCCGTCACCGCGACGCCGTCCACCGTCCAGGACGCCGTAACGAAATCCACGGTAAACACTCTGTCCTGCGGCTCGCCGCCGGGGCCCTCGTGGGGTTCTTCGCCGGGATCGTCATGCGGGCCTTCGCCGGGGCCTTCCCATTTTACCACCTCGAACCGCAAAACGCCGGGCAGGTTGACGTTGGGGTCCACGGGCCTGCCGAGGCTGACCTCGTTATCCCCGTTAGGCTCCAGCACCGCGGAAAAGCCGTCCTCCGCAAACACGCGCGCGACCATCCTGCCGCCGTCAAAGCCGGTCAGCCTGATGGCGTCAAAATCCCGCAGCTCCACGGGGCCCGCCTGCAGGTCTTTGCCCTCCACGGTCGCCGTCACCGCGACGCCGTCCACCGTCCAGGACGCCGTGACGAAATCCACGATAAACACTCTGTCCTCCGCCATCGCCTGCAGCGCGAAAACGGAAGCCAGCATCGCAATGGAAAGAATGACCGATATTGCCTTTTTCATGATAGACCCTCCGAATAAATGATCCGTTATTATCATAACAGAAAAAACGGACCGTTGCAAGGGGAACGTCCGTTTTTCCATAAAATCTCAACACGCAATACTTTTCAGGGCGTCAGTCCGCCAGCGGCAGGAACTGCACGTAGGAATCCGAAGCAAAGGATTTCAGGTTGTACAGCACCATGACCTCGGTGTATTCCCCTTCCGCCGCCAATTTGAGCACGGAGCCGGGGTAATACCGGGGGTCGATCACGGTGATCGCGTCGTAGTCCGGCAGCAGATAGGGCAAAAAGGCGTTGGCATAGCTGTCCTTGACCAGCAGCAGCCGTCTGCCGGTACCGTTTTGCGCGGTGATGACGACCACGGAATCGTTGCCGCCGAGAAAATAGAGGTACTTGTCCTTTTCCGCCAGCTTTTCCGGCGCGTAGATCGAATCCCGCGCGTTGCCCTTGGAATCCGTCATCGTCACGGTCCCCAGCGCCTCCGCGGAAGGAGTGACGATGGTATCCGGCTGCATGCCGGCAAACAGGCCGAACCGGGAATACAGCGTGCCGAAAAAGTGATCCGTCACGGTCTGCGGCATATAATCCTCATACGGGCGCGGCTGCTCGCCCCGGGCGGTCCGCAGCGCGGCGTAGGCCACGTACGCGCCGTAGCCGGTCCAGTGGTGGTCGGTGTGATAATACAGCTCCGCGTCCCTTTCCGCCGTCAGCGCCGGAGCCGTGTCCACAAAGCCCGGCACCCCCGCAAGCTGCGCGAACAGCGGGGCGGCGTCCTTTACCACGGCGGTGGAAGGCAGCCTTTCCGGGTAAAGCTGCGTGGCCGTGGGGGCTACGATCACCGTCAGCGGGATCCCCTGCTCCGCCAGCGCGGCGCCGAAATCTTTGACCGCCGATACGTTTTTATCAAACATCTTCGCGTCCTCTTCGGCAAAGCCGTCAAGCAGCGCGCCGCCCTTCGTCAGGTACACGCCGTTGTTCTCCCGCTTGCCGGAGGCCAGCGCCGTCAACGTGTTCACGCTGACCCACAGGTCCCGCCCGACAAAGTGATCGCTCAGATACTCGCTGAGGTCCTTCATAAAGCTGCCGTCGGCAAGCGTTTTGCCGTCCGGCGCGTGGAATGACGCCAGCATGCGGTTCTCATTGGGGGAAAACTCCCTTTTCGGCAGCAGCAGCGTCAGCAGCGACAGCGCCGCGAACAGCGTCGCGAAGATCGTCAAAAAAACCTTGTTCTTCATATCGTTAAAACCTGAAATAGATAAAGGGGTTGTAGCTGCTGTTGACAAGGCTTGCCACGCTTAACAGGAACAGCAGCAGGTACCACAGCGTTTCGGCGGCGAAGAACGCGCCGTTGTTTCCGTATTTTTCCCGCAGCCGGGCGGCCAGTCTGCCGCCGATGGGCAGGGACGCGACGGCGCACACGGCCAGCAGCGTCAGGTTGCCCGTCAGCAGCCCCGGCAGCGCGGCAGAAGCCCCGCCGTTGGCGCCGAACATGCCCGCCAGGAACGGGAACAGCGCGGAAAGATCCTCGTTGGCGAACAGCACCCAGCCGAACAGCACCACCAGCAGCGTGTAGCCGTGGCGCACCGCCGCGGGACATTTTTCCAGCGCCTTTTTCAGTACCAGCTTTTCCGCCAGCAGCAGCAGGCCGTAATACACGCCCCACAAAATAAAGTTCCAGCTGGCACCGTGCCACAGACCCGTCAACAGCCACACGATCAGGATATTGCGGATCTGCTTGGCCTTGCCCTTGCGGTTGCCGCCCAGCGGGATATACAGGTATTCCTTGAACCACGTGCCCAGCGACATGTGCCAGCGGCTCCAGAATTCCGTGATGCTGGCGGACACGTAGGGATAGTTGAAATTTTCTTCGAACCGGAAGCCGAACAGCAGGCCCAGCCCGATGGCCATATCGGAATAGCCGGAGAAATCGAAATAGATCTGGAAGCTGAAGGACAGCGCCGCCAGCCAGGCGTCGGCGGCGGGCAGCGCGGCGGCCCCGCCGGTAAGCTGCGTCCACAGAAATCCCGCGCTGTTGGCCAGCAGCACCTTTTTGGCAAGGCCTGTCATGAACCGCTTTACGCCCGCGGCCGCCATTTCCGGCGTGGTGCGACGGCTGACGATCTGCTCCGCCACCGTGGAATAGCGCACGATGGGGCCCGCGATCAACTGCGGGAACAGCGCGATATACAGGCCGAAGCTGAACACGTTTTTCTGCACCGCCGCCTTGCCGCGGTAGACGTCGATCACGTAGCTCATGGCCTGGAAGGTGAAGAACGAGATACCGATGGGCAGGGCGATCTCCTTCAGCGGCAGCTCCAGCCCGGTCAGCGAGCGCAGGTTCTCCGCCGCGAAGTTCGTGTACTTGAACACGCCCAGCATCAGCAGGTTGCCCGCCACGCCGAAGGCCAGAGCCAGCTTTTTCCGCTTGCCCTCGCCCCGGTCCACCAACCGCCCGAACACGTAGTTCATGGTGATGGAGCCCAGCATCACCAGCACGTAGACCGGCTCGCCCCAGGCGTAGAACAGCAAGCTGGCAAACAGCAACAGCCCGTTGCGCATCTTCCCCGGGCTGAGGAAATAGAGCAGCGCAACGAGCGGCAGAAACAGGAATAAAAACTCTAAACTGCTGAATACCATCTTCGGATCAGAAGAGGCCGTCCAGCACGCTGCGCACGGCGGCGGGATCGCTGCTGACGCAGAACACAAGGATATCGCCGTTCTGGTAGATCACGGCGTTGTTGATCTTGGGCACTTCCTTGGGCACGTAGTCCTCGTAGTCCTCCGCCTGGACGCTCTGGCGGTATGCGAAGGCGGAACGGATGGAATCGGCGGAGGCGCCGGGGGCCAGCTTCACCGCAAGGACCTCCTCCGCCACGGCGGCGGTAGCGGCGTAATAGGACGCCTCCGAAACGGAAGACGAATCGATGCCGAACAGCGTCAGCCCGCGGGAACCGGAGCTCTCCGCAAGGGCCTCCTCAAACAGGTCGGACCGGGCGGCCACGGCGCCGGCCACCTGTGAGGCGGTGGGCGTGGCCTTCGGCGCTTCGGTGGGCGCTTCCGTAGGCGGCTCCGTCGGTTTCGGCGCTTCCGTGGTCTTCGGCGCCTCGGTGGTTTTGGGCGCTTCGGTGGTCTTGGGGGCTTCCGTCGTCGGCGCGGCGGTGGTGGCCGGGGCGGTGGTCGCCGCCACGGTGGTGGAGACCGCCTCGGTCGTGGCGGCCGGATCGGTCGTCGCCGTATCTCTGTCGGTGGTGCCGACCGCGTCCAACGGCGCGGTGGTGACTTCGTCGATGGTCGCCTTTTTACAGGCCGCCAGCGTCGGAAGAAGGATCAGGGCGGCCAACAGCAGGGCCGTAACTTTGTTTTTCATAAAATCGTCCTCTTTTCTCCTTATTTCAGTTGCGCTTTCGTCCAGTCGTACCAGATCTTGCAGTATTTGGGACCGAAGTGGATCCCGTCGCTGGCCGCGTCGTAGGGCAGCTGGCCGTTGGCATTCGTCATGCCCGGCGGGATATCCAGGAAGCGGACGCCCATCGCGTCGGCGGACCGCTTGATCTCCTTGTTCTTATCGGTGACGCGCCACATTTTTTCGTCGGCGGAGGTCTTGCTGTCGTTGATGGGCAGGATCGCGTGGGCGTAGATGATCGCGTCCGGCACGATGGTCTTCAGCTGCTTCAGCACGTCGCGGTACATCTCGCCCCAGGCAGAGGTGGCGTAGGTCAGGTCGTTGACGCCCAGCATCAGGATCACCACGTCGTAGCCGCGGCCCTCCACCTCGCGCAGCACGGTACGGCTGCTGCCGGAGATCTTTTTGGAGTCGATGGTATTCACGTGCAAGCTGACCTTGCCGTACATATCGAAATCGGTGGCCACGTCGTAGTTGGCAATGGAGGCGACGATGGAATCGCCGATCACCGCCACCTTCGGCTTGCGCCCCGTCTTGGAAAGGCCGTCGGCGGAGGCGGTATAGATCAGGCCGTCGATCAGGGCCTTCACCAGCGTACCGTCGTTTTTGAAATAATAGGAGCCGCCGTCGATTGTATTCCATCCCTTCACGGGCTTGCCGTCTTTGTCGAAGTAATAGGAGCTGCCGCCGATCTCCGTCCAGCCGGTGGATTTTTCGCCGCAGCGGGCACAGTATTTTGCCGCGGTGGGAGTGGCCTCCACCCAGTCGTGGCCTTTTGCCGACAGCGTGATGGTGCGCGTATCGCCGCACACCGCGCATTTTTCGTCCCTTGCGCCGGGCGCGGTGCAGGTCGCCTCGGTCAGCTTGACGGTCTCGTAGCGGTGGCCCGCGGCGGGGATGACCAGCGCTCCGGCTTCCCCGCAATAGGCGCAGGTATACGTCAGCTCGCCGGGCTCCTTGCACTTCGCCTCTTTTTCAACGGTGACGATATACTCGTGGCGCGCGGGAAGAGGCTCCAGCGAAACGGAGCAGCGCAGCGCCAGACGCGCGTCCGCCGCGCTCACGCCGCCGTCGCCGTCCATATCCCCGTAGGGCAGCTTTTCATTGGTAAGGGTCTCCAGTGAAACGGAAACGCGCAGCAGCGTGCGGGCGTCCGCGGAGGTGATCTTCCCGTCGCCGTCCGTATCGCCCAGCAGAGCGCTCTCCTGCCGTTCGCCCTCCGGAATGGTCTGCGCGTCCGTAAACGTGGCAAGGCAGACCTCGCAGGTGTGGGTGGTGTACCCCGCCTCCGTCTGTGTGGGCCGGGTAACGGCGTCGGTATAGACGCATGGCTCCGTTTTCAGGCCGCCGCAAAGCGTGCAGGCGGTACCGTGCGTCCCATCTCCCCGATCGGTCCAGACGGGCGGATCGGCATACTCGCATTCCCGCGTAACGGCGCCGCCGCAAAGGGCGCACGCGGCGGTGTGCGTACCGTCGCCGACGGGCGTCCAGACGGCGTCCTCCGGGACCTCGCAGGCGAAGTTGAATTCTTTTCCGCACAGCGTACAGACGGCAGTGTGCGTGCCGTTTTCCGCAGGCGAATAAACGTCAAACGCGTGCTCGCCGGTTTCCTGACACGCCGGCGTTTCCGGAAGCTCCGGTTCCGCATAAACAAAAAGCGGCGTGCCTGCCGTCAGTACAAACACACACAGTACCAGCGCGAGTACGCGCTTTGTCACGTTTTTCATCTCATTCACACCCTGAACTTACAGCTGCCTGTAATTTTTTCTATTTATATTATTATAAAAATCTTGTCAAAAATTGTCAATCGGAAACTTCACTTTCCCGCATAGTTTTATCACAAAAAAAGAAGCCGGTTTTTGGTAAAAAAAACCAAGGCTTCTTAAAAGACCGTTGTGAGGCAAATGAAGAAAACAGTCGCCGCGCCGGCTTTTCATTGCGCCGCTTCCCTGCCGGAAAGCGTATGTCTCAGGTAAAACGCCAGCGCGGTCCCCATATACGCGTGGGTGTATTCCCCCGTGCCGAAGGCGGCGACGACCTCCTCCACCGGCGCAAGCGACACGTTCAGCAGCTCGTCCGCGTCAAGGCGCTGCGCCCCGGCGGGAGACAATTCTTCCGCCAGAAAGCAGTGGATATGGTTTTTGAACAGCGCGGGGTTGGCGCTGCACGTTCCCATCGGTATCAGTTTGCCCGCCCGGAAACCGGTCTCCTCCAGCAGCTCCCGCGCCGCCGTTTGCTCCGGCGGCTCGCCGGGCTCGACCACGCCCGCGGGAAATTCCGTCGTCAGCCGGTCCTCGCCGTGGCGCCACTGGCGCACCAGCACGAAATTTTCCCTGTACACGGGGACCACCACGACCCAGTCCGGCGCGGCGACGGCCACGTAATCGCCCCGCAGCCCCGTGCCGGAGACCTCCGTCTGTTTCCACACGTCAAATACCGGCGTGTGCAGCAGCTTTTCCGCAGCTTCCGTCCGCCACGTCAGTTCCCTGTCGTCCATCGTAACCTCCCGCCGCGCGCCGCGCGCGCCGCCGACCGTTTTTTACAAACATAAATTTCCCGGAAGCGGCTTACAGACGAAGACCGTTCCGGGAGATATGGTTTTTTGGATCGAACCGTTTTTATGCCTTTACCTTGAACAGCTCAAGCACCTTGCGGAAAAAGCGGAGGATCGCGTCCAGCAGGCTGCGGATGCTCCAGATGCCCTCGTCCTGCGCGCCGTCCGCGGGCCCCTCCGTCGGGGGCTCCGGCACGTCGGGCGCTTCCGTGGTTTCCGGCGCGGGTTCGTTCACCGTCAGCGCGGGGGTAAAGACCTCATCGGAACCGTAGCCGTGGCCTTCCGCCGCCGTCACCGTATAGCGGTGCTCGCCCGCCGTCTCCGGCGTCACCGTCCAGGTGAACACCTTGCTGCCGTCCTCGCGCAGCTCGAACAGCGTGATCTCTTCGCCGTGTACCGTCACCGATACCGCGTTGGCGGGCGCGGTCACCTTCAGCACGGCAGTCTCGCCCAGCGTGATGCTGTCGTTTTCCCACGTGATCGCGCTCTCCGCCAGCGTCACCGTCGGCTCCGTCGCCGTCAGCTGCGGCGCTTTCAGCGCGCCCGTGCGGTATTCGTTGGCGTCCTCCAGCGTCACGTCCGCCGGCAGCACTCCCAGTTCTTCCGCCGTCACCGTGTAGGTCCACTGTCTTCTGCCGTCCGGCAGCTCTTCATACCCGGCGATCTCCTCGCCGTCCACGAACGCCCGCAGGAAGCTGTCCGGCGCCGTGATCGTCAATGTGGCGGTCTCGCCCAGCTCAAACGTCTCCTTGTCCCACGTCACCGTCACCGCGCTGCCGTCCAGCGTGCCGCCGCCGTCGCTCTGCTCCGTCAGGTCCAGCGTATGCAGCGCGCTGAGGGCAAAGCTGAACTTCAGGGACCGCGCGGAGGCGCTCTTGGCCGCCTCCTTTTCACCGAAGGACCACTTCAGATTTGTCAGCGCGATCACCGCGGCACCGGACGACGAATTGATGATGACGATGGGGGTTTTGGTGGTGTACGTGCCGTCTCCGTTGTCCGTCCACGCGCCGTCGCCCATCGCGATCTTCCGGTACAGCTCCGTGGCGCAGTCGACGGTGTACGTCGTTCCTTTCACCGTCACCGAGCCGCTGCCCTGCGCCGCCCTTACGCCGATGCACAGCTTGGCGGGGATGGCGCCGCCCGTCGTCGTCAGGTTGAAGGCGATCCCCTCGCCGGGCTCCAGATACACCTCGTTCTTGGGGCCCAGGTCGATATAGGTCTGCAGCTCCGCCGGGGTCTCGCTGTGGGACTGGTACCCTGCCGTCGAGATGAACGCGACGCCGTCGGCCACGTTGGTAAGACCGCTGCCCGACACGTTAAAGGCGTCCTTGTCGATCAGGATATCCCGCAGCTTCTGATAATGCGCGTCATATTCCAGATTGTCCACGTAAGCGTTGTAGATGTCCGTCCCGGACTGGATGGCGGCGGGGTCGATCGGGTCGAACACGCGCACCGCGTCGATATAGAACCGGCACGTGTCGATGGCGTCGTACATCTCCGTATGGCGCGGCTGCACCGTGACCTCATATGTGCCGTACGTCAGTCCCGTCTGGCTGATCACGGGCACCTGATACAGTCCGTTGGCGGTATCCGCATTGTCCTGCCAGCCGTTATCGGGATCGTAGGAATAACCGAAATACGTGTTATAGACCTTCCGAAGGGGCTTTGCCAGATCCCCGCCGGTGATCGTTACCACCGCCGTTCCGGACCGGTTGTCCGTGACGGTATACAGCTCAAAGCCCGTGCCGGTAAAGCGGAACGTGGCCGTCGGGCCCATCGGATGAGCCTTGCTGACCACCGCGTATTTTGCCGTACCCATGGAGTAAAGGGAGGAATTGGCGCTGTTGTAGGCGGAGCCGACTTTACCGTCAAGCAGCGCCCCGAACGCCGGCTCGCTTGCCGTGCCGTCGTCATGCCAGACGGCGGTGCTGTCGGCGCCGTTATTGAACGTAAACACGCTTTCCTCAAGATAGATGTTCGAGGCCGGGATCACCGTCACGCCCGCGGTGTAATCCGCGGCGTCGTACCGCGCCGTATAGGTGAACGTCACCTTGCCGGACAGGAGCCCCTGCGGCACCAGCGCCACGCGGTTGTTGGTGACGGAAATCGTCACGCCCGTCGAGGAAAGCCCCGTCAGGCCGTTTTCCGTTTTCAGCGTCAGGCCGCTGCCCGCCTGCGAGCCGGTCCCGTCAAGGTCGTTGCCCAGCACGTCCAGCAGGACGGCGGAATCCACGACGAAGGTGTCGTTGTAAGTGATCTGCTTGGTTTCTTCGCGGCCGCAGGCGCAGGTGCGCTTTGCGGTGTTGTCGCTGCCGCTTACCTTCGTCCAATTGCCGTAGGCGTGCGCCGCGGAGGTGAACTGCGCCGTATAGGTGACCGCCCCCGCAACCTCGGCGATCGCCGGGCTCCAGCCGGAGAAGGTGTAATGATAATCGTCGTCATAGGGTTTTGCGGGCGTGACGCCGTTGTACTGCGGCGTGGAGAAATGCTCCACGTTGTTGTCCGTCTCAAGCACCGTGCCGTCGTAGTTTTTCCATACGACGGTGTACTTGTTGATCTGCCAGTTGGCGGTGTAGGAAAGGTCCCCCAAAGAGAGCTTCATGACCGCGCAATCCGCCAACAGCCAGACATGCCCAGCGCCGCCATGCGACTGTTCAAGCTGGATATAGAACTGTCCCTCCTGTTTTCCCGCGGGGACCGTAACATCCTTATAATACACACCCCAACCGTTGCCCGCGTCGCGCAGACAGGTAAACGTGCCGCCGTAACCATCCCAATGGTCGCCGCTGGTTTGTGAAGTATACCAGATGCCGCCCTGCATATCCAAAGTGCCGGAAGTCCTTTTCGCTGTCACAAAAACACGATAGGTCGTTCCCGGCTGCACCGTAAAAGAGGGACCGAAACGATTATCCCGGTCATTTGCGGTATACGGGTTGCTTGTCGTATACCCCGACAGTCCGGTGCTGACGCCGTTCGGCACGACGACTTCCATCTGAGGGGTAGTTCCGTTGGAACCCGTCCAACCGATAAACGTATAACCGGTTTTGGTGGGATTGTTCAGCACCACAGGGGAAGATTCGATCGTATAACTCGTGGGATTACCGGAAACGGAGCCCCCGTCGAGCGAATAACTGATGGTATAGGAGATCGGCTGCCACACGGCGTACAGCTTCAGATCCGCATTGGCGGTGTAGGTACCGCCTGCCGCATACGTGGCGGTGGCCGCGGTCTTACTGGCGCTCCAGCCCAGGAAGGTGTAGCCCGTACGGGTGGGCAGGGCAGAGCTGAGCGTCAGGTTTTTATTGACAAACTTATCTTGGGTGGAAGGAGCTCCCGTACCGCCGTTTGCGTCATACTCCACTTTATAAACTGGTTCAAAGCGAAAGGGAATAGTGCCGACAAGATCAATATCGTCTCCGTTATTATCTTCGGTTTGCCGATAATAATACTTTACACCATAAAGGTAGGTAGTACCTGCAGTTAGTTCCTCATTTAGGAAAAACTGATTGCCGCTCTGACTGAAATCTGATCGCCCGTCATCGTCACTGGTTGTTAAATAAGTAACGTTATTCTGCCAGTCGGAGGCTTTGTAGAGCAGCGCAAAGGTATCTGTGGATGATTTACCGATCAAAACGTATTTCCGAGTTTCAGTAGGTGTAAACTGGAAAAATTCCACCTCGCCACCTTGATCGATCACGGCATCATAATCCGTATTTACGGTAAGCGTAGGCGCGTTATTCGGATACCACAACGCGCTGAAAACACTGTTTGAAGTCGGAACAGTGGTGGTCTGTGACGCCGAATGGGTCTTTGTCTGTGCGCCGTTTTCATTTGTGGACCAAGCAAGCAGCGTGTGGCCCTCACGGGCAATGCCCACCTGTCCCAAATACAATGAATGCCCGCCTGCCAAAGTTTTTGTGAAAGTAGTAGCGCCGCCTGTCGCGTTAAAAGTGATATCGACAGATTTACACACCTTCATCGGGTATGTGCCAACTTCGTTTCGATCATAAGCCCGAACAATATAGGAAGTTCCACCTGTTAATGCAACGTTCGGCAACCATGTTTGCCATGTGCCGTACGCTGATGATGATCCACCAAGTAGTTTCCTAATCGTATTGTCTCCACCATCATCTTTTGATGCGACTGATGTTGATCCAAGCCCGGACGACGCCGAAGTATCTTTCGTATAGACATAAATGTACGGATCGGGGGTATTATCAGTATCGTATGTAAAAAACACATATTTTCCATTGGAAGGAGGGGTAAACACATAATACCGGTCATTTTCATCCGTATGATTCACGATTTTTTCGGTATTTAATTGCAGGGACTCACAGGGAATAACGGTAATCTCTTCACCGCTGGAATTCCCCGTGTTTAGATTCGGAGACAGCGTCACGTTATATCTTGTACCATTGTTCCACTTAAATGTCGCGGTCAAGGTATTTGTTCCGGATACCGTCGCTTTGTTTGTGTCGCTGCTGGACCAACTGCTGATGTTGCTGAAACCCCAGTTTACACCGAATTGATCTTTTACAGTACCAATTGTATATGTCCTTGTTTCAGATGCTCCCGACGTCAAATATACAGTATGATTTCCGGAAAGAGTGGCACAGGGAGAAGGCGTATAAGAACCGGAATAATAAGCGGTCGTATTGTTCTTTTTGCTGGAACCATTACTGCCCCAGGAACCATATGAATTAGGAAATGTCAAAGTATTACTTGTTGAACCACCACCTGCATGAGCAACATACGCACCGAATTCCCCTTCCCACAGAGTCGTTTTGTCTGTTGTGTAATCCGAATTGGGAGATACGTAAACACCTCTCAAATACCAACCTGCCTGATCTGTTGTTCGCCCGTATACTTTTACCCATACTTTGTAGGGAACACCATCTAATTCATATGTTGTTGAAGCCCATGAGCCATCACTGGGCTTTGTCGTATTTGTATAAGTAACATCTCCCTCTGAACCATCTTGCTTTTTATAATAAAGCGTAAATCTGTTATCTCCGTCATTTTTCGATTCTTCAACATACCATGATACAGTTACATAATACTTGCCTGCAGTTTGCGAATTAATTGCCTCCGCCGTCTGCTTCGTGCCGAAGATGCCCATTCCGATCAAACCGGAAAACAGCCCCACGTAGCCGCATACCATCACCAGCGACAGGAGCAGCGAGAGCGCCTTATATCCTTTTTTTGTTTTTTTAACGGGGTTTGCCATCATACCATCCTGCTTTCCGCAATCATTTGCGCCCGTGGCGCCGATAACACATATATGTGCCGTTCCATGAATTCCTTGAAATACCTCTAATTCCCATTATCGTTCATAGAATTATACAGGGTATATTATATAATACTTTTTATAATATTGCAAGCCCTTTATCGCTGTTTTTGTGGAAGTTGCAAAAAAAGGATCATCACGGAATCTTGTGGAATTTGAATCAGAGAGACAAAATGGGAGTTTGTCGCGCTGTTTGCCGTTTCATGAAAACCTGCCCCATTGGGTAGCGCGGCACCTCAGTGCCGCTCGTGGCGATTGCAGCTTTTAAAACGGATTTTGGATTTGCCGACTGTTTTCTCTAACACAACAGGCATTCATTTCATCGCAAATCTTTTCAAAAAAGTTGTTTGCGTCTATAGCGGCACTGAGGTGCCGCGCTACCGGTGGGGGCACACCGCCAAATCCCTGTTTGCCGCTATCCCACAAAAAACCGTGATGTTCCTAAAAAAAGCCCCGGGGGATCGCGCGGCGGCAGATCCTCCGGGGAAGGAAAAACAGGATCGACGTGGCGTCACACGCTGCAGGCGGCCAGCGCGGCGGTCGCCCCGTCCGCGGCGGCGGTGGTGATCTGCCGCACGGCTTTGGTACGGCAGTCGCCCGCCACAAACACGCCCTCCATGGCGGTACGGCAGCTTTCGTCCGCCTTCACGTAGCCGTATTCGTCCAGCAGGCCGGTATCCTTCAGGAAATCCGTAGCGGGGACCAGCCCGATGGCGACGAACACGCCCTCCGCGGCAATGGTGCTGTCCTCGCCGGTGGCGGAATTATGGATCTTTACGCCCGTCACCGCGCCGTTTGCGCTTTCAAAACCGGAAACGGTACTGTTGTAGACCGCCTCCACGTTGTCTTTGGCCAGCAGCGCGTCCGCCAGCCGTTTTTCGCCGGTAAGGGCCGGCAGGTTCTGCACGATGATCACCTTTTTGCAGGTCTCGCTGAGCAGCGCGGCCTCCTGCAGGGCGGAGTTGCCCCCGCCGATGACCGCCACGGTCTGCCCGCTGTAAAACGCGCCGTCGCACACCGCGCAGAAGGAAATGCCGCTGCCGATCAGCTCCTCCTCGCCCGGGGCGCCCAGATGACGGTGCGCCGCGCCGGTGGCGATGATAACGGTCTTTCCCTCAAACGTGCCCTCGTCCGTAAACACCTTTTTCACGCCGTTTTCATCGGCGATCCCGGTGACGGCGGCCATTTCAAACTCCGCCCCGTGGGCGATGACCTGCTCCATCATTTTGTCCGCCAGCTCGTTGCCGGACAGGGCGGTGAAGCCGGGATAATTCTCGATCTTCGGCGAAAAGGTGATCTGCCCGCCGAACACGCCTTTTTCGATCACCAGCACGCTTTTTTCCGCGCGCAGGGCGTACAGCGCGGCAGTCAGCCCCGCAGGGCCCGCGCCGATGATCACGATATCATACATCGGAAACGCCTCCCGTTTCGTTTTTCTGTTCATAGTATTGCAGCACCGACCAACCGGTGACGCCCTCATACGTGATCCTGCCCCAAAGGACGTCTTTCCCGTCGGCAAACACCTGGCTTACCGTGACGGCGGAGCCGTAGGGAACGGTCGCCGCCGCTTTCGCGTCAAACGAGTGATCCTCCCGCAGATAGACGCCGCCCTTCCAGGTACACTCGTACGTACCGAGCCGCGGGTCCCGTTCCGCGTCTGTCGGCGTAGCGTCGGTGGGCGTGGCGTCCGTGGGCGTGGCGTCCGTGGGGGTCGCGTCGGTGGGCGTGGCGTCCGTGGGGGTCGCGGTCCCCGCCCTGCCGAACAGGGAGGCGTCCTCCAACCCCACGCTGGCGCGCAGGATCATCCGCGCGTCGGCAGGCAGCACCGCCCGCTTGCCGTCGGCCGTCACATGACAGGCCTTGTCCCGCCATTCGATATGCTCCTCCAGATTGACGGAAAGCCGCAGGGCGAAGCGCGCGTCGGCGGGGGACAGTTGCCCGTCGCCGTCGGCGTCGCCGTACAGCAGCACCGTGTAGCTCTTTGAGGTGGGGAACAGCGCTTTCACGCCGCTGCCCAACGTCTTATCCGGCGGCAGCTCCACGCCGTCCGCGTCCAGCAGAAGTGTCCCCGCGGGGCAGCCCTCCAGCACATCCGCCGTCGTCGCCCCTTCCGGGATGACGATATAGCTGCCCTCGGCCACCGCTTTTTTGCCGTCCGTAAACGGCACGTTGTATTCCGACAGCGGAACGGCCTTTTCTTCGCCGCAGACGGTACATTTCACGATCATTACCACCTCGTGCATGACCGCGTCGGCCTCCTGCCGGACAAATTCATACCGGTGCCCCTCCGCCGCGCAGCGCGCGTCCGTAGGAGAAGCGTCCGTAGGAGAGGCGTCCGTGGGAGATGCGTCCGTAGGAGAGGCGTCCGCCGTACCGCCGTTCGGCGCGGCGACGGGGGCCCCTTCCGCAGTGTCTTCGCCGGCGGCAAACGCCGCAAAAACGGCGCACAGCACGAGGGCGATCGCAAAGGCGGCCGTTAAAAAGCCGCGGATCCGTTCTTTCATTCCGATCCCTTCCCTTTTCCGTTGATCTAACAATATGAGTATTATACCAAGTCTGCCGACGATGTTCAACCTTTTTTTCCGTCGTTGCGCGAATTTCTCGGCCCGTTTTCCCGTTTTGCAAAAAAATGCTTGACAACCGGGAAGACGCTTGCTATAATAAGCAGGCAAATAAAGCAGACGGCTTCCGTTTCACCCTGCGAATTCCGTTTTTCAGGGTAAATAATGAAGATAAACAACGCAAGTTGTATTATTGTAGTTATGCGCGGGCGGTCTTCGTCCGCGTTTATTTATGCGAAAGCGATCATTATGAAATCGGAGGTGTTTCCACATCGCTACGAAGGAACTGCAGATCAATGATGAAATCAGAGACAGGGAAGTAAGAGTGATTGCCGACGACGGCGCTCAGCTGGGCATCATGCCCGCGAAGGACGCGCTGCAGATGGCGGCGGCCAAAAACCTTGACCTTGTCAAAATCGCGCCGCAGGCCACGCCGCCCGTATGCCGGATCATGGACTACGGAAAGTACAAATTCGACCAGCAGAAGCGCGAAAAGGAAGCCAGAAAGAACCAGAAGGTCATTGAACTGAAAGAGGTGCAGCTTTCCCTGAACATCGACACCCACGACCTGGAAACGAAGGTGAACCACGCCATCCGCTTTTTGAAGGCGGGCAACAAGGTGAAGGTCTCCATCCGCTTCAGGGGCCGCGAGATGGTTCACCCGGAAAGAGGCCTGGACATCATGCAGCAATTCGCCGACGCGTGCGCCGAGTACGGCAACGTGGAAAAGGCGGCAAAGATGGAAAACCGCACGATGCTCATGTTCCTTGCCGCCAAGCCGGTCAAGTGATCGAAACACATCCAAAATCATCGTCAGGAGGAATTTATCATGCCGAAAATCAAGACCAATTCAGGCGCGAAAAAACGTTTTAAGCTTTCCAAAAACGGAAAGCCGATCCGTGGCCATGCCTACAAATCCCACATCCTTAACAAGAAATCCACCAAGCGCAAAAGAAATCTCCGCAAGCATGTCGTGGCCGACAAGACCAACGTCAAGCAGATCAAGCGTCTGATTCCTTACAAATAAGCGTTAAGAAGATTTACGGAGGTAAGATAGAATGGCACGTATCAAAGGCGCTATGATGACGCGCAAAAGAAGAAATAAAGTTCTGAAAATGGCCAAGGGCTACTACGGCTCCAAGAGCAAGCTCTTCAAGACCGCCAAGCAGGCCGTGATGAAAAGCGGCAACTACGCTTACGTGGGCCGCAAGCAGAAAAAGCGCGATTTCAGAAGACTGTGGATCACCAGGATTTCCGCGGGCTGCAAGGCCAACGGCATGAACTACTCCACCTTCATGAACGGCCTCAAGAAGGCCGGCGTCACGCTGAACAGAAAGATGCTGTCCGAGATCGCGATCGCCGATCCCGCCGCTTTCACCGCCCTGACCGAGCAGGCCAAGGAAGCGCTGAAATAAGCAGTCATCGCAGAAATATCACCGGAAACGACGAAGAAAGCCGTTTCCGGTTTTTTTGTTTGAAAAAAAACAGTTTACACATTCCGTTTTTTTCAGTATAATGTAATGAATGGAAGCATTTCCGTTTGATTTTATCTACCGAAAGGTTTGAAATACGTTGGACATCTATCTTGACAACTCCGCCACCACGAAGGTGTGCCGGGAGGCGGTGGACGCCATGCTGCCCGTGCTGACGGACAACTTCGGCAACCCCTCCGCGGTGCATGCCAGGGGCGTGCGGGCAAAGACCGCGCTGGAGACGGCGCGGGGCCGGATCGCGAACGTGCTGTCCTGCGCGCCGGAGGAAGTGTACTTTTCCCACTCCGGCACGCTTGCCAACAACACGGCGATCTTCGGCGCGGCGGAGATGAAAAAACGGGCGGGCAACCGCATCGTGACGACCGCCCTGGAGCACCCCAGCGTGGCCAACTGCATGGCGCGGCTGGAGGAGCGCGGCTTTGAGGTGATCCGCCTGAAGCCCGCCGCGGGCGGCGCCTTCGCCCCGGAGGACCTGCTGCGGGCGGTGAACAAAAATACGATCCTGATCAGCTGCATGCTGGTGAACAACGAGACGGGCGCCGTCAATCCCGTGGAGCTGCTGCAAAAGGCCGCCAGACGCGCGGGCGCCCCGGCGCTGATCCATGTGGACGCGATCCAGGCCTTCGGCAAAATGCCGGTCAAGCCCGGCAAGCTGGGCGCAGACCTGCTGACTATCAGCGGTCACAAGATCCACGGTCCCAAGGGCGTGGGCGCGCTGTACGTCCGCAAGGGCGTGCAGATCAGGCCCTACGTGGTGGGCGGCGGGCAGGAAAACGGCCTGTTCTCCGGCACGGAGCCGCTGCCGGCCATCGTGGGCTTCGGCGCGGCCGCCGCGGCGCTGCCGGACGTCAACCGGACGCTGGAACGGATGCACGAGCTGCGCCGTTACGCCGCGGAACAGTTGAAGGCCCTCCCGGCCGTGGCGATCAACTCCCCCGCCGACGGGCTGCCCTACATCATCAACCTGTCCGTGGCGGGCATCCCCTCGCAGGTGCTCATCAACTATCTCAGCGAGCGCGGCATTTACGTTTCCGCCGGCTCGGCGTGCAAAAAGGGCCACCGCAGCGAGGTGCTTTCCGTCATGGGGCTGCCCCCGGCGCGCATCGATTCCGCCATCCGCGTCAGCATGAGCCGCTACACCACCCGCGAGGAGCTGGACGCGCTCGTCGGCGAGATCAGAAACGCGACGAAGAATATCAGAACGAAGCTGTAAACAGGGATTTTTCGAGCTGAAGCTCGAAAAATCCAGTCGTTAGTTTTTAGTCGTCAGTCGTTAGAAATCCTCCGGACGGTCCTATGAAAACAACATTTCTAACGACTGCGGCGCAAAGCGCCGCTGCTAACGACTTACGACTGTTTGTTGCGCAACAGCGCGACAAACTCCAATTTGTATCACAAAACGAAGGACATACAACCATGAAAGAAATCATTCTCATCAAGGACGGCGAGCTGGCGCTGAAGGGGCTGAACCGATCCACCTTTGAAGACGCGCTCATCAAAAACATGCGGGAACGCATTGCCCCGCTGGGCGGTTTCAGCTTCCGCAAGGCCCAGTCCGTGATCGTCGTGGAACCCGAAACCGAGGAGATCGATCTGGACGAGGCGGTCAGCCGCATCCAAAAGGTCTTCGGCATCGTGGGCATCTCCCGCTGCGCGGTGTGCGAAAAGGACATCGACAAGATCCGGGAGACAGCCTATACCTACTTACGGGACGAGCTGCTGTTTGCCAAAACCTTCAAAGTGACGGCCAAGCGGGCAGACAAAAGCTTCCCCTATAAATCCCCGGAGATCTGCGACGAGGTGGGCGGCTGGCTGCTCTCGAAGATCCGCGGGCTGAAGGTGGACGTACACGAACCCGACGTCACCGTCACCGTGGAGGTGCGGGACGACAGCGCCTATATCCACGGCGCGCAGTTGAAGGGCGCGGGCGGCATGCCCACCGGCACCTCGGGCCGGGCGTGCCTGCTGATCTCCGGCGGCATCGACTCCCCCGTGGCGGGCTACATGATGGCCAAGCGCGGGGTCAAGCTCACCGCCGTCCATTTTGCTTCGCCCCCCTACACCAGCGAGCTGGCGGAGATGAAGGTCCACGAGCTGCTGGGCCGCGTCTCCATGTATTCCGGCAGGGTCAACCTGTTCACCGTGCCCTTTACGGAGATCCAGGAGGCCATCCGGGACAACTGCCCGGAGGAGATGTTCACCGTGACCATGCGCCGCGTGATGATGAAGCTGGCCAGCCGCATCGCCGTGTGGCAGGGCTGCGACGCGCTGATCACCGGCGAAAGTCTGGGGCAGGTGGCCAGCCAGACCATCCACGCGCTGAAGTGCACCGACGAGTGCGCCGCGCTGCCCGTGTTCCGGCCCTGTATCGGCATGGACAAGAACGAGATCATCGAGATCTCCCGCAAGATCGACACCTTCGATATCTCCATCCGCCCCTATGAGGACTGCTGCACGGTGTTCACGCCGCGCCACCCCCGCACGCGACCCACGCCGGAGTACGCCCGGGAGATCGAAGCCATGCTGCCGGAGGAGGACGCCATGCTGCAGCGCGCCTATGACGGCGCGAAGCTGCTGGTGATCGAGGCGTTCGCCTCATAACAAGACGTTTTCATCAAGAGGTTGTTTATGAAGAAGATCGCTGCACTGTTCTGCGCGTTTTGCCTGCTGTTTTCACTGGCTGCGGCGGGCTTTGCCGTATCGCCCTTGGGCGACACGGACGGGGACGGCGCCGTCACCCCCGCCGACGCCCGCGCGGTGCTGCGCGTTTCCGTCCGGCTGGACGAGCCCGGCGAATACGCGGACGCCATGGACGTGGACGCCGACGGGCATGTCACCGCGGCGGACGCCCGGCTGGTGCTGCGCCGCGCCGTCGGGATCATCATGCGGTTCCCGCCGGAGATGCCGATACCGGTCCCGCGGGAGGAAAACGCCTTTTCCCTTACCGTTGAAGCGCCCCGCGCCCTGCTTTACGAGGCGGAGGACAATACCATCCTGTTCCAAAAGGAGATCGATGAACGCACCGCGCCCGCCAGCACGATCAAGCTGCTGACCGCGCTGACCGCGCTGAAATACTGCGATCCGGAGAAAGAATTCACCGTAGGGGATGAAATATACCTGATCGGGTGGGACTCCTCCGTCTGCGGGCTGGAGGAAGGCATGATCTTCACGCTGCGCCAGCTGCTGTACGGCATGCTGCTGCCCAGCGGCAACGACGCCGCCTTCTGCATCGCCGCAAACGTGGGAAGGACCTTATTTGACTGCGACGATACGGAGGACGCCGTGCGGCGCTTTGTTTCCCTGATGAACCACACGGCATGGGAGATCGGCATGGACCACACCAACGTGGTTTCGCCGGACGGCTACGACGCGCCGGGCCAGCATACCACCGCAAGAGACCTGCTGACGCTGGCAAGGACCGCGCTGGATAACGAACTGATCCTGCAGATCTGCGCCACGCGCGCCGTCACCTTCGACCTGCTGTACGAGGAAACGGACGAGCCGGAGGAGAAAGGACCGACGACGGCAGAGGAAGGACCGGCTGTCTCGGAAGAAGAAACGACGCCGGAGGAAGGCGCGCAAAACGGGGAAAGCGGCGAAGAGCCGGGCGAAAAAAAGGAAGAAAAGCCCACCGACATCACCTGGTACAGCACCAACCGTTTTCTGAATCAGGGGGACAGATTTTACGACCGGCGCGTATTCGGGCTGAAGGGCGGCTTTACGGACGACGCCGGCTGCTGCCTGATCGCGGCGTACCGGCACGAGGATAAGACCTACATCGCCATCGTGATGGGGGCAAATTCCTTTGACGGGCGGTACGAATGCGCCTCCGCCATGATGAACGCCGCCGCGGCGGGACCAGAACCGACGGTTCCCCCCGTCGGGTAAGCAACGACAAGATAAATCAAAGGGCGGCGCCGCAACGTGCCGCCGGAACGCTGTCAAGGGAGGTTTTTACATGAAAAATGACTTGCGCAAAACGGAAAAAACCGGCTTTCGCACCTGGCTGCTGGTATGGGGCCTGGGCCTGGCGGGCCAGATCTGCTGGAACATGGAAAACCAGTGGTTCAACACCTTCGTCTACGCCAAGATCGGCAAGGATCCGTCCATCATCACGGGCATGCTGATCTGCTCCGCCGCGGCCACCACCTTCGCCACCTTCTTCTTCGGCACCTGGGCGGACCGCACGGGCAAGCGCCGCACGTTCATCGCGTGGGGCTATATCCTGTGGGGCGTGTTCACCATCGCCTTCGGGCTGACGCAGTTCATCAGCAAGGAGCTGTACCTGCTGATGGCGGTCAGCGTGGTGCTGGCGGATACCGTGATGAGCTTTTTCGGCTCCATGGGCAACGACGCGGGCTTCAACACCTGGACCAACGACATCATGACGGACCGCAACCGCGGGCAGATCGGCGCGGCGCTGGCCACCCAGCCGGTGCTGGGCACCATTCTGGGCACCGTGGTGGGCGGCATGATCGTGGGCGAAAACGACAATTACATGCTGCTGTTCATCGTCATGGGCGTGTTCGTGATCGTATTCGGCTTCCTCTCCATGGTTTCGCTGAACAAAAAGGACGACGTGGCCCCCTCGGTGCGCGGCTCTTTCTGGCAGCAGTTTATCAGCGTGTTCAACTTTAAAAAATTCTTTGCGCTGAAGGAGCTGGTGTGGGTCAACGTGGGCGTGGCGATCTTCTTTATCGGCTTCAACGTCTATTTCGCCTACATCGGCAACTACCTGATCTATTACCTCGGCTACACGGCGGATATGATGGGCATTATCGAGGCCGTGCCGCTGGTGCTGGCCATGCTCACCGCCATCCCCATCGGGATGCTGATCAACCGGAACAAGCACCCGTTTATCGCTGTCGCCTCCATTGTTATCAATATCATCGGCCTGCTGATCCTGTTCCCCGTCAAGGCGGAAAACGTGGACGCGACGCAGATCTTCAACCCCATCCTGTGGCTGGGCATTTTCGTCGTGGGCGTGGGCTACGTGGGCATTTTGCAGACCACCAAGGTATGGACCAAGCAGCTCTATCCGGCGGATGCCAAAGGGCAGTTCGAGGGCATCTGGATTTTATTCTTCGTACTGATCCCGATGATCGGCGGTTCGCTGATCGGTCAGGCGGTGGTCAAAACCGGCGGCGAGACCTTCGTCAACGCCGAAAGCGGCCTGACGGAATACGTGCCGAACGGCAACGTGTTCCTCGTGGGCGCGGCGGTGATCCTGCTGTCGCTGATCCCCTTCCTGCTGGCGGCCAAACACCACCGGCAGCGCGTCAAAGTGGCGGAAAAAAAACAGTAGACCGCGGCGCTGCGCCGTAAGAAAGCGCCTGTGTCGTTGCCCGCAAGGGCAAAGCATTGCCATCATTTTTGTTTAACGGAAAACGGGCAGTTTCCTGTAAAAAAACGCCCCGCGGCAGATGCGTCGCGGGGCGTCGGTTTTTCGGATCGTCAGGGAACCGGATCAAAAGGGCCTTATCCGGCTGAAGAACGAAAGGATACGGTTGAACAGCGTGACCAGCTTGCCGAAGAACGCAAGCACGCCGGCAGGCACGCGGTTTTCATCCACGTTCAGGTCGGCGACACGGGCCGATTCATAGAAGGAATGGAACGCGCTGCCGTCCTGATCGCCGCCCAGCATATAGGTGACGGCGTAGGCGGCGGCATGCAGCGCCAGCTCCCCTGCGATGTGCTCGTAGCTCATCAGCGTCATGCCGTCGGTCTGTTCGGCCGCCTGGGTCTCGGCCAGCTTCTGCACGGTCTCGTCGAACACGCCGGCATTGAACAGCTGCGGATAGCACTCCACCGGAACGGCGATGTAGACGGTGGAAACGCCGTCCTGCGTGACGGTGACGGTGAAGGTGGAATCCGCCGCGATCCGATCGGCATACCCGGCAAGGTCCTCCTCCTTCGCGAAGGCGTATTTGGACAGAACGCCCGCGATCTCAAAGGCGGTCACTTTGCCGTTGCCGTCGGTATCGTACAGCGAGGCGGCGTCCACGGAAACCTGCGCGCCGTCCTGGGCGCCGACAAGGGCGCCCGCGACCTCGGCTGCCACGGTCTGAGCGTCCGCGTCGTCAAGGGCGGCGCCGCCCGCTTCTTCCGCGAACACGGCGGGAGCCAGCAGCCCGATCAGGCAGAGAAAGCAGCAAAACACAGCGATCGATTTGCGAAAAGATCTCATAAAAAACCTCTCCTTTATTTATATTCCTATTATTATATATATGATACCATCCCGCAGCGGTTCTGTCAAGCGCGCGCTTGCATTCGGAGATTTCCGACTTCCGCCTGATGCCTTCCGTCCGGGATCACCGGATCAGATGCAGCTCGTGCAGCGCGCGGGTCGTCATCATGTACGCCACGCGGCTGTCCTTTTCCGCCTCGTCGAACTCCGGCACGATCACCGCGTCGAACTCCAATCCCTTGGTCAGTGCCACGGGCATGCACAGCACCCGGGCGGAACAGGCGGTATCCGCGTCCGTCACGGCAGCGCACCCGGGGACCAGCCGCTTCAGCTCGCTGTAAAACCGCTTCGTCTCCTTCACGGTGCGCAGGATCACGCAGACGGAACGGAACTTCTCCGGCAGCCGCCCGACGATCTCCGCCGCCGCGTCGACCGCGTCCTCCGCGTCGTAAAAAAACGGGGCGGGGCCGTCCCGGTCGAACAGCTCGTAATCCGCGCCGGGCAGGTAGCGCTTGGCGAATTCCCCGATGGGCTTCGTGTTGCGGTAGCTTTTGGCGATCAGGAAGGGCGCGGCGCCGTAGGTCTCCGCGATCTCGCGCGCGTTCAGGCTGTCCGCGGCGGGCGCCACGGCCTGATTGACGTCCGCCAGCACGGTAAACACCGTTTTCGGGTACAGCAGCCGCAGCGTCTTATGCTGCAGCGGCGCGTAGTCCTGCGCCTCGTCCAGCAGGATGTGGGAGGGGGCGGCCTCCCGGCACAGCCCCAGCGCGGCGTTGATATACAGCAGCGCCACCGCGTCCTCGAACCGCAGCTTTTTGCGCTCCAACCGTTTTTTCAGCGCGTCCAGCGCCTCGTTTTCCCCGTAATAGGAAGCAAAGCACCGGCGGAACAGCGTGGGGGCGTCCGTCTGTACCGCCGCGTCGATGGCGGCTTCCGCGTTGCGGATGAATTTTTCCCGGAACTGCGCGTAGGCCGCGTCCGTGGGGGTATCCGTCCCGGTGCCCCGGAAAACAGCGGTATAGAGCGCTTTCTTGCGCCGCCGGAAATACGCGCGGATCTCCTCCCGCGCCCAGCGCTTCAGCACGGAAAGCCTGTCCCCCACAGTGGGGGCGGTCAGACCGGCGTATTTCTCCTTCAGCGTCTGCGCGGCGATCACCGGCTCCCCGAACAGCGACAGTGTACAAAAGCGCGCGGGCAGCGAAGCAAGGGTATCGTCCACGTATGCCGCAAAGCCCGCGTCGTACACCGCGCGCACGTACTGCTCCCGGTCCCGGTCGCCCTCCAGCAGCGCCTCCGTCTGCAGCAGGGCGGGTTCCACGGAAAAGCCCTTCAGATGCTTGCGGAACAGATCGGCGTAGGCGCTGGCGCGGATCTCCTCCTCCCCCAGCTCCGGCAGCACGCCGGAGACGTAAGCGCGGAACGCCTCGTTGCCCGTGAACATCAGGATATCCGGTTTTACCTGCGCGGCGCGGGCCTCGTACAGCAGCCACGCCAGCCGGTGCATGCCCACGCTGGTCTTGCCGCACCCGGCGGGGCCGAACACCGCAAGGCTTTTCTTCGCGTCCGCCCGGATGGCCCGGTTCTGGTCCCGCTGGATGGTGCTGACGATGATCTTCATCCGTTCGGACGCCGCGCCGGACAGCACGTCGCGCAGCACGTCGTCGTCGATGCGAAGGTCCGCGTCCCAGCAGGCGGTCAGGTCGCCGTTTTGGAACCGGTACTGGCGGATGCGGCTGATCTCGCCGGACACGACGCCGCCGGGGGCCTGATAAGAGGCCTTCCCCACCTCCCCCGTATAGAACAGGGCGCTGACCGGCGCGCGCCAGTCGTAGGTGAGGATGCGCGCGTCCTCGTGGCGCATCAGCGTGCGCAGGCCGATATAGTAGCGCTCCGCTTCGGCGTCTTCCCCGGCGTCTTCCCCGGAGAAATCCACCCGGCCGAAATAGGGGGAAAGCCGCAGCTTTTCCAGAAATCCCGCCTCAAGGTCGTTTTTCCCGGCGCGCTCCACCCGGCGTTCCATTTCCATGATATGCCGGCCCATCCCGGAAACCTCGCTGTCTATGTTCTGGTACAGTCCGGCGTAGGGGTCTTCCTCCGCCATGCGTTTGCCCGCCTCGCGCATTTCGCGCTTCAGCGCCGCGCTTTCCTCCCGCAGGCGGCGCACTTCCGCTTCCAGAAACGAACAGATCTCGCCGCAATAGTCCTTTTCGTACGGTTCCATGGCGCTTTCCCCTTTCCGTTTTGCCGATAGTATATCATAGTTCGTTCTTTTTTTACAGACTTGATTTTTTGTTTCCGATATGGTATAATCGTTACAGAAGAAAAACCGGAGGGAACCCGCGAACGCGGCTTCTCTCCGGCGTTTGTTTTTCGATCACCGGCTTATTTCCCGGTGAAAGCCTCGCCGATACGGCTGAAAACCGACCGGAACCACAGGATGATCCGGGCGAAGAACGCGGCGATCTTTGCCAGCGCGTTCGCCGGGGCGGAAAGCGACGGCGCCAGCGCGTCCCAGTCGATATCGTTGGCGTTGACGGCCTGCATCGGCTCCATGGCGGAGTGGTCCTCCTTCGCGTTCAGGAACTGCGGGTAGCCCTCCAGCGTGGTCACCGTGGCGTTTTCCGTCAGGGCGATGGCGGTCACCAGATCGAACACGTCGCTGTTGTTGAAGTCGTGGCGCAGGTTCTTGACGATCCTCGTGTGGTCCGGGAACAGGCAGGTGGAGGCGTCCACCTGACGGTCGGGGGAGATATATTTGCCGTATCCCGCCGCCTCGCGCCCGGCGATATAGTCGTCCGGAAGCGTCTCCGTCACCTTCGACACGGTGGCGCCGAGGGTCTGCTTGCCCACGTTGACGTACTCGTCGCCCACGTAGTTGGCGCAGTCCCCGATGGGATACTGCTGCTCGCCGTAGCCCCCGATCGCGTAGACGGGCGTGTCGGCGGCGTCCATTTCCTGCAGCATCTCCTTGAAATGGGCCTGCACGTTGTAGTGGTAATCGTCCGCCTTGGCGATGATGGCGGCGTATTTCTCTTTGTCGCCCTTCTCCTGGAAGACGTAGTTTTTGTAATCCTCATAGTGCTCGTTGATGGAGCCTACCTGTCCCAGCGAGATGCCGTAGAACTCCTTCAGGAAGCGGGCGATGAAGCGGTCCTTGATCTTGGCGTAGATGTGATCCACCATGCCCATGGCGAGCTTCAGCCCGTAGCTGCTTTCCAGATAGTCGAACATGGCGCTGACGAAGGTATACAGCTTTTCGTCGCCGATGTTGTTTTCCAGTATTTCCTTTTGCCGCACGTAGCGGTACAGCGCCTCGTCCGGGACGGTGACGTTGCCGCTGCCGATCAGGTCGAAGTAGTCGTAGCCCTCCAGCGTGCTGGCGGTGAAGATGTATTTTTTGATATTGGCGTAGCCCACCGGCTTCTGGTATTTCCACAGGTACGCGGCGGCCACCTCCGTACCGGCGCAGCGGGCGGCCAGAACGATCTGGCTGCTGCCGGTCTTTTCCATGATGGCGTTGATATAGTCGTTCAGGTCGTCCGCCACGTCCATGGGGGAAAGGCGGGTATCCCAGTTGTACTCGTAGATCGTGCGGGGGCCGGGATTGGCGTTGATCCGGTCGTAGCTCCAGTTCCACCCGCAGTCCGTGTTGGCGGGCACGGTGCCGTCCGGGTTGGGCTTGATCTCCGCGTAGATGGGAGAGAGCAGCTCCAGCGCCCTGTCGCAGTATTCGTCGTAATTGTCCGTCACCAGCGCCTTGGCGAACAGCGGCAGCAGCTCGGAAATCGCGGCGGAGACGATATCGCCGTCCGTGGTCTCCGGCGGGGCGTATTCGTCGATGGGCGTGTAATAACTGCCGTCCTCGTTATGCACGTAGATGCCCCGGTAGCCGTAGACGTACACGATGGGCGTTACGTCATTTGCCGCGAAAGCGGGCAGCAGCCCCATCGGCAGAACGAAAAGAACGGCAAAAACAACCGATAACAGTTTTTTTGCTTTTGACATATTTTTTGCCTCACTTTCTGTGCTGCTTTTATTCTACCACCTTTTTCCGTCGGATACAACAGCAAAAATCGGAAAAACTGACGATTAGATCAAAGAAAAAACACCGGAGGGGGGACCGTCGGCCCTCTCCGGTGCGTCTGTTTTTTCTTACGACTTACGACTTGCGACTGTTTACCGCATCGGTCTGTAAAGAGGTCCGTAGGCGGCGCAGGCTCTGTAATCCGCGCCCTCCGGGTCCTTGGTGCCGAAGGCGTTCCAGCTGGCGGGGCGGAAGATCTTCTCGTCCGGCACGTTGTGCAGCCCCACGGGGATGCGCAGCATGGAACACATGGTGATCAGGTCCGCGCCGATGTGGCCGTAGCTGATCGCGCCGTGGTTCGCGCCCCAGCAGTTCATCAGGTCGTAGGCGGAGCGGAACGGGCCCACGCCGTTGCAGATGGGGGTGAACCAGGTGCAGGGCCAGGTGTAGTCCGTACGCTTCCAGAGGATATCGCTGACCTCGTCCGGCAGGCAGACGGTGTAGCCCTCCGCGATCTGGATCGTGGGGCCGAGGCCCTTGACCAGATTGATGCGGATCATGGTGGCGGGCATCTGGGCGCGGGTGAGGAAACGGGAGGAATAGCCGCCGCCACGGAAATAGCCGTTGTCCGCGGCGCACCACTCGGTGGCCTTCAGCATCGTGTCGATATCCTTTTCGGTCACGTCGTACCAGGGCTTGATGACCGGGTCACCGTTTTCGTCCTTCACCTCGCCGCAGGCGTCCAGGCAGCACGCGCCGGAGTTGATGAGGTGGATGAAGCCGCCCGCCTCTTTGGCGACGCCCTCGATGTCGTAGCCGGTCACGCGCTTGACCGCGTCCGCGCTCCAGAAGGTGCGCACGTCGGCGAACATCTGCGGGCGGTTGGTCAGCAGTTTCATGAACAGCATGGAAAGGCCGTTCAGCGTGTCGTTCTCAGTGGCGAGGATATAGGGCTCGCGCGCGCCGTTCCAGTCGAAGGAGGTGTTGCACATGGCCTCGCCGAAGTCGCAGTTGGGATAGAAGTCCGTCCACTGGCGCTGGCCCTGGAAACCGGCGGCGATGGCGTTATGGCCTGCCATCTCCTCCTCGCGGCCCGCGGGCAGGTTGGGGTTGCCGTTCATCAGGTCCTTGATGATGACCATCATCTTGACCACGAACTCCCAGTCCTTTTCCTTCTGCTCGGGGGATTTCTTTACGAAATCGGGGTTCTTGTCGAATCCCTCGGGACAGTGTTCTTTCGTCCACTTGTAAGCCTTCTGATACTCGGCCTCGTCGTAGATGTTCTCCGTCATGCGGCGGATGATCTCCACCTCGTCCACGGATTCCACCCGCATACCGAGGTATTCCTCGATGAACTCGGGGCTGATGGAGGAGCCGCCGATGCCCATGCAGATGGAGCCGATCTGCAGGTAGGATTTACCGCGCATGGTACACACGGCGACGGCGGCCCGGGCGAACCGCAGCAGCTTTTCCTTCACGTCCTCCGGCACGGTCTCGTCGTCCGCGTCCTGCACGTCGTGGCCGTAGATGCCGAAGGCCGGCAGGCCCTTCTGCGCGTGGGTGGCGAGAACGGAAGCCAGGTACACCGCGCCGGGGCGCTCGGTGGCGTTGAAGCCCCACACGCCCTTGATGGTCAGCGGGTCGGAATCCATGGTCTCGCTGCCGTAGCACCAGCAGGGGGTCACGCTGAGGGTAATATCCACGCCCTCCTTTTTGAACTGCGCCGCGCACCGGGCGGCCTCCGCCACGCGGCCGATGGAGGTGTCGGAGATGACCACCTTCACGGGCTCGCCGTTGGAATATTTCAGGTTTTCGGTAAAGAGCTTCGCCGCGGCCTTCGCCATGTTCATGGTCTGGTCCTCCAGCGACTCGCGGACCTTCAGGGGTCCTCTTCTGCCGTCGATGATGCGGCGGATGCCGATGACGGGATACTCGCCGATCAGTCTGCTTGCTGCCATATGTATGTTACTTCCTTTCTGTATTGTGATACGGGAAAAGCATAGCATTTTTTTTAAAAAATAGCAATAGTTTTCCGCCGTTTTCTCTTGCCAAACGGATTTAATATGATAAAATGTAAAAAAGAGGGGAAGTGACCGCTGTGAAAATCACGGACGTATTGAAACAGGACAAGCTGCTGCTGTCGTTTGAGGTGTTCCCGCCCAAGACGGAAACGGCCTTTGACTCGGTGAAGACCGCCACGGAGGAGATGGCGAAGCTGAAGCCCTCCTTCATGAGCGTCACCTACGGCGCGGGGGGCGGCACCAGCCGCTACACGCTGGAGATCGCCAAGAACATCAAGGACCGCTACGGCGTGCCGACGCTGGCCCATCTGACCTGCGTTTCGTCTTCCAAAGAGACGGTCCACGCCCGCATCCGGGAGCTCATCGACGCGGGCATCGAAAACGTGATGGCGCTGCGGGGCGACCTGACGCCGGAGCTGGAAAACAGCGACCGGACGGCGTGGGACTACCGCCACGCGGTCGATCTGGTGCGGGAGCTGAAGGAAAGCGGCGCGGACCTGTGTATCGGCGGCGCGTGCTACCCGGAGATCCACCCGGAAAGCGTCAACCGGCACGAGGATATCCGTTATCTGAAGGAAAAGACGGACGCGGGCTGCGACTTCCTGACCACCCAGATGTTCTTCGACAACAACCTGCTGTATAACTTTCTGTATCAGATCCGCGAGGCGGGGATCACCGTCCCCGTGATCCCGGGGATCATGCCCATCACCAACGCCAATCAGGTGGCAAGGGCGGTGAAGCTGTCCGGCTCCTTCGTGCCGGTGCGGTTCAAGAGCCTTGTGGACAGGTTCGGCGCCTCCCCCGCCGCCATGAAGCAGGCGGGCGTCGCCTACGCCACGGACCAGATCATCGACCTGTACGCCAACGGGATCAAAAACGTCCACGTCTATTCCATGAACAAGCCCGACGTGGCGGAGGCCATCCTGCGCAACGTGTCGGATATCATAGGATAGTTTTTAGTCGTTAGTCGTTAGTCGTCAGTCGTTAGTTTTCAGTTTTCGGTCCTTCAAAAAGGAGGATAAATCACCATGTCATTTTCGGAATTGCTGCAAAGCGGGACCGTGCTGCTGGACGGCGGCATGGGAACGCTGCTGTGTGAAAAGGGACTGAAGCCCGGCGAGCCCACGCAGCGCTGGAACCTCACCCACCCGGAGGAGGTGGCCGCCGTGCACCGCGCCTATATGGACGCGGGCAGCAATATCGTGTGCGCCAACACCTTCGGCGTGAACACGCTGAACGGCTCGTTGGAGGAAGCGGACGCGCTGATCGGCGCGGCGTTCGACTGCCTGCGCCGGGCCAAAGCGGAAACGGCGGGCGCGCAGGAGATCCTTTTCGCGCTGGATATGGGCCCGCTGGGCCGCCTGCTGGAGCCCTTCGGCTACCTCAGCTTTGAGGACGCGGTTTCTGCCTTCGCCGACGTGGTAAGGCTGGGCGTGAAGCACGGCGCGCAGGCCATCGTGATCGAGACCTTTACCGACTTATATGAAACAAAGGCGGCGCTGCTGGCTGCCAAGGAAAACAGCGACCTGCCCGTGATCGTCTCCAACGCCTACAGCGAGGACGGGCGGCTGCTGACCGGTGCGCGGCCGGAGGCGGTGATCGCCGCGCTGGAGGGCATGGGCGCAGACGTAATCGGCGTCAACTGCTCCTTCGGGCCCAAGGCGCTGCTGCCCATCGTGGAAACCTATCTGGCGCGAGCCTCCGTGCCGGTGATCTTTCAGCCCAACGCGGGCCTGCCGGAGACCACGCCGGAGGGCGTGCGCTACAACGTGGGCCCGGAAGAGTTCGCCGCCGACGTGACCGCGGCTGTCAAAAAAGGCGTGCGGCTGGCGGGCGGCTGCTGCGGCACCACGCCGGACTACATCCGCGCCCTGCGGGAAGCGGCAAGGCCCGTAACGCCCGCCCCGTTGACCGAAAAGCCCTTCACCGTGGTCACCTCCCGCACCCATGCGGTGGAATTAGGCGAAAAGCCGGTGATCATCGGCGAGCGCATCAACCCCACCGGCAAAAAGAAGCTGCGGCAGGCCATTCTGGACGAGGACTGGGACTATCTGCTGGGCGAAGCCGAGGCGCAGCAGGAGGCCGGGGCGCAGATTTTGGACGTGAACGTGGGCGTGCCCGGCACGGACGAGACCGCCAACCTGCGGGACGTCACCGGGGAGCTGCAGGCGGAATACGACTTGCCGCTGCAGATCGACACCGCCGACCCCGCCGCCATGGAGGCCGCGCTGCGCCGCTACAACGGCAAGGCCATGATCAACTCGGTCAACGGCAAGCGCGAGAGCATGGAGGCCGTCTTCCCGCTGGTGAAAAAATACGGCGGCGTGGTCGTCGCCCTGACGCTGGATGAGAACGGCATCCCGGAAACGGCGGCGGGCCGCGTGGCCATCGCCGAAAGCATATTAAAAGAAGCCGCGAAACACGGCGTAAAGAAAAAGGATATCGTGTTCGACCCGCTGTGCCTCACCGTCAGCGCGGACCCCAACGCCGCGGCGACCACGCTGGCCGCGGTGCGGGAGATCACGCAGCGCCTGGGCTGCCATACGGTGCTGGGCGTGTCCAACGTGTCCTTCGGCCTGCCGGACCGACCGGTCCTCAACGGCGCGTTTTTAACGCTGGCGCTGGAAAACGGCCTGTCCGCCGCCATCATGAACCCCTGTTCGGATGACATGATGCGTTCGTACCGCGCCTTCAACGCGCTGCGGGGCCACGACACGGCCTGCGCGGACTATATCGCCTATTGTCAGCAGAACGAAACGCAAGCGCCCGACGTGAAAAAGGAGCCCGCGCAGACGACGCTTCGCGCCGCGGTGGAAAAGGGCCAGCGGGATAAGGCGGGGGCCCTCGCGCGGGAGCTGCTGCTGACCGTTCCTCCCATGGCCATCGTCACCGGGGAGATCATGCCCGCGCTGGAGGCGGTGGGAAAGGACTTCGAGTCCGGCAGGGTCTTTCTGCCGGGGCTGCTGATGAGCGCGGAGGCCGCCAAATCCGCTTTTGAGGCGGTCAAAGCCGCCCTGCAGACCGACGGCGCGCCGACGGAAAAAAAGGCCCCCTTCGTGCTGGCGACGGTAAAGGGCGACGTGCATGACATCGGCAAGAACATCGTGAAGCTGCTGCTGGAAAACTACGGCTGCGACGTGATCGATCTGGGCAAGGACGTGCCGCCGGAAACGGTAGCCGATGCGGTGGTCGCGGCTCACGCGCCGCTGTGCGGCCTCAGCGCCCTGATGACCACCACCGTACCCGCCATGGAACAGACCATTTTGCTGCTGCGGGAAAAGGCCCCGTGGTGCAAAATCGTCGTGGGCGGCGCGGTGCTGACCGAAAGCTACGCCGCGCGGATCGGCGCGGACAGATACGCCTCCGACGCCATGGCCGCCGTGCGCTACGCGGAAGAAGTTTTGCGTTTTGAGAGTTGAGTTTTGAGAATTGAGCGAAAGAAACTGCAGGGACGGCCGGAAACGTTCGGCTGTCCCTGTTTTTGTCATACGAAATATGAAAAAGCCCGCCGGGGAGCGTCCCTGCCCCCGGCGGACCTTTCGTTCTGCGCCGCCGCACCTGTCACGGGCGGGAGGCGCCGTCGCCTGTCATGGCCTCCGACAGGTCGGTGATGCCCTCGCGGATGGTGCTGCCCGCCTCCGACAGCTTTTCGCTGACGGTCTCCATGGCGTCGGAAGCCTTCTCGCTGACGGTTTCCATGGCGTCGTCCAGCTTGTCCTTCAGGCTTTCGGTGGTCGGCTCCGTCGTGGGGGCCGCGTCATACCGGCCCGCCAGCGTGGTGGTGGTCACCGCGCCGTCCTTTTTGTCGCAGCCGGTAAACAGGACAACGACCATCGCAACCGCGGCAAACAGGGCAAATAATTGTTTCATATCATTTCACCTCATTATTTTGAATATCGTTCATTTCTTTTACATTTTATAGCATAAGCCGTTTTTTCCGAACACGCCCGACGGTGCGGGTCTCCAGTGATCTCCGCTCTCCGAACTCCGCTCTCCGCTCTGCCAACGGCGCAAGTCGCAGACAAAACGATCCGGTGTGATCGTTTTGGCGTCGCGATACAATGAGCCGACGGCAGTCGGCGACAACCAAAATTGCCGTGCTACTTTGTTAAGACGCCGCGGTCGGAATACAGCAGGATCAGGATATCGTCCTCCTTACCGGTGGTCGTATCCTTATACACCAATACGTCCTGCCCGTTTTCCGTTTCGCACAGCAGCTCGTGGGCAAACTGCTCGCCGCCGCCGTCCGTGGGGATCACCGCCAGCGTCGCCCGCCGGACGGTCAGCGTCTCCGCCACGGCGGCAGCCGCCTCCTCCGCGGAAACGGCCACGTCCGGGATCTCCCTCTCCACGTGGTTCATCAGGTAGTCGGAGGCGTCCAGCGAAACGATCCCGCCGTCGCTGAGCGAAACCCCCACCTTGATAAGATCGGGATAGCAGGTGTAGCCGTCCTGGACATAGGCGAAATTGACCGTACACACGCCGTCGTTGACGGCGTAATAGGTGGACATCAGCCCCCGGTAGCCCACGTTGTACAAAAACGCCGCGGCGTTTTCAATGGCGTCCGTATCGGTCAGCTTTGCAGCGCCGGCCCGGGCGTCCGCCAGCACGTAGACCAGATACCCGCCGTTTTTGGAGACGGCAATAGCTTTCCCGTTAACGCGGAAATTATACGCCGCCAGACGGCCGTCCGTCTCGCCGTCCTCCAGCACGTCCTCCTCCTGCGCGGACATATACGCCATGGCTTTTTTCTTTGCCTGCGCCGGGGAAACGGTCTCCGCGGCCTTCAGCAGCTCGGATTCTTTGGACAGGATGTTGTCGGAAAACGGCCCGTCGTAGATCAGCGTGGGAAAATCCGTCATGGCACCCTCCGCGTCGGAAACGCTGTCCATAAAGCTCACCATGCTCTCGCTGCTCTTTTCCACGGCGGCCACGGTCTTGTCCAGCTTATCGAACGTGAAATAGTTGCTGTTCATCAGGTCCGCCATATAGCTGAAGCGGGAAGCCAGCGCCGCCGCGTAACCCAGCAGCGTTTCCAGCGTCTGCCGGTCCTCCGCCGTAAAGCCGCCGCCCGCCGCCGCTTTTTTGTTAAGCGAAGCGGTATACTCCCCCACCTGCGACAAAAACTTGTAGGTGTTCAGCAGCGCCGTTTCTCCGGAAGAAAGCGCCGCCAGACTGGTTTTCGCGCCGGTGGCCTGCTTTTGCAGGTCGGAGGACAGCACGGAAAGCATGCTGTCCGAATTGGCGTACATGCTTTTCATCAAGCTGACCTCGATGTTGTCAAAATACTCGCACAGCTGCGTCAGCGCCTGCTGGTCGTTCAGCTTCAGCGTACGGGAATAACGTCCCGCCTTGACCGTGGCGGTCACCGCCCACGCCAGCATCACCGTAAACAGCGCCGCAGCGAACGCCGCCAGCCGGATCTTCGATCTTCGTTTCATGTCCGATTCCACTCCAAATCCTCTTTGCTTACAGTATGGACGCGAATTCGTTTTCCATTCACGGAAAATGGCGGTTGACAGTTTTTTGATATGGTTTTATAATAATGTGTATAAAAATCGAACACAGGGGGAGAGATCATGTCTTTCGCGATACTTCAGAAATGGATCGCCATCCTGCTCTCGCTGATCACGACGTTTTCGTTTTCCGCCGCCTTCCATTGGAAGGACAGCATGAAGGGACACGAATTCGAGATCATCGCGCCCACGGCAAAGGCGGAGGACGACGTGCGCGTCATGTCCTTCAACGTACGCTGCACGGACGTCAACGGCGTGCCCTCGCCGCTGCGGCACGGCATCGTGGCGCGGGAGATCCTGAAAATCAAGCCGGATTCCTTCGGCGTGCAGGAGGCGACGCCCGTCTGGATGGCGGCGCTGGCCGCGCTGCTGCCCTCCTACGCCTACGTGGGCGTGGACCGGGACACCGGGCTGAGCGTCGGCGGCGTGGGCGAATACAGCGCCGTATTTTACCTGCGGGAAAAATACGACCTGCTGGACCACGGCAGCTTCTGGCTGTCCGACACGCCGGAAAAGCCCTCCTTCGGGCCGGACGCGGGCTGCCGGCGCGTATGCACCTGGGCGCTGCTGCAGGATAAGGAAACGGAAGCCCTCTACGCCCACGTGAACACCCATATGGACAACGCCTCCGCCGCGGCGAGAGAGCTGGGCGCGAACCTGATTTGCGACTTTATCAAGGACCAGTTCGCCGGGACCCTGCCGATCGTGTTCACCGCGGACATGAACACCCACGAGGGCCGCAAGCCCTATCAGATCATGACGGCGGCGCTGAAGGACGCCCGTTACGCGGCGGCGGATTCCGTCGGCGGCGGCACCTATCACGACTGCAAACCTGAAAACCCCGAAACGCTGGATTATATCATGTGCTCCGAAAACGTCAAGGTAAACGCCTTCCGCGTGGTGACGGACGGGATCGACAATCGTTTCGTCTCCGACCATTTCCCGATCTACGCGGACGTGACGCTGCCGCCCATCATGGACAGCTACGCCGGGCATGACTTCCCGCTGATCGCGCCGGAGGAAAAGGCCGACGGGCTGACGCGGATCATGAGCTTCAACCTGCGCTGCGAAGACGTGAACGGCGTACCGGCGGATCAGCGCCGGGAGATCGTAGCGGAGCAGATCCGGCAGGTACAGCCGGATTCCTTCGGCGTGCAGGAGGCCACGGCGGCATGGATGCAATCGCTTTCCAAGCAGCTGCCTGAATACGGCTGGGTAGGACTGGAGCGCGACAACGGCAAAGCCGCAAACAAGGGCGGCGAGGCCTGCGCCGTCTTTTACCTGAAAGCGAAATACAAGGTGCTGGACCACGGCGATTTCTGGCTCAGCGACACGCCGGATCAGCCCTCGATCGGCCCCGGCGCGGCCTGCAAACGCATCTGTACCTGGGCAAAGCTGAAAAATATCCGGACCGGCGCGGTGTACGTCCACGTGAATTCCCACTTCGACCACGTCTCCGAGGAGGCGCGGGTGCTGGGCGGCGAGATCGTCAACCGCTATATCGAGGAGCACTTCGCGGACGTGCCCGTGGTATTCACCGCGGATATGAACACGCGGGAACGCGGCGAGGCCTACGCCACGATGACGCAAAACCTCGTCAACGCGCGCTACGCGGCGGCGGATTCCGTGGGCTTCGGCACCTTCCACGCCTGCCGGCCCGAGACCCACGCGGAGCACTATATCGACTTCGTGCTGTGCTCGGAGGATATCAAGGTCGCCGCCTACCGCACCGTGACGGCTGGGATCAACGGACGCTTCGTCTCCGACCACTTCCCGATCTACGCGGACGTGGTCATCCCCGGCGGCCACGAGCCGATCTGCTGAGCGGCAGAATGCCGATCAATGCGTTCCGAAAACAGCGGATCGCATATCGTGCAGCCGCGAAAGCGGTTGTATATCATGCATGATTCGCATTTCCCGCCTTTGGCGGGGATGCAAAAATGCATATCACGCTGCCGACAGGCAGCATATCATCCCCGGGATTCCTCCGGAAATGAGATTCGCCTCTGGCGAGTGATATGCGGCTTTGCCGCATGATATGCCTGCGGCATGATATTCGCTTCGCGAATGATTTTATAAAGGAGAGACCACCATGGAAAAAGTATGTCAATTCTTAAAAGACGCCGGGGCGTATTACCTCGCCACGGTCGAAGGCGATCAGCCGCGGGTGCGGCCCTTCGGCACCGCCCACATTTTTGAAGGAAAACTCTATATCCAGACGGGCAAGGTGAAGCCCGTGTTCCGACAGATCATCGCCGATCCCAAGGTGGAGCTGTGCGCGTTCAAGGACGGAGTCTGGCTGCGCGTGGCGGGCGAGCTGGCTCTCGACGACCGGGTGGAGGCGAAGAAAGCCATGCTGGACGACTACCCGCAGCTGCGCGGCATGTACGACGAGAACGACGACAACACGGCGGTATTCTATTTCAAAAACGCCACCGCCACCTTTTCCTCCTTCACCGCGCCGCCGGAGACGGTGACGTTCTGACACAGGAAACAACACAAACACAAAAACAGACCCGGCAGGGAAAGCGTCTCGCCTCCCCTGCCGGGTGCTGTTATCTCAACACGCAACACTCAAAACGTAAAACTCTCCCGCACCGTCAGCCCGTTTTTCGCCGCGAGGCGCAGGCAGCCCTGTATGCCGTCAACGTCGGTCAGATGGTCCGGCCGGTGCGCGTCCACGCCGATGACGGCGGTCGCGCCCGCTTCCCCCGCCAGCCGCCAGAAGCGCGGGGCCGGGTAGGCGCGGCGGTCGGCATACCCCAGCCGGTTGATCTCCAACGGCACGCCCAGCGACTTGATCTCCTCCAAAAACGCCCGGACCGTCCGGTCGTAGAGCTTCGGCTTCCCGACGAAGTGAAACAGGTCCGGGTGGGCGACGTAGAGGAAATCCCCGGTCTTCACGCCGTCCAGAATGTTTTTGTAATAGGCCTCCAGCAAAAAGGAATCGGCATAGGGGCTGCCGGCGTAGACGCCGTCCTCCTCCCGCAGCAGGAAGTGCTGGCCCAGGATCATATACTCGCAGGGGTACTGCCGCAGGAATTCCATGAACCGGCCGTGGGTGGCGGGGTAGTATTCCGCCTCCACGCCGACGCGGATCTCGATCTCGTTCCGGTATTCCTTTTTCAGGTCGGTCAGCGTCGTGAAGTATTCCTCCGCCTGATCCAGCCGCATCCGGTAGCCGGAATGGTGGTCCGTATCGTACACCATGGGCGAGTGGTCCGAAAAGCCGAGCACCTTGTACCCGGCTTGGATGGCGGTTTCGATATATTCCCGGTCCGTTCCGCCCGCGTGGCCGCAGCGGTACGTGTGGGTGTGGTAATTGGCTGTCAGTTCCATCTTTTGATACCCTTCTTTGATCTGACGGATATTGTACACCCTTTTTTCCGCCGTTTCAAGCGGTTTGTATTGCATATCCCGGCGGTTGCTGATATAATAACGTACATATACTGCTTTAACGAAAGGAACACGCGATCGATGAAACGGGCAAGCGGCGTATTGATGCACGTGTCGTCCCTGTGGGGCGATTTTTCGGAGGGCGCTTTCGGCAGCGCGGCGCTGGAATGGATCGACTTTTTGCAGGAGGGCGGGTTTTCCGTGTGGCAGGTGCTGCCCTTCAACCTGCCGGACGAGTACAACTCCCCCTACAAATCCCACAGCGCGTTCAGCGGCAATCCCTTCTTTATCGACCTGACGCAGCTGGCGGAGCAGGGCTTGCTGACGCAGCGGGAGCTGGAAGAGGCGAAGCAGAAAACGCCCTACGCCTGCGAGTTCGACCGGCTGAATCAAGAGCGCATGGACCTGCTGGCGAAGGCCGCGGCGCGCTTCACCGATACGGAAAAGCTCGACGCGTTCATGAAAACCCACCCGCAGACGGAAAAATTCTGCGAGTTCATGGCCCGCAAGCAGGCCAACGGGCTGAAGGAATGGCTGGAATGGACCGGCGACGCGCTCGACGAAGCCGCGCTGCGGACGTGGCGCTTCTGCCAATACGAGTTTTTCCGCCAGTGGGCGGTCATTAAGGAATACGCCGGGGAAAAAGGCGTCTCCGTCATCGGCGATATCCCGATCTACGTGGCGCTGGACAGCGCCGACGTGTGGGCCAACCCCACCCAGTTCCTGCTGGACGAGGACCACCGGCCCAGCCACGTGGCGGGCGTGCCGCCGGACTACTTTGCGGCGGACGGCCAGCTGTGGGGCAACCCCCTCTACGACTGGGAGACGATGAAAAAAGACGGCTACGCCTGGTGGCGCGAGCGCATGGCATTTATGAACGAGCTGTTCGACGGCGTGCGCATCGACCACTTCCGGGGGCTGGAATCCTATTACGCGATCCCCGCCACGGAAAAGACCGCCCGCAACGGCAAATGGCATAAGGGACCGGGCATGGATTTCATCAAGGTCATTCAGGAGGTCTGCGGCGGCAAGCTCATCATCGCGGAGGACCTGGGCGACATCACGCCGGAGGTCCATGCGCTCGTGAAGGACAGCGGCTTCCCGGGCATGAAGGTATTGCAGTTCGCGTTTTTGGGCGACCCGGATTCGCCCCACCTGCCCCACAACTACGACAACAACTGCGTGGCCTATACCGGCACCCACGACAACAACACGCTGCTGGGCTACGTGTGGGAGCTGGACGAGGGCTCCCGTAAGCGTCTGCTGGAATACTGCGGCTTTGCGGGGAACGACTGGAACGCCTGCTACGACACGGTGCTGCGGACCATGTTTGAAAGTCACGCGGGGCTGCTGGTGCTGCCGGTGCAGGACCTGCTGCTGTACGGCAGCGACACCCGCTTCAACAAGCCCGGCACCGCCGAGGACAACTGGCGCTTCCGCGTGACCAAAGAGCAGCTCAGGCAGATCGACCTGAAAAAATTCCGCCGCTGGAACGAGCTGTACGCAAGACGCTGACATTGTCAGCATCGGTCGGGTGTCGGAAGTCGGAAAAGGCTTTCCAGGCGGTCCTGTGATTCCCGTGATTGCGTCATCCGACAAATCCGGTTTTTATGCGTGAGTCGTGATGAAATCACATTTTTCGCTTGCAATCAGGTTTCCGATGTGTTATCATAATTCCGAACAAAAATGAAAGAGGTGGGAAGATGATCCTCGCTTGCAGGTAAAACAGAATTTCGCAGACCGGGGGCGTATTGTCCTCTGCTGCGCTTGCGGGCAGATTATCTTCACACTCATATCATAGCTGTTTCATACCCGACGGTATGATTCCGGCCATCTTACGCGATTGAGCTGCAGGGATACTCTCCCTGCGGCTTCATTTTTTTGCGTATGAGAGGTATATACTATGTCGTTGATCAAAATAGAAAACTTAACGTTTGCCTACCCCGGCAGCTTCGATAACGTCTTTGAAAACGCCAACGTCCAGCTGGACAGCGACTGGAAACTGGGCTTTGTCGGCAGGAACGGCCGGGGCAAGACCACGCTGCTCCGGCTGCTGCTGGGGGAGTTTGAATACCGCGGCCGCATCGTCAGTTCCGTGGATTTCGAGTATTTCCCCTATGAGATCGGGGACAGGTCGCAAATGACGCTGGACGCGCTTGCCGCCGTCTGCCCGGCGGCGCAGGAGTGGGAGATCGTGCGGGAGGTCTCTTTGCTGGACGTGGACCCGGAAGGGCTGTACCGCCCCTTTGACACACTGTCCAACGGCGAGCAGACAAAGGCGCTGCTGGCGGCGCTGTTCCTGAATCCGAACCGGTTTCTGCTGATCGACGAGCCCACCAACCACCTTGACATGGCCGCCAGAGAGACCGTCGCCGACTATCTGAACCGGAAAAAGGGGTTCATTCTTGTGTCTCACGACCGGGCGTTCCTCGACGCCTGCGTGGATCATATTCTGTCCATCAACAAGGCCGATATCGAAGTCAGACAGTGCAATTTCTCCGTCTGGCTGGAAAACTTTGAGAATCAACAAAAGCTGGAAACGGAGCAGAACGAGATTTTGCGGAAGGATATCAAGCGGCTGAAACAGGCGGCGCGACGGACGGCGGACTGGTCCGACAAGGTGGAACGGTCGAAGATCGGCGCGGGCGACAAGGGGCGCGTGGGCCATATGGCCGCCAAGATGATGCAGCGGTCGAAAAATCTGCAAAATCGGCAAATGAAAGCGGTGGAGGAAAAATCCAAGCTGCTGAAAAACGTGGAATATGACGAGCAATTGAAAATCCATCCGCTGAACTATCATTCCGCCCGGCTGGCGGAGCTTTATCAGGTCTCCGTCACCTATGACAGAAAAGCGGTCAACCGCCCCGTTTCGTTCACCGTCAACAGCGGCGAAAGGATTTTTTTGACCGGGAAGAACGGCAGCGGCAAGAGCAGTCTGCTGAAACTGTTTTTCGACGAAAGCGTCACGTATGAAGGAACGGTGGCAAAGGGCTCCGGTCTGATCGTGTCCGTCATCCCGCAGGATACGTCCGCGCTGGCGGGGTCCGTGGATGATTACGCGGCCGAAAGAAAAATCGACAGGGTGCTGTTCAAAGCGATTTTGCAAAAGCTGGGGTTCCGCCGGATCCAGTTTGAAAAGGATATGCGCGAGTATTCCGCCGGGCAAAAGAAGAAAGTGTATATCGCCGCAAGCCTTTGCGACCGCGCCCATCTGTACGTCTGGGACGAGCCGCTGAATTATATCGACATTTATTCCAGAAGGCAAATTGAAAAACTCATTACGGCATATCAGCCGACCATGCTGCTGGTGGAACACGACAAAGCGTTTCAGCAGGCCGTCGCAACAAAGGTGATCGAGCTGTAAACAAAACAACAGGCAGATACGGACAATCCGCGTCTGTCTGTTGTTTTCGATTTATAACGGAGCTGATTTATGGCGTGCTACCGGTCGCTGCCGGAGATATCCGTGCCGAAGTATTTTTCCGAAAGCGCGGTCAGCGTGCCGTCGGCCCGCATTTCCGCCAGCGCCTCGTTGACGGCCGCCAGCAGGTTCGCGGTCTCTTCGCCCTTGCGCATGGGGACGGCCACGGAGGTCTCGTCCGGGTCGATGGCGGCGATCTTCACGTTCGCGTCGGGATGGGCCTTCAGGTAGTCGTAGAAGGTGACCTCCGCGTTCAGCGTGGCGTCGATACGGCCGCTGATCAGCAGCTCCATGGTCTGGTTCAGGTCGTCCACGCCCGTGACGGTGGCGCCGTACTTCTCGGCCACCTCCGCGTAGGTGGAGGAAATGGTGTTGGCGGTGTGCTTGCCGTTCAGGTCCTCCATCGTTTGGATGGCGTCGTCGTCCCCGCGGACGATCACCGCGGTGCGGTTATAGGCGTAGGGGGTGGAAAAGTCGTACTTCTGCTCGCGCTCGGGGGTCACGTCCACGCCGTTGATCATGATGTCGTAGCGTCCGGCTTCCAGTCCCGCCAGCAGGCCGTCCCACTCGCCCTCGATGAACTGCGCTTCCACGCCCAGCTTTTCGGCGATCTTTTGCCCCACTTCCACGTCGTAGCCAACCAACGCGTCGGTCTCGTCGTGAAAGGTCCACGGGGCCCAGGTGCCCTCCATGGCAATGGTGATGACGCCGGCGTCTTTGATCTGCGCCAGCAGGTCTGCCGTCTGTCCGTCGGCGTCGGCGGCGGGTTCCTGTTTGCCCACGCAGCCCGCCATGGCGCACAGGCACAGCGAAAGGATCAGCGCGGCGGCGACGGCGATCTTTGTCAGTTTCATGTCTCTTCCTCCTTGGGTTCGGTGTTGATTTTCAAAAAAGCGGCGGTGCGCTCTTTTTGCGGATGGGTGAAAACGCGCTTCGTCTCGCCGGTCTCCACGATCTCGCCGTCCTCCATGAAGACGATCCGGTTGGAGACGGTGCGGGCAAATTCGATCTCGTGGGTCACGATCAGCATGGTCATGCCGTCGTTCGCCAGGCTGCGCATGACGGAGAGCACCTCGCCGGTCAGCTCCGGGTCCAGCGCGCTGGTGGGCTCGTCGAAAAAGATGATCTCCGGGTTTGTGGCCAGCGCCCGGGCGATGGCCACGCGCTGCTGCTGCCCGCCGGAAAGCTGGTGCGGGTACTTGTCTGCGTGGTCGGCAAGGCCCACCCGGTCCAGCGCCTCCATGCCAAGCCGCTTCGCCGTTTTCGCGTCCGTTTTGCGGACCACGGTCAGACCCTCCGTCACGTTGGCCAGCGCGTTTTTGTTGAGGAACAGGTTGAAGCTCTGGAACACGAACGCGGTGTGCATCCGGTATTCCCGGATCTCCCGTTTGGACATCTCGTGGATGGGGCGGGTCTTCCCGTCGAAGGTGATCTCGCCGCCGTCCGCCGTCTCCAGAAAGTTCATGCACCGCAGCAGCGTGGTCTTGCCCGCGCCGCTGGGCCCTAATATCACCGCGGCGTCGCCGGCGCTGACCGAAAGGTCGATCCCCTTCAGCACCTGCTGCCCGTGAAACGATTTTGTCAGATTTCTGATTTCCAATAACATACTGCTTACCAACCGCTGATCACTAACCACTAGCAACTAGCCACTAGCCACTAGCCACTAGCCACTAGCAACTAGCCACTAACTACTGTACCGGCGCGGTGCGCCGCGTTACTTCTTCGCCAGCGCCGTATACGCGCTCAGCTTCTTCTCCCCCCTGCGCTGGATCAACGTGAGGACGGTGGAAAAAATGAGGTAGATGAGCCCCACCTCCAGATACAGCAGCAGCGGCTCGTAGGTGCGGGCCACGATGCGCTGCGTCGCCATGAACATCTCCGTCACGGTGATGTTGGCGGCCAGGGATGTATCCTTGACCATGGAGATCAGAGAGTTGGACAGGGGCGGGAAGGCGGTGCGCATGGCCTGGGGCAGCACGATGCGCCGCATGGTCTGCAAAAAGCTCATGCCCACGCAGTAACCGGCCTCGAACTGGCCCACGGGGACCGCCTCCAGCGCGGCGCGGACGGTCTCGGCGCAGTAGGCGCCCTCGTTGAGGGAAAACACGATCACCGCCGCGGGGAACGGCGCGATCAGCACGCCCACCTTCGGCAGCCCGTAAAAGACCACGAACAGCTGCACCAGCAGCGGCGTGCCGCGGAAGATCCAGACGTACCCGCGGATCAGCTGCGTCAGCACGGGCACGCGCACGTAGACGATCATGGCCGCGACCACCGCGATGACCATGGCGAGGGAAAAGGAGATCGCCGTCAGCGGAATGGTCATCGTCAGGCCCGGCAGCAGGATTTTGGGGAACGAATCCAGAAACAGTTCCCATAGACGATCCATAAAAACCTCTTGCGTACGGAACAAAAGTCCCGGGATAGTATTTTCATTATATATTACGCGCAGGAAAATAGCAAGAAAAAGAATGGAAAAGATTTTTGACGCGGGAACGGACCGCCGCGCACAAAAAACAGCCCTCTCCGTTCCGCGGGAAAGGGCTGGCGTTGTTTTATTGCCGTGGCTGCGTTCTCCGAAATCAACCTTTCTTGTTCCGGATCTCTTCGCTGATACCGGTCTTTTCACCGGCGTAACCAACGAACCGAAGAAGGATTATGAACACTTCCTTGATCTTTTTCAGGATCTTCAGGATGCCGTTGGCCTGCTCGTCGTCCTCTTTCACAAGGGACTCAAAGGGGATGCTGTCGTCGATGGGCTCCGCATACAGGTCATCCACTACCTGCAGGGCGTTCTCCCTTTCCAGCGTCACGGGGTCGCTGAGCTTCTTGAAATTCGCCACCTTGCCGTTGGAATTCATGGTGCGTTTATACGCGGCGACGGCGGTCACGGTGAAGACGTATTTGCCGGAAACCATGTTCGCGCTGAGGTCAACGGAAGTTTCCTCCGTCTCGATCTCGTCGCCTACGGCCACGTAGGTCCAGGTGTTCTCTTTGTCGTCGTAATCCCACCGGGCCAGCGATACCTTATACATCATCGTGCATTCGGTGGTATAGCCGTCCACTTCCGCGTAGGCGGGGGTGGCCGCCGCGTCCCAGGACGCGATCCCGTCCGCCGACAGCGCCAGATTGGCGGGGGCTTCGGGCGCGGGGTATTTATCCTCCGCGAAAGCGATCACGGAAAACGCGGAAAGGAGCATCAAAGCCGCCAGAAAAACCGAAAGGATTTTTTTCATATCTCATATGCCTCCGTTTCAATTCAGTATTCGATAATTGCTGCAAATTATATTCTACATGACAAATACTGCAATTACAAGTGTTTTTTTTGTATTTTTTGTAAATTCGGCCAAAAAATCAAAACTGATCCGCCGGGGTATAGACGAAAGCGTACACGCCGCCGTCCGTGATATCGGCGCCGTCCACGCCGGTCATGGCGTATTCGCCGTCGATATAAAACGCCCAGTAGGCGTTGTCCAGATCGTAATCCGCCCGCACGCCGCAGACGGTTTTCACAAACAGGCCGTACTGGGTCTGCTCGCCCTGCGCCAGATCCAGCGCCGCCAGCGCCGCGCCCACGGTGGTCTCGTCCGTGGCGATATCGTAGGCCTTTCCCGTTCCGTCCGCAAAGGTGACGGTAAAATAGAACTGCCGGCTCCCCTCGCCCAGCTTTTCGGCGGCGGAAAGGTCCGCGGCCGCCGACGTGGCCGTGTGGTTCGCCGCGGTCTGCTTTGCCTCGCAGCCGCACAGACACAGTAAGACCGCCAGAATGACGCAGACAAGGGACCCGATCCGTTTTTTCCGTTCCATGATGCTCTTCCGCTTCTTTCGTTTTTTTCCGATTGTAGCATCTTTGCGCCGTTTTGACAAGTTTTTTTCAAAAGTCGTTGGCAAAAACCGGCCGCCGTGGTACAATGGGGCCGGACCGCCGTGCGGACGTTTTTGTCCCGGGCGCGCCGATCGCAAAAAAAGGGGGATACGCCCGTGTTCGTACTGGAACGCACCTACGACCCCGCGGAGCTTACGCGGCACAATCTGCACCCCCATTCGGTCTGTTCCCTTTGCGCCAAACGGGAAATGACGCTGGAGGCCATGATCCGCCGGGCGGAGGAGGCGGGGCTGAAAACGCTTGCCGTCACCGACCATTCCGATCCCCTTGACGAGATCGACACCTACGCGAATTATCTTATGTACAAGGAACAGCTGAAGCGCATCGATACGCCCGTGCGGGTGCTGATCGGCGCGGAGCTGTCCGCATACGGGATCGGCAAATTCGGCGAGCCTTTTGAAATAGACCGGGCGCTGGATCTTGCCGCCTATTCCCACACCCACTATCATCTCGCCTCGTGGGAGCATCCGGAGGACCGCAGCCCCCGGGGTTACGCCGCCCATGAGCTGGCGGTGCTGGACGCGCTGCTGGCAACCGGCCGGGCGGACCATATCGCCCACCCGTTTTCCCCCAATAAGATGCACTTTTTCACCGAAGAGCAAAAAGCCGCGACGCTTGACGCGATATCGGACAACGAACTGGGCGACATCCTGGAAAAGGGCGAACGGGCCCGATGCAGCTGGGAGCTGCACACCCCCACGGTGTTCCGCTTTCCCGCCTTTTCCCGCCGGATGTTCCTGATGGGCAAAGAGATCGGCGTCCACTTCTGTCTGGGTACCGACGCGCACACCCTTGCCGCCGTGGGCACGGAAGGGCTGGCGGAACGGCTGGCGGCGGTGATCGGGTAATATTTCCCTGCGCGGGATCGCCGCTCATCGATTGACACAAAAGACCGTTTATGGTAAACTGCTTTTAATAACACAAAAGGGAGATCGCATATGAAAAAAACGCTTTGTTTACTTTTGACCGTCGTCATGCTGCTGTGCCTCGCGCCGCTGACGCTGGCGGAAGGACCTTCGTTTTCCGACCCCGCCGCCGCGGCCGAATATATCCGCGAACAGATGGTAAACAGAAACACGAGTATCGCTTTCGTGTATCAGGCCGGCTTAGGCGACGTGGGCGAACTGACCGGCGACGCCATCAAAAGCTACTTCGCCGGCCAGTGGGAAGAGATCAAGGAAGCGATCTTCACCCATACCGGCGTGGGGTACGAGGGCGATTATCTGAAACAGCACGCGTCGAACTACGGTTACTCGTACAGCGTCAGCTATTCCTCGCCGGATACCTCCGTCGTCTACGACGTGACGGTCACGGCGGCCTTCTACACCACCGCCGCGCAGGAAGCGCAGATGACGAAGGCCGTCGCCGACGCGCTGGCGGGGCTGAATCTCGCCGGTAAGAGCGATTACGAAAAGGTCCGCGCCATCACCGATTTCATCTGCGATACGGTGACATATGACTACGATAACCTGAACAACGACGCCTATACGCTGAAGTATGCCGCCTACGCCGCGCTGATCAACGGCACGTCGGTGTGCCAGGGCTACGCCAGTCTGTTCTACCGCATGGCGCTGGAGGCGGGGCTGGACGCCCGCGTGATCACCGGCGCGGCGGACAACGGCGAAACCGTCGGCCCCCACGCCTGGAACATCGTCAGGGTCAACGGAAAGTATTATCAGCACGACGTGACGTGGATCGACGGAACGGGCAGCGACGCGTACTTTTTGAGGGGACGCAACGGCTTTGCGGATCACGCGGCAGCCGCGGAATACGGCACGGACACGTTCAAAGCCCGTTATCCGATCGCCGAAGAGGATTACGACGCAAAAAACGAGCAGGCGTGCGTCCACCAATGGGATAACGGCACGGTAACGAAAGCCGCCACCTGCAAGGAGGCGGGCGAAATGACCTATACCTGCACGGTCTGCCATACCGCCAGAACCGAGCAGATCCCGAAAACGGAAGACCACAGCTGGGACGACGGCGCCGTAACGGAACCGGCCACCTGCACGGCGGACGGCGTAAAGACGTTCACCTGTTCCGTCTGTAAGACGACGAAGACCGAAGCCGTGAAAGCCCCCGGCCACAAGCCCGTGACAGACAAGGCCGTGGCCGCCACCTGCACCGCCGACGGCAAAACCGAGGGCACCCACTGTTCCGTCTGCGGCAAAGTCCTGACGGCACAGACCACGGTAAAAGCGAAGGGACACCAATGGGATAACGGCAAGATCACCACCACCGCCACCTGCACGGCGGACGGCGTAAAGACGTTCACCTGTTCCGTCTGCAAGACGACGAAGGACGAAGCCGTGAAAGCCACCGGCCACAAGCCCGTGACGGACGCCGCCGTGGCCGCCACCTGCACCACGGACGGTAAAATGGAGGGCAGTCACTGTTCCGTCTGCGGCGAAGTCCTGACGGCACAGACCACGGTAAAAGCGAAGGGACACCAATGGGATAACGGCAAGATCACCATCCCCGCCACCTGCACGGCGGACGGCGTAAAGACGTTCACCTGTTCCGTCTGCAAGACGACGAAGGACGAAGCCGTGAAAGCCACCGGCCACAAGCCCGTGACGGACGCCGCCGTGGCCGCC
>JAFRRP010000046.1 GCA_017428085.1 Clostridia bacterium | reverse complement strand
GTAGCGCGGCACCTCAGTGCCGCTCGTGGCAATTGCAGCTTTTGAAACGGATTTTGGATTTGTCGACTGTTTTCTCTAACACAATAGGCATTCATTTCATCGCAAATCTTTTCAAAAAAAGTTGTTTGCGTCTATAGCGGCACTGAGGTGCCGCGCTACCGGTGGGGGGGGCCACACCGCCAAATCCCTGTTTGCCGCTATCCCACAAAAAACCGTGATGAACCTTATTTAAGGAAAAGGAGAGTAGTCGTAAGTCGCAAGATCAGCATGAAAGAAGGAGCTTTTGATAACGGCCTGCAGCGGGACTTTCTCTCTATACTCTCTCTTTCAATATATTATGATATATTATGTATTTATTGTTAGGTGTCAAAATGTCACCGAAAACAGGACAAATTGTCACCGAAAACAGGACAAAATGTCACCGAAAACAGGACAAAATGTCACCGGGGGCAGGACAAATTGTCACCGGAGGAAGGACGGTATTCCGCGGAGGCGAGGCAGAATGATCCGGCCCGTCAAAAAGACGGAAGGGAACCGCGCGGCCGCGGCGCAGACAGACGGAAAAACGCCCTCCGGTGCGGGCCGGAGGGCGTTGCTTAAGTTTTTGTGGACGATCAGCCGATGCCGAAAACTCTCTTAAAGAATTCAATGATCTTCTCAAAGAAGCTCTTGAGTCTGGCAAAGATGTTCATGGCTGCCGTCGGGTTGGAGATGGCGCCGTCGGAATCCGGTTCCGTGCCGCTTAAGTTCATGTGCTGGATCACGGTGTTCAGCGTGGCGATAAACGCGTTGGGATCGGAAATATTGTTGAACAGATCGGTGATCGTGATGCCGGAGGCAGCCAGCGCGGGCGCCAGCGACGTACTGACCGGCGTCAGCTTGGAAACCAGCTGGTATATCGTAAACAACAGGATATCCGGTATCTGGTAGGTCTCCATCAGCTCGTACAGCTGATCCAGCAGCTGCAGCAGCGTCGCCTTGTCGTAGTTGTCCAGCTTGGGATTGCCGTTTTCATCCGTGCCGGCCTTTTCCACTACATAGTTCATCACGGCTACCTTGTTCTCCTCCATGAAGACGACCTCGATCACCAGTCGCAGGGCGGCGGTAAGCAGGTCCGCGCCGTTGGCGGCGTCCAGCCGGACGATCGGCCGTTCCTCCTTGGAGGTGTAGCGCTGCAGCGAGCCGAAGCACAGCGTATGGAAGTCGATATAGGGCAGCGTCAGCCGGAGCCCGCCGAGATCGATGCTGTCGCCGACCAGAACGGCGATCAGGTCGCTGAACAGGGCGTTGAAGTCAACGTCCAGCGGCAGAGAGAGGTTCAGCTTGTAGCCCTTGATATCGATGTTGGCCAGCAGGCCGTCCAGCAGGTCATAGCCGTTGATGATGGGCTTCAGGATATCCAGCAGGACGTACGCAAAGTGGACGAGGTTGTTCAGCAGATCGTTCAGACCGCCGATGGAGATAAAGAACAGCAGGTTCGGGACCAGATTCAGGATCTTTGTGATCGGGTCCTCGTAGATATCGTCCAGCAGAGCGCCCAGCGGCTTAAGCAGGTAATAGACGGTGTTGGCGTCGCCGACTGTGGGCTCGCCGGCTTTGCTGTGATAGGAGGAGTAGGTCAGGATGCCCGGACAGGAAAGCGCCTCCAGCAGGCCGATCCACGCGTAGTAATATCCCGCGTAGGCGTCCAGATTGATCAGACCGAGCGGCTTGATGTGCTCATCCATAAACACATACTTGATCAGGAACGCGGCGGGAGACAGCAGCGCGGAAACCACGCGCAGGAACGCATCGTGGTTGGTAAGCCCGTGCTCGGCGGCGGCGTCAACGCCCCAATCCAGATTGGCGTCCAGAATGATCTGATAGACCTCCCCGGAGATCGGGTCCGGTTCCGTCGTCTGCACCTCGAACACGTCCGTCCACTTCGCGCTGTCACGCAGCAGGCGGCTGGCAGTCGTCTGATAGCCCAGCATGGCCTCCACCCTGCTGCCGATCTCGCTGGGGTTGTAACGGATATCATAAGCCGCTTCAAGCACTTCCTGAATATTGAAGCCGATCTTGTCGTTCAGGCCGCCCAGCAGCTGGTAGACCATGTTGAACAGCTTGTTGACGGTTTCGTTGTTGAATACCTTTTCATCCAGCAGGTTCCGCAGGTAAGGCCCGAATCCGTCCTTGAACTCATCCTTGCCCAGCATCAGCAGGATGTTTTTGATCAGCTCGCCCGCGTTGGCGATGGTGTCGGAGGCGTATTCTCTGGTCCAGTACTTGGAATACTTGACGGGGGTGCCGTAGGTGAGCGTGGGGTTGGTGTTTTTGTTCAGCAGCACGCCGCTGTGATAGTTGATCTCGTTCAGGCCGTAGGTGTAGGAATCGCCGTTCAGCTTGTTGCCCTGCTCGTTGGTATAGAACAGCTCCAGCAGCGCGCAGATGGCCTCGTCCGGATGAAGCATCACGTTGTAGATGATGTCCTTCAAATTCAGGCCCTGGAACAGCTCCTTATCCAGCTTATCCTCGGTGGAATAGGAATTCATGCGCATCAGGCAGCTGATCAGGTACGGAAGCTCCCGATTGGTCGCGCTTTCGCTGATATCGTATTTGTAGCCCAGCGCGGAGATCACGAACCGCAGCACGTACAGCAGCACCACGCCGGGGTTGCGCACGTCGATGGTGTTCCACGCCGTATTCAATACGCCGATGGCGTTGGGATCGACCAAGCCGTTGACGCCTTCTGTAGTGGTGGAGGTGATCTTCTTCTCCTGGATCTGCGGGATCTTGAATGACGCCTTCAGGTATTCGGGGTTTTCGATCCGTACCGTATAAATGCCGCCTTCTTCAAACGCGTATTGCGGTATATTGGAGCCGCTTTGAGGAGTGAAGCTGCTGTCATAGGTGTAGCAGTACAACAGCTCCGTGGGATAGGCGCTTGGGTTGATGACGTATTCCACCGAATCCTTCAGCACGATATCCGTGCCGTTGGTGTACGCGCAGGGCAGCATGACGCCGGTCGTCCCCTTGATATAGGAAAGATCGACAAACTCGTTCAGCAGGCCGTTCAGCGATTCCAGCATGGAAGCCTTATCGCCAAGGAACTGCATAATATTGTCGCCGTAAAGTTTAGCATGAAGCAACAGTCCGTCATATTTTATATTTAAATAAACATGGCGCATGATCTCGGAAAGGGAATACGTCTGCACGCTTGCATAATTGTTGTGCGTTTCATCATGGTCGCCGTCGCCGCCCCAGTTATCCAGGATCGGTTCGGTGCCCTGCCGGACGAAGAAATAAATCAGGTTGGGCAGCAGCTTCCACAGCTCCGTAAAGGGCTGCGCCGCAAGCACATGGGTCACCCAATAGACGATGGGTTCCACAATGCAGCGCAGGCAGTTGTCGCCGTCCGCGTCCACCAGACGGTGGTACTCTTCGGAGGTGGCGTAACCCTTGCCGTTATACTGGTTTCTGCCCTGCGGCTGCAGGCCGAAGCAGCGCAGCAGCGGCACGATCAGCTTGGTGTAACCGCCCTGCGACCGCAAGGTAACGCCATGCTGACCGAGATTAACAATCAGCTTATCATAAGCCTCGGTAAACTGGTTGTCGTCACCGTCATCCAGCCATGTCAGACCGTCCGAACCGCCCTTTTTACGGGCGTTGTTCCGATACTCCCAGTCGCCGCACATCACGGTGATCAGCAGCAGACGGAAACCGCCCAGCGCCGCGCAGAACGCGTCGATAAACAGCGCGGCTTTTTGATCCAAAGGCGCGTCGTCAACGCCCCAGGAAAGCGCTTCCATATTCACCGTGCTCTTGCCGGTATCATCTGTCCAGCTATGTCCTGCCTTACGCAGCACCGCGCAGGCGTCGGCAAACCGGTTGGTGCCGCCGTTTGCCGTCTCGTTAGCCTCAATACGATCGGCAAGGTCATCGGGATAAATTGCCAGGTCGTTGTTATCCAAAATGTACTCCAGTAAATTGCTTACCACACCGGTAAGCACCGACGCCTTCTCTCTTATCGCCCCCATCAGCTTTGTATCGATCAAATCACATACAAGCGGATAAATCTTACCCACCAGCAAGTTGATGATGCTGTCGCGGAACAGCATGCCGTTCAGCAGCACGGAGACCAATTGCTTCAGGTCGTTAAAGTCCGTGCCCTGTACCTGCGTGCCCTGGAACAGTTCATTGTTGGTGTTGAAGAACTGCTTGACGATGCGGGCCACGCGCTGCGCGGTATCGCCCTGGGGGTTATGGACCAGATTGTCGATATCCGTAACGATCGTGTTCAGCTTGGCGGTGGTGACGGTGTACTTTGCGTTGCCGCGCACCGTGCGCTCCGGCAGGGTGCTCATGGGCTTCAGGATATAGGCAAGCGAGATCATGTTGCCCACCTTTTCGCCGAACATGGCCAGCAGCGCGTCGTTGGAATACAGGGAACCCAGCTCGTCCATATGGCTGACGATGTTTGCCGCGTTGGCGACATGCGACAAAGCCTCCTCATTCATTTTGGCAAACTGAGCGTCCCACGTTTCGCCGGCCGACGACACAGTCGTCTCTATGATGGGCTTAAAAAGGTTGTAGACCTCAAGCAGATGGGGAACGGTGGTTTCATCTATCGCTTCCTTGATCAAAAACGCGGCGGCCTGCCCCTGCTGGGTGAGGGTGTGGGTCAGATCGCTGGAGTCGCCGGAATTGCCGTTCAAGCCGTACGCTTCCCCGAATTCATCGCCGAAATCGCTCCACACGGTGTAAAGATCCGGCTGGTTAAAGGCGTAATACGTTTTCGTTTGCAGGTCGTTGAAGGTCCTTGCGTACGTCAGCTCATAAAACGCCTTGCGCACGGTGATCTGCGTTTGGGGCAAATTGGTGATATCGCCCTTTTCCGTCAGCCACGTATCCAGCGACGTTTCCACCTCGAACACGAATTTGTGGTACCAGTTGCCGGCGTTGATCTTCAGCGTGTTGCCCAGGAAGTACTGGATAATGGTATCCACGTTGAAGAAAGAATAATAATCTTTCTCCATAAAATAGATGCGGAAAGAGGTAAGCGCGGCCTGCGTTACCTCACGGTCTACCGCCTCCAGCAGGGAAACCGCGTTTTCGTAGGCGGCGATCTCCTCCTCGGTGGGGTAATACCGCTTGCCGTAGAAATCCTCGTAGTAGGTTTCCGTTGCGCCCTCGAAGAACGTTTTCAGCCGCGCGGTCACCGTGCTGTGGATCATGCTGGGCTCGTACAGCCCCACGCCGTACTGGGTGCTCATGATGTTTTCGAGGATGTAGTAGAACCGGTTGGCCGCCTTGAGGATATCGCCGTTCGCGTTATCTTTGGCGATCACCCTGTGCTCATAGGCGAAACCGTTGGCGTCGGCGTCAAACCCCTCCGCATCGTTTCCCAGCTTGGCGTTGGAAATGGTGTAGTTGGTAAGATCCGCCACGTACTCGTTTTTCAGCGCTTGCGCCAGCAAATTGAACTGCTGGTTGGACTCGAAATCCGCGGCAACGCCGATGATGCCGGAGGACAGCACGCCCAGCAGCATAACGACGGCCATGATCACGCTGATCGTTTTTTTGAAGGATGTCACTTGCAACAACTCCTTTAGTGTATTTTACGGTCAAAGAAAAAATAATAGATCCGTTGCCGCAATTATTCATAATTATTATAATATTTTCTGTGGTAAAAAGCAATCGTTATTATGCGGCAAACGCCTATCGGAATGTAGAATTTTCCGCTTTTTTTTTGTCTGTTTTCACAAATGCGGTCAGGCAAACGACGCGATTTTGCTTTACAAAGCGCGAAAACGTGATATACTGTAACTATAAGAAAGAGAGGCAGGTGGACCGGATGGACGAGAATACGTTTTTTCCTCCCGTGCCGGAGGACAATGAGCTTCCGGCGCCCGCGCCCGCGCCGCGGGAGGACAACGACCTGCCGGGCGAGGCGTATATCGACAACGCCGCCGCGCTGTTCAACTTTACCGGCGAACCGGCCCCGGCAAGGGATCGGCCCGCCCCGGCGACGCGCCTGGCAGGAGATACGCCCGCCGCGCCGCCTGCTTTTCCCGGAGACGGAAGCGCGCCCACGCCGCCGTGGCTGGCGCCGCAGACGGAGGAACGCCCCGCCGTTTCGGCAGCAGCCGGCGTCGTTCCGGCCCCCGCGCCCGACGCCGCCCTGATGCCGGAGGAGCCGCAGGAGCCCCGCGCCGACCGGCAGAAGCTGTATAAAAAGCTGGCGCTGATACTGGCCGCGGCGGCGGTGGCGCTGGCCGGGGTGCTGACGCTGCTGCTGTTCCGGTTCGGCTTGCTGCCCGTTCGGGGAAATACTGCCTCCGTTGTATATGAGCAGCCGCGGACGACGGCGGAGATCGCCGGGTTTTACAAGACGGCGGTAGAAATCGCCGAAAAAGAGGGCGCCGGCTACCGCAAAAAGGCGTGGCAGACCATCTCCGACATGAATCTGACCGGCATCGCCTTTGTGGACGGCGTTCTCAGCGGCGTCTTTGAGGAATACTTTACGCCGGAAAGCGCCGCCAAAACGGAGAAATACGAAAAGGGCTCGGCGGAGGCAAAACAAAACCTGCCCGCCTTTACGCTGAAGGACACCTCGTATCTCAAATCGGCGGAATGCGTCCGCGTGGGGAACAGCTATCAGATCACCCTTGTCTTTCAGCACGAGGATACGCCCCGCGGTTCCGACAGCTTTCTGGCCAAGGCCACGGATACGGTCTTCTTATGGGATAAACAGATCGAGCCGATCCTGGCGGAGATATCGCAGCTGAAGGATTATGAAAACGTGCACGTGGACTACGTGGACGTGACCGTCGCGGCGGAGATATCCGATACCGGCAGATTCATTTCCATGACGCACACCGCTCCGGCGGAGGTGAACGTGGGCTCCGCCCGCATCAGCATCTTTACGTTTTCCGATAAAACGTTCCGTTTTGAGAGCGTGGCGGAATACCGCGATTTTGTTTATTAAAAGGAGAAAAACCGATGAAACGTGCGTTTGCCTTTTTTATGTCGCTGCTGACGGCGTTTGCCGCCCTGTTCCCCGCCCTGTTCGGCAGCCCCAACCGCAATACGGAAGAGACGGCCGATATCCGGCCTGACACGTGGGCGGCGGTGGACGGGCTGGGTCGCACGCTGCCCATGAAGGGCGAGGTGCGCGAAAAGAACGAGCGCAAGTTCGTCGGCATGTTCTACTGGATCTGGCATACGAATTTCGCGCAGAGCCACGAGGCGAAAAACGCTACGGAGATCCTGACGGAGCATCCGGAGATCCTGTATGATTTCAACGCGCCGGAGTGGGGCGATACCTACAGCGGCTACCCGCACTACTGGAACAAGCCGCTGTTCGGCTACTACCGCGACACCGACGAATACGTGCTGCGCAAGCACGCGGAGCTGCTGGCGGACGCGGGCGTGGACGTGATCTTTTTCGACTGCACCAACGGCACCGCCACGTGGGACGAGAGCTACGAGGCGCTGTTCGAGGTGTTTGAGTCCGCGAAACAGGACGGCGTCAACGTGCCGCAGGTGGCGTTCATGCTGCCGTTCAACGACGGCGAGGACACCACCGTTTCGCTGAAAAACCTCTATGAGCGCATCTACTCCAAAGACCGTTACCGCGATCTGTGGTTTATGTGGGACGGCAAGCCGCTGATCATGGCCCATTCCGGCGGATTGAACAGAAAGGACGCCGCGGAAAAGGCGATCCTCGACTGCTTCACCTTCCGCCGCAACGATCCGCTTTATTTCTCCGACGATACCCGGTATACGGAAAAGACCTGGGGCTGGTGCAGCACGTACCCGCAGGCGAAATACGGCGTTTCCGTCAACGGCAGGGTGGAGCAGATGTGCGTCTCCGTGGCGCAGAACGCCGCCGACGGGCAGCTTGTCGCCATGAACGCGGACGCCGACGTGCAGGGCCGCGCCTATTCGGAAGGGGCGTATTCCTACTCTTATGAAACGGGCGGTAAAACCGTAACGGTGGACTGCAATACCGAAAACGCCATGCTGTACGGAGTCAATTTCCAGCAGCAGTGGGACAACGCCATCGCCGCCGACCCCGATTTCATCTTCGTGACAGGGTGGAACGAGTGGATCGCGGGCCGCTGGGACGAATGGCAGGGCACGCCCAACGCCTTCCCGGACCAGTTCAGCGACGAATTCAGCCGCGATATCGAGCCCGCCGACGGCATCCTGAAGGATCACTTCTATTACCAGCTTGTCGCCAATATCCGCCGCTTCAAGGGCATTTCCGGTGAGACGCTGCAGCCCCCCGGTGTAAAGACCTACTACCACTACGCCAACAGCACCCGGAAGCGTGACAGCGACGGCTGGCAGGGCGACCATTACGCGTCGGATACCATGCGCAACGACTTTGTGAAGGCCGCCGTGCGGGACGACGGAAAGAACATCTACCTGACCGTCTACACCAAGGACGATATCACGCCCTGTACCGACGACGCCTGGATGCGGATCTTCATTGATACCGACCCCACCGGCGTATCGCCCCACTGGGAGGGCTTTGAGTACGTGATCAACCGCGCGAACGCTACGGAGAATACGGTGACCGTTGAGAGGTCCCTCGGCGGATGGCGCTTCGAGCAGACGGGCACGGCGACCTATACTCTCAAGGGCAACCGCATGACGCTGACCATCCCCGCCGCCGCGCTGGGCCTGACGAAGGACAATATCCATTTCAACTTCAAGCTCTCGGACAACATGCAGACCGACGGCGATATCATGGATTTCTACAAATCCGGCGACGTCGCCCCCGGCGGCAGGTTCACGTTCGTGTATTGATTGCTGAAAGGAAATAACCGTTGCTTTTCTGAGAAAAACCGGATATAATAAAAGTAACAGAATGAAAGGAGAGAGAGGATCGTGCTGACAAACAATGAAATCGAAAACGCCATCCGGCTTTTACTGAAAAAGTATCACGCGGAGTCCGCGGTTCTCTTCGGTTCCTATTCCAGAGGCGACGCGACGCCGCAGTCCGATCTGGACGTGATCGTATACGGCGGAAGGGATTTTAAGAAAACAAATATTTTCGCGTTTGCGGAGGATCTGCGGGAAATGACCGGGAAAGACGTCGACGCGTTTGAGATCTGTGAGGTCGATCCGGATACCGCTTTCTATGATTCCATCCGGCGGGAGGGCGTAAAAATCGCATGAAACAGACCGATAGGGACAGATTGCGGACGATGCTTTATCTGGTCGATCATCGTGGAAATCGTTTTCCGGGAAATGAATGACTTTATCAATGCAATCAAGATAATAATGGAAAATCCGGTTGGTTGAACCCAGCCGGATTTTCATAACATTTATTGTTTTTAATTTTTTCTACAGAAAAAATGCCATCAGGCTTTTTCCACGGTTCCGGTGACGGAAAGGATTTTATAGTCATCCAGATACATTTCTGTTCCGTTGCCAAATTTACTGATCCATCTTCCTTCCGGTACGCTGATTGTTTCCGAACCACGTCCTTTCCCGCCGAGATTAATTTGGATGGTGATTTCGGAAGAAAAAGATTTTGGTTCCATATCGTTCACGGTATATCCGGCGGCATTGCTGGCGTCAATGTCTTCGCAGCCGACATAGGAACCGCTCAATTGAAGTTGTACAACGACGTCCGAATAGATGAAGTTTTCACTGTATGGTTCGACTATTACCCAAATATCAAAAGCGTCATATCCGGCACATGTATATGTTCCGCTTCCTCCTAAACGTGAAGTGTTGCCTGTCTTCAAATCCCCACTGACGGCTCTATTGATTTGGACATCGAAATACGTCGAAAAATTGTCAACTGTCAGTTTTGTTCCTTTTTCCTGCCCGCAAGAGCATAATGATACCAGTATAATGATTACCAATGCGAAGGCCATTCTTTTTCTCATTTTTTCAATCTCCTTCTTTTTGATTAACAGTTATTCTTATTGTTTTGTGCAAATCAGATTTCCGTATCCCTCCTTTCACGCGAAACAAAAAAGTGCGGCAACCGCAGCTGCCGCACCGAAAAATACATCCAGCTCCGATTGTCGCTACACAAACTTTCCACCTAACACAAGTATGAAAAGAAGAGCCTGTATTTTTACCAAAAGATAAAAATACACACCTGTGTTAAGGGAAAAATATTCAGTTTGTGTAGCGTTTTCAGCATACCACACAAACCGGAAAATTGCAAGTCTTTTTCCTTTTTTTCTTTCCCAGTGAAAAATTACGGCCCTGTTGATTGTGTTATGGGTGAAAGGAGGTCGTTATGATGTATGATCCCGGTACCGACGCATACATAGAGGCCGTCGTGCGAAAGTACTCTCCCGCACTGCTGCGGGCGGCGTTTTCCGTCCTGCGAAACACCGCCGATGCGCAGGACGCCGTGCAGGAGGCCTTTCTGCGGCTGTTGGAAAAACGGCCTGCTTTCAATGACGAGCAGCACGAAAAGGCGTGGCTGATCCGGGTGGCGATCAACGCGGCAAAAAACATGCGCGGCGCCGCCGCTCGCAAGGAGCCCCTTGAGGAAAACACGGCCTTCGTGTACGAGGAATACTCCGAAACGCTCAACGCCGTTTTGTCGCTGCCGCCGAAATACCGTACGGTGATCCATCTTTACTATTACGAGGGGTACTCCATCAAAGAGATCGCCGCGATACTGGAGATCCCCGAGGCGACCGCCGGGACCCAGCTGGCCCGGGGCCGCGAGAAGCTCAAAACGATGCTGAAAGGAGAGGATGAAATATGAGTTTTCGGAAACAGTATCAGATCGAAATGGACCACGTTTCATTCGACGCCGACTTCTGCAGAGATACCGCGGAGCTTTTGAAACAGGCGGCGAAGAAAAAGGAGCGTATCAACATGAAAAACAAGAAAACGGTAAAAATCCTCGCGGTTGCCGCCGCGCTGGTACTCTTTTCCCTGACGGCCTTCGCCGTTGTCAAATTCGTGATTCCCCGGCAGCTGTTTGACAGCATGGAGGTGGTTCCGGAATCGCTGCAGGCGGTGGTGGACGTGGAAAACGCCGACCCCGATTCCATCAAAACCATGCAGAAGACCTTTTCCAACGAGGATTTCAGCATGACGTTTGAAGCCATCGCAAAAGGGAAAGCCCTGCGGTCAGTGTGGCATTTTGAGAATAGCAATGCGGAGCAGCAGACGGCGCATTCCGTCTCCGACATCCTTAATAACGCTCTCAATCAGAATTCGGAGCGGCAAATGGTGGATTCCATCTACGCCATCTTCACCGTCCGGCGCAGCGACGGGGGCGTGGTGCTCTACGCGGAGGACGGAAAGGGCCTGACCGGGGCGGATATCGGCTACTGTCTGCTGATCAGGGGCTATTATCCCAACCCCAACATGCTGTTTGACGAGAACCACTATGATATCGGCACCTATGAGGACGGCGCCGTGCTGTACGTGGCCTGCGATATCACCAACGCCGCCGCCTTTGCGGACGAGGAGCTGTCCATCGCCTTCACCAACACCATGGTGCCCAGCATCGACATTCTGGCCATGACGCCGGAAGGGGAGTTCTATTACAAGGACGACTATAAGGGCGTGCCGGGCTTGTATGACTTCGATCTGGATGATTCGCTGGCCGACCCCGTGAAGGCCGCCGCCTTCAAAGCCAACGGCACCTTCCACACCTATGAGGAATTCCAGTCCCTGATGGCGGAAGAAGACGCGGAAGCGTAAAGCATCCGCACCGCGAATCTCCGCAAAAACGTTCCCCGCAGACCGACCGTCAAGGCCCGTCTGCGGGGTTTTAACATATTCAATCTTCATAATGTCCCCGGCAGGACAGGATCATGATATCGTGTTCCCCGGAGATATAATACACCAGCCTGTTTTTCTGGTCGATGCGCCTGCTCCAGCAATCCGTCTTGTATCGCAGTGGTTCCGGGTTACCGATTCCGTCGAAACTGCTGCGCTGAATATCCCGCAGCAACTGATTGATGCGACGTAACGTCTTTTTATCCTGCGACTGCCAGTACAGGTACTCGTCCCACGCGACAGGCGAAAAGGTAAGATTATTCATCGGCCATAGCCTCTAATTCTTCGATCGTTTTTGTGACGCCTTTACCCGCCGATAATTCGGAGTAGGCCCGGTCGAGCTTCCCGAGGTATTCGGCGTTGCGGACGATCCTTTGCAGCTCGTTCCACTCTTCCAGGCTGATGAGTACCACGTTTTTTTCATCCTTGCGGGTCACGATCACGGTTTCGTTTTCGTCTGTCACCCGGTCGCAGTAGGATTTCAGGTTTTTTCTGATTGTAGAATAATTGACGGCCAGCACGGTAATTACCTCCATGTTACGTGTTGTATTGTACAATTTATTGTACCATTTTATTGTATGTATGTCAATTACCTTTTATCCGTTTTCATCAAAAAAAACCGGAGCGTTCCCACCCCGGTATCATGTGATTTTATTGAAACATGATCAGCAAAAAGCCCGCGGCCACGGCGGAACCGATCACGCCGGCCACGTTGGGGCCCATGGCGTGCATCAGCAGGAAGTTGCTGGGGTTGTACTTGCGGCCCTCGTTCTGGGCCACCCGCGCCGCCATGGGGACGGCGGAAACGCCCGCCGCGCCGATCAGAGGATTGATCTTGCCCTTGGTGACTACGTACAAAATCTTGCCGATCAGCACGCCGCCGGCGGTGGAGAACATGAACGCCACCAGGCCCAGCACCACGATCTTGATGGTCTTCCACTGGATGAAGTCCTGCCCGTTGGCCGTGGCGCCCACGCACACGCCCAGCATGATGGTCACGATGTTCATCAGCGCGTTCTGCGCCGTGTCGGAGAGCCGGTCCACCACGCCGGATTCCCGGAACAGGTTGCCCAGCATCAGCATGCCCAACAGCGGCACCACAGAGGGCAGCAGGAACGCCACCAGCACCAGCACCACCACCGGGAAGATGATCTTCTCCGTCTTGGAGACCTTGCGCAGCTGGGTCATCTTGACCTCGCGCTCCTTTTTGGTGGTCAGCAGCTTCATGATGGGCGGCTGGATGATGGGGATCAGCGCCATGTAGGAGTACGCCGCCAGCGCGATGGGGGCCAGCAGGTGCGCCGCCAGCTTGGAGGCGGTAAAGATCGCCGTGGGGCCGTCCGCGCCGCCGATGATGGCGATGGAGGCCGCCTCCTGCGGGGTGAAGCCCAGCAGGATGGCGATGATGAACGCCACGTAGATGCCCAGCTGCGCCGCCGCGCCGAGGATCAGCGAAACGGGGTTGGACAGCAGCGGGCCGAAATCCGTCATCGCGCCCACGCCCATGAAGATCAGGCAGGGGAAGATACTGGATTTCACGCCCACGTATAATATCCGCAATACGCCGGATTCATACCAGTGGGCCCCCTCCACTGCCAGCGCGCCGGAAAGGTCGCCCAGTTGGCCGCCGGTCACGTCCTTCATGATGTCCGCGCCGGGCATGTTGGCCAGCAAAATGCCGAAGGCGATGGGTACCAGCAGCAGCGGCTCAAACTTGAACCGGATCGCCAGCACCAGGAATGCGAAGGCCACGCCGATCATGACGAGGTTGCGCCAGTCCAGCATCGCGAAGCCGGAGCTTTCCCAGATGCCCCGCAGCACTTCTGTGATAAGCGTCATATCCCGCCCTCCTTATATCACGGCGAGCACGTCGTCGGTATTCACGGTCGCGCCCTTGGCCACCAGCACCTGCTTCACCGTGCCGTCGTGGGGGGCGACGATCTCGTTTTCCATCTTCATGGCTTCCAGAATAAACAGCACGTCGCCGGTCTTCACGCTCTGCCCTTCGACGGCCTTGACCGCGAGGATATTGCCGGGCATGGGGCTGATGATCTTTTCGCCTGCCACCGCGGTCGGCGCGGCTGCGGCGATCGGCGCGGCGGCCGGGGCGGGAGCAACAGGGGCCGCCGGCGCCTCCGGGGCGGGCGTGGCCGCCTGTGTGACGGACGTGATGACCGCGTCGGTCTCCGTCACGTCCACTTCATATGTTTTGCCGTTCAGCGTTACCTGATATTTCATTTCGTATCCTTTCCGTCGTCCTTGACCGCTTTGATGGAGTTGAACTGCAGCCGGTTCAGCGGGATGCCGCTGCGGTGGCTGACCACCGCCATGACCACCGCCGCCTCTTCCTCGGTCACGTCGGTCAGCTGCAGCGTGCCGGCGGAGGTATCGGCGGGCAGGGGAGCGCCGGTCTCAACGGGCTTTTTCGGCAGCGGCGACGGTGCGGGCGCAGCTGCCGCCATTCTGGCCCGGCGGGTTTCGTGCGCCCGGTCGAAGGCCGTTCCCATGATCTTGACGAACACCGCGAGGATGCTCAGGATCATGAACACGATCAAAATGCCCACCACCGAGATCAGCGCGGCCCGGGACAGCGTCATTTCCGCGCCGGTCCCGTAGATCTTTTCAAATACGCCCAGCGTCTGAATCACCGTCATGCTTTGTCCTCCCCGATCTCCCGGATGGTATAGGCGAAGGTCTTCGTCTTTCTCTCCTCGCGGGCGTCGAAGAATTTCTCCGCCAGCTGCGGGAAGGCGATGTAGGACAGCACATCCTCGTCGCAGGTCGCCTTATCTCCCAGCTCTTTCCGGGTCTTTTCCACCGCGGGCTCCAGCAGGTCGGCGTAGCGGCAGGTGATCGGCTGCTCGCCGCCGAGGCACAGCTGCTTCAGCTCGTCGCTGATCTCGCCCGGCGCGCGGCCGTATTCGCCCTTCACGTAGGCCTTGATCTCTTTGGATATATTCTTGTAGCGGCCCGTCAGCACGTTGGAGGTGGCCTGTACGCCCACCATCTGGCTCATGGGCGTCACCAGCGGGGGATAGCCCATGTCCTTGCGCACGTTCGGCACCTCGCAGAGCACCTCGTCCAGCTTTTCCAGCTTGCCCTGGGCGGTGAGCTGCGCCACTAAGTTGGAGAGCATCCCGCCGGGGATCTGATAGGTCAGCGCGTCGGTGGCGGTGGCCATCACCACGGGGTTCAGCAGGCCGCTGTCCAGGCACTTGGCCCGGTAGGGCTTGAAGAAATCGTTGATCTCCTTCAGCTTTTTCGTGTCAAGGCCGGTCTCGTGGCCGTATTCCCGCAGCACGTAGTCCATGGTCTCCGTGGCGGGCTGCGCCGTGCCGCCGGAGAAGCAGGAAATGGCGGTGTCGATCACGTCCGCCCCGGCTTCCACCGCCTTCAGCAGCGTCATAAAGCCAAGGCCCGTGGTGGAGTGGGTGTGTAGCACCACCGGCAGCCCGACCGCCTCCTTGATGGCCTTCACCGTGTCGTAGGCCTGTTTGGGGCTTAAAATGCCCGCCATATCCTTGATGCAGACGGACTGCACCCCCATGGCCTTCAGGCCCTCCGCGGTCTTCACGTAACTGTCAAGGTCGTGGATAGGGCTGATGGTATAGCAGATGGCGCCCTGCACCTGCGCGCCGCATTCCAGCGCCGTCCCCACGGCGACCTCTATATTGCGCAGGTCGTTCAGCGCGTCGAAAATGCGGATCACGTCGATGCCGTTTTCCACGCTTTTGCGCACGAAGAGCTTTACCGCGTCGTCGGGGTAGTGCTTGTACCCCAGCAGGTTCTGTCCCCGCAGCAGCATCTGCAGCTTTGTCTCGGGGCAGGCTTTTCGGATCTTCCTGAGCCGCTCCCACGGGTCCTCGTCCAGATAGCGCAGGCAGGAGTCGAAGGTGGCCCCGCCCCAGCATTCCAGCGAGTAATAGCCGGCCTTGTCCAGCGTCTGCAGGATCGGCGCGAACGCCTCAAAGGGCATACGGGTGGCGATCAACGACTGGTTCGCGTCCCGCAGCACCGTTTCCGTAAAACGAATATCCATCTTGAAAATCCCCTTTCCGGCGGATCTATATTTCAAATCTTCACCATCATACAGCATATCACAAGCCGTTGGATTTTGCAAGGTTTTCGACGC
>JAFRRP010000045.1 GCA_017428085.1 Clostridia bacterium | reverse complement strand
GTGTCGTTTGCTCCGGATGTCTTCTTAACATCATTTTACTCTATGTCTGGGCGAAAATCAAGATACTGATCGTAAAATCAAATCATTTCCCTGTCATCATCGTCGATCAGATATCTGATAAAAACAGAAGTTGAAATATCTCCGTTTGCCGTTCGATCAGGCTTATGATAAGGTGTTTCCGACCGAAAACGGCGGCGTTTCTACGGCGCTGCATACTCGAACCGAAAACGCAGGAATGGCCTGCGGCGTGTCGGTTCATTTTTCCGCAGGGCGCGATCGCTTCGCGCAGCAGAATACCTCGTATCGCAGCGCTTGGGCGGGGCAGGCGTGAATACAGCCGCCGCAGCGGATGCACTCCGTATGGTTGGGCGTTTTGCTGGGGTCCACGTTCATGGGACAGACGGTTTCGCATTTGCCGCAGCCCACGCATTTGTCCGCGTCCACCGCGAGCTTCACCGCCGAGACCTTGTTGAACGGCGCGTAGAACGCCCCCAGCGGGCACAGATACTTGCAGAAGGGCCGGTAGATGACGACGCTTGCGAGAACGACGATCCCCAGCACGCACGCTTTCCACATGAATCGGCTGCCGAACAGCCTGAAAAGCGACGTGTCGGACAGCGCCAGCAGCACGCCGGAAACCGTGCCGGAGGGGCACAGGTACTTGCAGAAAAACGGCGTCAGCTTCACGCACAGCGGCAGCACAATCACCAGAACGATCAGCACCGCGTATTTCAGCTTGCGCAGCAGCTTGTCTCCCTTGAAGGTTTTGATCTTTTTCGGGAAGGGGATCTTGTGCAGCAGGTCCTGCAGCAGCCCGAAGGGGCACAAAAAGCCGCACACCAGCCTTCCGAGCACCGCGCCGAAGAAGATCAGCAGCCCCAGCACGTAGTAGGGAAATCTGAACTTGTTGGCGGACAGGGCGTTCTGCAGCGAGCCGATGGGGCATGCCCCCACCGCGCCGGGGCAGGAATAGCAGTTTAAGCCCGGCACGCAGACGCTTTTGAGATCGCCCTCATAGATCTTTCCGGTGAAAAAACCTTTGAAGTTGGCGTTTTGCAGCAGCGCCGCCGCGCCCTGTACGGCCAGCCGCAAACGGCTGTATTTCTTATCCAATGCCCACACACTCCAAGCAGATCTTTACCGCCTTTGCCAGCACCTGCGCCGCCTGTCCCTGCGTGGCGCCGATCACGACCAGCGCGGCGGAGACGATCAGCAGCAGCGCCGTCGGGATCACGTTTTTGAACCGTTTTTTCATGACTTCGCCAGATAGCCCTCGATCATGGTTTTCCAATCGTCGTAGCTGTTGGCGCCCACGACCGGCTCCGCGGAGATGATCTTACCGGTCCCGTCCGCGAACACGGTGGTGGGCACGTACATCGTCATGAATTCGTCCATATTGCCGCCCGCTTTGACGATGGGATAAGTGACGCCGTTCTCCGCGATGATCGACTTCACGTCCTCGTCCTGTCCCTCGGTGGAATACGCGCCGACGATCAAAAAGCCCTGATCCTTGTATTCCTCATAGAGCTTCGCCAGATCGCCGATCTCACCCACGCAGGGCCCGCACCAGGGCTCCCAGAAATTGACCATGACCACCCTGGCGTCCTTGAGATCGTCCACGGTGAATGCGTCGCCGTTGATATCCACGGTGGTGAAATCCAGTTGCCCCGCGGCCGCTGCGGAGTCGTCCGCGTCGTTCATGGAAACATCCGGCGCGGCGTTGTTGTCGGTGTCGGCGTCGTTCGTTTTCCCGCAGCCGAACAGCAGCACGACGGCGAGAAGGAGAATGGGAAGAATGATTTTTTTCATGATGGGGATCCTTTCCGGTATAAAGTGTTAGGTAGCGCGACACCTCAGCGCCGCTATCAGCCAATGTTATGATGAAAACGGATTTTGCAATTACTGATTTTCCGTCTGATAAAATGAGCGAAAATCCGTCTGATGTGTTGTTTGCGCCGGAAGCGGCACTGCGGTGCCGCGCTGCCGGAGCATCAGCGGACCGCCGCCGCGACGGTCGCCGCGGCGTCCTTGACCGAATCCACGGTCTGCTGCACGGGGTTGTAGCCCAGCGCGAAATATTTGAACGCCCACACCACGGGGCTGAATTTGAAGATCATCCAGTCGAGGATCGTGACCAGCTTGCGCAGGAAAAACGGCAGATCGCGGGTCTTCGGCACCTCCACCGGGGCGAAGGTCTCGCCCTCGGCGCGCACGGTCATGGGCTGGGCGTAGCAGACGCCGTTGTCGCCGGAGAGGTAGAACCGGACAAACATATGGATATTATCCAGCAGGTCGTCCCGGTTCAGGTCCAGCTCGGCGTAGCCGTCCGCGCAGTCGTAGTCCCGCAGCACCACGTTGCCGTCGGAGACCCACGTGATGTAGTTGAAATTCTCGCCCCACACTTTGATCACGTCGTTTTCGTCGTCCACTTCCACCTTGGTCACACGGGGGGTGTTGTCCTCCCACCACACCACGTTTTTATAATCCTCGTCCCGGTAGCCCTCTATCTCCTGCATGCCGTTCAGCTCGTATCCGTTGGAGTAGTGGGAGACGGCGAAGAACTGCCCGTTTACCATACACTCCCGCAGGGCGGATTGGGTCAGTTCCGGCATATACATGTAGCAGTAGGCGTCGTTCAGGGAGCTTTCGCTGTGGGAATCGCTGAAGGTGAAGCCCCAGGGCGTCACGCCGTTGGGAATGGTCTTTTGCAGAATCTGATCGTACAGGATGCGGTCGCAGCGGGTGTGCGCGTCCGTGGCGCTGTTGATCCCCATGCCCACGGCGGAGCCGGGGTTATCCAGAAAGATTCTGGCAAATTTGTTGACAAAATATTCATCGACCTTCTGTCCGACGTATTTTTCGCTGTCCTTGTCCGGGTAGACGTACTCGCCCACGTGGGCCAGCATGGTCACGCCGCCGTCCTTGTTGACCTCCCGGCAAGGCGTCTCGTAATCGCCGTACACGCCCGCGTAGCCCTGCCCGTAGTCGCTCCAGTAGCCGGTCAGGTGGCAGTCGCACTTGGGCGTCGCCATGTTCAGCTCGTTGCCCTTTTCCACGTCCAGCAGACCGTTTTCGTGGGTGCGGGTCCGGTCGGTGTAGTATCTCTCACCGCTGCCGTCGGAGTTTTCGGTATAGGAAAACGTGACGCTCTGCGCCGTACCGCCGGTATAACCCGCGTATTCCTCCGCGGAAAGCGGGATCACCGGGTTGTTCGCGCCGCCGGTGCGCTCCTTTTTGACCTCGCGCACGATCGGGATCAGCTGCGGTTCCTTGTCCCAGCCCCGGTTGGTGGTGCCGTGGTCGGTGATGGCCACGATGTCGTAATCCAGCGCGTAGTAATCCGCGATGGCATCCCGGATGGTCTGGTAGCCGTCGCTGGCGGTGGTGTGGCAGTGGAGCTGCGTCTTGTAGCCCTGCCACGCGTCCCAGTCCACGTCCGCGTAGGGATTCTCTATTTCGTAGTTCACGCGCTGTTTTTCCGCAGCGCCGCACACGCCTAACGTGGTAAACAGCATCACGCAAGCCAGGATGACCGCAACCGTCTTTTTCATCAGTATACCCCCGTTCTTTACGATCGATGAAATGAATTGCCGATGTTTCAATTTTACATGATTATTCCATTAAAAGCAATATATAATCGGGCGAAATAAGGTTGCTTTTTTTGTCGGTATTTAATATAATATATTTAATATACAGATTATTTCGGAGGGCTGCCATGAGTACCAAACGAAAAGTCCTATTCTCCACGCTGCTGATCGCCGCCATCGTCACCTCGATGGTGATCTCCCTGGGCGTGCTGGTGCGTCCCACCTACGAATACGATACGGATAAGGGAACCGGCACTGTCACCTTCAGCGGCTACAACGGCAACGCCAACATCACGAAACTGACGGTGGAACACCCCATGGTAAAGGTGAAGACCGCGGAAGGCAAGGTCTGGCAGCCGGACGACACCGCCTACGTGACCTCTGTGGAACGCTATACGGTGCAGAACGACGAATATCTGGAGGAGATCCATATCGGCCCCCACGTGACCAACATCGACGAATGCGCCTTCGTGTACTGCAAAAACCTGAAGGGCATCTATGTGGACGAGGCCAACGAGTATTACACCGACGTGGACGGCGTGCTGTACACCAAGGATATGAAGCTGCTGGTCCTGTTCCCCGTGGCCCATGAAACGAACGGCGAACGGACGAAGTCCTACGCGGTGCCGGAGGGCGTGGAACGGCTGGCGCGCAACAGCTTTTATAAATGCGACGCGTTAGAGGAAGTCACGCTGCCCGATACGCTGAAGGAGATCGGCAACATGTCCTTCTTCAAATGCGGCGCGCTGAAGCTGGTGGACCTTCCGGAAAGCGTAAAGACGCTGGGCAGCGACGCGTTCAGCTATTGCACAAACATGAAATACGCTTTCTATATCCCGGCGGGGGTGGAGTCGATCGATCACCACTGCTTCTATAAGTGCGACCGTCTGGAGCAGTTCTATGTGGGCTGCGGCGAGGATGAGATCTCCCTCGGCGGCCAGTGGATGCCGAAATCGGAAAACAGCTTCACCGCCAAGGCAGCGGAATTCAACGCAGCCGTAGCCGACCGTGACGCCTATAACGCCCGCCGGCTTGCGGAGGAAGCGCCGCCCCCCGTTCAGGAGGGTGAGGAGGCGTCTCCCCAACAGGAAGAAGAGACCGCGCTTGGTATGAACAAAACCGCCGTCATCATCCTCGTGGTTGGCATCTTCATCCCCAGCATCGTGATCGTGGGGCTGGAAGTGATCCGCAACCTGTTCAAGGACGACTTTATGATGACAAAACGCGGCAGGGAAAACCTGGCGAAGCAGAAGGCGGAAAAAGAGGCCATCCATCAGGCCTACGTCAACGGCGAGTATGACGAAGAAAAACCCGAAGAAAAGGAGGAAGAGAAAGATGGCTGAAAAGAAATCCGCCGGCAATAAGATCAAAAACTTCTTCAGCGAGTTTACCACACACTGGTCCAAGCCCGCGCCGGGAAAATACGTTCCCTATAAAGAATATCTTTCCGTGTTCATCGGGGGCGGCGGCGACTACGCGCTGCAGCGGACCCTCGGCTACCTGTCCTTCGGCACCGGCTGCTGGCTGGTGGTGTTCTACTATCAGATCCCGGTCCTGACCTTTTCCATCATCGGCACCTTCTTTATGGTGCAGGGATATTTTTGGTCCATCATCGGCATGATCATCAACGACAACCTGGGCTTCCTGCCGAAAAAAACGGAGCGGACGTTCAATATCATCTACGCCTTCTTCGTGGCGCTGGGGATCGTCTTTCTGATTTTCGATTTCTCCAAAATCATTCCGTTCCCCCGCGCCGTGGTGGATTACTTTGACGGGCTGCCCGGCCTCAACCTGCGGGCTTCCCTCAAAATCTTTGCCGCTCACTGGCTGTGTACCGGCTACGGGGGGCTGCGCAACATCTTTATCCGCAAGCGCTGGCTGAAAAAGCTGGGCCGGTACAAGCTGTTCGCCTATACGAACGTGCTGCCCTGTATGCTGCTGTATATCCTCATCTGCTGGCTGCCGCTGTACCAAAATCCGCTGACGGAGCGCGTATGGCAGCTCTACCTGCTGTTCAGCTTAAAGGATCAGTTCGGCTACACTAATTCCGCGCTCTGTATCTCCAGTACGATCTCCCCCAACGCCCACGAGCGTATGCTGGTGCGCTGCTACCCGGAAAAGCTGAGCCATCTGCTCAACTCCCTGCTGGTGGATACGGCCTTCCCCATCGTGGCGGCCTACACCGGGGGGCTGACCAACATCAACACCTTCCGTTACATCATCCCCGTGATGATCATGTTTTGCACGGTTATCATGTTCAAGGGCCTCGGCTCTATTCAGGAGCGCATCCCCCAGCCGCCGGTGGAAAAGAAAAAATACATCCCCTTCTGGGACGGCATCGACGGCGTCATGAAAAACAAATACCGCTGGATCGGCGCCATCTCCGGCATGATCGACGCGCTGGGCAACGGCACCGTGGGCATTCAGGATATGATCCTGATCTTCTCCTGGCGGGAGCAGGGCCTGGTGATGGTGCTGGTCAAAAACCTGATCAAATTCGTGGGGAACCCCGGCGCGTTCCTGGCTCCGTGGATCCGCAAGCGCTTCAGCTTCAAGACGCTGGTGGTGTTCCGCCGTATGGTCATGGCAGCCCAGAGCGTGGGCTTCATCGTTGCCTGCACGGTATTCAAGAGGGACTACTTCATAAGCGGCCTGATCATGCTCATCAGCATTTTGGTGTGCGACGCGCTGAACAGCGCAATAAAGCTGGCCCAAAGCGATATGGACGTGCGCATCAACGACTATCAGATGTACCTTTCCGGCGAGCGGCTGGAGGGCTACGGCGGCGTGGTCAACTGGTTCATGAACCCCATCTCCGCCCTGATCAGTTTGATCATCCCGATCCTGTATTACAAAGTCGGCTACAGCTACGACTACGATATCCTGTTCTCCGACGACATCCGGAATTTGTGCATCGTCATCGGCGTATCCTTCGACCTGGTGGGCCACATCCTCTGCGCGCTGCCGTACCTGCTGTTCTGGGACTATACGGATGAAAAGCACGAAAAGGTCATTCGGGTGCTGGAGCGCCGGGAGCAGCTGGCCCTGTCCGGCGCCTCGCAGGAGCAGATCTACGCCGTTACGCTGGACGACGTCAGCGAGGTGCCCGTCTCCGCGGAGCCGGACTGAAACGGCTTGCCGTTTCAGTCGGAAGTCATTTCGACAGCGGCAAGATTTCCATAAATCCACTTTCCACTCTCAACTCTTACAGTGATTTCCGTGAAAATACCATGGGGGAATGCTTATGGAAAGAATCAATGTGTTTGACGCAAGGATCGAATACGGCAGGCCGTTCCTGAAGCCTGCGCCGGAGCGCACGCTGGCGGAGGAGATGCGGCTGGCGGACGCGGACGAGGCGGTGTTCGTCTCGCGGGAGCTGTTCTGGCTGCCGCCCCAGCGCAGCATCGGGATCGTCAACGAGCGTACGGCAACAACGCCCGGCGCATGGGGCGTCTATCTGATGCTGCCTGCCGTCGCGGGCGAAACGCCGCCGGTGGAGACGCTGGCAGAGGGCTTCGCCGAACACCGCATCGCGGGCTTCACACTGGGCAACGACCGGTACGGCGTGCCCTACCACCCGTTGATGCTCAAAGACGAGCTGGCCGCCTGCGAGCGCCTGCATATCCCGCTGTTCTACCATCGGGCGGGGCAGCTGTCCTTCGAGTTCCTGTGCGAGATCATGGAAAAGCACCCGGCGCTGACGGTGGCGCTCTCCATCGACGAGGAGTGGCCCAACGCCCGCAAGCTGTACCCGCTGATGAAGGCGTACGAGGGGATCCACCTCTGCCTGTCGGAGCACGTGTGGATGGGCGCGATCGAGGACCTGACGGCGAAGTTCGGGGCTTCCCGGCTGCTGTACTCCTCCTCTCACCCGCGGCGTTACGCCGGGGGCACGGTGCTGATGGTGCAGAACGCGGCTATCCCGCAGGAAGACAAGGACCTGATCTTCCGCGGCAACCTGAAACGATTGATCGGAGGGATCGGCCATGATTGATTATACCTCTCCGCTGACGGAGGCCTTTTTGACCAAAGGAAAGAGCGCGGACTGTCCCGTCATCGACCTTCACGCCCATATGTTTGACTGTTACGAGTGCAATATGCTCATGGATACGCCGGAAAAGCAGATGGAAAAGATGGACCGCTCCGGCGTGGCGCTGGCGCTGTTCTGCAGCCACGACTGCCTCTACGGCGGCTATCCGTTCTTTGCCGCCGACCGGGACGTGGTGAAGCGTTACCCCGACCGCCTGCGCATGTATATGTGCGTCTATTCGCCGGACTGCGATCCCGCCCGGGATATCGCCTTCGCGGAGGAAAACCGCGCGCAGGTGGCGGGCCTGAAATTCCACGGCGACACCTACTCCATCCCCATCTCCGACCCGCGCCACGACGCCTATTACGACTACGCGGACAGCCGGAGGCTGCCGGTGCTGTTCCACACGTGGCACGGCAGCCCTTACGACGGCCCGGAACAGGCGCGCCAGGTGCTGGAAAAGCACCATGATTTCGCCTTTATCGCCGGCCACTCCTTCCGGGATTCCTTCACCGACGGCATCGCGCTGGCGAAGGAATACCCCAACCTCTATCTGGAGCTGACCGCCGTGCTGTCCCAGCGCGGGATGCTGGAGGGCTTTGTGGAGGCGGGGCTGGAGGACCGCGTCGTCTTCGGCGTGGACGCGCCCTGGTTCTCCTACGATTTCGGCGTCGGCGCGATCCTCTCCGCCGATCTTACCGACGAAGTAAGAAGAAAGATCCTCTATCAAAACGCCCTCGCCCTGCTCCGCCGCGCGGATATCGACCTGCCGGAGCGTATGGCAAATATCAGGTGATAAGCTGTAAGTGATAAAACAGACGGAGGTATGCATATGAAAGAAAAAGCCATTCAGACGCCCATCCCCGGCGGGTGCATGGGGTACTTGAGCATCGGAAAAGAAGAACTGGCTATCGCCACGGAGCTGCTGACAGAGCCGGAAAAGCTGTGGCGCTACCGGGAAAACAGCTACACCACCCGCTTTGAGCAGGCCGCCTGCGCCCTCACCGGGGCAAAGCACGCGCTGTTCGTCAACTCCGGCACGTCGGCGCTGTCCTGCTGTCTGGCTGCGCTGGCCATCGGCCCCGGGGACGAGGTCATCGTCTCCGCCTACACCTATATCGCCACCGCCTCCGCCTGTATCGAGGTGGGCGCGGTGCCCATCCCCTGCGAGATCGACGAATCACTGGGCCTTGACCCGGCGGAGATCGAAAAGCGGATCACGCCTTATACCAAAGCGGTGATCCTCACCCATATGCAGGGCGTTCCCGGCCGCGTGGACGCGGTGCGGGCCGTTGCCAAAAAGCACGGGCTTTACATGATCGAGGACTGCTGTCAGGCCATCGGCGCGCGGTATCACGGACAATACTGTGGCGTGGGCTCCGACGCCTTTGCGTGGAGCCTCAACTACTTCAAAAACATCACCTGCGGCGAGGGCGGCTGCTTTTTCACCTCCGACGACGACGCCTACGCCCGCGGCTACTACCAGTCGGACCCCGCCGGCGTCATGTGGGACAACGGCATCGGCGACGGCAGCAGCGCGCCCTATTTCACCCGGGCGGGCTACCGCGCCAGCGAGCTGTGCGGCGGCGTGGCCTTCGCCCAGCTGCAAAAGCTGGAGGGCAATCTCGTCGTCACGCGCGGCCTGAAAAAATACCTGATCTCCCGGTTGAACGAGCCGAAGCACTATCGGCTGCAGTACGTGGACGATCCGGAAGGCGACTGCGGCGTGTCCTTCGCCATGATCGCCAACTCCAAAGAGGAGTGCAAAGCGCTGACGGAGGCGCTGGCCAAGGAGGGGCTGACGGTGGGCTCCGCCTATTCCGCCGCCTTCCCGGACCGCCACATCTTCACCTACTGGGAGGGCATCGTCAAGCACCAGGGCGCCACCCCGAAGAACTACCCGTGGAACGACCCGGCGTACAAGGGCACGGCGGACTATTCCGCCAACGCCTGCCCCAGGACGCTGGATATCCTGTCCCGCAGCCTGCGGCTGTCGCTGAATCAGGCCATGAGCGAGCGGAATATGGAAGAGATCGCGGAGGCCATCAACCGCGCTGACGCGTCGTTCTGAACGCGGGCGCGTCGTGATCCCGATTCCCGCTGTCACGGACCGGACGGAGGAAGCAAACCGCCGTCCGGTTTCTTTTTTGCTCTTTTTCCGACGGTAGTTGACAAACGGACGGAAAAATAATACAATGATCCCATACTGTTTCACATTGCTGAAATACGGCACAGAGGCATCAGATGAAGAAAGACAGGATCAAGCTGGATACCCCTTCCATCATGTTCACCTCCCTCACCTCAAAGACGTGGGGGCGTACCTTCGGCTTCTGCGCCGTGCTGTCCAACGGCGAGATCGAGCCGGAGCTGGTGCGGCAGGCCTGCCGCGATATCGCGCCCTGTTACCCGCACGTGTTCACCAACCTGCGAAAGGGCTTTTTCTGGAATTATCAGGTCCCGGCGGGCAGCGAGATCAACCTCTACGAAAAATCCCGCCGGACCATCAAGCCCATCGGTTACCGGTATGACGGCAAGCCGGATTTCCGCATCACCTGGTCCGGCAGCCGCATCACCTTCGAGGCGGCGCACTGCCTCGGCGACGGCAAGGGACTGCTGCGGTTTTTTGCGGCGCTGATCACCCGCTACGCGCAGCTCAAAAGCGGCGATCCCGCGCCTTTCACGCCGGAAACCTCGGCGGAGGAGGCGACGGAGAACAGCTTCGACCGCTACTATCAGAAGGACGGCGAAAGGGACCGTTCCCGCCCCGAGCAGGCGCACCACCTGAACGTGGCCTTCCATGAGGGCCTGCCGGAGATCGTTTACGCCGCCATGCCCGTGGACAAAGTGAAGGAGAAGGCCCACGAGAAGCGCATGACCGTCACGGAGTATCTGGCTGCGGTGCTGATCCTCGGCGTGATCCGCAGCGAGCCGGAGCCTATCGACAAGCCCGTCACGGTGTTCGTGCCCGTCAATCTGCGGCGGTTTTTCCCCTCGAACACCATGCGGAATTTCGTGGTCCAGACGGAGATCAAATTCTACCCGGAGGGCAAACGGGACTACACGCTGGATTTTGTGTGCGAAAAGACGGCGAAGCGGCTGAAGCAGCAGCTCACAAAGGAGCACCTGCAGGCGGTCGTCAACAAATTCGGCGCGCTGGCGGGCAACCCGGCGGTCGGGATCGTCCCCAACTGCGTCAAGCGCCCCGTGATGCGTTTTTTGCAGCGCAAAGGCCACGAGGCCGCCACCACGATCTTCACGAACCTCGGCCAGATCGAGCTGCCGGAGCATCTGAAGGACGTGGTCGCCGACCTGCGGTTCATCAACGGCGACACCCGCTACTACGGGCTGGCCTCCACCGTGTCGTGCGTCAGCTGCGGCAACCGGCTCAACCTCTGCTGGTCCCAGGCCACGCAGGACAAGCGCTGGCTGACCGAATGCATCGCCATCCTCAACGAAGAGGGCGTCCCGGCGGAGATCTTGCCTTAGATTGCAGGCAGCAGGCAACAGGCAGTAGAAATAAGAAACGGACGGAGATCATGTTTGAACTCCGTCCGTATTTTGTTATTCGCGATGTGTCGTTCAGCCGAACAGGATCTGATTTACGATCCCTTCCAGCCGCTCCTGCTTGCCGCTGCCGGGAAGCGCGGGCGCGCCCAGCTCGTCGGCGTAGGCGGCCAGCTCCGCGAGGGTGGTTTCGCCCGCCACGATCTTTTTGCCGATCCCGCTTTCATAGCTGCTGTAACGGTCTTTGATAAAGCCGTCCACGCGGCCGTCCTCGATGAGGGCGGCGGCCTTCAGCAGGCCCAGCGCGAAGGTGTCCATGCCCAGGATGTAGCTCTCGAACATGTCCTCATGGGTGTAGCTGGGACGGCGGCACTTGGCGTCGAAATTGAAGCCGCCGGTAAGTCCCCCGGCCTTGATGACCTCGTACAGGCACATGGTCGCTTCGTAGACGTTGAAGGGGAACTCGTCGGTGTCCCAGCCCAGCAGGCAGTCGCCCTGGTTGGCGTCGATGGAGCCCAGCATCCCGTTGATGGCGGAGATGCGCAGGTCATGCTGGAAGGTGTGGCCCGCCAGAGTGGCGTGGTTGGCCTCGATGTTCATTTTGAAGTCCTTGTCCAGCCCGTATTGGCGCAAAAAGCCGATGGCGGTGGCCGCGTCGAAATCGTACTGGTGCTTCATGGGCTCCTTGGGCTTGGGCTCGATGTAGAAATCGCCGGTAAAGCCGATGGAACGGCCGTAATCCACCGCCATGCGCATCAGGCGGGCGATGTTCTCCTGCTCGAACTTCACGTCGGTGTTCAGCAGCGTCTCATAGCCCTCGCGGCCGCCCCAGAACACGTAGCCCTTACCGCCGAATTTCACGGTCAGGTCCAGCGCCTTCTTGATCTGCGCCGCGGCAAAGCAAAACACGTCCGCGCTGTTGGAGCTGCCCGCGCCGTTCATGAACCGCGGGTTGCCGAACATGTTGGCGGTGCCCCACAGACACTTGATCCCCGTCTCCTGCATCTTGGAAAGGATATAGTCGCTGATCTCGTCCAGCCGACGGTTGGTCTCCTTGATGTCGTCGGCCTCCGGCATGAGATCCACGTCGTGGAAGCAGAAGTATTCAACGCCGAGCTTGCGCATGAACTCAAAACCCGCGTCAACTTTTGCTCTGGCGTGGGCCATGGTGCCTTTTTTCGCGCCGAAGGACTTGTCCGCCGTATCGCGGCCGAACATGTCCGTGCCGCCCGCGCACAGGTTGTGCCACCACGCCATGGCGAAGGGCAGATGGTCCTTCATGGGCTTGCCCAGCACGACGCGCTCCGGGTCGTAGAATTTGAAGGCCAGCGGGTTTTTGCTGTCCGAGCCCTCATATCGGATCTTCGGGATGTTGGCAAATATCTCGCTCATTTCGTTCTCTCCTTTACTTTGGAAAGCCGCGGCGCAGCGTCGTCCGCCCCGGCTGTTTTCTCTCTTATATATTAGAATAAAACGGCAGGAAAATCAAGTGCAAAATCGTTTTGAAATCCATATCGACAAAACGGATCGGATATGATATACTGTCCTATACGGGCGGGGAACGGTTCCGTTTCCCGTCGATCACACCTCGCGGAAGGAAAGCGGCATGATCCTGATCATCGCGGAAAAGCCGAGCCTGGCGCGCAATATCGCGGCGGCCATCGGCCATATGACAAAAAATAGCGGCTATCTGGAAGGGCAGGGGTATATCGTCACGTGGGCCTTCGGGCATCTGTTCAGCCTGTGCGATATCGAGGACTATACCGGCCCCACGTCCACGGGCCGCTGGTCCATGGAGAACATCCCCTGTTTCCCGGGGGAGTTCCGGTTCAAGCTGCGCCCCGGCGCGGATAAAAAGAACGACCCCGGCGTGGCGCGGCAGTTCGGCGTCATCAAGCGGCTGTGCAACCGGGCGGACGTGGATACCATCGTCAACGCGGGCGACGCGGACCGGGAGGGCGAGATCATCGTGCGGCTGTGCGTCATGAACGCGCTGGAAAGCCACAAGCCCGTCATGCGTCTGTGGCTGCCGGACCAGACGCCGGAGACCGTGGCCGCCGCTTTGGCCGATATGAAAAGCGACGACGAATACGACAACCTCGCCAACGAGGGCTTTGCCCGCACCTACGTGGACTGGCTCTACGGCGTCAACCTGACGCGCTACGCCACGCTGCGGGCCGGCACGCTGCTGCGGGTGGGCCGGGTGATCGTGCCCATCGTCAAGGCCATCTACGACCGGGACACGGCCATCAAAAACTTCGTGCCGGACGTCTACTACGCGCTGGTGAGCAGCGAGGAGACCAACGGCGAGATCGTGGAGCTGGTCAGCCAGTATAAATTCCCGAAAGAGCAGGCTGCCAAAGCGCAGCGCGCCTGCGACAAGTTGAACGCCCAGACCGCGACCGTCACCGCCAAAAAGACGAAAAAGGACACGCTGAAGCCCGGCAAGCTGTACTCGCTTTCCAAACTGCAGAACTACCTCGGCAAAAAGTTCAAGATGTCCATGGACGATTCCCTGCGGGTGACGCAGGCGCTGTACGAAAAGGGCTTCCTGACCTACCCTCGCACCAACTCGGAATATCTGGCCACCGCCGAAAAGGACAAGATCAAAACCATCGTCGGCAAGGTGGCGGCGCTGGGCTATCCCGTGGCGTTTGCCGACAAAAAGACCATCTTCGACGACAGCAAGATCGAATCCCACTCCGCGCTGACGCCCACCTACAAGATCCCGAAGCCCGCCGACCTCTCGCCGGAGGAAAAAACCGTCTACACCGCGGTGCTGCGGCGTTTCGTGGCGGTGTTCTGCAAGGAGGAATGCGTGGCGCAGAAGACGGAGCTGACCGTCTCCGTGGGCGAATGCGAGGACTACACCCTCAAGGGCACGGTGATCCTGGAACCCGGCTGGACGAAATACGACGATTCGGTGAAAACGTCATCGAAAATCCTGCCGGACCTCAACAAGGGCGACGCGGTGAATATCTGTTTCAAGCCCGTGGAAAAGGAGACCTCGCCGCCCAAGCACTACACCATCGAAACGCTGAACAACTACCTGAAAAACCCTTTCCGGGAGGAAAAGGCCGCCGCCAACGACATGGAGGACGCGGACGACGCGGAGGAGTACCGCGCCATGTTCGAGGGACTGGAGCTGGGCACGGAGGCCACCCGCACCGGCATCATCGACAACGCGGTGAAAAGCAAATACATCGAGCTGAAAAAGGACGTGTACCGCATCCTGCCCGGCGGGGAGTTCCTGATCCGGCAGACCGCGGCGCTGGGCATCGCCATGGACAAGTACAAGACCAGCCAGCTGGGGCAGGCGCTGAAAAAGGTGTTCCACGGCGAAATGGCCGTGACGGACAGCGTGGCGCTGGCGGAGCAGGAGATCGCCGCGGTCTTCCGGGCGGAGGCCAACGCGCCGGGCTCTCCGGGCTACACCGGCGCCTACGGCGACGCGGTGGGCAAGTGCCCGCTGTGCGGCAAGGACGTGATAAAGGACCGTTACAGCTATCGCTGCACGGGCCACGAGCAGGGCTGCCCCTGCAAGATCCCGGCCTTCCTCTGCGGAAAGGCCCTGACCGTCAAAAACGCCGCCGACCTGCTGGCCGCGGGCAAGACCGAAAAACTGTCCGGCTTTATCTCCAAAAAGGGCAAACCCTTCGACGCCGCGCTGAAGCTGGAAAACGGCAGGGCGGAGTTTGACTTCTAAAATGGCTCTGCAGGGGAAATTGTGTGATAGAACAAAAATTGGATTTGACGAGTTGTTTACCCATGCGGCAACGCGGTAGCGCGGCACCTCAGTGCCGCTATAGGCATAAACAGCATATAAGATGGGGCATATCATTTAATGTCTCTTATTCGGGTAAATGAAAGATCATATATCATCGAAATCCGTTTCCAAAGTTACAATTGTCAAAAGCGGCACTGAGGCGCCGCGCTACCGGATAGGGCAGGTTTTCGCGTAAAGGCAAACATCCCGATATACTGCCAACTTTACGATATTATCCTGCTTCCGCAATTTCGCAACAAAAAAGGTCCCGCCAACGGAATCGGTCCGTCGGCGGGCGTTTTGCGTTTGCGGTTGTTTGATTATGTATCAATAATTCGCCTCATGCACCTCGAAATAGCTCTGCGGGTGGGCGCAGACGGGGCAGACCTCCTGCGCGGCGGTGCCTACTACGATGTGGCCGCAGTTGCGGCATTCCCACACCTTGACCTCGCTCTTGGCGAAGACCTGCGCGGTTTCCACGTTGTTCAGCAGCGCGCGGTAGCGCTCCTCGTGGGCCTTTTCGATGGCCGCCACGCCGCGGAATTTCGCCGCCAGCTCCGGGAAGCCCTCTTCCTCGGCGGTTTTGGCGAAGCCCTCGTACATATCGGTCCACTCAAAGTTTTCGCCGTCGGCGGCGGCCGCCAGGTTTTCGGCGGTGTCGCCGATGCCGTTCAGCTCCTTGAACCACAGCTTGGCGTGTTCTTTTTCGTTGTCGGCGGTTTTCAGGAACAGCGCGGCGATCTGCTCGTAGCCCTCCTTTTTCGCCTTGGAGGCGAAATAGGTGTACTTGTTGCGCGCCTGGGATTCGCCCGCGAAGGCCGCCTCCAGATTCTTTTCGGTCTGTGTGCCTGCGTATTTGTTTGCCATTATCTTTTTTCCTCCTGTTATCGGTTTTTTTATCGTAAACAAATTTCGTAGCACGGAGCCTCAGCTCCGTTTCGTTTGGGCCCGAGTTGTGACCGCTGCTGAGGCAGCGTGCTGTGTTGGAATCGCATTGTAGCACGGAACCTCAGTTCCGTTTTTTTTTACGCTGCTGAGGCAGCGTGCTGCGTTACGAAAGGGTATTGATCATCGTCAGCAGATCCACATAGAGCTCCCGGATGTTGTCGTTGTAGACCAGCCCTCCCTGCAGGGCCATGTGGTCGCCGTCAAAGGTGGGCATCACGTTCCAGATGCCGGGCCGGATATCGTCACGGTCAAGGTCCTGCTGCGGCGCGTTGAAGGGCGCCCGGGCGGAATAGGTGTTCACCAGCCCGTCGTTCTGTTGCCACTTCTCGTCCACTACGCAGCCGCCCTCGGTCACGCCGGTGTATTTGCCCATGCGCTCGCTGGCGCTGACGAACAGCGGCTCCATGTCCTTTTTTGGGGCCCAGGTGCCGTCCGCCTGCTGCTCGGTGTAACAGCAGGGGAGGGAGAAGTAGTAGACGTGGCTCAGCGTCTCGATGCCCTCCAGCATCTTCATGGCGTTGTCGATGTGCATGTCGTAGGTGGCGCTGTCGTCGGCGATGCGCCCGTCCTGCGTGGTGGTGGAGGCGAGGTTCAGCGTGTCGGTGGTCAGGTAAACGCGCGCGTCGGCATGTTCCTCCAATGTGGGCATCACCTCATAGGCGCTGGTGCCGTTCATCGGCGCGGAGAGCGCGGTGACGGAATACACCCAGTCGCCCTTGCCGCCGGTGAAGAGGCCGGAAAGCTCGTCTTCCGGCGTCACGGCCTTTTCCGCCTCGCTGCCGTTGGCCATCAGCTCCAGGAACGTCAGTACCGTCGCGCCGCCGAAGGAGTGGCCCAGCAGGTTGATCTTATCTTCCGCGCTGAAACTTTCGATCAGCGGGAAGCAGGAAAAATCCTTGCCGAAGCGCGGGTGGTGGCAGCGCTCGCTGTGCTCCTTGCCGTAGTCCACCTTTGTGCCGGTGAGCTGCGCGTAGAGCTCGCAGGCGCGGTCCCAGGCGCTGTCCGCCGGGGCGACGGTGGCCGCCGCGGTCTTGAAGCCACGGGCGTTCAGGTATTTCATCAGGTCGCCGCCCAGCATACCCCAGTAGGGCATCACGTAGTTGGCGGGGCTGTACGCGCCCCAGCCGCTGAGCCCGTGGACGAACACGCAGGTATAATCGGTGGTCCAGCTCTCCTTGTCCACGTCCGCCTTCGGCAGGTTCAGCCGCGGGAAAAAGAACATCAGTATCGTCATGAAAAAGGCAATGATCTTTTGCATAAATCATCCTCCTGCCGTTTTATCTTTATAATTTTATCATGGAAATATGGCAAAAACAATACTGAAATGTTAATTTGTCGGGAAAAAGCATTCTATTGACACCCGCGCGTTTTTCTTATAAAATGGATCTATATTGAAAAAGGAACGGAGAAGACGTATGCGCAAGAGGATCGACATCAATTTCAACTGGAAATACTGCCCCTCCTTTACGGAGGACATGGTAAAGCCCGGCTACGACGACGCGTCGTTCGAGACCGTGGACATCCCCCACGCCAACAAGGAGCTGCCCTACAACTATTTCGACGAGCGGGACTACCAGTTCGTCAGCTGCTACCGCAAATACTTCCGCCTGCCCCCGGAGGCGTTTGAGAACGGCCGCCGGACGTTCCTCAATTTCGAGGGCGCGGCCAACTACGCCAAAGTATACCTCAACGGCAAATTCCTGGGCGAACACAAGGGCGGCTACACGCCCTTCGGGTTCGAGATCACGGGCCTGTGCAACCGGTCCAACAACCTGCTGGCCGTGGAGCTGGATGCCACGGAGCGCCCGGAGATCCCGCCCTTCGGCAACATGGTGGATTACCTGTGCTACGGCGGCATCTACCGCGAGGTGCATCTGGATATGGTGGAGAGCCGCTTCATCGAGGATGTGTTCGTCAAAACGCCGGATTGCCTGCTGCCGAAAAAGACCATCGAAGCCGACGTGACCTTCTCCGACGAGGTAAAGGGAGCGATGAAGCTGGAGTTCCTTGACGGCGAAACAGTGCTGGCGGCAAAGGAAACGCCCGCGGAGGGCAAGGCGGTACGTATCCGCTGGAAACAAAAGGACGTACAGCTGTGGGATATCGACGACCCCAAGCTTTACACGCTGCGGGTCTCCTTCGGCGGCGATACGGTGGAAAAACGCTTCGGCTTCCGGCAGGCGGAGTTCACCCGCACGGGCTTTTTGCTCAACGGCAGGCCCCTCAAGCTGATCGGCCTCAACCGCCACCAAAGCTACCCCTACGTGGGCAACGCCATGCCCGCCAGCGCGCAGAAGGCGGACGCCGACCTGCTCAAATACAAGCTCGGCTGCAACATCGTGCGCACCGCTCACTATCCCGATTCCGTCCACTTCCTCGACCGCTGCGACGAGATAGGCCTCTTGGTGTTCACCGAAATGCCCAGCTGGCAGTATTTGGGGGAAGGGGAGTGGCGCGACAACTGCCTGGACAACATCCGCCGCATGGTCCTGCGGGACCGCAGCCATCCCTGCGTGATCCTGTGGGGCGTGCGCGTCAACGAGGGCATGGACTGCGATGAGTTCTACACCCAGACCAACGCGCTGGCGCGGTCCCTCGATCCCTCCCGCCAGACCGGCGGCGTGCGCAACATCCCCCGCAGCCACCTGCTGGAGGACGTTTACACCTACAACGATTTCAGCCATTCCGGCGGGGCGGTCAAGCTGCTGCCCGCGGCCGTCGTGTGCGGCTTTAGACCGCCGCTGCTGGTCACGGAGCACAACGGTCATATGTACCCCACCAAGAGCTTTGACCGGGAGGAGCTGCGCCGGGAGCACGCCCTGCGCCACCTGCGGGTGCAGGATACCTCCTTCGGCAGCCGCCGTCACTCCGGCGCCATCGGCTGGTGCATGGCGGATTACAACACCCACAAGGACTTCGGCAGCGGCGACCGCATCTGCTACCACGGCGTGACGGATATGTTCCGCATCCCCAAGCTGGCCGCGGCGGTGTACGCCAGCCAGCAGGACGACCATCCGGTGATGGAGACCTCCTCCGCCATGGACGTGGGCGAGTACCCCGGCGCGCTGGTGGGGCAGACCTACATCTTTACCAACTGCGACTACGTGGAAATTTTCAAAAACGGCGAATACAAGAGCACCGCGTACCCTGCGAAAGATAAATTCCCTCACCTGCCCCATCCGCCCATCCTGCCCAAGGACTTCATCGGCGACAGTCTGGAAAAGGACGAGGGACTGGACCCCAAGACCGCCGCGGCGCTGAAGGACGCGCTGAACACGGCGGGCGTGGACGGCTTCGTGCTGCCGCCCAAATACTACGCCAAGGCGGTCTACGCGCTGCTGCACGGCCGCATGAGCTTCGGCAAGATCTACGGTATCGTGACAAAATACTTCGCCAACTGGGGCAACGAGCAGATCACCTACCGCTTTGACGGCTACAAGGACGGCAAGCTGGTGAAGTCCGTCACCCGCACGGCGGTCACCGGATTGACGCTCTCGGTGAAAGCGGACAGCGATACGCTGAAAGAGGGCGCCACCTACGACGTGACCCGCGTGGAGCTGCTGGCGCTGGACCAGAACGGCAACCGCGTGCCCTTCGCCAACAACGCGGTCACGGTGGCCGTGGACGGCCCCGCGAAGATCATCGGCCCGGACTGCTTCGCGCTGATCGGCGGCGCAAGGGCCTTCTGGGTGCGCACTGTGGGTAAAAAGGGCTCCGTCCGTCTGACGGTCATGGGCGAAAACCTTATCCCGCAGACGATCATGCTGACCGTCGAATAACGGAGGCATCAAGATGAAACTCCCGAACCTGAACCCCGATCTGGTCGACTACGAGCTCTTCCCGCGGGTGGCGCTGCTGAACGCGCCCACCGGTTTTACCCTGCGGGGCCTCGGCATGGAAGCCGCCCTGACGCCGGGAAAAACCTACCTGCTGCGGATGATCCCGCAGGAGGAAAACAACTCCTCCGAGCTGCTGACCTTCAGCGACTGGACCCGCTACGGCGGCGTGGAAGCAGCCGCGGACGCGGACGGCTTTCTGCGCTTTTCCTACACCTTCACCCGGGAGCAGATCTATACGCTCCGTCTGGGAGAGGAGACGGACGATGGCCCCAAGGCCGTCGCCGATCTGCGTGTGTTCTGCGCCGGGGAAGACCTGTACCGGCGTACGCCGATGCGGGGCAACACCCACTGCCACGTCTGTACCTCGGTGGACGGGTCCGAGGACCCGTTTCTGGCGGCGGCGATGTACCGCAGGGCGGGGTTTGATTACCTCGCTATCACAGACCACCATCTGATCGACGGTTCCCGCCTCGCCATGGAGGCGGCGAAAACAGTCCCCAACGACATGCTGCTGCTGTACGGCGAGGAGGTCCACGTGCCCAACGCCTATATCCACGCGGTCAACGTGGGGGCGCTGTCGCCGGACGGAGCGGGCTTCGACAAATACTATCACGACCACGAAGCAGCGGTCAACGCCGAAGTTGAGGCGATCGCCGAAGCCAATCAAGACCGGCTGCCGGAGGGCGTCCCGGCGATGGATTACGCCTGGCGGCGCTGGATCGCGGACCGCATCCACGCGGGCGGCGGCGCGGCGATATTGGCCCATCCCTTTTGGGAATGGGACGCCCACAACACCCGGGACGACGTGTTTCGTTTTCTGGCGCAGGAAAAGCGGTACGACGCGGCGGAAATATTGCACGGGCAGGAGCCCGGCTGCCGGGACGCGAACATGCAGGTCGCCTTCTGGAACGACATGCGGGCGGAGGGGATCTTCATTTCTCCCCTCGGCGTGGACGACGCCCACCGCCGCAACTGGCGCTGGGATTACGACAGCAGCTTCAACGAGGCGTATTCCGTGATTTTGGCCCAAGCCCCGACGCTGGAGGGCTTCAAGGAGGCGCTGCGGAACGGTTACACCGCCGCCGTGGAGTGCTACGACGGCGCGCCGGAGCATGTGGTCGCGACCTACCGGATGACAAAGTTCGTGATCTTTTTGCTGGACGCCTATTTCCCGTTCCACGACGAGCTGTGCTTTGAGGAAGGCCGCCTGATGAAAGCGGCGTATCCGGGCGATGAGGAAGCCCTCGCGCTGCTGACGTCCCTGCGGGGCAGGGTAAAGCGCTACACCGACCGCTTTTTCGGCAGGGCGTGATCCTTCAGGGTTTTTCTCTGTTTGAGATGTTTGCCTTTGTGTGAAGATCTGCCCCATTCGGTAGCGCGGCTGCCCACAGCCGCCCCGCCGAAGTTATGCGGTAGCGCGGCACCTCAGTGCCGCTGGTGGCTATTGTATCTTTTGAAACGGTTTTTTATGATAATGACCGTTTTTCTTGACAAAGTAAGGGTTATTTCACCGAATAAATCAACGGATATGTTGTTTGGGCCGGAGCGGCACTGAGGTGCCGCGCTACGTGGTCCGCGTCGCCCTGACAAATTTCCTTATGACAATAAAAAAGGAGGCGCATCCATGCGTTACGTGATCGACCATGATCTGCACATCCACACCCAACTGTCCAGCTGCTCGCAGCACCCGCAGCAGACGCCCGAAAATATTCTGCGGTACGCGCTGGAAAACGGGCTTACAACCATCTGCGTGACGGACCACTACTGGGACGAGACGATCCCCGGGGCCTCCGGCTGGTACGCGCCGCAGAACACGGCGCATATCCGGCAGTCGCTGCCCCTGCCGCAGGCGGAGGGCGTGCGGTTCCTGTTCGGCTGCGAGACGGAGCTGAGCCGCGACTGTGTGGTCGGCGTGTCAAAAGCGCGGTTCGACGAGCTGGATTTCGTCATCATCCCCACCACCCACCTGCACATGACCGATTTCACGGTCACGGGCAAAGAGACCGCCGAAGAGCGCGCGGCGCTGTGGGTAAAGCGATTGGACGCGGTGCTTGCCATGGACCTGCCCTTCCGTAAAATCGGCATCGCCCACCCGGTGTGCGGCCTGATCGCCCCCACGCGGCAGATGTTTCTGGAGACTCTGCGGCTGCTGCCGGAAGCGGAGCTGGAACGGCTGTTCACGAAAGCGGCGTCCCTCGGCTGCGGTATCGAGCTGAACGCCTCGGATTTCGGTTTCCCGGAGGCGGAGACCGAAACGGTGCTGCGTCCCTTTACCATCGCCAAACGCTGCGGCTGTAAATTTTACTGCGGCTCCGACTCCCACGAGCCAGACGAATTCCGTGATGTCATACAGCGTTTCAACCGCGCCGTCGATTTGCTTGCCCTGACGGAGGACGACAAATTCCTGCCGTTTTAATGATCGCTTTTGTTTTTTTTGATTTTTCTGTATGCGCCGACGTAATAATGGGAAAAATACAGTTGCAATCAAAAAAAACGGGGGTGAAATGATGATGACAGTCAAACGCGGGGATATCTACTACGCCGATCTCAGCCCGGTGGTGGGCAGCGAACAGGGCGGCGTGCGGCCGGTACTTATCGTGCAGAACGATATGGGCAACCGATATTCCCCCACTGTGATCGCCGCGGCGATCACCAGCCAGAAAGATAAAACGGAGCTGCCCACGCACATCAGGGTGAACGCGGACAGCTGCGGATTGGTAAAGGATTCCATCGTCCTGCTGGAGCAGGTGCGAACGCTGGATAAACGGCGGCTGCGGGAGCGCATGGGCTGCCTGGGCGCAGGCGAGATGAATAAGGTCAACAAGGCGCTCAGCGTCAGCTTCGGCCTGTGAGTTCCGCTGCGCGGAACAGCCGTCAGTCGTCAGAGGCGGCGCTTCGCACCGCAGTCGTGAGAAAAGTTGTTGATGCCTTGCATTTCATAGGACCGTCCGGAGGACTTCTCTCGACTCACGACTCACGACTCACGACTGTAGCGGCACTGAGGTGCCGCGCTACGGTGCCGCGCTACCTCGGCGTCAGCCGGGCGCCAGCGCGGCGGCCATGACCGCCTTGATGGTGTGCATGCGGTTTTCCGCTTCGTCAAATACGATGGACTGCGGGCTTTCGAACACGCCGTCGGTGACCTCCAGCGCGGCAAGGCCGTACTTTTCAAATATCTCTCGTCCGATCTCGGTGCCGAGGTCGTGGAACGCGGGCAGACAGTGCATAAAGCGGCACTGCGCGCCCGCTTTTTGCATCAGCGCTTCGTTTACCTGATACGGCAGCAGATCTTTGATGCGTTCCGCCCAGACCTCGTCCGGCTCGCCCATGGAGACCCATACGTCCGTGTAGATCACGTCCGCGCCCTTTACGGCCTCGGCGGGGTCTTCGATAAATTCCAGCGTCGCGCCGGTCTGCGCCGCTACCGCTTCACAGGTCTCCACCAAGGCGGGATCGGGGAAATACTTCTTCGGCGCGCAGGCGACGAAGTGCAGCCCCATTTTGGCGCAGCCTGCCATCAGCGAGTTGCCCATGTTGTAGCGGGCGTCGCCCATGTATACCAGCTTGACGCCTTTCAGCCTGCCGAAATGCTCCCGGATGGTCAAAAAATCCGCCAGGATCTGCGTGGGGTGGAATTCGTTCGTCAGCCCGTTGAACACCGGCACGCCGGAATACTGCGCCAGCGCTTCCACGATCTCCTGCCCGTAGCCGCGGTACTCGATGCCGTCGAACATGCGGCCCAGCACCCGGGCGGTATCGGCGATACTCTCTTTCTTGCCGATCTGGGAGGACTTGGGGTCCAGGTACACCGGGTGCATGCCCAGGTCCGCCGCCGCCACCTCAAAGCTGCAGCGGGTGCGGGTGCTGGTCTTTTCAAAGATCAGCGCCACGCTTTTGCCCTCGCACAGCCGGTGGGGGATCCCCGCCTTTTTCTTGGCCTTCAGTTCCGCCGCCAGGTCCAGCAGGTGCCCGATCTCTTCGGGGGTATAATCCAGCAGCTTCAAAAAGCTCCTGTTCTTGAATTGATCCATATCGGCCTCCGGTTTGAATAATATTTCAAGTTAAATCCTTGATATCTGTATTTTTATGCATGTATTATACATGAATGTGCCTGCCGTGTCAATACGCAATTTGCCTCGATCCGTCGGCGAAAAAAGTCCCTGCCGGTAAGCCGACAGGGACGTGTGATGGACCGATTGTGATTATTCGGCAGCGGGGATCTCCTCGGCGGGAGCGGCTTCCTCGGCGGGGGCCTCTTCCACGGGAGCGGCTTCCTCGGCGGGGGCTTCTTCCACGGGGGCGGCTTCCTCGGCGGGGGCTTCTTCCACGGGGGCGGCTTCCTCAGCGGGGGCTTCTTCCACGGGGGCGGCTTCCTCAGCGGGGGCTTCCTCCGCGGCGGCCGCGGCGGCTTCTGCCTCGTTGGCCTTGGCGATCATCTCGTCCAGGGACATGGTAAGGGGAGCCTCGTCTACCTTCTCCTCCTTGGCGCGCTTTTCAGGCGCGGGCAGCAGGGCGCGGATGGAAAGGCTGATCCTCTTCTTGTCGTAGTCGATATCGATGATCTTTACCTTCACCACGTCGCCGATGGAGATGACGTCCTGCGGCTTCTCGATGCGCTCATGCGCGATCTGGGAGATGTGGATTAAACCTTCCATTCTGGGGAAGATCTCGGCAAAGGCGCCGAAGGTGGTGATGCGGACGATCTTGACCTCGATCTCGGAGCCGATGGGATAATCTCTCTTGAACACTTCCCACGGGCTGTCTTCGATCTTCTTGTAGCCAAGGGAGATCTTCTTGTTTTCTCTGTCAAGGGACTTGACGTACACGTCCACGGTGTCGCCCACGTTGACGACCTCGGACGGATGCTTGATGCGCTTCCAGGAAAGCTCGGTGCGGTGGATCATGCCGTCCACGCCGCCGAGATCGACGAACGCGCCGTAATCCGTCAGGGACTTCACGACGCCCGTGTACTTCATGCCCTCTTCGATCTCGCTCCAGAATTTCTCCTGGATCTCCTTGCGCTGGCGCTTGTTGGCCTCGCGGATGGAGCCCACGGCTCTGCGGCGGCGCTTGTCGATGTCGATCACAACGTACTTCACCGTCTTGTTGAGCATTTCCTCCAAACGGCCGTTTCTCGGTACGGTGGAAAGGGAGGCGGGCACAAACACGCGGATGCCGTTGGTAACCACGATGAGACCCTTGCTGATCACTTCGACGACGTTGCCTTCGAGAATGGCGCCCTCCTTTTCTGCTTCCACGATGGTATCCCAATACTTGACGGCGTCGTAACGCTTCTTCGACAGCATGATGGTGCCTTCCACATCATTCGTCTTCATGATGATCAGGTTCAGCTCGTCGCCGACTTTCAGTTCCTTCATGGGATCTGCTTCGGGATCGTTGCTGTACTCGTCGATCGGGATGTAGCCCGTCTGCTTTCTTCCGATATCCACCTGAATCTCATTCGGAGCGATGTGCATAACGGTTCCAACGACACGCTGGTCGTTGCTCATGCTGCTGAGGGATTCCTCAAGAGCTTCTTCAAAGGACATTTCCTTTTCCTCGGTGGTTTCAGCGGGAGCAGCCTGTCCGGGGTTGACTTCCGCCGCGTCGATGTTGACATTGATCTCAGACATGGTTTTTATTACCTCCTTAATTTTACCTTCGGGAGTGGACGCTCCCGCGGTAACTCCGACCGATGCGACGCCTGTAAATGATATTTTTTTTAGTTCTTCTGCGTCCTCGATAAGATATGTGGGACAGTGAGCGCTGCAGATCTTCTGCAGCTTGGCGGTGTTGGAGCTGTTGCGCCCGCCGATCACGATCATCATATCATTCTCCGCGGCAAGCTTTTCTGCTTCTTCCTGCCGCAAAGCGGTAGCACTGCATATTGTATCAAATATTTTTAAGTTTGTATATAGTTTTTTTGCAATTTTTTCAGATTTTTTAAATTCTTTTGCGTCGAAAGTGGTCTGTGAAACCACGGTAAAGGCCGTTTCCGGCGAAAAAACGTTCTCCCGCGCGATGTTTTCCAGCTCTTCGGCGGAGGAAAACACGAAGGAGGGCGTTGCCGCATAGCTGCGGATGCCCACCACCTCGGGATGCGTTTCATCCCCGGCGATCAGGATCACGTCGCCTTCGGCGGAACGTTCCGCCACGATCTTATGGATCTTTTTCACGAAGGGGCAGGTGGCGTCGTAACAGTCGATCCCCTTTGCCTCGATGTCCGCCAGCACGTCCCTTGTTACGCCGTGAGTGCGCACGATCAGTTTATAGCCCGGCCGCACGTCGGCGGGGCTTTCGGCGATATACACTCCCTTTTCCTCCAGCGAACGGATAAAGCCGGGGTTGTGGATCAACGGTCCCAGCGTGCACACCGGCTGACCGCCGTCCACGTATGCGTTCACCTGGTTGACGGCGCGGGCCACGCCGAAGCAGAACCCCGCCGTGTCCGCCAGAACGATTTTCATTTCTTTTCCTCCGGGATGGCTTCCACCAGTTCGACGACCTTTGCCACCACTTCTTCCAGCGTCAGGTAGGAGGAATCCAGTATCACGGAGTCCTCCGCGGGCTTCAGCGGCGCTACTTCCCGGTGGGAGTCGTTGTAGTCCCGCTGGATGATGTCCTGCAGCACCGTTTCGTATTCCACGGGGGTGCCGCGGCCGATCAGCTCGTCGTAGCGGCGCCTGGCGCGGATCTCCGCCGACGCGGTGAGAAAGATCTTCAGCTGCGCGTGGGGCAAAATCACCGTGCCGATGTCGCGCCCATCCATAAAGCAGTTGTTTTCCGCCGCGATCTTATGCTGCAGGTCCAGTAAGTATTCCCGCACCTCCGCCATGGCGGACACGTCGGAAGCCGCCATGGAGGCCTCCGGCAGACGGATCTCTTTGGAAACGTCCTCGCCGTTCAGGATCACGTGCTGCTCGCCGTCGATGAAGGTCAGTTGAATGTCCAGCTCCGGCAGGATGGGAAGCACCTGCTCCTTATCCGTGGTGGTCAGTCCGCGGCGCAGCGCCGCCACGCCGATGGCGCGGTACAGCGCGCCTGTATCCACATAAACGTAACCGAGCCGTGCCGCCGCCAGTTTGGCCGCGCTGCTCTTTCCCGCCCCGGAGGGCCCGTCGATGGCAATGTTGATCATGGTGTTTTGTCCTTTCTTTGTCAGGTTTGTTTTTTACAGGTATGAGGTTTTAGGTGTGAGATATTGCGGTTTTAAGTTTTAAGTTGCAAGTTTTAAGTTGCAAGTTGCAAGTTGTAAGTTTCAAGCAAACGGCACGAACATAATATCTCCGCTCTCCGAACTCCGCTCTCCGCTCTGAAATAACGCCGTGTTACGCCTTTTTCCCGAACGTGCTCGCGTCCTCCAGCCCCACGCTGGCGCGGAGGATCAGCCGCGCGTCGGCGGAGGTCACGCTGCCGTCGGCGTCCACGTCGCAGGCGAGATACCAGGCGGAATCTTTTTCCACGTCGCCCGTTTCCCGCAAGCCCACGCTGGCCCGCAGCGCCAATCTTGCGTCGGCGGAGGTCAACTTCCCGTCTCCGTCCGCGTCGCCGGGGGCATATGCCGCCTGACCGAATACGATCTCCGCCTGTGACAGGGCCGTATTGCCGTACGCCGACTTTTCGATCCGCCGCCACTGTTCTTCCGTGCCGCCGTACCGGACGGTTTTCAGATTGTCGTCGTGATCAAAAGCGTAGAATCCGATCTCGCTGACCCCGGCGGGGATCGTCACCTCCGTCAACGCGGAACACCCGGCAAACGTGCCCGGTTCGATCGTTGTGATCCCGTCCGGCGCCGTGAAGGCCGTCAGACCGGTACAGCCGGAAAACGCGTATCGGTAGATCCATTCCACGCTGTCCGGGATCGTGACAGCCGTCAGGCCCGTGCAGTTTTCAAACGCTTTCTCGCCGATGGACGTCACGCCCTCCGGGATCGTGACGCTCGTCAGGCCCGTACAGCCGGAAAACGCGGACGTCCCGATCCATTTTACGCTGTTCGGGAGCACGACGTCCGTCAGGCCCGTGCAGCCCTCAAACGCGCTATTGCCGATGGACGTCACGCTTTCCGGGAGGGTAATCTCCTTCAGTCCCGTACAGCCGCGAAACGTCTCACAGGCAATATGGTTCACGCCGGCGGGGATCGTTACGGAGGTCAGTCCCGTGCAGCCGCGGAACGCGCCGTCCTCCATGCGCGTCACCCACGCAGGGATCGTCAGCGACCTCAGCCCCGTACAGCCGGAAAACGCGGATTCGCCTACGCTCGTCACGCCGTCCCGCAGCGCCACCTTTTTGACGGCGGCGTTCCCCTTCCAGGGCGATTCGCCGAAATCTCTGAAGTAGTTTTTCATGTCGCCGCTGCCGCTGACGGTCAGCAATCCGTCGCTGTCCAGCGTCCACGTGAGATTGCGGCCGTTGCCCTCCGCTCCGCAATAGCCGGACTCGACGATCTCCGCCTGGGTCGAGAGAGCGAAAGCATACAGCGCCGCCAGCAGGCAGAAAAAGGCGAGCAGCCATTTCAGCGTGTTGGCGTATTTCATGACAATGTCTCCTTTTTTGTGTTGAGTTGGTTCAACAGCGGAAAACCTGTGCGGCGGATAAGAGAGATCCCGGAATGATATGTTGCCTTGCGGCAACGTGATATACGCGGCGCTGCCGCGAATGATAGGCAAATGCCTTGCATTTGCATGATATGCGCTCCGCCGTGCGGCGGACCGCATGGCTGTTGACGCAGCGCGTCAACAGCTGCTCCCGGCCAGGTTGCCGGTGGCGAAGGCGATCTGCAGATTGTACCCGCCGGTGTAGGCGTCCACGTCGATGACCTCGCCCGCGAAATACAGTCCGCCGCACAGCTTGGACTGCATGGTCTTCGGGTCGATCTCCTTCACACAAACGCCCCCCGCGGTCACGATGGCCTCTTCGATGGGCCGCGTGCCTTTGATCGTGCAGGTCAGGTTTTTCAATAAATATCCCAGCTCCCGGCGCTGCTCCCGCGTCAGCTTGTTGGCGTAGATCTGCGGCGAAATGCCGGAAAGCTCCAGTACCACGGGGATCATGCTGCGGGGCAGCAGGTCCGCCAGCGCGTTGGTCATGGTGCGGTTGGAATATTTGGTCAGGTCCCGCACCATGCGGTCGTCCAGCTTTTCCTCCGACAGGGCGGGCTTCAGGTCGATGCGCAGTTCGTATTTCCCGGGCGCGATATCCCTCACGTGGGCCGAGGCGCTTAAGATCACGGGCCCGGACACGCCGAAGTGAGTGAACAGCAGTTCACCGAAATCCTCGTACACGTCCTTGTACCGATCCCGGTCGGCGACGGTGATCGCCACGTTTTTCAGCGCCAGGCCCTGCAGCTCCGCGCACCAGCTTTCCTCCGTCTCAAAGGGTACCAGCGAGGGCCGGGGCGGTACGATCGTATGGCCCGCGGATTCTGCCAGCGCGTAGCCGTCGCCGGTGGAGCCCGTCAGCGGGTAGGAGCATCCTCCGGTGGCTACGATCACGCCGTCCGCCGCGATCGTTTTCCCGTCCTCACAGACCACGCCCTTCACCGCGCCGTTTTCCGTCAGCAGGGAAGCCACGCGGGTATCGGTGCGGAGCTTCGCGCCGCTTTTCTTCGCGTAGCCCACCAGCGCGTCCACGATATCCACGGCCTTGTCGGATGCCGGGAACACCCGGTTGCCGCGCTCGATCTTCAGCTTCACGCCCAGGGATTCGAACAGCTCCATGGTGTCGCAGGGCATGAACCGGGAAAACGCGCCGTACAGAAAGCGCCCGTTGCCGGGGATCTGCTCTGTCAGCTCGTTTACCAGCGTGCAGGCGTTGGTCACGTTGCAGCGTCCTTTGCCGGTGATCATCAGTTTTCTGGCGGGCCGGGGGTTGCGTTCCAGCACGGTCACGTCCAGCCCTCTGCCGGCCGCCTTGGCCGCCGCCATCAGCCCGGCCGCGCCGCCCCCGATCACAAGTATCCTTTTCGGCATTTTTCCGTCCTCGATTTTTTATCTTATTAATTTTATCACAGCGCGCGGGCAAAAACAACCGCAAAATCGGAAAATAGTATTGTTGAAAAAGAAAATCGGGAAAATCTTTGCCAAAATGACACTTTGGTATGGATTTCCGGAACGATATGATGTATAATAACTTTCAATACATCGGCAACACGGAAAAACAGGAGCGGCATAGCTATGAACATTATTGTCGTCGGATGCGGCAAAATCGGCAAAACGATCATCGCCAGCCTTACGGCGGAAGGACACGACGTAACGGCGGTGGATTCCTCCGAGGCCGCGCTGGAAGAGGTCAAAAACAGATATGATATCATCACCGTCTGCGGCAACGGCGCCGATCCGGACACGCTGAAGGACGCTTCCGCCGGTTCCGCGGAGCTGCTGGTGGCCGTCACCGACTCCGACGAGATCAACATGCTGTGCTGCTATTTCGCCCGGCGGCTGGGCGCGTCCCACACCATCGCCCGCGTGCGCAACACCGATTACAACGAAAAATCCATCGACTTCATGCGGCGCGAGCTGAACATCTCCATGACCATCAATCCGGAATATCTGGCTGCCAAGGAGCTGTTCAACATCCTGAAGCTGCCCGCCGCCACCAAGATCGAGTCCTTCTCCAGCCGCCGGTTTGAAATGATCGAGCTGAAATTGAAGCCCGGCTCGGCGTTGGAGGGCGTGCGGCTCAGCGACCTGCGGAGCAAGTATTCCCAGCGGTTCCTGATCTGCGCGGTACAGCGCGGCGAAGAGGTCTTTATCCCGGACGGCAACTTCGTGCTGATGGCGGGGGACCGGATCGGCCTGACCGCCGCCCCGGCGGAGATCGCCAAGCTGTTCCGCGAGTTGAGAATCTTACAAAAGCAGGCCCGCAACGTATTTATCTTCGGCGGCAGCCGTACCTCCTACTATCTGGCGCGTCGCCTGCTTGCCGCCGGCAGCTCGGTGAAGATCATCGAGCGCGATCGCAAGCGCTGCGAAGAACTGTGCGATCTGCTGCCCGCCGCCTCCGTCAGCCTGGGCGACGGCGCCCAGCGGGAGATCCTGGAGGAGGAGGGCCTTCGCTTTGCCGACGCCTTTGTGGCGTTGACGGGGCTTGACGAGGAAAACATCCTGATCTCCTATTACGCCGCCGCAAAGGGCGTGCCGAAGGTGATCGTCAAGGTCAACCGGGGGGAGCTGGGCTCCATCGCGGAAAAGATGGGGCTGGAAAGCGTCGTCTCGCCTCGCAAGCTGATTGCCGACGTGCTGGTGCAGTACGCCCGCGCGCTGCAGAATTCCATGGGCAGCACCGTGGAAACGCTTTACAAACTGATGGACAGCAACGTGGAAGCGCTGGAATTCAAGGTGGGCCCGGAATTTGCCGGGGCCGATATTCCGCTGAAATCCATGAAGCTGCGCAGGCACATCCTGATCGCCGGTATCATCCGGGGCAGGGATATCGTCATCCCCTCCGGCGACGACGTCATCCGCCACGGCGACCGCGTGGTGGTCATTTCCGCCGCGGGCAAGCTGAACGATCTGGCGGATATCCTGAAATAAATGAAAGGCATGTATCATGAACCATAAGATGGTGGTCAAAACCACGGGAATGCTGCTGCTGGCGGAAGCCGGCCTGCTGCTGCTGCCGCTGGCGGTCTCGCTGATCTACCGGGAGAGCTGCTTTTACGCGCTCCTGATCACGATCGGCGTTGCCGTCGTGCTGGGCGGCGGCGCCATGCTGGCGGGCCGTAACGCCGACAGGACGATCTATTCCCGCGAGGGGTTCGCGATCACCGGCCTGTCGTGGCTGCTGCTGTCGGCGGTGGGGGCGCTGCCGTTCTTTATCAGCCGGGAGATCCCTTCCTACGTGGACGCGTTTTTCGAGACCGTCAGCGGGTTCACCACCACCGGCGCCTCCATCCTGCGGGACGTGGAGGCCATGAGCCGCGGTCTGCTGTTCTGGCGCAGCTTTACCCACTGGGTGGGCGGCATGGGCGTTTTGGTCTTTCTGATGGCCATGACGAAAAATATTTCCGAGCGCTCCATCCACATCATGCGGGCGGAGATGCCCGGCCCCATCGTGGACAAGATCACCCCCCGCACCAAAGACACGGCAAAGATTTTTTACGCCATCTATCTTTCGCTGACCTTTGCGGAGGTGGCGCTTCTGCTGTGCGGCGGCATGCCGCTGTATGAGGCGCTGGTGCATACCTTCGGCACGGCGGGTACCGGCGGCTTCGGCGTTTTCCGGGACAGCATCGCCTCCTACAGCCCCTATCTGCAGTGGGTGATCGGCTGCTTCATGCTGGTGTTCGGCGTCAATTTCAACGTGTACTACCTGTTGCTGATGCGGCGGTTCCGTTCCGTGCTGAAAAGCGGCGAGCTGTGGACCTACCTCGGTATCGCCGCCGGCTCCACCGCCGTCGTCGCCTTCAACATCCGTCATCTGTATCCCGCCGCTTCGGAGGGGATCCGTACGGCGTTTTTTCAGGTGTCCTCCATCATGACCACCACGGGCTTCGCTACCGCCGATTTCGATACGTGGCCTACGCTTTCCAAAACCACGCTGCTGATGCTGATGTTCATCGGCGCCTGCGCCGGTTCCACGGGCGGCGGCATCAAGGTGTCCCGCGTGGTCATCTATGTCAAGGGCATTCGCCGGGAGATCCAAAAGCTGCTGCGCCCCCGCGCGGTCAACCGCCTCCGGCTGGAGGGGAAAACGGTGGACGAGAGCGTGGTGCGCGGGCAGAACGCCTATCTGGCGGTCTATGTCCTCAGCTTTGTGCTGTTTTTCTTCCTGCTTTCCTTCGACCGGTTCGACATTGAAACCAACCTCAGCGCCGCGGCCGCCTGCTTCAACAACATCGGTCCCGGCTTTGCCGCCGTGGGCCCTGCGTGCTGCTATGCGGATTACTCCGTTTTCTCCAAGCTGGTGCTTTCCGCCGCCATGCTGATGGGCCGTCTGGAGATATTCCCGATCCTGCTGATCCTTATCCCCGGCACGTGGCGCAGACGCGGCAGATGAGCCGTCCCGGCCATTATTTTCGCAATTATTTTAATTTTTTCTCAAAAAGGGCTTGCAAAAATAAAATTTGGCGCTATAATATTAAACACATACAAACGGAGGCATAGCTCAGTTGGTTAGAGCGCACGGTTCACATCCGTGAGGTCTTGGGTTCAAGTCCCTATGTCTCCACCAAAGCGAAAATCCTGTCGATATTTGTCGATAGGATTTTCGCTTTGTATTATTCATTTTTAAGTCTTAAGTATTCATTCTTCATTTATACGCGACAGGATTTTCTAAATGAAAAAAGAATATTTAAAACTGAAAAATGAATAATGATTGAAAGAATGTGAGCTATGCGCTATAATAATGTCGGTGATGTTATGAAAGATAATATTCTCATTGAAAAATCTATTGATTTTGGGGCACGGATTGTTAAATTACATCACTTCCTTCTAAAAACAAAGCATGAATCCGTGCTTTCCAAGCAAATCTTAAGAAGCGGCACATCCATTGGAGCAAATATCCACGAAGCGCAATATGGAAACAGTAAGGCAGATTTTATTGCGAAGCTGCATATCGCGCTGAAAGAAACTGCTGAAACGGAATATTGGCTTCACATATTGGAAAAGTCGGATTATTTGGATGATAAAATGGCATCTTCTTTGTTAAATGACTGTCTGGAAATAAAACGTATACTGATCGCCTCCTTACAGACTGCAAAGGATAATTCTTCACGACAGGGCGAACAACATGAATAGCTCAAAGCTCTTGACATTTAATCGTAAACAAAATCCCTGTTTTTAAGTGCGTGAAAATGCTCCAAGCAGTTGAAAGAATAAGGAGTTCAGCTTTCTCCGCCGGTTGATTTTTGGTCCCGTAACATCGAAACGGATCGGACGAGCCAGAAAAATCCGTCGATTTCTGTCGACGGATTTTTCAATGAAATAAATCCCTTGCGGGATTTATGAAATATGCCTGCGGCATATGAAGGAACGGACAGCATGCGGTGTCTCCCGTCAGCTCATCATTTGCCTCAATTTCAGCAGAATCGCCTTTTCCTTACGGGAAACCTGCACCTGCGACATGCCGAGCTCGCCGGCTACGACGGTTTGCGTCAGTCCCTTATAATACCGCAGTTCGATGAGCCGCCGTTCCTGTTCGGATAGGGCGGTCATCGCGTTTTTCAGGTCGATGCGTTCGGTCAGCTTCTCGTCCGGAGCGGGCACGGGGATATCCGTCTGCCCCTCGTCGCTGTCGTCCGTCAGCGAAATGACCGGCAGGGAAGCGCTTAATAATACCGCCGCTTCCGCCGCGTCCATGCCGGCCAGCGCCGCGATCTGCGATACCGTGGGCTCCTTTCCCGTTTCGCTCGCCAACGTTTCCCGCAGCTCCAGCAGACGGCGGGCTTTTTCTTTTGCCGCACGGCCGATCTTTACCGTGCCGCCGTCCCGGAAGATGCGCCGGATCTCGCCCAATATGGCGGGTACGGCGTAGGTGGAAAACCGGTAGCCGAGAGCCGCGTCAAAGCCGCCCGCCGCCTTCACCAGTCCCACGCACCCGGCCTGGAACAGGTCCTCGTATTCTACGCCGCGGTTACGGAAGCGGTTGGCGCAGGCGTGTACCAGCCCTAAATTGTCTGTGATCAACTGTTCGGTGGCGGCCGCGTTTGTCATTCGTCACACTTTCCCGTAATGGTTTTCGTGAGCGTGACGACGGTGCCCTTGCCCGGGGCGGAGCGCACCCTGACAGAATCGCAAAAGCTCTCCATCACGGTAAAGCCCAGCCCGCTGCGCTCGTTCCCGGCGGTGGAAAAAAGCGGCTCCATCGCGCGGCTCACGTCTTCGATGCCGCAGCCCTTGTCGCGGATCTTCACCCGCAGCACGTTGCCCTCCAGCAGCGCGGCGTCTATGTAGATGCGGCCGGGCCTGTCCCGGTAGCCGTGTACGATGCAGTTGGTCACCGCTTCGCTGACGGCGGTCTTCAGATCGCTCAGCTCTTCCACGGTGGGGTCGCACAGGGCGGCGAAGGCCCCCACGACGGCGCGGCAGAAGCTTTCGTTCACCGAGCGTGACAGTACGTTCATTTTAAAATCATTGACGCTTTTTTTCATGTTTTTCACCTGAATTCAACCATTTCCATTTTCTGCATGCCGGAAAGCTTCATCATACGCTTGTCCCGTTCGGAAAGCCCTGCCAGCACCAGCGTGCAGTTTTGTTCCCGCGTTTTTTTGTAGCGTCCCAGCGCCAGCCCCACGCCGGAGGAGTCCATAAAGGTGACGCCGGAAAAATCGAGGACCAGCTCTTTGGGGCTTGTCCGCACGAAGGCGGCGTCCACGGCGCTGCGCATGAACGCGGCGGAGTGGTGGTCGATCTCTCCGGTGAGATGGGCGGTCAAAACGCCGTTGTCCTGTGTGATGGTCATGATATTCCTTCTTTTTTGAGATAATCAACAGACGGTCCGCTGTTATGATAACGGATCGTCCGTGAAAAAGTTGTCTGATCGTGGCGGGCGGCGCTTTTTTCGGTTCCTCTTTCTTCACAATATCGGACGCCGCGCTCAACAAGCAGTGCTTTGCCCTGTGCAAAGGCCTGACGTACGTCTGTATTCCCGCCTCCGTCGCGGTCATCGCCGACGACGCCTTCGGCAAATGCGACCGGCTGACCATCCACGGCGAAAGCGGTTCCTTCGCCCGATCCTACGCCGCCGCGCAGGGCATCCCGTTCACGCCGGGCAAATGGCCGGCGTCATGCGATTTGTCAGCGGCCGATCACATATCATGCTGCCGATGGCTTCGCATCATTTTCGTGTAATCAAAAAAATCAGGCGGTCCGTTTGGTCGACGGGCCGCCTGTCTGCGTGATATGGATTTATATTTCGCTTATCCGATGATCGCCGGGGCGCTGAGGATGCCGGTGCGCCGCAGCACGTATTCGTAGGTCCAGCCCGCGCCCGTGCTGCGCCACGCGCCGGGGCCGTGCCAGCTGGCCTTTTCGTCCAACAGATGGATCGGCCCGAAGGTGTTGTAGCGGTGGATGTACAGCGTCAGCGCGATATCGTGTTTGCCGTCTTCAAGGCCTTCCACGGTCAGCGTGTACGGCGGGTAGACGATGTCGCCGCGTTCGACGCCGTCCACGGACACGGAAATCACCGCGCCGCGGTACCAGTTGGCGCGAACCGTCAGCCTGCCGTCCTTCGCCTCCGCCTTGAATCGGTAGGTCACCGCGCCGCCGTAGAAGGGGAAGCCCTGTCCCGTCAGGTCGCCGAAGCCGAGTTTTTCCGGCAGAGCGGTGAGCGTCGCCTCGTTGCCGGTCAGCTTCACGCCGAAATCGCCTAAAATAAACATGTTTTCGATGTCGCTGCTCTCGCCGAAGGGGTAGGTCACGGTCAGCGTGTTTTGGCCCTTCACGATGGGCGGCAGCGCCACTTTGTCGATGGAGATATCCACGTATTTCCCGGCGGAGACGTTGTCGACCGCCGCGCCGTTGAAGGCGATCTTCGCCTTGTCCGCCATCTCCAGCGCGAGGAACGCGCCGGTATATTCGATCTCGCTGTCGAAGGTGAAGCGCAGCGTCAGTTCGTCGATATCGGGCACCGCGCCCTTGACCCACGGCTGCACGATGGCCCCGCCGCGCTTCGGGATGCCGAGCTTTTCGCGGCAGACGTTGTCCAGCCGCAGCATCTCCTCTTTGGGGGCAAAGGCCGCGTCGCCGGAGAGCTTGTATTCCGCCATGTCCAGCACCAGCACGTTGGGCTCGGTGAGGGAATAGTCTACCGCGCTCGGCGCGTAGGTCCCCTCGGGCAGCGCTTCGGTTTTCCGCGCCGCCGCCTCCGCCCTGCCGGGGGTGAGCTTCAGCAGCAGGGAATCGTACCGTTCCAGCCGGTAGGAAACGACGGTTTTGCCGTTGGCGTATTCCGCCGCCAGCGGCGCGATTTCGCCGGTCCCGGTGTCGTACAGGGTGGCGGCCCAGTCGCCGTCCAGCGAGATCCGGATATCCTCCGCGCCGTCCACGTCCTTGTTGCGGGGCTCGTAAGCGTGGGCGATGAACAGCCATCTGTCGTCGCCGTCCTGCCGTATCTGATAGATCAGGTCGTCGGTCAGCCGTCCGTTGGCAAAGCGCAGGGTGACGGTGCGGCAGTCCTCCAGCGCGGTCAGCAGGGAAGCGCGGGAGAAGTCGATACGCTCGCTCTCGTCATAGAGCTTTCTGCCCCGGTCGGAGGGGGCCGCGTCGCAGAGATACGGCGCGTCGCCCATGAAGATCAGCCGGCCGCCGGCCCTGCGGAAGGCCTCCAGCCGTTCCAGCGTGGTCGCCCGCAGCGTCTCGCAGCCGGGCACCACGATCGCGTCGTAGGCCATTTTGCCGACCTGTAAGGGCGCGGAGCCGTTCTCGCACAGGGACGGCAGCAGCGCCTCGGAGATGAAGTTGAAGTCCACGCTGCCCCGCAGCAGCCATTCCGTCAGGTCGTGGAAGCGCTCGTCCAGGCTCTCGCGCAGCAGGGCGGATTTGTCGTTGGGGCCCCAGTGGAGCCAGAAGCTCTCGATGGGGTGGATCACGCCTACCTTCACCACGGGCTTGCCGCGGGTCATGGCGGCGTTCACGCGGGCGAAGTGGTCCTCCACCAGCCGGTACTTTTTGTACCACGGGGACTGGTAGTGGATGGAGGCGGGGTAGTCGCGCTTGGCCTCGCCCCCCATGGCGTACCAGGACAGGTGCGGCACCCGCACGGTGACGCCCAGCGCCGCCTGCCAGTCGCCCTGGTGCTTATAGGTGCGGAAGTCGCAGTCCCAGCCGGTCACGCCGTACAGCTCCGAGAGCATGCCCTCATAGCCGAACTGATGGACCGCCGACTGCGCCTGCTTGGCGGTGGTGAACTCGTGGTTGTTGCACAGCAGGTCGATGCCGGGGATATCGAAGCCCCGGTAGCTGCGCATGGCTTCGCCCAGCGCCGCGCACTGGCTGTGCAGGGTAGGCTCTTCCATCATGTGGCCGGTCAGGGCGATCTTATGCTCCCGGCACCATGCGCCGATGGTGTCCGCGAAGGAACGGGCGAACAGCTCCGCGATGAAGTCGTGGTAGCGGTAGCGGGGGCGCGATGGCGCGGAGCCCGGCAGGTCCCAGAACAGCTCCGGCAGCGTGGCGAAGATATCCTCGCCGGTATATTCTTTGTACAGCTCCGGCACCTTGTCGGTCCAGGGCATCAGGATATCCATTTCGTCGAAGGAGTTGTTCAGCACCTTTTTGCGGGTGAACTGGGGCTCGTCGGTGAAGATGGAGGGCACGGTTTCGTCAAATTCGTCGCCCACGGTCTGCGCGTAGCGCTCGTGGGTCACCTCGATGAACTTCTCGATGGCCTCCTTGCTCAACGTGTCGGCGTAGGTCTGGCCGTTGTACCAGCTCGAGGGCGTGTGTACCTCCAGCAGCGCGTACCATTTCGTGCCCTTCGCCTCCTCGTCCTCGGCGATGCGCCGGTAGGAGGTGAGAAAGCCCTTGTCGTCAAGCGCCACGTCGTAGCAGGCCATCACCCGGCCCCGGCCGCTTCTGCCGCCTTCGGAACGGGAATCGTTTGAGTGGTAGTTTTCCGCGTCCTTGAAGGGCGTGAACAGCAGGCAGCGGGCGCGGTAACGCTCGTCCTTCGTCACAAGTCCCCCCGCCGCGCCGGAGGGCCAGCGGTCCTCGTCGTACAGATGGGCCAGCATTTCGTTGGCCTTGGCCTTGTTCACGCAGTCCTTCACCAGCGCCATGTATTCGTCGCTGAGATATTGGTTTTTCAGGCCCGTGCGCACGTGCATATGGAAGCCGCCCAACCCCATCTCCTTGAAGACGTCGATCTGGCGTTCCAGCTCTTCCTTCGTCAGCAGGTTGTTCCACGCCCAGAACGGCGTGCCCCGGTATTCGCAGGTCGGATTTTTGAACAGCTCGTCGGAAAGCTCCGGCGCGGTATTCTTCTTATAAAGCATAACGCTCCCCCTTTTTTTGATTTCACTGTCATTGTAACATATTTATCCGAAAATACAATCAAAAACTTGATTTTTTTCCCGATCCGTGGCATAATGAAACTATCATAAGAAAAAGGGTGATACCATGAAATCGTTGAAAAAGATTTTCGCTTTATTGCTGTGCGCCGCGCTGCTGCTGGGCTGCGGCCTCGTGCCCTCCTTTGCGGAGGACGTTGCCACTTCCACCGATCCCGCCCCTTACACGGAGCCGGAGATTGAGCCCGTCGGGGCGGCGCAGGGTTCGTTTACCTTCGCCAACTTCAATATCGCGGGGCTGCTTGCGTTGAGCGGCTCCTCCGATAAGGCCGCCCGGCAGAAGCTGCTGGGCGAAAAGGTGGCCGCCGACGGCTACGATATCGTGGCGGTGCAGGAGGACTTCAGCTACGACGCCGACTTTTCCGCGGGGCTGAACATGCCCTACCGCACCGATGGCAGCCAGAACGTGGTCACCGGCGACGGACTGGAGATCTTCTCCAAGACCCCCGTCTACAACGTGGCGCGGCAGGGCTGGAACAAAAAGGGCGGCATGCTGTGGGAAGGCGATATCGTTTCCCAGAAGGGCGTGATGATGGCGGTCGTGGAGCTGCAGCCCGGCGTGTACGTGGACGTGTACAACCTGCACGGCGACGCCTTTGACGGGCAGGAATCCAAGGAGGCCCGCCACGACAACTTCACGCAGACGATGAACTTCATCAACGCCAACAGCAGCGACCACGCGGTGATCGTCACCGGCGACTTCAACTCCGCCTTCCACTTCGCGGACGAGGGGCCCGACCTCTATAACATCTTCATTGAGCAGCTTGGTATGAAGGACGTGTGGACCGAGGTGGTCAACGGCGGCAGCTTCACCGACTATTCCGCCTACAACGGCATTTATTACTGGGGCCATTGGGACAGCGTGGAGTGCATCCTCTACCGCAGCAGCGATACCCTGACGCTGACTCCCACCTCCCACAAGTACGTCCGTTATATGTACGACGACGCCAACGCCTTTTCGGATCACGCCACGGCGGTGGCCGGGTTCGACTATACGGCCGCAACGCTGCTGTCCTCCGACGGCCTTGCCCCCGCGAAGAAGGAAGCCCTCAACCCCTTGAAGCTGATGCAGGTGGTGTTCGCGGACCTGAAGTATATCTTCTCCCACTTTGACGAGGTCACCACGCTGCTGAAGTACAAGGACGACATGGAGACGCTGTACACGAATTATTCCAGATGACCGCTATTCTGATTAAACCGTAGATTGATCGCCGGGACCTTCGCGCCCCGGCATTTTTATTTAGTTCGGAGTTCGGAGTTCGGAGTGCGGAGATGGGCGGACCGGTCTTGCGCACAATGTGACGCGTTTGGCGCACAATGTGACGTAGAGAAGATAAGAAAAGAAAAGAAAAAGAAAAGATCATATCCCCACAAAAGAGAAGAAGCGGCGGCCGGGCGAAACGAAACGCCGC
>JAFRRP010000044.1 GCA_017428085.1 Clostridia bacterium | reverse complement strand
TATACGCTGAAGGCAACCGTATCGCCGCGAAAAGCGTCCGTACAAACCGTAACGTGGTATTCGGAAGACGAGAGCATTGCGCGGGTGGACGAAAACGGCGTGGTCACCGCCGTGGCACCGGGAAAGACCGTGATCTATGCTCTTTCCGACGACGGATATTTCAGAGCAAGCTGTAAAACTGAGGTGCGCTGATATGAACGAGAAAAAAACAAAGAATATTGTGCAGGGCATTTTTGAGGCGGAAGCACAGTCCGCCGCCTCCATCCGGGAGGAACAGCTCGGCAAATACAGCGAGATCGCGGTCAATATGTTCCACACCCCGGTGCTCACCATGCGTGAAAAGCTCTTCCCGGCCTTTGGGGAGTTTGCGGCAAAGGTCACAAAGGGACTGGAAGTTTACAGGACGATGTATTTCGTCAACGTCCTGCACATCGATATGGCCTATGTGGCGGCGATTCTTGCGCTGATCGGTATTTACGACGTGCTCAACGATCCGCTCATGGGCATCGCTTACGATAAAACGCGCACCCGCTGGGGAAAGGCGCGGCCCTATGTCGTATTCGGTGCGATCCCGTATTTCGTCAGTACGGTGATCCTGTATTCCGGCGCCATGGTATTGGGCGGCAGCGCCACCAACGACCCGAAAAAGATCCTGTTTGTGTTTGTGATGCTGTTTCTGCAGGAGACCTTCTCCACGATCTACTCTCTGCCCCGCGGCAACATGCTCACGCTCATGTCGCCGAATCCGGAGGACAGGATCAACGTGGGATTGCTCAGCACCTATATCGGCGAACCCGGCGCCAGTCTGGTTTACGTGATCATTCCGCCGCTGATGGAGCTGAACAATAAGGGGTATATCCATCTGCCCATGTCGCAGGTATTTATGATTACAGCGATAATAGCGGGCGTCGTCGGCTCCGCGGGCAATATCGTGATGGCTGTCGGATGCCGCGAACGCATTCTGCTGCAGCCGAAACCCGCGCCGTTGAATAAAACGATGTTTTACATTCTGAAAAACAAATACGCGTTGCGCAATTTTGCGGCGTCCTTTGCCACCGGCTGGTGGTCGAATGGCGGATATTCCTGGGACGTGGTCACGCAACAGGAGATCTTCGGCGGCTCGATTCCCTCGTTTGTCGCCTATCTGCCCTATAATATCCTGAACACGCTGAGCGTCACGTTTATCCCGAAATTCAAAAAGCTGTTCAAAAACAACAACCGGAACGCCGTGATCGCGCTGCGGTTCTGGGATATCCTCACCTTTATCGGTATGACAGCGGTGGGCGTGCCGAACATCGGCAAGGACAGAAAGTGGGTGATGGTTGGGATCTACGCGTTCTTCTTCGGTCTGGACGGTCTCAATAACGGTCCCGCCAACGTCTTTGAAGCGGAACTGGGCAGGGAGATCAACGACTATACCGAATACGTGACCGGCGAACGTCCGGACGGCACATTCGGGATCCTTGCCAATCTGATCATGAAGATCACCCAGCCGCTGAACACGCTTCTCACCATCAAGCTGTTCCGGTGGTCCGGCTATGATACTTCCATCAAGATGAAACCGTGGTCGCAGGGAGATAAAGTGGTTTATCAAAAGATATTCTTCCTGTGGCAGGGCATCACCGTTCTGCCGAACGTGGCTCGGGTGATCCCGTATTTCTTCTACGATCTGGTGGGCGAGAAGCGCGAGCAGATGTATATCGCGCTGAACGAGCGCCGCGCGCTGGTGGCGTCCGATTCCAACAGCGAGGTCGACGCGCTGGCCGAGGCGATCCGGACGGAAACGCAGGCAGAGTCATAACGAGAATGCGGCAGCTCAACATAGTTTAACCCCGCAGATATCATTTTACGGTTCATTATCCGGAGGGCGGTTCTCCGATATTGATACAGATCTGAAACACTCCTTTCACCTCTTGATCGGAGGATCGCCCCTCCGATCCTTTATTCCATCTGATTCACCGGGAAGGAGAAAACGCTCATGCAGGATGCCGCCGACAAACAGACAAAGCAGACGGAGAGCAATATTTATCGCAGCTACAACTATGTCGGGACAAAAGAAACCGTTGCCTATATCCTGAACGATTTTTCCAACTCCTTTAATCTCGGAGCGTCAAACGGCGAGAAATACTTTTTGGAAGTCGTCAGGATCGACCTGGGGATCAACGCCATTGCCGGGATCTTTACCGGCGTATGGGATGTTGTCAACGACGCGGTGATCTCCGCCGTGGTGGACAATACCAGAACGCGGATCGGCAAATTCCGGCCGTATCTGCTGCTCATGCAGATCCCTCTCAGCTTTTTGGGGCTGCTGTACTGGACGATCCCCTTTCTTTTTCCCGGAACGAATTCCTATTATCTGCCGAAAATCATTTTCTATTACGTCTTTTCCGTGATCCAGGAAACGGCGGGCACCTTCACCGGCGTCGCCAAAGCGGGTTATATGAGTACGATCACGCCGAACCCCAACGAACGCGTCCGGCTGATCACGCTGGCCGAGCTGCTGTCCGGCTGGCTGGGGGAGGATCTTCCCTCCACCATTATGTCGATCCTTGTCAACGCGGCAGTCAAGGGGATGCTGCATATCGAATTGCGTACCCTGTTTCTCGCGGGCGGCGTCTTCACGACCGTCGTCTCCTCCGCGCTGACCTTCTGGTTCTTCTGCGTGTCTAAGGAGCGGGTGCCGCAGTCTCTGGACCGGCCGGATCTCAAATCGGGCTTCAAAGCGATTTTCGGCAACTATCCGATGTTGTTATACTGTCTTTCGGAGTTTTTGGGCGGATTCTCCGTTGGCGCCAACGAGGACCTCTACTGGGAAAGCGTATTCAGCAAGAAGGCACTGGTCGCGCTGTGGAAAAAAGTGGCGAGCGACGTGTCCGGACCCGTGGGCAGTATCAGCTATTCCTATGTCCCGGCGCTGCGCAGGCGGTTTTCTTCCAAATTCCTGTGGGTCGGCGCGGATCTGTATGGCGACGCTCTCAGCTTTGGATTTTTCTTTTTCGGGATGTTCCGCAAAAATTACAAGGAAATGAAACCCATGCTCATTTTTTACGGTTTCCGGGAATTCTTCTCAAAGCTGAAATTCGGTGTAGACAAGGTGATCAACGCCGATCTTTATAATGAGGCGATGGATTATTGTGAGTGGAAAAACGGTTTCCGGATGGAGGCGACCACCGGCGTCGCAAAGGATCTGGTGCTCAAGCTTCAGCGAACGGTCATGGGTTCGGTCAGAAGCATGGTGCTGAAAAAAATCGGCTACAGCACAGAGAAACACTATTATGACCAGGATGAAAAAACCCAATTCTGGCTGTTCGCGCTCTGTTCCGTGGTCCCGGTGCTGACCGGCGCTCTGGGCGTCGTTCCGAAGATCCTTTGGCCGATCAATAAGCAGACACGCGCAAAAATGTATGAAGAATTGGCAGAACGCAGAAATAAGATGGTATCCGACTATATGGATACGCATACAGAAAAGGAGTGCAGCGAATGAAAATGAATGTACCTTCTGCGCCGCGGAAAAAGAAAAAGCTCAATTACGGAAAGACCGCGCTGATCGGCTTCGGCTTTATGGCGGTGCAGATCGCGTGGATCATCTACAACAACTATATGCCGCTGATCCTCAGGGGCGACAACATGCTCGGCGGCCATCCATGGACGGAGACCGCCATCGGCGCCGTGATGGTGTTCGATAACATTTTCGGGGTGGTCTGCCAGCCGCTGTTCGGCAGGCTCTCCGACCGGACGCACACCCGTTTCGGCAAGCGGACGCCGTATATGATGATCGGGCTGCCCGTCTGCGCATTGCTGTTCATTATGATCCCGCGCCTGACAACGCTGGGCGCGCTGATGACAAACGTGATCCTGTTCAACTTCGTCATGTCCACCTGGCGCTCTCCGGTGGTGGCCATGATGCCGGACGCTACGCCGTCGGAGCTGCGCGGCGAGGGCAACGCGGTCATCAACATCATGGGCGGCGTTGGCGTCGTGCTCGGTACCGTGGCCGGCAAGGTCTTTTCCGTGCTGCTGCGCACCGACGACATACAAACGCTGCGTAATTACGTCTTTCTGTTCGGCGCCGTCGTGATGGTATTGTGCCTGTTTGTGGTGGTATTCGTAGTGCGTGAGGGCGACAACCGTATCACAAAGGAGGAATCCCTGAAGGCGAAAGCGGACTATGAAAAGAACCGCGCGCCGAAGCAGAAAAAAACGGGGCTGCGGCATATCGGTCTGTCCCGCGGGGAAACGGTTTCGTTGATCGTTATCCTCGCCGCGCTGTTCTTCAATTCCAACGCCACGGATTCCATCAACACCAATTTCACGACCTTTGCCACGAAGGAAATGGGCTTTGCCGAAAAGGACGCCGCCCTGTTCGTCACTTTGTTCGCCGCGTCGACGGTGGCAGGAGCGATCCCTGCGGGCAAGCTGGGGCAGAAGTTCGGCAGGAAGAAGACCATCATAGCCGGCTGGACCGGGATCCTCGCGCTGTTTTTGCTGTTCCTGGTCACAAAGCTCCCCTGGCTGTTTTACGTCGCGGTCGTCGTGGGCGGCGTGTGCATCGCGTTCGTCACGATCAATACGCTGCCGCTGGTGCTGGAGATCGGCGGGCAGGAGCATATCGGCACGTTCACGGGGCTGTACTACACCGCTACGCAGTCCGCCGCCATCGTAGGCCCGGTGGTCATGGGTTCGATCTTTGACTTTACAAAGAAGTTCACCGCGGACGGCAGAGCGAATTACTGGTCGCTGTTTATCTTCTGTCCTGTTTGCTTCGCAATCGCGCTGATCTGCATGATCTTCGTCCGGCACGGCGAGACGAACACGATCTCCGAGGAGACCATCCGGGAGATCAGGGAAGAAGATTGACCCTTTATCGGAGGTACAGTGATGGAACAACGAAAGAAAATCGCCGTTACAAGAAAACAGGCCGCTTCATACGCGAAAACCGCGCTGGAACGGGAATTACCGTGCAAGGTGACGGAGATCCGCTTTATCGGCGGCGGATCCTTTGGATTTGTATACGCGGCGCAGATCGACAAACCGCCGTACACGATCATTCTGAAAGGCTTCCGCACAGCGGATATGTGCGAGCGGGAGGCCGCAGAACTGCGGCGGCTGGCAAGGGACAGTATCGTGAAGGTGCCGGAAGTGTATTTTACCTTTGCCGCAACGCCGGAAGTCCCGATGGATTTCCTCGGCATGGAAAAAGTGCAGGGAACCAATTGTTTTACGGATTTCGGAAAGCTCCTGCTACCGAAAAAAGCAAAGGCAGCCTTTGCGGACGCGGTCACTTCTGCGGCGCGCCATTGGCATGAACAGACCAACGACAAATTCGGGCTGATCGGCAACGCCGTATATGACGACTGGCTGGATTTTTACAGGCCTTTCGCGGCGGAAATACTGGAAGAAGCGCGGCGGATGGCGTCCGTTGGTCGGCTCGGCAAACGGGCGCTGGCCGCCATGGAGCGCGGATGGACGCAGTTTGACGCCATCTTCAGTGAACCGGTGGAAAATGCCTGCCTGATCCACGGCGACCTGAACGTGATGAATATCATGGCAGATAAAAGGCTGAACGTGACCGCGATCATCGACCCGCTGGAGAGCAAATGGGCGGACCCGGAATACGAGCTGTTCCAGATGCGGAACCTGACCGGTAATTTGTTCGGGTTATATGAAACCTACAAGCGGAAATATCCCGTTTCAAAAAACTGCGACGTAAAGACCGCGTTTTACGCGTTGTACCATGAGGTATACACGTACATCAACACCGGCAGCCGTATCCACTGGTACCTGCCGCAAATGGTGCGTCGCTTTGAGAAGGAGATACGCCGCGCAGGGTTTGAAAAATACTGTATTCGGAAGGATAATGACAGAAACGTCATCGGGGAGTCACCGGATTGTCATTTGCGCACGGTACAATAGAAATGAAATCAAGATACACAGCAACTGTTCCGTTAAGCAGTCGATCCGCAGTGTAGCATCCGGTCAACAGCTGTTTGGCTGTTGACTGGATTGTTGAAAGATGATATGATATTTCTATGAAAAAACCGGAAAGCAGGGCAGATAAATGAAAATTTTACGCGCTGAACATTTGGTAAAAACCTACGGCAAAGGAGAAACGGAGATCCGAGCGCTGGACGATGTGACGTTTGATGTGGAAGCCGGTGAGTTCATCACCGTGGTGGGCTCCAGCGGGTCCGGCAAATCCACGCTGATTCATATCCTCGGCGGCGTGGATACGCCCACCTCCGGCACCGTGTATATGAACGATCAGGACGTGTTTGCCCAAAGCAAGGAAAAGCTCGCCATCTTCCGGCGGCGGCAGGTGGGCATCATCTATCAGTTCTATAACCTGCTCTCCCGCCTGACGGTGGAGGAAAACATCCTGCTGCCCGCGCTGCTGGACGGCAAGGATATCGACCGGGCGTATTTCAACGAGCTGCTGGAACTGCTGGGCTTGAAGGGCCGCGAGCGTGACCTGCCGGCGCAGCTCTCCGGCGGCCAGCAGCAGCGGGTCGCCATCGGGCGCACGCTGATCAACAGCCCTTCCGTGATCCTGGCGGACGAGCCCACCGGCAACCTTGACAACCGCAACACGCAGGAGATCATGAACCTGTTCAAGCTCTCCCACGACCGCTACAACCAGACGATCATCCTCATCACCCACGACGAGAATATCGCGCTGCAGGGCACAAGGATGCTTTCCATCGAGGACGGCAAGATCGTCAACGACGTACCAATCAGGTAACCGAACAAAACGCCATGAACATTGTGTTAAAATGGAATTTCCGCACGCTGTTTTCCGACGTGCCGCGGCTGATCCTGACGATATGCAGTATCGCGGTGACGTTCACGCTTTTAACGAGCATGGGCGTGACGCTGGGCAGCTTCGTGCTGGCGACGGATTCTCCCGGCAACAGTCTGCCGGGTACGCTGAACGCCGTCGTTTCCCCCGTGATATTGGCGGCCTTCGCCGTCACGGTCTACGCCCTGTTTGCCGTGTCATTGGCGGAGCGAAAGAACCAGTATCATATTATGAGCACCGCGGGATGCACCACGCGCCAGCTGTTAAAAGGATTGATGGCGGAGGCTTTTACGCTGGATCTCACGGGGGCAGCTTTAGGCGTCGGGCTGGGTTATCTGCTGGCCGCTTTGCAGCTGAAAACCGGCGGGTATTCGCTGATCCCTTCCGTCATTTTTCAAAGTAACGTGCTGTTGCTGAACCTGCTGCCCGCGCTGCTGCTGCCGCCCTGCATGATGCTGCTGGCGTCGCTGCAGCTGTTTCTGCCGCAGCGGGACAGGCGGAGAAAGCGTCCGCCGCGCCGGAAAAAAGCGGTGTTTTCCCGCAGACTGCCCCGCCTGTTCGGCGCGGGCGGATCGCTGGAATACGCGATGGAGCACAACGAGCGGCGCCACCACACGGCGCTGGTGCTCTCGCTGGCGGTGAATCTTACCGTGATCATACTCGCTACTGTTTGCCTCTTTCTGATGTCAAATGCACGACCACTTTCAAACGAATACGACGTATGGTTATGGTACAACTATTCCGCCGGAGACGACAGTGCTTTGTCTGATGAAATAAACGCGCTGATTGAAGAAAAAAAAGAAAATGGAGAGATTACAAAATATGCCGAGAGAGACAATTATTTTGGTTCAGCCTGTTTGATCATGGATAATACGCAGATAAATGATACGGTTTTCAGCACTCGTCACGGCGTAACTCAGGCGCAGATCATGGATAGTAAAAAGAATACCATTTTTCCGCTTGACAATAAACGGCAATTCATTAAGATTTCGCTTGCTTTTATGGATGAAGCGCAATTCGGGCGCTTTTGCGAAGAAAACGGAATCGACAGAACAGCAGACGGCGCGGTGCTGTTCAATTACAGCTGGGTTTGCAACAGGCTTGTTGAACCGTTAGATCCGAAGTCGCTCTCTTCTTTGAACGTGCGCCTGTTTCCGCGCGGCACGATCGATATGACCGGATTAGGATCCGACGACAGGCTTTTTGATCCTTCGCCGTTAATCAACACGCCCGCGGCTGAGATCGAATGTATTGAGGTCCCGGTGATTGGATATGCGCCGTACAATGCGCAAAACGTCAATTATCTGTCGTTGTCAAACGGCAAATCCCTTTTTTTTGTGATGCCGATGCAAATGCGCGAAAGATTTTTGCCTCAGCTGAACGAAAGCAGAATATCACGGTATTTTCTTTTTATGACGCCGTACCCGAATGCGCTGGTGGCACAGATCAAACAGGACCTGAACGGTTTATCCGATTACGGGATCCGGGATTACTTCTTTTCCGGCAGCACCAATCAGATATTTCCTTCTTCCATCGACGAACAGTGGATCGTGATCAATAACGTGCGTTTGTTTGAAAATGATTATGAAATTTTTATATCGAGGCTTTCGATTTTTTATCGGGTCATCCTGCTTTTGGTTTTTTTCTGCATAGGCCTGAACATCGTCAATACCGTACATATGAATCGATTGTCCAGACGGCGGGAATACGCAATTTTATCTTCAATCGGTATGGACCATAGGAAAAGACAGGGAATGCTGCTATTTGAAAGCATTCGTTTCTTTATCAGAGGGATCGTCGTTTCTGTACTGCTTATGTTGATCGTTATGATTCCGTTGTCTAACGCGTTGTCACCAAGTTTATCTCAAGAAGCATTGATTATTGAGAAGACAATCGAAACAGACATGAACGCTGACGATATGTTTGTTTACTCCATTCAGGTCGTTTGGAATTATATTGTTAATATAGCCTATATGTTGGTGGAATACCGCTGGGTCGTGCTCGGCGTTGTTTGCTTCCTTTTCTTCGGTTTCCTGCTGGCGGAGCATCTGGTGATGAACCGGATGGACAAGGACGATCTGGTGATCACGCTGAAGGACGATATGCACGAATAAGCGGGCGGAAGCCCGATTCACCGCGCTTTCTGCCGCCGCAAGCTTTCATTGTCCCCACTTAAAAGAGGAACGCTATGAGTATCGTATTAAAATGGAATTTCCGCACGCTGTTTTCCGACGTGCCGCGCTTTATCCTGACGATTCTAAGCATCGCCGGGGCATTCGCCATGGTGACCGCTATGGGGCTGACGGTGGAAAGTCATATGGTTGCCATCGGCAGCATGAACGCGGACGACAGCTTGCCGCGTTTTGTGCTTTCCCTACTGCGTCCGCTTACACTGACTGTATTTGCTTTTACGCTTTACGTGCTGTTTGCTGTATCGCTGGAAGAACGAAAGAACCAGTATTTTATTATGCGATCCTCTGGCGCAACAACGCGACAGTTACTTTGGGGATTGACCATAGAATCGTTGGTGCTGGATGTAACGGGTGCGGCGCTCGGCGTAGGACTTGGCTTCCTGATTGCGTGGGACTTATTAAAACATTCCTGCATTCCTTTGGTCTCAACCCTGCTTTGGGACGATTCGATCATGTTGTACGGCATTTTGCCTGCGCTGATGCTGCCGCCTTTCGCCATGTTGGCGGCGTCGCCCCGGCTATTGTGGCAAAAACGTATCACACGGCGCAAGAAACCAAATAAAAAGGCAAAAGACCCCTTCAAAAGATGGAGATTTTCCCTGCTGTTTGGTACGGGCGGTGCGCTGGAATATACGCTTGGCAAACAGCAACGCCGCCACCGACTGATGCTGGTGACGGCCATTGTAGCCAATTTCGCCGCCCTGTTCCTTGTAACGGCGGGGCTGGTGATCCTTTCCGATATGGAAAGCTTGGTGGATTGCGATATGCAGATCCGGATGAACAGGTATTATGATACCGATCCTGACAATGAATTGAACACCGACGGCGCGCGCGCCGCCATAGACGCTGTATTGGAGGAATGTCGGACGGAGGGGGTAGTTCAAGATCGCGTGTATATCCGGGAATACTTTCCGGTATCTCTCGTGATCGACGACGACTCACTTTCCGCGGAATCCCTTGCCGCATATGCGTCCACGGGTGTCGGCGATCAGGATACCTCGCTGCACCCCATGAACGACCGACAGCACTATAATGAGTTATGTGCGCTGTATTGTTTTGACGATACCTTTTTTTATGACCGTTTCGTCAAAGAAGATGGCGTCTGTTACAGCGGAAGCGGCGCCTTGCTGTATAACCGCGTCAACGTCATGGGTAAAACGGCCCCTTTGATCGACGACATTCCCGAAAACGGCGTAACGTTGCACGCGCAGGATTGGCCGTATACGTTGATGACCACTGATAAAATGGGATGGGAAGACGACGGCGACGGCGTCAATGTGGACATTGGCGGATGGCTCAACAGCTGGTCGGGCGATACACTGCTCGCACAGTTCAATATGCTGCTGTTAAACGGATCTGTAGTATTACCAGAACAGTTGTTTACGCAATACGCTTCAGCGATAGATTCTCTGCATGCGGATTGCTATGAGGAATACTATATCCATGCAAAGGATACAGAGACGCTCTATCTGCGTCTGCGGGAAGCACTGGACGGAGAATACGGTTATACCGTCAGCAGAAATACGCTGGGTGACGGATCCAAGTCCCATTCGAATCGTACGGATATCCTGATTCGGGATAACCGGAGGCTGCAGGGTGATTTCCAGACGTTCCTGAGTCAGACCGAGCGGCTGTATCTTTTTTTCGCGGTCTTGCTGTTTCTTATGATCGGCCTGAATATCGTCAACGTCGTCCACATGAACCGGCTGTCCCGGCGGCAGGAATACGCCATCCTTACCTCACTGGGCCTCAGTGGCCGCCAGAGGATGGGGATGCTGCTGTATGAGAGCTTCCGTCTGACCTCAAGGGTCGTTTTATCCGGCGTTGCGGTGATGGTGGTGATCGCCAGGATTGTTTATCCTTTCTACTCGATGAAAGTCGCATACAATGAACTCATGCTCCCAGCGTCCGTAAAAACACTTTCGGGAAGTGATTATACTGCGCTGAATGAAGTACTGAAAGTAGCGGAAAACCTGTGGCAGCATATCAGCCCCCGCTGGCCGTTGATCGTGTTTGCCGTGCTTTTCCTGCTTGGCGGCTTCGTGCTGGCGGAATATATTGCGTTGAAACGGCTTGAAAAAGACGAACTGGTCTTGGTCTTAAAAGACGATATGCACGAATAGGAGCGTGACCAATGAATTATACAGAAATATTTGACGACGTGGTGGAGATCATGAAGCACGATTCCGCCACCTGCAAGGACATCCCGGGCGGCGATCCCGCGCCGTTCCGCGAGAGGATCACGGCGGATATGACGGACGATGCGTTCGCGGAACTGGTCGGCGATTATCTGCTTACCTTTCAGCTGACCGGGCATCTTAGTTTTCACAATTTGCCGGAAGGAAAACTGAAAAGAATTCCTCCTGTGACGGTACAGCGGTATGATGGCGCGCTGTACGTGACCCGTGCAGCAGAGGATTCTGATTTCTCCCCCGGCGACCGGATCATCGCCATGGACGGGATGACGATCGACGACGCGGCAAAAAAATATGAGCTGGTATTTGTAGGAGAATTGCCTGAACGGCAAGGGATGAGCTGGAGATTTCTGCTGCTCCGCGCCAAAACAGTGACGGTCATTAAAAAAGGCGATATCGTCTCGACGGAAATGCCGTTTCTCCCTTCCGCGACAGGGCTTCCGAAACGAGAATATGAAATCCGGCAGCTTTCGTCTGATACCCTGCTGATGACGCTTCCCGGCTTTGACAAGCTGCACTGCGTGGAGGATCTGATCAAGCCCAACCGCCGCGCCCTTTGGCGGTGCCGCTATCTGGTGATCGATGCGCGCGGCAATGTAGGCGGCAATTCCGGGGAATACCATTGTCTGTATCCATATTGCTTTCCCAAAGGAAAACGCAGCTATCCGGTTTACGCTTCCTTTGCCTGTGAAACCAATTATACGGAGCAGAACTGCGATCTGAAACGGGTAATACTGAAAGACTACGGGCTGAAGGAGGATTTGCTTCGCGAATACAGCGAAAAACGCGGCCAGGGATTTGTGACAGAAGGAGACAGCAAAAAAGGAAACCGCGTCATCAGAGGCCGCACCCGGCCGAAAAAAGTACTGATCCTGACCGATGAGATCTGCGGCTCCTCCGGAGACGGCTTTGTGGCGGAAATGAAATGCTCTCCCAAGGTGACGGTGATCGGCAGGGCCACGGCCGGCATCAACGATTATACCGACGTATGTATAAAAAAATACGGGGATTTTTCGTTCATGTACCCGATGAAGCGCTCTCTGCTGCTTGACCGCGGAGAAGGACAGGCAAGAAAAGGCGTGCCTGTGGATATCCATATTCCCTGGACGCCGGAGCATCTGGAGCGGGACGTGGAGTTGGAAACGGCGCTGCGGCTGATCAAAGAGGATCGGAATACCAAAAGCAGAGTCAAGGCACGCGGAAAGGAACGCTGCATATGAAAAAGAAAATAATAAGCATGATTGCGCTGGCACTGGCAGCACTTCTGCTGTCTGCAGGCATAGTGCTGTTTTCCTTTAAGTCAAACGTGTATGTAACCGAAACCGAGGATTTACAGATCCCGTACCGGGTACACTCCGCAAAGAAGCCGGGGCAGCCGCTGCTGGTGTTCTTCCACGGGGGCGGCTCCACCGGGAGCGATAACCTACGTCCGCTGTGGGAATACCTGAACGGTCCGTATCCGGAGCTATTTCCGTTGGGAAAGCGAATGCAGCTATTTAAAAAGGACTTTACGGTACTGATCCCACAGAGTCCGAAGGGGAATTATTCGCTTTCCGATTATGTTACCGCTGTAAAGGAGCTTAGTGAGGCAGTCGCCGCGCAGGCGCAGGCGGATGTGAGCAGAATTTACTGTATGGGGTTCTCGTGGGGCGGTTACTGCACGTGGCTTTCCGCGGATCTGTTCCCTGATTATTATGCCTGCGCCATGCCCATCATGGGTGGGCTGTGGGATCCTGAACTTCCGGATCCGCTGACGCCGGAGGCGCTTTTGCATATGAAGGATATGCCTGTGTGGGTCTCCCATTCGGCGGACGACCCGATCGTGTCCGTCGACCGCGACGACGAGGTCGTCGCTCTGCTGCAGGAGCTCGACGCTCCGGTGAGATATACCCGTGTGGACGGCAAGGGCCACAAGCACCTCGTTTCGTACTTTTTTAAGACGGAAGAATGGGCGGATTGGATGTTCTCTCAAAGCAATAGTAAATAACGCAGAACAGAAGAAATAATGACATAACCCCTTGAACGCGGTCGTCCAAGGGGTTTGTCTTTTCGGTAAGCGCTGTCCGGCTTTACGCCGCTGTTTTATGGGTGGGAGCCGTCGGAAGGGTCTTGATGATGCCGCCTTCGGTTGAGGGACGGATGGGCTCGTTGCCTTCGACTGTCTTCCTGTTCTTGCGATTGGCCAGCATGACGATCACGCGGATCGCCGCCAGATAGGCAAAACCTGCGACCGCCTCAAGAATGGAGATCTGTCCGTCTTTTAATACAAAGGACACAAGCAGCGAACCTGCCAGAATACCAAATACTACAACAAATACATTGATCTTTTTCATTGTCAAACATCCTTTCTTCTTTTGTTTTACAGCTTCATTATAGAATGCCTGAATGACTTTTCGGTGACTTTTTGATGACATTTTCGTCATTTCAGATATTTTCTGATTCCTGTTAAATAATAAAGGCGCCGCGCCTTCCGGGATCATCCGGTCGGCGCGGTTGATAACGAATCGTTTTCTTTAGTTTTCCGTTAAACAGTCAATGTCTTTTTTCATTCAGCTCGTTCAGGATGCGGGTGTGCTCCTGATTCGTCAGCGCGTATTTCAAAGTCGGCAGCGCCGAGAGGACCATGCCGATCGCCGGCGGGATGGCCACCAGGAAGAACATAGCGGCGGCGTATTTCCCGCCGTTGTAACTCATAAAATGCTCGCCGGTCTGCAGCGCGGCGTTCAGCGCGCGGATGTTGGCGTCCGTATAGCCTACGATGTGATATACGACGCCAGAGAGCAGCATAGCGACGCCGCCGGACAGCTTGGTGATAAAAGACTGCCCGGAGAAAAACACGCCGTCGGTACGAACGCCGTTATGGTATTCCTCATAATCCACACAGTCCGCGATCATCACCGACTGCAGCACGTTCAGTCCGCCCTGCGCCCAGGACGCCATAAAAAACACCGCGCCGACCAATACCGTCATGGGCATGGAGAACAGATCTCCCTTTGCCGCTTTGTAAATGACAAACACCAGTACAAACGGCAGCGCGCCGACCAGAGAGTAAAAATTATAGAGCTTTTTCTTTTCGAATTTCCTCGCCAGGTTCGGCGTCACGGCGGAGCTGATAAGCATACCGCCCAGCACCCCTACGGCAAGGATCACGATCCGCACGAGCATCATGACGTTGACGCCGTCGCCGGGGAAGAGCGCGCCGACGGGATCATTGTCAAAAAAATAATACAAAATCAGCTCCATGGCAACAAACGACAGCAGCTGGATGGGGCTGCGCAGGATCCCGGAAATCAGCAGCTGACGGAAGGGCCTGCAGGTGAACATGGTCTTGAAGTTTTCGCGCAGCGTGTAGGTCTTATTGGTTTGCTTCACGCGTTCCTTCACCGAAAGACCCGCGAACTCAAAAAGGATGGACGCAAATACGGTGAGCACTACCGCGGTGAGGATATAGGCGTACTGCAGCGCTTTTTCCGCCGAAACGCCCTTTGCCGTAAAAATACCGGGGATGCTCGGCGCCACAAAGGTGATCATCAGACCGATCGAACCGAAGACGGCAAAAATACGCGCAAGGGAAAGGATCTTGGCCCGGTCGTTCTGATCCTCCGTCATCAGGCTTGTGACGCCCCAAAGCGGGATATCACCAACCGTGTAGCTCATACCCCACAGCACGTAGGAGATCGCTGCCCACGCTACGATCAGCACCCGCTGCAGCGGTGTTGATGCGTCGGTATAACTGCCGTTGACAAAACAGAGGATAGTTGTTACGCACACCAACGGCGGCACAAACAGCAGATAGGGCTTGCACTTGCCCCACTTACTGCGGGTCTTATCCACAAGGGAGCCCATGATGGGATCGTTCACGGCGTCCCACACCTTTGCTACGGCAATGATCACGCTGACGGCGATGGCGGGAATAAAGATCACGTTTTTCAGGTAAACCGACAGACCTTGTGAGATCACGTTGAACAGAATGTTTTGTCCGGCAAGGCCTGTGAGAAAGCCCGCGAGCTCTCGGTTGGAATAGGTGGCGGCGCAAGGCCTCGCCTGCGTTTTTTTCTTATTCATATGTCTTCCTCAATACTTGATGCGGTTGTATAGATTCTCAAAGTAGTTTTTGATGTTCCAAAAGAAATAATTTATTTTATGCGCAATGAAGTTGAACACGCCGCCCTTATCTATCTCGGTATTGCATTCCCCTACATAGACCGAATGCTCAAAGTTCATCGTGCGTCCATCTTCTGCGGTTGCCATTCCCGTGTGTCCTACGTCGAACCGGCAGGATTGCGCGGACTCCATAAACATCAGCCCGGCGAAAAACGTGATGGATTCACCGTTGATCTCCGCTTCAAAGTCGCAGCAGATCCGGGGATTATATCCGTCAATAATCTTCTTCTCCCAGGTTTCCGCCGAAACGATCCATCTGCTTCCGTCTTTGCACACGACCTCATATTCCGTGGGCAAATACCAGTCCGTGAATTCCGCTCCGTTGGCAGTCAAACGGACCTTTGCCCACGGCACATCGCCGATCGGGTTGATAGCTTCAAAATTCCCCTCCCACTCTTCGCAGGGCAGATCTGCCGCGAATGAGCGCAGCGGAAGCAGCGCCGTAACGGCGAGAACGGCAATCAATAAAAACGAGATATACTTTTTGGATCTTGTCTTCATAAAAAACGCCTCCTTATCTTTTGTTTCAATCATATATTACCTCTCCAAAGTGAAAAACGGGTGACTTTTCAGTGACGAAAATGTCACATAAGGATAATCAAAAAAGCGCTGCGGTTCCGGGAAACCGGAATGACCGCAGCAGCTTCATTTTCAGGGGGACCGCCGCCGGATTTCCCGACAGTCACGGTCTAAGCCTGATTGTTATTTGAATAGTTTATTGAAGAAAAGAATTAAACTGTGGAAGAACTGAACGATCTTACCGAGGAAGCCTGTGTGAACTTGGCCGCAGTATTCGCACGCGTTCTCATTGGTCATTGAAGCGCCGCAATTGTCACAGACACCGTCGCCGTTGCCGTCTGTGTGACTGGTTTTTGCGATCTTTTCTATGCGTGTCTCGCCGCAAACGTTGCATGTAAATACTTTCGTACCTTCGGCTGTGCAGCTCGGGCTCTGTGTGACGCCGCCGCCGTCCCAACTGTGATTACCGGTGGGCGCTACCGTCGTATTCTCGTTTCTCTTTTCATGGCAGACGCTGCATTCTTCGTGTTTTACACCCGAATGTCCGCAGTCCGGCGCAACGTCTTCCATCCATACCCACTGATGAACGCCGGTAGGATCGATCGCCGTGTTTTCATTTCTCTTTTCGTGGCAGACGCTGCATTCCTCGTGCTTGACGCCCGGGTCCACGCAGGTGGGGGCGGTATCCTCGACCCACTGCCAGTCGTGCGCAAGGGCGCTGCCGGAGGTAAACGTGTGTGCGTTGTTGAATTCAACGGCTCCGCAGGTCGCGCAGGAATAATAGTACGCGGCGGGGCTGGTGCAGGTGGCGGCCTTTTTCAGCGCGTCGGCCTTTACGATCTGGGCGGTGTAGCTGTGGTTGCCGGTAGGATCAACCGTCGTGTTTTCGTTCCGCTTTTCGTGGCAGACGCTGCACTCCTCATGCTTGGTGCCGGATTCGCCGCAGGTGGGAGCGGTATCCTCGATCCACTGCCAGTCATGCGCGAGCGCGTTGCCGGAGGTGAAGATATGCGCATCGTTGTGCTCAACGGCACCGCAGGTCGCGCAGGAGTAATAGTACTCGGCGGGTCCGGAGCAGGAGGCGGCCTTCTTCAGCGCGTCGACCTTCACCGTTTCGGCGGTGTAATTATGATTTCCGGTGGGATCGACAGACGTGTTCTCATTTCTCTTTTCGTGGCAGACGCTGCATTCCTCGTGCTTGACGCCCGGGTCCACGCAGGTGGGGGCGGAATCCTCGACCCACTGCCAGTCATGCTCGAACGCACTTCCGGAGGTGAAGATATGCGAGTCGTTATGCTCAACAGCTCCGCAGGTCGCGCAGGAGTAATAATATACGGCAGGTGTGGAGCAGGTGGCGGTCTGTTTCAGCGCGTCGGCCTTTACGATCTGGGCGGTGTAGCTGTGGTTGCCGGTAGGATCGACCGTCGTGTTTTCGTTCCTCTTTTCGTGACAGACGGTGCATTCCTCATGCTTGACGCCGGGTGCGCCGCAGGTAGGCGCGGTATCCTCGATCCACTGCCAGTCATGCGCGAGCGCGTTGCCGGAGGTGAAGATATGCGCGTCGTTGTGCTCAACGGCTCCGCAGGTCGCGCAGGAATAATAGTACTCGGCGGGGGCGGAGCAGGAAGCAGCCTGTTTCAGCGCGTCAGCCTTTACGGTCTGTGCGGTGTAGCTGTGGTTCCCGGTGGCTTCGATCGCCGTGTTTTCGTTCCTCTTTTCGTGGCAGACGCTGCATTCCTCGTGCTGGACGCCCGGATCCACGCACGTGGGGGCGGTATCCTCGACCCACTGCCAGCTGTGCGCGATTGCGCTGCCGGAGGTGAACGTGTGCTCGTCGTTGAACTCAACGGCGCCGCAGGTCGCGCAGGAATAATAGTACTCGGCGGGGGCGGAGCAGGTGGAGGCCTGTTTCAGCGCGTCGGCCTTCACCGTTTCGGCGGTGTAGCTGTGGTTCCCGGTGGGATCGACAGGCGTGTTCTCGTTTCTCTTTACGTGGCAGACGTTGCACTCCTCATGCTTGACGCCGTTGTCGGCGCAGGTGGGTTCCAGGTCTACGATCCAACCGAAAGCGTGTCCTGAGGCGGCAGTTTCGTTAGTTCGTTTGGTCGCGCCACAGACTTCGCAGGTCAGGAGCTTATATCCGCCTTCGGTGCAGGTCGCAGCAACGGTTTCTGTCAAGCGGTAATCATGGTTTTTCAATCCTGTGCTGTGTCCCTGTTCTGTCAACGTGCCGCAAACTGTACAAATCGTATCACCCGAATAGCCCTCTGCAGTGCAGGTGGCTGGTGTTTGTCCGCGCGTTTCTATATTCAGGTGCGCTGCCTGCGGGGCAAGCGTCTCCTGTATTGTCGTACCGCAGCCGTAAACGCAGCTTTTTGTCAACGAACCGCCGGTGAGACAGGTTTCGCCCGCGTCCAGCACGCCTTCGTCATAAGAGTGGGGAACTTCAGGTAAGCGAAGTCGGAACAGCAGCAGCCCGCAGTTTTGGCACGTGATGTTTGCGAGTCCCGTTTCGGAACAGGTGGGTTCCTTATATATGGTATAATCAGCGTAATTCGGCTCATGATCGGCATAGGGAGTGTAATCCGAGAACCACTGCTTTCCGCATATGCTGCATTCGGTCATCGTATATCCCTTCTGATAGCAAAAGGCGGGGAACGGGACTGCCGGTTTGAGCGTATGGTCGCAGTTGGGTTCGGCGACCGAAAACACCTTCAGGCAGTAGTTGCTTTTGTCGGTATTCGCTTCCCATTTCTCTGTGAACCTATTGTATTTGAAGCTCATGTTTGCATAAGGAGCGTCGTCTTCCTCCGACGAGCTGCTTTTGATCACGGTACCGTTGTTGTATTCCAGTGCGCAAATGGAAAAGTATTCTCCTTCCCTGATCGGGATATCGTTCAGCTGCAGCGTATGGTAACCGGGATATCGATATTCCCCGCCGGCGCAGCCTGCAAGCGAGCCGCTTGTGGGATCCGAAAGATCTGTCAGTCCGGTATAGATCCATACCTTGACTGTGGAAATGGCACAGGTGGTATAGAACCCGGCGAAGCAAATCTTTTCGCTGCCGTCCGCCCGGAAGATGTTGGCAGCGACGGGCTGTTCGCCGCCGTTGGACGCATCCGTATAATAGCTTGACGCAACCAAACCCACGTCATACTGATAAACATTGTCGTAAAAATCGCAGGGCATCGCTTCAAACGCCGTGAAATTACAGGCGGTCGGCTCATAATAGGACATCCAGAAATACCCGTTCATCTCTGAAAAAGCGCTTTCTCCCCAGCTGTTTTTGCACAGCCACGCGCCGTTTTGCGGAGGCTGATTCTCCGGAGAAAACAGTTCACGGGAAAAGCCGTCGTCCCAGCCGATCACCGTTACCATATGATTGGTTTTATGGGAGATCCCCGAATAGTAGGCGACCGTATCCGCGCTGTTGTTTACGTAATAACGTTTCTGATCGTTATAATAGGAAACCGTAGCGGCGCCATATTGCAAAATGCCGCTTTTGATTTCGTCGCGCAGCGTCTCGTTATCGCCTTCGGCAGTCGTGAACGCGTCCAGTTCATGCGTACCGCGAAGCGCCACAATGCCGTCGTATCGCGCGTCGTCGCCGAAAACCGCTTCTTTTACGCAGGAATCAACGAACGGATATTTTGCTTCCGGGGCCGCGCCGCTGCGGGCGAAATAATTCCCCGCCTGGTCAGCGCTGCCGCCGCTGTACCAGATTTCGGCAGAGTCCGCGTCCTTCCCTCTGCCGAAGGTGCGGTCATTCTCGTTCGTCGTTCTGGTGCGTTCGGCGAAGTTTGCAAGATGCGCTTCGGAAAAATCCGCGTCCTGAATCGGCAGAATGCCATTTTTCACGACGTTTGCTTCCAGCGCCGCGGTGGACGCGAACGCCCAGCACACCCCTGCCGGATTCTGATTTTTCACGTATGTGACGTAGCCCATGCTGCGTCCGTCGAAGGAGGACGGCAGTTCTCCGCGGCAGCTATCGCTTTTTTGATACGGATAGGCAACCGGGGATACCCGTTTGCCGTTTTCATCAACGAGAAACGTTGACGTCCCCTCACTTACACGCCGCAGGATGTGCTCCCCGTCGTCTGCCGCGTACCCATAAAGCGGGGGGAAGCACTGCAAAAGCATCAGGATCAGCAAAAAGCTGACGGCGGTTTGAAATCGTTTCATATGATTGACTCCTCTCATGTTTGATTTCATCCTTATTCTACCGACGCAAAGTGAAAATCCGGTGACATTCCGGTGACGTTTCTGTCATTAAAAAGAAAACAAAGCCGCCGCGTCCCAGGGGAGAACACGGCGGCGACTATCGTTTGGTTCTTGGTTTAAAAAAGCGGGATTCGTTCAGAACGTCCGGCGAGCGGTCATGCTCTTTCTGAACAGCGAGAGAATCTGCCGGAACGCATCGAAAAAGTGGCGGAAGAACGCGATGTGCCATGAGAAGGGGTTGGAAACGCCCGTCAGTTTGAAGGAATCGAACTGGCTCACGTCGTCGTTCCAGGAAAAACCGTTCAGCGCGCCGCCGTAACGGATCTCGGTAAAGTCCTCGTTGATCGTCACGACATTGCAGCCGCCTTCCACGTAATTGGTGTAATTGCAGTCGCAGGCGATCAGCACATGCGAGCCGTCAGAGGCGGTGTAAGCGCCGGTGAGCAGGATGCCGTGGACGCAGATGTTTGATAAAAAGTCAGCGGCGCTTTCCGCGTCCAGCGTGGCGACGGTCTTCATGGGGTGCTGGCTGTCGGGATAGAATTCAAAATACACGGGCGTGCCCTGCTCCAGCGTTTCATACAGTTTTTTCAGTTGGGCGGAGTATTCCTCGGTGCCGGGGTCGATCCCCATGTTGTTCACCAGATGACAGGCGACGCAGTTATTATTGTAAACGTTGATGATGCTGGTCAGTTCCTCGGTAGGCTCCAGCTCCGAAACGCTGGCAGCGCCCTGCGCGGAGAGCAGGTCGATCTTGCCGTAGTGCTGCAGCAGCTCCGTCACCGGGAAGCCGCAGCAGGAGCCGCGGAAGCTGTAGGTGGGCCAGTAAACGGTCAGGTAAGTGAGCCCCACCGCTGCAACGGGCATAAAGGGCGTTACGCCGTAGGCTGCCAGCCAGTTGGCGATGTTGCGGAAATAATCGCTGTTGGTGTAATAGTAACCGTCGTCAAAAACGTCCCAGTCGTTGGTAAAGGAATATACCTCTTCCGCCCGCATTCCGATCTTGCAGTATACCGGGTAAAGGTCATAGACCAAGCCGGGTTCGGCGACCAGATCGGTTTGTGTTCCGTAGGAGGACCACCGGTCGGCGTTATAGGTCCAGGCGCGTCCGTCCTCCGTCTGCCAGCCGATCAGCATTTTGTCGCCGTTTTGGCGCAGCATAAACGCGGCGTTCAGCTCGACGGTCTCACCCGCGGGAACGGTGAGCGGATAAGCGGCGTCGTCAAAATGGTAATTGACAAGCGCAAGGCCCTCCGGCAGCTCGGGAGAGATATTGTCGATGGAAAATCCGTATTCGGTCATGGAGCCGTCTGTGATCAGCTCCAGCGTAAAGCGGTCGCCGGGCAGCAGCAGCGTCACGCCGGAAAGCTCCCATCCGGTATAGCTGCCGTAGAGCGCGCCATTGCAGTCGTAGATGTACAGTCTGTCGTCGTCATCAGGGAAGAGATATCCGTTTTCGGCGAATCTCTGCAGCGTTTCTTCGGTGATCTCCGCCTCGTCCAGATAGCCAAGACCATACCATGACGGCGCAAAGGCGGTGTTTTCGCTGAAGGTCACAAACAGCTGTTCCGGCTGGCCGGGATGGACGTATTCCCACGTTTCATGGGCGTTGTTTTTGTAGTTGTGTTCGCTTTCGGGATAGGTAACCGCGGCGGAACCGGGCAGGACCAGCGCCGTGAGCAGCATGGCTGCCGTAAGAAAGACAGATAAAAAACGATTGTGCCTTTTCATCTCAAAATGCTCCTCTCATTGATGCTTTTCTCTTGAGAAAGTTTACGATCAATAGTGTCTCTCGCCACACTCGCAGTACTGGTGCGTGCCCGCGATCCGCCAGAACACGATACGAAGACGATACAGGAAATCGCGCAGAATGCTCACTGCAGTCCCGGCCGTTGAACCGCCCGGCGTGGTGTTGCCGATCCGGTGGCACACGCAGGTGCATTCCGAACGGGACGGGGCGTCGGGATCGTCCGGCTCGATATATTCGCTGAATATTTCCTCAAAGGTCCTGCCGCAGTATTCGCAGCGATACTCCCAGGATTCGGTTTCAAAGTCGTAGGAGCCGTAGAAGCGATGGTCGCGCTGGGGGATATCCGTCGGCAGGACAGCGCCGCAGGGGCAGACCAGCTCGACCGTTCCGCTGTTGGCGCAGGTGGCCTGCTGTGTTACCGTTCCGTAGAAATAGACGTGGCAGTGATCCGCGTTCAGCGGTACGAACTTGCAGCCGTGTTCCCGTGCGATGGCCTCCGCCGGGGTACCGGTGTTGGCGGCGATCACGAGATAAGAGAGCCTTCCGTATTCATCCTTGATCTCGGTAACGGAATCGGGCAGGATCGCGCAGCCCGTATTCCAGAGCGCCGCCTCGCCGATGACCTCCACGCCGTCCGGCACGGTGAGGATGGGGTCGCCGTAGGGGTTTGGCATATGGATCAGGATCTTGCCGTCCTTGGAATACAGCGCGCCGTTGACGGTTTTGAACCAGGGGTTGTTGGCGCTGACCTTTACCGCTTTCCAGTCATATCCGTACCGGAAGGTCATGCCGTCGATCACGTCCGGCGTGACGGGCAGTCCGCACAGCGTCTCCGGCAGGAACGCGACGCCGTTATCCTCGTTTTCCCGACCTACGTAATACACTTCGGTCAGCACAGGGCCGTCGTCCGTCTGCAAAACGGAAAACTCGTAGCCGTTTTCATATTGCCGTTCCAACGCTTCTTCCGTCTGCGCCGCGAATACGGTGGGTATGGCAGTCAGCAGCGTCGCCAGCGCCAGCAGCAGGGATAACAGTTGTTTTGTTCGCGTTTTCATAAGAATGCCTCCTTTATCATTGTTGCATTATATCATTGTTTTTTACAGCTTTTTTCCGCAATAGGGGCAATACACAAATCCTTTGCCCGCCGCCGCTTCCAGCGGCTTGCCGCAGTAGGGACAGTATCCGCTTTGGACGTTTTGCTTCGTCCACGGAATGCGCTCGTTCAGCGGGTCCGGCTCCTCCGAAGGATCGGTCACATCAAACTCGGAATACCGGTTTTTGCTCACGCTGTTCTTGAAGTTGTAAACCGCCATACATAAAGCGCCGGCGCTGAACAGGAAAGGGATAATCGCGAATGCGTTGAATCCCATAAACCCGGACCGCAGATTTTCCAATCCGACAAGGAGAAACACAACCGCTCCGATCAGGCTGGAAATACCGCCCATCATCGAGGGGCCTCTGCCCGGTTTAACGTGTCTCACTGTAAACACTCCTTTGGTTTTTGTTTTCATCAAAAAGCATTGCCATTCGATTTCCTCGATTCCCCACGTTTAAGATCGTTCAGCGTTCATCCGAACATGATTTTCAGAAAATAGAAGAACCTGTGAAATAATCTAACCAGATCGCCCGGAAAGTTTTTATCATGTACCTTTCCGCAATACACACACTCGGCGTCCGGGTGATCAGTTACCACCCCGAAGTTGGTAAAGGTGATTCCCCATTTGCTCTTTGCATAGGTTTCAGTCGTAGAGTCTTTATAGCAATAGAGTCTTACCCCGGAAGGGAACGGATCTGCCCCGATTTCGCAATCCTTTGAATAGATTTCAACGGTGTCAAGCGACGTGCAGTCTTTAAAGGCGTAGTCGCCGATCCTTTTCACACTGTCAAGGATCTCTACTTCTGATACTTCGGTACAACCGGAGAATGCGTGGTTGCCGATTTCGGTTATTCCGTTTTCGATTCTTATCTTCGTGATGGATTTCGTTGTCGTGCGCCATGGGAAAGGCTCCGCGTCGGGATCGTAATCCGGTATGGCTCCGCTGCCGGAGATGGTTAACGTTCCGTAATCGTTGATGGTGTAAGTGAGATTACCGGCGAAAACACCTTTTTCCGCGATCTGTGTTGCCGCACTCACCGCCGGGAGCGTACCGCACAGAATACAAAAAGAGAACAACAATGCCGCAATTTTTTTGATGTGATTTTTCATACCGAAACATCCTTTCTGTTTTTTAATTTAATAGGAAACTTCTTGGTTTCCTATCAAACAAAAATGATTATAACGCCCGCCGATCTGCCCTTCGGGCACGACGATGGCGTATACGAAAGCGTTCGCCGCGATGCGGCGCAGCCGCTTTCTTGTTCTGCGGGAAATCATTTTCTCCCGCGTCTTCTTTATCTTAGGCATTCAAAGTGACATTTTCGTGACTTTTCGGTGACGTTTTCGTCACATAAGCTTTACGCCGGTAAAGATCCACAACAGGTTAAAAAGAGTTCTTTCAAATCATGACAATCGGAAAAAGCGTATGCGTTGATCTCCGTGACGCTTTCCGGCACGGTGTAGGAGCTGTCCGGTTTTTTCGGTGGATAGCGCAGCAGTATTGTTTTATCCTTGTTGAAAAGCACACCGTCTTCACTTGAAAAAAACGGGTTTTCGTCCACGACCTCGATTTCGGTGACGTCGTCACACATCCAGAAATACTCGCCGTAATAAAACTTCCTCTCTTCGTTGAAGTCACGTACATCCTTGCCGATCGTGATACGCTTGGCGTGAAATCCGGGGTTGATCCTGTACGCCCACCTTTCTATCAGATCCAACTTTTCCCGATATACGGTGTCGTATAGACTGTAATTACGGTAGAGCTCGGGCAATTCGCCGGAGCCGTTGATCACGACCGCGCCGTCGTGATCCATCGTCCAGGAAGCGGTATCCAAATCTGCAAATCCATCGAACGCAATTTCGGGTATATACTGACGGGCGTACAGATATCCGCCTGTTATGGCCGCCGCAACAGCGATAAATACCACCATGATGATAATAACCCTTTTCTTTTCCATTTCACTGCCTCTCTGTTTTATCACTATCCCGGCATTTGTCAATCAAACTCTATTTCGGGGATGGATTGACGGATGTTCGTCAGCTCCTGCAGACCGACGACTGTCTTTCCGTAGGATTTGATATCCTTCCCAAGCGCCTGTGTGGCCTCCGCCGCGCTGAAGCTGAGCTCGGCGCTTTTCCCCTCGAAGGAATAATGCCAGTTTACACTCTCCAGTTCGTCGAACAACGCAAGCAGAAAACAGGAATCCATTTTCAAAGACCACAGCACATCCTTTTCCGTATCGAACGCGATAATATCCCGGGTATAATCCACCGTGATCTCGCGGCCGTCCGTGGAGAATGTCAACGCAAACGACAGCCTCTCCTGCGAATCATTAGATGTAATACTGTCGGCGCTCAGCATCACAAGAACGGTCTCCGCAACGCTCGCCGGGGCAGCGTTTTTCCTTGACATCTCTTTGAAAAGCTGGTCAGTCCATCCATGGATGTTCACGCCGTCTTCCCATACGACGACGTCCTCTTTCCCGGTGTTCAGAACGATCCTCCGGATACCGGGACCGGCGTCCGTTGCCTGATCATCGGGAAGGCCCGGAATGTGAAGGTGATCCCCGTTGTCTGACTTCGGAAAGAACAGCGGAATACCGCGTTCCGTGACGCTTAGACTGACCGTCCCGTCGGGGTCGACGGTGTATGATGCGTTTGAGATCTTTTTTCTGCCGAACGTGGAGTATAACACGATGTAAAAATCGGAATACTGCCCGGTTTTTCTATCTTCTGTAAAAGAAACGGAATAATGCAGCCTGCCTGCCTCTTCGACTTTTTCTGTCCGCAGCACGGGAAAGAATATGATACCGGCGCAGATAACGGCAAACGCGATCACGCAGATCATAACGATCATTTTTTTCTTCATGGCTGTGTTCCTCCTTCATCCATCATCGTTCTTCTGTGATTGGTTGCGCTCACCGGATATGTCTCAGCCGATAAACACGCCCGACTCAAAATCGATCTGATCCATCAACCGCTGTAAACCGGCGGCTGTTTTGCCGTATTCTTTGATATCGGTTTCGCCGTTTTCCGGCCCCAGCATGGCGGCGGCGTCCGACGCTTCAAAACGGAGTACGTCTGTTTTTCCGTTGAAAGAATACTCCCAATTGACCTCTTCCAGTTCGTCGATCAGCGCGATCATGACGCAGGAATACTTCTTCATCTCCTCCGGTATGTCCATATCTTTGTCTTTGACGCCATCCAGGTTTACGGTAACGCCCAGCTCATTGCTTTGTTCCCTAAAACCGACGCCTCCCCAGTATGCGGCGCCGGAGCATTCCATAATGAATTGTAATTTGGAGAAACGATCCGTTTCCCGCTTCACCTCGTCAAACAGAATCGCGGTCGTCCGATCGACCGTCACGCCGTCTTCCCACAATACGATATCCGTTTGCAGCGTGATCTTTTTGATTACCGTATTGTCGCTGTCGGCTACTTCAACAGAGTACTGTCTTTCGGGATCGGCGGAAGCCAACAGCGGAAGGCCGCGCGTGGTGACCTGCAGGTCAACGTTGCCATTATCGTCATAGCTTTCCACGACTTTTGTGACCTTTCTTCTTGGATCCACGCATCGAAATGTGATCTTAAAAAACGATCTTCCCTCGTCATTCCAGCTCTCTTCAACATCCCATATCAGCCTGTTCGCTTTCTCATCGGTATGTACCGACAGCACGGGAAATAATACGATTCCCGCGCAAACGGCAATCAGCGCAATCACGATACAAATCACGATTTTTCTGTTTTTCTTCATGGCAATACGCCTCCTGATATGTTTTTACGATTCATCAGACAGGATTTCAAACGGAACGTCGTTTTTCTCCGCGTATGCCTGCGCAGCGGTATTTTCTTCACAGCGGAGCGTGAAGCCTGGCAGAGGCGAACCGTAACCGATCGCGCCATTGCAAAAACCGAAGGCGTTTGAGCCGATCTCTTTGACGTTGGCGGAAAGCGTAACGGTTTTTAATTTCGGGTTGTTATAAAACGCCTCTGTACCGATATAGGTCACGCCTTTTCCGATGATCGCTTCCGTCAGCATCCTGCAATCCTCAAACGCGGCGGTTTCAATACGCTGCACGCTGTCCGGGATGGTCACGCCGCGCAGTGACTCACAGTTCAAAAACGCGCCGTCGCCGATCCGCAGCAGCGTCTCCGGCAGAAAAACGTAGGGAAGATTCCGGCAGCCTTCAAACGCGCTGTCCGCGATTTCCTTAACGCCCTCCGGTACATGGTAGATGTTCCCCGGCATGCCCTCGGGGAAACGGACAAGAACCGTCCTGTCTTTATTGAACAGGATCCCGTCCATCGCGCAGAACGATTCGCTGTCCGTTGCCGTCTTGAACTCAATCAAAGAGGGACAGTCTGCAAAGGTGGATTCCTCTATCTTCGTCAATCCCGCGGGGATGAATACGCTTGTCAGCTTTTGGCAGCCGGAAAACGCGCAGTTTTCGAGGGACGAGAGACTGTCCGGCAGTACGATCTCTTCCAGTGTCCGGCAGCCGAGAAACGCGGAGGTTCCGATGGTGGTCAGCCCTTCGGGGAGTCCGACCTCCCGCAGACCGTCACAGCCTGCGAAGGCAAAATAGCCGATTTTTGTAATGCTCTCCGGCAGCGATACCGATTGAAGCTCTGTCGTTTCGGAAAAAGCGTCGCTCCCGATTTCCGTAACTCCATGCGGCACGGAATAGGACGTCGCCTTGCTTCCTTTCGGATAGGCCAGCAATACGGTTTTGTCTTTGTTAAACAGTACGTTGTCCACAACGGTGAGATATGGGTTTCCTTCTTCGACGACGATCTCCGTCAGGTTCGTGCAATGAGAAAGAGGATTGTAATACTCTTCGAGTCCGGTGATCCCTTTCCCGATGACGATCTTCCTGACGGGAAACTCTTTATAGAGGTGTTCCGCCAGCGAATAGAACGGGTTGACCTGTTCCCGTTCCCAGACGTAGAAATTCCAAACTTTATAAAAGGGAATCATCTCGCCGTTTCCGGTGACTGTCGCCACGTCGCCGTCCAGCTTCCAGCTCACGCTGCTGTAATCATTGCCGTCAAAATGGTGATGACGGATATCATACACAGCGCTCCCGAACAGGATCCCTCCGATGACCAGTACAGAAAGGAATACGCCCACAATAACCGTAACAGCTCTTTTTTTCATTTCTATCACCTCTCCTGAAAACAGAATACGGCATCAGAGTGAAAAACCGGTGACTTTTCGGTGACGTTTTCGTCACTTTGCAAAAAAACGGCAGGGAAAAATCCCCGCCGGGTTTCATCATACGTTCATCTTGATCAGACGCACGGTGAACATCGCGCCGCCGTCGGGGTGGTTGGCTGCCTTGACGGTGCCCCCGAGGTTGTGAATCACCATTTGGGAAAAGGCCAAGCCGATGCCCACGCTGTTCTCGTCCGCGTTCTTGCCGCTGTAGAACCGCTTGAAGATGTGGGGCAGGTCCTCCGGCGAAATGCCGGGGCCGGTATCCCGGATCACGAACTGCGTCGCCACGGCGTTGTCGGCCACGTCGATGGAGATCTTTCCGCCGGGCGGCGTTTTCTCCATGCAGTTTTTCACGATGTTCAGCAGCGCCTGCGTCAGCCACAGCCGGTCGCTGTGCAGCGCCGCGTCGAGATCACCGGTACGTTCCAGCGCGATCTCCCGCAGCTCCATGGAGATCTCCAAAGGCTCGCAAACGCCTTCCAGCAGCTCGCCGGCGGAGAATTCGTCTGACCGATAGGCGACCACGTCCGCGTCCATGCGGGAGATCTTCAGCAGCGTTTTGACCAGATCGTCCACGTGTTTCGTCATCTCCAGTATTTTTCGGACGCCGCGCTTGCGGTAGGCGGGCGACACTTCGTCGGCCAGCAGCTGTTCCCCCGTCAGCGTGATCGAAGCCAGCGGCGTTTTGATCTGGTGAGAGATGTCGGACAGCGATTGCTTCAACAGCCCCTTTTCCGTCTCCAGCTGCTCCTCCTGCCGGTAGTGCGCCAACGCCATGCCCTGGATCACGTTCTGCAGCACGGCGAAATCGCCCTCTTTGAATTCGTCGAACTGCATCTCCCGCCCGCCGTGGAGGCTGCGCTCCGCCTTCAGTGTGAAAGCGCGCACCTTTTTGGCGTGGAGGGACGCAATGATCAGATAGATCGCGATAAACAATACCATCGCGGCGACGGACGCCAGCAGAATCCCCCACAGCGGACCGCTCTTTTTTATCAACAGCGTCAACACGCCGAGCCAGGCCGCGCCCGCAAGGATTTCCGCGAGCAGCGTGAAGCGAACCTCCGGGTTTCTCAACAGCTTCATACAGCTTCCTCCGTTATTCGCCCAGTTTATAACCCATACCGCGAACGGTCTTTATCAGCTGCGGATCCTGCGCGTCGTCGCCAAGCTTCTCCCGCAGCCGCTTAATGTGTACGGTGAGGGTATTGTCGCTGATATATTCGCCGGTCACGTCCCAGATCTCATCCAGCAGCGCGTCCCGCGTGAAAAGCTTTCCGGGGTTGTTCATGAACAGCAGCAGCAAGCGGTATTCCAGCCGCGACAGATACAGTTCTTCTCCGTTTTTATAGACGTTGCCCTTCGCCGTATCCACGCGCAGGTCTCCGAAGGTCAGCTCCGCGCTGAGCTTGCCGCGGTCTTTCAGGACCCGGTTGATGCGCGAGATCAGCTCCCGTTTGCGGTACGGCTTGGTGACGTAATCGACGGCCCCCATATCCAGCCCGCCGGAGATCATGTATTCATCGTCGTTGGCGGTAAGGAAGATCACCGGCACGTCGTGCTCCTGCGCTACGTGGAAAACGGAAAAGCCGTGTCCGTCCGGCAGGGACAGGTCCACCAGTGCCAGATCGAACGCCGCATCCTCCGACTCCAGCGCCTTTGCCGCCGCCCGCTGCGATTCCGCCAGCGTCACGGAAAAGCCCTCTTCTTTCAAAATCTGCAAAAGCGGTTCGGATATCTCTTTTGAATCTTCCACGATCAGCAGTTGGTGCATGAGTCAATCCTCCTCGAAACAGTGAAATAAGACTTTTGTTATAGTATAACAGATTTATTTCGTTTTTTCAATGAAAAATGCAGCAGGATTGTGATTGACTTCTGAAAAGCGTCGTGGTAATGTATTGCGCTGAAAGGAACGTGATACAATGACCACCATAGAAAAACTGTTTTACGGGCACATCCGTCCGCATGAACGAATCGTTGATCCTGAAAGCCGCCTGGCGGTTCTTCAGGATCTTTTGTTATCCAGCGACGAGGACCTGACGCGGCTGTTGCCGGAGAACTGCAAGGGCGCGTATGAATCCTTCAAAGCCGCCTATGACGAGATGAACGCGACGATGCAAGTGGAGGCCTTCACAGACGGATTCAGTCTCGGGCTGCGGTTCGGCATCGAGAGTTACGGCAGAGAAACGGCATGCGGAAGGGGCGGTGATAAATAATGTCTGTACTGGAAGACCTGTGGTTTGATAACCTGATCGTCAACGACGCGGAGATCAAAAAAGGCTCCGAGGCGGAGCGCGTGCTGTCCGCCATGTTGCGCAGCGATAACGCGCTGGAGGAAACTTTGACGGAGCAACAGAAGGAACAGTTTCAAAATG
>JAFRRP010000043.1 GCA_017428085.1 Clostridia bacterium | reverse complement strand
CTTAGCTCTTTACGTCTTCTGACGTTCTAAACTCTGGATATCTCTATCCCGAATTTACTGTCGCAAATTTTCATTTGCTCAAAGAAATCTTCAAGGGTTCTTTTCTTTTGTCGTTGTTTAATTTTCAAGGTCCGTCGCTTGTCGCTCTTTTCACGAGCGCCTGACTATATTACCACAGCCAAACACCGTTGTCAAGAACTTTTTTGACTTTTTTCGGAAGTTTTTTCGCTGCCGTTTTTACACGGCAATCGATTTTCAACTCCCTTCGTCTGCCTTCCGGGAAGGATTTTCGTCGCTCCCCTCTTGCAGGCGCTCGCATATATTAACACAAGGATATGCGGTTGTCAACCCTTTTTTTGACATTTATTTTTGATTTCAACAACGCCCCCGGGCGCTTCACAACAAGGCGATATCCGCGTGTTGAATTCCGCACTCCGGGGGCGTTAAAGTATTGTTTCTTTTTCAGCAATTTTTCGCCGGAAGATCCGCCAGCGCGGCTGCCACGTCGTGCGTGCCGATCCGGCCGTTGTCGGCAAGGTCCAGCAGAGGCCGCAGCACGAACTCCCGTTCCCACATGCGCGGGTGCGGCAGCGTCAGCTCTTCCGTGCATCTCTGCTCTTCGCCGTAAAGCAGCAGGTCCAGATCGATGACGCGCGGCCCGTTTTTGATAACGCGCACCCGGCCCATGCCGGCTTCGATACCGAGGCACACGCCCAGCAGCGCCTCCGGGGACAAAGACGTTTCCACCTCGCAGCAGGCGTTGGTGAAATCCGGCTGGTCGGCATACCCCCACGGTTTTGTAAGATAGAAGCCGGAGACCTTCGTCACCGTAACGCCCGGCACCAAATTGAGCGCGGCGACCGCCCCGTTGAGGTTGACCGCCGCGTCGCCCATATTGGAGCCAAGCGCGATATACGCTTTCTCACGCATGGCGTTCTCTCCTGATAAAAACGGCCACGTATCCGAAATCCGCCCGGATGGGCGCGTCCGGCTTTCTAACCGTGACTTCCACCGCCTTGATCTTTTCAAAGTCCGACAACAGGGTGTCCGCGATCTCCTGCGCCGCTTTTTCGATCAGATCATACTTTTCCGCGGTAAAGGCATAACTTGCCCTTTTGATGATCCTGGAATAGCTGACGGTATCGTCCAGATCGTCCGAACGGCAGGCGGCGGAAAGATCGACCTCCGCGGTGATATCGATGTCGTAATTCTGACCGTGGATCTTTTCCTCCACGTTGACGCCGTGGTAGGCAAAGATGCGAAGGTCATTTATAATGATCTTATCCATATCATATTACCCCTGACGATAATCCTTCAGGAAGTCGCCCAGGTCGCGCATGGCCTTGGCGATCTGTTCCGCCTCCGGCAGCATGACGATGCGGAAGTGGTCCGGCGCATCCCAGCTGAAGCCGCGGCCGGGAATGATCATCACGTGCTTGGCGTGGAGGTAATCCATGGCGAACTGCTGGTCGTCCGTAATATTGAACCGCTTGACGTCCAGCTTGGGGAAGATGTAGAACGCGGCGGAATTCTTGACGTAGGTAATGCCCTCGATCTTATCCAGCTCACGGCAGCAGGCCTCCCGCTGTTCGTAAAGACGGCCGCCGGGCACGATCATGGCGCGGGTGCTCTCCGGGTCGTCCAGTGCCGCCGGGATGACCAGCTGCATCAGCGCGTTGGCGCACAGACGCATGGCGGCCAGCTGCACCAGCCCCGCGATAAAGTCGGACGCCTTATCCTTCGCGCCGGACAGGATCATCCAGCCGCAGCGGAAGCCGCAGATGATATGCGACTTGGAAAGCCCGTTGAAGGTGATGCAAAGCAGGTCCGGGCACAGGGTGGCGGTGGAGACGTGCTCCAGCCCGTCCATGACGAGCCGGTCGTAGATCTCGTCGGAAAGGACCACCAGCTGATGCTCGCGGGCGATGGCGACGATCTGCTCCAGCAGCTCCTTCGGGTACAGCGCGCCGGTGGGGTTATTGGGATTGATGAGCACGATGGCCTTCGTTTTGGACGTGATCTTGGATCGGATGTCGTTCAGGTCCGGATACCAGCAGCTGCTTTCGTCGCAGATATAGTGGACGGGCTTCGCGCCGGCGATCCACACGGAGTTGGTCCACAGGGAATAGTCCGGCGTGGGGACCAGGATCTCGTCGCCGTAGTTCAGCAGCGCGGTCAGCGTCATGGTGACCAGCTCGCTGACGCCGTTTCCGATGAACACGTCGTCCGGCGTGACGCCCTGAATGCCCTTGCCCTTGTGGTAATTGCAGATCGCCTCGCGGGCGGCGGGCATACCCTTCAGGTCGCAGTACGCCACGGCCTTATCCGCGTTGTTGAGCAGCGCGTTGCGCACGGAATCCGGCATCTTGAAATCGAAGGTGGCGGGGTTGCCCGTGTTCAGGCGCAGCACGTCGATACCGGCGGCGCGCATTTTATTGGACTCCACGAACACCGGCCCGCGGATATCGGAGTGGACGTTTGCCAGCTTGTCGGATCTGTTCAGTTCATACATTGCATTTTCCTCCCTGTAGAAAAAAGTTATATAAAAGATTATAACATACTATATTCACGGTTGTACCGGCACGGGCTTTTCTTCCGTTTCGGACTGGATCTCGATAAAATTGTTATGCGCGAAATAAAAGTGGTGCATCCGCAGCGGACGGCAGAAATTTTCCACGGGGGCGTAAAGCTGTCCCTCGTCCAGCCGCCGGCAAGGAGAGATCATTTTTTGTTCCCCCGCGTCCGTGACGGCGATATCGCCGTTTTCGGTAAAGGTAACCGTTTTGCCGTAGACGGAAACGGTGATCCGGCCCGGTGCGCGGGTCACGTCGCCGCCGATAAAGGAGACGATCTGCCCCACGGGGACGTACCAGACGCCGCCGATCTGCCTCGGGGGCGTTTTTTCCGCGATGACGCCCAGGTCGTACCCCTTGAATTTCAGGCGGGTGCGATTATAAACAGGCGCGAGGTCGATGGGGGTGACGGTATCGGCCGCCTTGTCGATCACGCAGCGGTCCGCGACGCGTCCGTCCTCCACGTAGGCGGTCAGCGTGCAGGTATCGCCGCGCACGTCCACGACGGTATACATGGCAAGGTCTTCCTCGTGGGCGTAGGTCTTGGCGTTCCACACCTTTGGCACCACCTTGGTGCCCGGCGGGTTGCGTCCGCCGCTGCCGAGGTTGTAGTGAATGGTTCCCTGCGAGGGTCGGTCGTACAGCCCGTCGCGGCGGCGGGGATAGGAACGGGCAAAGCTGTGCTCATGCCCGGAGAAAACGATATCAAATTGCTCGAGGCCGTCCCGCATGGCGGGATAGGTGTCCTCGATCTCGATCTCCGGCCCGGCAAAGCAGACCGGAAAATGGTGCGCCGCGAATTGCCAGCGTTGATCGCTGCGGGCGGCGTCGGCCAGCAGCCAGGCGTTCATCTCGTCGTAGCCGCTGGTGCCGGTGACGGCGAAATGGGCGCTGCCGTAATCAAAGGAGTAGTTGGCGATCTCCCAGCCGACGGGGCCGTTTTTGGGGTAGGAACCCAGCAGCATGTTGGTAAAATAGGAAGCGTGCTCGGAATAGTACTTGCCGGTAAACGTGAAGTAATCGGCAAAGCCCATGTCGTCGTGATTGCCCATGCAGAACATCACGGGAATACGCTCCGCCACGCCGCGCAGCCCCTCGAACAGGCCGGTCCACTGCACGTCCGTCTGCCCGCAGTTGGTGTTGTCGCCCGCGGTGAGGATGAACTCGCATTCGGGGTGGTCGGACAGGACTTTTTTCAGAAACAGGTTAAAATCAGTATAGTCGGCGGGGGGCTCGGGACCGCCCGTCTGCGTATCGGACAGGCAGAGGAACGAAAAGCGGTCGCAGTTTTTTTTCGCGGTTTTGAAGGAATATACGTCGCTGCGGCGGGCGTCGTCGCCCACGGTGTATTCATAACGGGTATCGGGCGACAGGCCGGTCATATCCGCAAAGAAGAAATTGCTGACGTCCAGATCGGTTTCAAAGGGATTGACGAACGCCTCCGCACGCCGCCACGGTGCCCCGCTGCCGGCGGCACGGTACAGCGCGAAGCCCGCCGTCACGTCCGTACAGGCGCGCCAGCGGACGGTCATGCGCTCCGAGGGGTCGCCCTTGATCGAGAGCATGATCTGATCCGGCGTATCTTTCGATCCGCGAAAGGATTTCCATTCGTCCTTCGTTATCATCTTTCTATCTTCTCAAGCTGTCTCAAAACTGAAATATCACGTCTTCGGTTTTCCGAACACCGGCACCCCAAGGAACGTCCCGAACTGCTGGATGCGCACGCTGCGGCCGTTCCAGCCGGTGCCGCTTTCCGCGTTGGCGTGGTAAACGATATAATTCGTTTTGCCGTCCTTCGACGTGACAAAGCTGCAGTGGCCGGGGCCGTAGGCGGTATCCTCTTTTCGGAATACGCTGACGGGGCACTTGGCCCAGTTGGCGCGGTCCAGCGGGTCGCCGCAAACATAGGTCAGCAGGCCGAGGCAGTAGTCGTCCGTCCAGCTGCCGGAGGCGGAATAAACGATATGCGTCTTTCCGTTCAGGTACAGCGCCGCGGGGCCCTCGTTGATCGGCATGCCGTTGCTCTCCCATTTCTTCTCCGGGACGGACAGCAGACGCCGTTCGCCGTCGATGTGCTCGGGGTCGGACATATGGGCGATATAGAGGTTCTGGCAGCCGTTGTCCTCCCCTTCCCAGCCGGACCAGACGAAATACAGCTCGTCTTTGACCGTCACCACGGTGCCGTCGATGGCCCAGCGGTCGGTGGGATCGGCGATCTGCCCGCAGAAGGTGAAGTCGCCCTGGGGCGTTTCCGACTTCAGCACGTACATGCGGTGGTTCTCGTTGGCGCCGTCGTCCGCCGCCACGTAGATGTACCACATACCGTCGATGTAATGCAGTTCGGGAGCCCACCAGTCGGCGGAATACCTCGTGCCGGAGGGGGCGCGGTAAACGACTTTTCCTTCCGCGTCATAGACGTCCTCCAGCGTATCGGCGGCTTTCACCGCCACGCCGTTGCCCACGGAATAACAATAATAGTACACGCCGTCGTGCAGGCAGTACCACGGGTCCGCGCCGCCGCCCTCATGAATGAACGAAGGCTCGCCCCCGCAGGAGGCGCGCAGCCGGTAAGCGGCGGGCCCCAGCAGCGTGACGCAGCATGTCAGCAGCGCGACGAACGCGGCAAGCAGACGAAAACTCATACGTGCTCCCCCTGTCAGAATTTAGAGCAGCCGTAACTGTTCACCAGCGCGTCGATATGCTCGCCGCGGCGGCACATGGGACAATCCACAGGAGAGCTGCTGGCATAGCCCGGCAGATCGTTTGGGTTGAAGACGGAGGAGACGGGGATCCCTCCCACCTCGCTGAAGGTGGCAAAGATGGAGGCGATGCCCGCCACGGAGCCCGCGAAATAGTTGACGGCCTCCACCGCGGCAAGGGCCGTACCGCCCGTCACCACGGAGATGGCCAGCAGCAGCACGTTTTTGCCCTCCACCATGGGAAGAATATTGTCGCGGAAAAACAGCTGCCCGCCGGAGGTGTATTCCGGCGTGATGATACTGATGGGGTTGTTGGAATTGACGCCGAACAGCCCTGCGTTGGTCAGCTCGTCCGCCAGACACGTGCCCACCACCTCCATGCCGTCCAGGCACAGGACGGTATCGATCAGCACGCTGCTGTTGTAGTTTTCCGCCAGCGCCTTGGCGATGGCCTTGGCATGGCCGAGGTCGGTTTTCTGCGGCGTGACGTCGATATAGTAATTATTGTGGCTGTGGGAGGTGGCAAAATGCCCCCGGTGGATATTCAGCGTCAGAAGATGGCTTTTCGTCCCGATCTGGAACTGTTCGCTCATTGCCATAGGATTCGCCCTGCCTTTCTGCTGATTAAGAAACGGTTACGGTAACGGGAACGACGGCGACCAGCGACGTGGCGTCGGCCGTTTCGTCGCCGCTTTCGTCGGTCCCCACGAGATACGAGCTGAATTCCGCCTTGAACGTGACGGCGTCGCCCGGAACGGCGTCTTCCGACACGGTGAACGTTGCCGTCATCATGTCCATCGAATCGATATTACCGGTGGTGGCGATGATGGCGCTGAAAACGACGTCTTCGCCGGATTCCAGGGCGGAGGTGATGAAATCGCCGGACTCCTTTTCTTTGCAGCCGGTAAGCGTCACGTTGTCTGGAGTTTTCAGGACCACGTCGAAGCACGCCACGTTTTTGCAGTTCTCCGCGTGGAACGTAACGGTCACGGTCTCGCCGGGGGCGGCCGTCTCCTTATCCGCCGTCAGCGAAAAGCTCTCCTTGCCGCCGAGATATTCTGCGGCGGGATCTGCGTCTTTCCCGCCGGAGCAGGCGGCCATCCCCATGAGGGAAAACAGGAGTAAGAATACCGATATCAGTGCAATCAGTTTTTTCATGGAATACCCTTTCTGTCGGTATGACGGTCACGCGCAGTCGTCCTGCGCTTTTTGCAGCGCCCGCAGCTCCCTCACCTGTGAGACCACCAGCGGTACGCCGATCAGGAATGAAAGAAAATCGGAAACGGGCTGGGCGACCAGCGCGCCGGTCAGCCCGAAAAAGCGCGGAAGAATGAGGATCAGCGGCATGAACATGATCCCCTGCCGGGAGATCGCCAGCACCGTGGCGCGCAACGACTTGCCGAGGTTCTGCAGCATCATGCTGCCGATGAGATAAAAGGCGGAGAACACCGCCGGCAGCATCTGCAGACGCAGCGCCTTCACGCCGATCACAACGGTCTCCTCCTCCGAAGCGAAAAAGGAGATGACGGGGCGCGTAAACAGAAAGCCGACCAGTGCGCCGAGCACCAGCACGACGGTGGAAGACAGCACGGTGATGGTAAACGCCTTCAGCACCCTGCCGTATTTTTTCGCGCCGTAGTTCATGCCGCACAGGGGCTGGAAGCCCTGCCCCAGACCGATGACGACAGACAGCACGATCATGCTGACCTTGGAGACCACCGCCATGGCGGCGATGGCGTTATCGCCGTAGGGCTTAAGGGCGTAATTCAGCAGGATGGTGGCGACGGAGCCGATGACCTGCCGGCCGAAGGACGGGATGCCGCCCCGGAAGATCTCCTTCAGGAAACGGCCGGTGGGCGAAAACCGGTTCAGCTTCAGCGGCATATTGCCGCCGCGGAACGTAAAGAATACCAGCAGGAAAAAGCTGACGATCTGGCTGACCATGGTGGAGATACCGGCGCCGGAAACGCCCAGCCCCACCACGGAGATCAGGAGGGGATCAAGCCCCATGTTGAGGACCGCCCCGAAGCCGATACCGATCATGCCCTGCCGGGCGTTGCCCTGAAAGCGCAGCTCGTTGTTGAGCGTCAAAGCGGCGGTCTGGAACGGCGCGGCGATCAGGATAAAGCGCAGGTAGTCCCGCGCGTAGGGCAGGATCGTTTCCGTGGAGCCGAGGAACATGGCCAGCGGATCGAGAAAGCACAGCCCGCCGACGGCGAGAACGCCCCCGATGCAGAAGGCGATCACCACGCCCGTCACGGCGATTTTACCGGAATCTTCATAATTCTTTTTGCCCAGCTCCCGGGACATGAAGTTGCCCGCGCCGTGACCGCACATGAAGCCGACGGCCTGGATGATCGCCATAAAGGAGAAGATCACGCCGATGGAGCCCACCGCGCTGTCGTTGATCCGGGACACGAAATAGGAATCCGCGGCGTTGTAGATCGCGGTGATCAGCATGCCGACGATGGCGGGGGCGGACAGGGCGCACAGCAGCTTGAAAACGGGCTGAGTGGTCAGCCGGATGTATTTGGCTTCAGTCTTGTCCATGTTGAAAATTAAGTATTATTTCACTGTAACGGTCAGCGTCGCCTCTTTCAGCACGCCGCTGTAATCCTCCGTCACCGCGCCGGAAGCGTCGGTCGCGATGAGGAACGAGGTGGGAACGGCCCTGAAGGTGAGCTTGTCGCCCGCCTTGACGTTGGAGGCCACCGTATACGTGACCGTAAACAGGTCGTCGTCCAGAAAATCGTACGTATTGGTGATCATCCCGCTGAACAGGACGCCCTCGTCGGTGTCGTTGGAAAAGATATCGAAACGCTCGCCGTCCTCGTTGACGAACTTATTGCTCTTGTACTTTGTGACGCTGACCTTGCCGCCGTATTCCACGGTGAACCCGAAGCACGCCACGTACGGGCAGTTCTTCAGGTGAAGCGTCAGGGTGAGGGCGTCGCCCGCCTTGACCTCCGTTTTATCCGCGGTCAGGGAGAGCAGATATTTCCCCGCGGGAACGGTGAGCTCCGGCTCGGTGGTAAGCGCGGAGGCGGTCGTCGTCTCCTGTTTTCCGGAGGAAGCCTTTGTGGTGGTCTCCTGTTTTTTCGCCGTGGTGGTCTCGCCGGCGGACTTCGTTGTCTTTTCCGCCTGCGTCACGGCGGCGGTCACGGTCTCGCCTTCGGCGTTGGTCACGGTCTCGCCGTCCCCGTCCGTAGTTATCTCAAGATATCCGGCGTCGGACCGCGTCGCCAGCGTGGGCGACAGCGCCAGATCGCCGGTGCCCAGCTCCGTGTCGATCACGTGCTTTTTGCCGCACCCGGCAAGCAGGAAGACGCAGGATAACACGACGCAAAGCGCCGAAAGGATACTGATAATATGTTTCAAAACGATCGACTCCGTTACAATGGTTTTTTCAGACGAAATCCCTGAGGCGCTTGCTGCGGTTGGGATGGCGCAGCTTGCGAAGGGCCTTCGCCTCGATCTGACGGATGCGCTCACGGGTGACGTTGAATTCCTTGCCTACCTCTTCCAGCGTTCTGGGATGTCCGTCCTCCAGCCCGAAGCGGAGCTTCAGCACCTTGGCCTCGCGGGGGGTAAGGGTGTTCAGCGCGTTGGCGATCTCCTCCTTCAGCAGCGCCTGGAAAGCGGCGTCGGCGGGGGCCAGCGCCTCCTCGTCGGGGATAAAGTCGCCCAGATGGCTGTCCTCCTCCTCGCCGATGGGCGTTTCAAGGGAGACGGGCTCCTGCGCCACGCGAAGGATCTCGCGAACCTTTTCGATGGGCATTTCCAGCACCTCCGCGATCTCTTCCGCGGTGGGCTCCTTGCCGTTCTGGTGAAGCAGCTGGGAGTTTGCCTTTTTCACCTTGTTGATGGTTTCCACCATATGCACGGGGATACGGATGGTTCTGGCCTGGTCCGCGATGGCGCGGGTGATGGCCTGTCTGATCCACCAGGTGGCGTAGGTGGAGAACTTGAAGCCCTTGGTGTAGTCGAATTTTTCCACGGCTTTGATGAGGCCCAGGTTGCCCTCCTGGATCAGGTCCAGGAACTGCATGCCGCGGCCGGAATACTTTTTGGCGATGCTGACCACCAGACGGAGGTTCGCCTCCTCCAGCCGTCTTTTCGCCGCCACGTCGTCCTGGGCGATCTTGATGGCAAGGTCGATCTCCTCCTCCGCCGTCAGCAGCGGGATCTTGCCGATCTCCTTGAGGTACACCTTGACCGGGTCGTCCATCGTAAGCGTCTTGCTGTCGTCGCCGGTGTCGTAGGCCTTGGCCACGTCGGAATCGAAATTCAGCGTGTCCAGCGCCGCCTCCGTCATGTCGTCGATCAGCTCGATGTTGTTGGCCTCAATCATCTCGTACAGCTTATCCAGCTCATCGATATCGAAATCGAGGTCGATGATCAGCGAGTCGATATCGTGCGTGGAGAGCTTGCCGGACGCCTTGCCGCGTTCGATGAGATGGTTGATCGCCAGTTTTTTGCTGTTTTCATGTCCTTCCATTCTGTTGCACACCCTTTACTTTATTATTTGCTTGCGTTTTCTATTCTTTTTTTGTCGAACAGCGCGCGGAACTCGTCGTCGCTGAGCTTGCCGATCTCCGGCGCCGCCGCTTTGTTTTTTTCCTGCAGCAGCGTCTGGATGCACTGCTCGCACTCCGCCGGGGAATCCGCCAGCGTTTCGCCCTTGGCCAGCAGATACGAGAGATAGGCGATATCCTCGTTTTCCGCCGTTTCGTTGAACACGGACAGGTCAAGGCTTCTGCCGTCCCGGATCCGCGCCGCGATATCCCGGAAAAAGCGCCGGTTGAAATCGGTGACGAACACGTCCTCCGACAGCTTGTCCCGCAGCTTATTGAGGTAATCCGGGTGCTTGAGCAGCGACGCGAGAATGATCTCCTCCGCCGCGCAGGCCCGCCGGAACTGCCGCTTTTGCGGATTGGGCGACTTGACCTCGCCCTCCGCCCGGACAAGGTCCATGGCGTTTTCAAATACCTGCCGCTTCTCCCGCCTGCCCCGCGCTTTGCGGGCCTTGGCGATCTGCGCCGCCAACGACTGCTTTTCGACGCCGATCTCGTTGGCAAGGCGGGTGGAATAGAGGTCGCGCTCGATCTCGTTGTCCAATGCGGCCAGTATCTCCACCGCTTCGTTCATGTAATTGAGCTTGCCGTCGTCCGTGGAGACGTCGTATTTCTTTTCGGCGCTCTGCAGCGCGAATTCCGTATCGTTGAGGGCGGTCTCGATGAAGTTGCTCATCCGGGCCTTGCCCTCTGTTTTGATGATCTCGTCCGCGTCCTTGCCGCCGGACAGCTGCATGACGCGCAGCTTCATGGGCGCGTTTTCCAGCAGCTTCAGCGCCCGGTTGGTGGCCTTGACGCCCGCCTCGTCCGAATCGAAGCACAGCGTCAGCTCGTTGCAGTAGCGGGACAGCAGCGAGATCTGTTCGTTGGTGAAGGCCGTGCCGAGGCACGCCACCGCGTTGGTGAAGCCCGCCTGATGCATGGCGATCACGTCCATATACCCCTCGCACAGGATCAGCTTGCCTTTGCTGTTGTTTTTGGCGAAGTTCAGCGCGTAGACGCCGTGGCTCTTTTTAAATACCGCCGTATCGGAGGTGTTCAGGTACTTCGGCTTGGAATCATCCAGCACCCGGCCGCCGAAGGCGATCACGTTGCCGCGCAGGTCGATGATGGGGAACATCAGCCGGTTGCGGAAGGCGTCGATGGTGCCCCCGCGGGAGGTCTTGCGGGCCAGGTCGAAGGAGATCAGCTCGCTTTCGCGGTAGCCCTTCCCTCTCAGATATTTCACAAGGGAATCCCATCTGTCCGGGGCGTAGCCGAGGCCGAAATGCTTGACCGTCTCGTCGGTGAGCTGCCGCTTTTTCAGGTAGTCCCGGGCGGCCTTCCCCTCTTCCGACATCAGCCTGGCGTAGAAGAACCGCGCCGCCTCCCGGTTGGCCTCAAAGCAGCGCCGCCGCAGGCGGTTGTATTCGTCGTCCACCGGGTCCGTCGGCATGCTCATGCCCACGCGCTCGCAGAGATAACGCACCGCCTCCGGGTAATCCAGATGCTCGATGTTGCGGATGAACGTGATGGCGTCGCCGCCCGCGCCGCAGCCGAAGCAGTAGTAGGACTGCGTTTCGCGGTACACGACGAAGCTGGGCGTTTTTTCCGTATGGAACGGGCAAAGCGCCACCGGCGTGCGGGAGCCCCGGTGCCGGATCTCCGTATAGCGGCCGATGAGCTCTTCAATATCAACGCGGGAGCGGAGTTCCGACAAAAATTCATCGCTGAATCTCAAAACACCGCCCCCTTTCTGTGCGGCGCTATGCGCCGCAATGATATTCGCCGATGGCGAATGATATGCATTTTGCATTCTCGCCAAAGGCGAGATATGCAGAAATGCATGATATGCCTTCGGCATGATATTCGCTGCGCGAATGACAATTACATAGGCGAATATCATTTCATACGATGCAAATGCCTCGTATATCATCCGTATTTGTATATCTCGCCTTTGGCGAGGATATAAATACGGATATCATGCTGCTGTAAAGCAGCATATCATTTCCGGTGATCGTCTCACCAAATTCCAACTGTTCTCCCCGCAATTATATCCGAAGGATCCGTTTTTCTATACTGTAATATACTCTAAACAATGAAAAATCCCTTTAATTTTTTCATATTATTCAAAAAACGACGCTGTCGTAGCGTTCCGCCGTCTTTTCGGCGGTCACTTTGCCGAAGCTCAGCTCGGTCAATTGTTTACGGAAATGATCCTCCTTTTCCGCGGGCAGGCGGAAGGTCAGCGTCACCTCCGCGCCGAAATCGGCGCTTTCCACCGTGCCGCCGCATTCCGGCACCAGCGTGGACAGCCGCCCGTAAAAGCCGTAATCGCAGGCGACCCGCAGCACGGCGCATAAGCTCATTTTAACGATCCGCGCCGCCTGTACCGCCAGCGAGGCGGAATGGGAATAGGCGCGCACCAGCCCGCCCGCGCCGAGAAGGATGCCGCCGAAATACCGGGTGACCACCACGCAGCAGTCGGTGAGATTATTCTTTTTGATCACGTCCAGCACCGGCATACCCGCGGTGCCCTGGGGCTCGCCGTCGTCGGAATACCGGGAGTACTCCGGGCTGCGGACCGCGTAGGCGAAGACGTTATGGGTGGCGTCGCGGTGGCGGGCGCGGATCTCGTTGACAAAATCCGCCGCCTCCTGGGCCGTGGAAACGGGCCGCGCGTAGCCGATGAACCGGGAACGGTTGACGACGTACTCCTCCGCGCTGTTCTGTTGTAAAGTCAGATAGTCATTCATTGTCATAAATGAGAAAAACGGCACTTTTGCAAATGCCGTTTGTTCCTCAGTTCGCCGTGGATTACTTGGATTCGATATTGTAGCGTTTCTTGAATCTGTCAACACGTCCGCCGGTATCGACGAGCTTCTGCTTGCCCGTAAAGAACGGATGGCAGTTGGAGCAAATATCCACGCGAAGATTTTCCTTGGTGGAAGACGTCTCAAACGTAGCGCCGCAAGCGCACTTGACCACGGTGGGCTTATAGTTGGGATGGATTCCCTGCTTCATTATCGTTTCACCTCACTTACATTATGATACACAACATAAGTAAACAGTCGAAACGCCCCGTAAGACGTTCCCGCTTAAATAGTAAAAGCATTTTATCACAGCAATTCGCAAATTGCAACAGTTTTTTTTAATTTTTCTGAAACTGTCTCTTTTCTCATAACGCAACGCTCAACACTGAAACCTCAATCGGCGTCACAGCGTCAGATACCGCCGCAGCTTCAGCGAATACAGCACGCATTCCTTCACCGGCACGCCGGTGATGCGGGTAAACGCCTCCCGGTAAAGCGCCAGCTGGTCGGCGTAGCGTTCCCGCAGGACGGAGATATCCCGCACGTTGTCGGTCTTGTAATCCACGATCACCGCGCCGTCGGGCTCCGTGAACACCATGTCGATCTTGCCGATGACTACGGTCTTTTCGCCGCGGAACGCTTCGGGGACGGAAGCGTCCATCTCGCACACGCTTTTGGCGATGGTGAACTCCTTTTCCCGGTACACCTCCCGCGCGTTTTCGCAGCGGCGCATGAGGTCGGAATGGACAAAGGTCTTTACCGAAGCCATATCCACGCTGTCCGCCTCCGCCCGGGACAGGCGGCCGCGGACGACCAGCCGTTCCCGTTCCTCCTCCGGCGCGGTCTTGCAGGCGGCGAAATCGCAGTACTGCAGGAATTTATGGGTGGCCGTTCCCCGGTCGGCGGGCGTCATGTCGGAGGCCGACAGGAACGCCGGGACGGAACGGGCGAAGTATTCCGGGCTGAATTTTTCCTCATTGACGGCGGAGGCCGTGTGCTTGGACAGCGCGGACGCCACCGGCGCGTAGGCGTAAACGAAGGATGCTTTTTTCGCGATATCCGCCACGGTCGCTTCGTCCGGCGCGGCCGGGACGACCGTTTCCCGCGCGGCTGCCGTCGGCTCCGGCAGCTTCTCCACAAAACGGATCGCGGCGCGGGAATCCGTCGGCACGACGGAGCAGTCGGCAAAGCGGACGGCATTCGCGTCCGGATGACGGATCAGGCACGCCAACAGCCATTGATACGGCGCGGAGGCGTTCCTGACGCGGTAGGCGGGGACGGCGTTCCCTTCGCAAAGCAGCTGTCCCGCTTTTATCAGCTTTTCCTCCGCCTTATCCGGCGAGATCACCAGCCACAGCTTTTCCTTCGCCCGCGTCAGCGCCACGTAAAAAACGCGCAGCTCCTCGCTCATGGCGGCGCGCTCCAGCTCCGTGCGAACGGCGGCGGAGGAAAGCGTATCGTAGCTTTTGATGTTTTCCGGCTCCTGCCGCTTGAGCCCCAGCCCGTACTGATGGCTTATGACCAGCGGCGCGCGCAGGTCGGATCTGTTGGTTTCCTTCGTCGTGCCCGCGATGATGACAAAGGGGAACTCCAGCCCCTTGGAACGGTGCATGGTCATGATGCTGACGCACTCCGGCCCGGCGGCCTTTGCCGCGCCGTCGATCCTTGCGCCGTCGTCCCGCAGCGCGTCCATATAGCGGACGAAGCCGCCCAGCGTGCGGGCGTTCTCCGCGCCGCTTTCGGCGTATTCCTGCAGCCGGCGCACGTTGTTTTTGCGCTGTTCGCCGTTACGCATGGCGCCGCAGACGGCAAGGTAAGAGGTATCCGTCAGCAGCGTGCGCAGCAGCTCGCCCACGCTTTGGGTGGCGGCCAGCTTCTGATAATATCCCAGCTTTTGCAGCAGCGCGCCGCACTTTTCGTCGCCCGCCCCGGCGCACAGCAGCACGGAGGCGTACAGCGATACCTTGCGGTCGCCGGACAGGCGTTTGCCCTCTATCCGGATCCTTGCCGCGTCGTCCGCCGTAAAGCCGAACACGGGCGACAGCATCACGCCCAGCAGGTCCACGTTGCGGGCGGGATCGTCGATGACGCGCAGCAGCGACAGCGCCGTGCGGATCTCCGCGCACTCAAAAAACCCTTCGCGGGCGTCCACGGAGGCAGTCAGGCCTTCCTCCCGCAGCGCCTTGGCGAACAGCTCCGCCAGCCCTTTGGCGGAACGCAGCAGGATGCAGAAATCGCCGGGGACGGCGGGACGCTCCCCGTCGCCCGTGTATACCGCAGCGCCCCGGTCCAGTTCCCGCCGGATCAGCGCCGCGGTGTAACGGGCCTCCGCCTCGTACCCGGAAAGAGAAGGATCGCCCAGCACGTCCGCTTCGAAGGCGGTCTCGCCGTTTTCGGGGTAACGCCCCTCGGAACAGTACAGCTTTTCGTCGTCGTTGTATTCGATCTCGCCGCACGCCCGCGACATGACGGAGGAAAACACGTAGTTCACCGCGTCGATCACGCCCCGGCGGCTGCGGAAATTGGTGCCCAGAATGATCTTGGACCGATCGGCTTTTCCGTCATAATAGGGCCACGCTTCGCATTTTTCGATAAAAAGCTCGGGGCTGGCCAGGCGGAAGCGGTAGATGCTCTGCTTCACGTCGCCCACCATGAACATATTGCGGCCGTCCCGGGACAGCGCCGTGAACAGCGATTCCTGCGCCCGGTTGGTGTCCTGGTACTCGTCGATCAGGATCTCCTGAAAGCCGCCGGAAAGCTCCCTTGCCAGCGGCGTCTTGCCGTCCGGCGAGCCCGGATCGTGCAGCAGCGCCAGCGCGAAGTGCAGGATATCCGGGAAATCGTAGGCGTTCAGCTCCCGCTTGCGCGCCAGCAGGGTTTCGTTGAACAGCGTCACCGTACGGATCAGCTCCTCCGCTATGGGCGCCAGCACCGCGGTATCCTCCGCGTGTTCTTCCTCCGTGGCGCACATTTTGCCGAGGAACACGCCCAGCAGCCGCTTGATCTCGTCGCGCTTGGCGGCGGCCGCCAGCTTACGGGGATCGTCCGCGTACCCTTTGGGGGCGCGGAAGGTCTTGGCCTTGATCCCCGACAAAGCCGCATCCAGCCCGGCGATGCGTTCGTCCCACGTCAGCCCATCGAACCGCCGGGAAAGCGATAACAGCGCGTCCCGGTCGTTGGTCAGGATCGGCGTGAAGGCGTTGTTCAGCGCTTCGTCGTAACCTACGTCGGCCAGCGCCGCGTCCGCCAGCAAAAGGCAATAGTCCAATCCTTCTTTGATATCCGCGGTGATGATGCGGCCGAAGACGCTTTCCGCCGCGCCTTGGGGACGGAAATGCTCCGCCACGCCCCGCAGCCACAGGGCGGGGTCCGGCTCCGACAAGGAGAAATCCGACAACCGCAGCACGGCGGCAATCAGGCCGTCGTCGCTCCTGCCGCGCTCAAAAATGCGCGTCAGCGCCAGAAAACCGTCGCCGTCCTCGCCGTACAGCCGCTCGATCACGTCCTGCGCCGTGCGCTGCTTCAGCACGGTCGCCTCACCGCCGTCCAGCATACGGAAATCCGATTCCACGCCGCACGCGTGGAAGTGCTCCCGCACGAAGCTCATGCAGAACGCGTCCATGGTGCACACGCGCATGCCGTCCAGCCGGGACTGCAGCAGCGAAAATTCCCGGCGTCGCTCCGGCTGCTCCGCCATCTTCCGGCGCAGGCGTTTATAAATGCGCTGGCGCATCTCCCCCGCCGCCGCGTTGGTGAAGGTCACCACCAGCAGCTCGTCCGGCGCGCAAAGGTGATCGGGATCGGTCAGCTTGCGCACGATGCGTTCCACCAAAACGCTCGTCTTGCCCGAACCGGCGGCGGCCGCCACCAGTACCGAGCCGCTTTCGGCGTTGATCGCGTCCAGCTGTTCCTTCGTCCACGTTCTTTCAGCCATCGTCCCGCACCTCCCCGTTCAGCAGCGCCGCCGCGTCCGCGTGGGACAGCCCCAGCAGCTTGCGGAAGGGATCTTCGTCCTCCCGCAGGCAGACGTCGCGGTAATCGCAGTATTCGCAGGTATGCTTGTAATCGCCGTCGATGACCGGCAGCGCCGCGATCTCGCCCCGGTGGAGGGACGTGGCGGTATCGGCCAGCACCGCGTCTATTTTCTCATGCAGCCGCCGGAACTCGTTCAGCGACAGGAACGTGCCCTTCAGCCTGCCGTTTTTATCGATGGAGGCGTTAAGGTACTTCCCCGCTGCGGCGCTCTCCATGCCGCGCAGCACGGTCTCGCTTTCCAGCAGCAGGCCGTTCATACGGCCGTTTTTCAGCTTCATGGCCTCCACCTCTTCCGGGGCGGCGCCGCGCGGCAGCTTTTCGCCGCCGGTTTTGGCGGGCACGTACAGCACCCCGGCGGGCGTTACGTTGCCGTAGCGTTCGCCGCCGTTGTCCCACAGGCACATCAGGTAAATGAGCATCTGCATATTCAGCCCGTCGAAGATATCGCTGAGCTTGAAATTTTTGCCGCCGGTCTTGTAGTCGATCACCCGCAGGTAGGCCCTGCCCTCGCAGTCCATCACGTCCACCCGGTCCACGAAGCCGCTGATGGTGATGCTGCCGCCGTCCGGCAGGGCGATGCGGTAGGGGGCGATCTCGCCGTCCTTACCGATCTCCAGCTCCACGTCCCGAGTTTCAAACTGACATTCGCCGAACTCCTTTACCAGCCGGGAAAGGATCTCGAAGATATCGTCCTTCACCCGGTCCAGGCTGCGGTTCAGCGAGCGCGTCATGCCTTCCCTGCCGCCCATGAATTCCGTGATGTACGATTCCGTCAGCGCGTCGGTCTCTTCCCGCAGCTCGGCGGGCGACTTTTCCGTCAGCTCGCTGTTCTTGTATTTCAGCAGGATCTGTTCCAGCACGTAGTGGATCAGCAGCCCGGCGATGCGGGCGTCCAGCCCCGCGGGGCGGCGTTTTTCCACGCCCAGGCCGTAGCGGCAGAAATACAGGAACGGGCATTTATGGTACGCCTCCACCCGGGAGGCGGAAAGGAACATATCTTTCCCGAAAAGCTTTTGCGCCAGCGCGGGATCCTCGAACGAAGCGGGCGTTTTATCCGCGGCGCGGCGCAGGGCGGACAGGCGGCCCGATTCCTCCGGGCGGCTTTCCAGATACGACCGCAGCGAGGCGGTAAAAACGTCCGGCTCGTTGCGGCGTCTGGCGTATTCCTCAAAGGCGGCGTCGGGGCTGCCGACGCGGTCCTCCGGCGCGAGATCGTCCGCGGAAAGCCCGCGGCAGCGCGGAAACAGCTTTTTCACTTCCTCGATCAGCTCGGAGGGCTGCAGGGCGGCGCCGTCCAGCCCGCTTTCGGCGTAGGACAGCCATACCCGTTCGGAAGCGCAGGTCAGCGTGTGGTAAGCGATGCCCCGTTCCTCCGCGTAGACGTTCTCCGGCAGGTTCTCCAGCGCGAAGTCGTTTTCGCACAGGGCGCGGCGCTCCCCGGCGGAAAACGCGCCGCCGGCCTCCGAAGGCGCGGGGAACACGCCCTCGTTGGCCCCGAGGATAAAGACGGCGCGGGGCCCGGTGAACCGGGTGCGGCCCGCCGTGCCGATGACGATCTCATCCGTACCGGCGGGGATGCGGCCCACGTCGCCGGAGGAAAGGATGATCTTCAGCAGCTCAAAGAAGCGCCGTGGCCGGACCGGCCGGTCGCCCAGCGCGCCGCGCAGCGCGTCCAGCGACTGCATCACCTGTTCCCACACCGCCGCGCAGCGCACGGCTTCCGCCTCGCCGCCGTTGGCGTTGAGGTACTCCGCGTAATCGCAGAAGTGCTCCGCCGCTTTCACGTCGGTCAGGTAGCAAAACACCGCTTTGCAGGCGGCGTCGCCGTCCGCTTCCGACAGATTGCGGCGCAGCTTCATCAACGGCCCGACGACCCGCGCGCGTACCGCGTTGATCCGTTCCAGCGCCGCGGCGGTCTCCTCCGTCTGTTTTTCGCCGAAGCCGTCGGGGTTATCGGTAAAATCCTTCGTCCACGCGCCGCCGTCCTTCTGCCACAGGTAGACGTAGTTTTCCAGCAGCGCCAGATCCTCCGCGGATACGCCCACGATCTCCGTTTTGAGCAGCGCAAAGACGTCCTCGGAGGCGAAGCCGAACACGGCGATCCGCACGGCGGCAAGCACCGCCCGCACCAGCGGGTAATCGCCCAGCGGCACCCGCTTGTCCGTGAACACGGGGATATTGTATTTTTTCAGGGCGGCGGTCATGGCGGGGGCGTAGGAGCTGCCGCGCTCGTACACCGCGATCTCCCGGCAGCGGTAGCCTTCCTCCGCGATCAGCCGCCGGATCTCCAGCGCCGCCAGCTCGCACTCTTCATATTTATCCGTCGCCCGCGCCACCGTCACGCGGTCGGTCTCTTCTTCATATATCTCCGGCTCGAAGGAGAACAGCGAATCCCGCAGCGTCGTCAACGGGGAGGGCTCCGCTTCGCCGTCCGTATCGGCCGTCCTGCAGGGAACGCTTTTCCGGTTGGCGGCGGCCCGCAGCGACCTTGCGGTGCGGCAGGCATGGGAAAAGGCCGGCTCGTCCGGGCCGCAGACGGCGGGTACCGTCACCGAAACGAAGACCTCCCCCGCCTGCGCGAACAGCTGTTCCATCAGGCGCAGCTGCACCACGGTAAAGCCGCGGAAGTCATCGAAATACAGCGCCGCGCCGTCGTACAGCGGGTGGTCCTCCAGGTATTCCGCCGCCACGACGATGTTGTCCTCCTGCTCGGAGAAGCGGCCCGCGATCCGCGCCTCGTAAGCGGCAAAGATACGGCCCAGCTCGTCCGTTTTACGGCGCAGGGACCCCTCCGGCAGAACGGCGCTCACCCGGCGCAGCGCATCCGGGCCCAGTCCCGCCTGGCGTATCTCGGCGTAGGCCAGCAACAGCTCCGCGACCAGGGCGCTTCTGCCGGAATGACGGGCGTAGATCTCCAGCGAATCGGAGACGTCCTCCACCGCCAGCGACATCAGCACGCTCCTTGCCGCCTCATCCGCCTGGGGACGGACGCGCAGCCCCTCCGATTCCAGCAGGTCCGCGCACAGCCGCGTGAAGCTGGTGACCGTCAGCCGGTTGCTTTTCCGTTCGCCGTACCGGAACAGGAATTCCCGGTCCCGGTCGAAGCTGGACTGCTCCGGGACGACCAGACAGACGCGCTCCCCCCGGTCCAGCCGGTCGGAGATCGCCCGTGAAATGTATTCTTTTTTCGCCCGGCCGTCCGTACCGGTTAGGATCGTCAGCATAACGTCGTTGTTCGGCAAATTGGGGTTTGTCGCGCTGAAGCGCGACAAACAGTCGTAAGTCGCAAGTCGCAAGAAAAAGTTGTTTGTGTAAGATCGGAAATCCGTTGCATTTTAACGTAATACAGGAACGCCCGAAGGGCATCTTACGACTCACGACTTACGACTTACGACTTGAGCTAACGGCTCGAAAAATCCCCATTTGCTCTTCCTCCTGTATTTTCAACCCTATTATACACGGGTAAAAGCCCCATGAAAAGTACTTTATGCGTTATATTTCATCTTTTTTTGCAAACAGCAGCGCCTGCGCCTCCTGCGGGGTGCAGACGACGACGTGCGGTTCCCTGCCGAAGGCGTCCTCCAGGTCCTGCCGCCTCCAGGGCTTCATACCGGCGTCGACCGCAAGGATCGTGCAGCTGCGGATGTTCCCCGTACACATGAGCTGCGTCAGCAGAAAGCTGACGCGCCCGCAGGCGTTGGCCTCTTTTTCGTCAAACAAAAGCACCTGATAATACCGTTCGTGCTTTTTCGGGCGGATCAGCCGCAGCATCAACGCGTAAACGACGCTTACCAGCCCCACGACGGCCAGCGCCGTGCCTGCGGCGCAGACGACGGTTTCAAGCATAAAAAAACACCTCATGGTATGATATGAGGCGCTGCGGATATTGACACAAAAAGTCAGCGGAACTGTAAGCCGGGTTCTGTCATTGAAGGCGGTCATCTGTCTTGGCGCGGGATCGCTCCCGCGCTCGCGCCACCCGTCGGAGTATGGGCCGAGCAAGCCACTCCTGTCGGTGTTGCTCCGGGTAGGGTTTACAGGACGCAAACGTCTCCGCTGCGCCGGTGAGCTCTTACCTCGCCTTTCCACCCTTACCGGCGGTATGCCGGCGGTATCTCTCTGTTGCACTTTCCCTTAAGGTCACCCTCGGCGGCCGTTAGCCGTTACCCTGCTCTGCGGAGCCCGGACTTTCCTCACACGGCAAAACCGTGCGTAACCGCCCATTCCGCTGACGGCTACATTGTATGCCGCGAACGCAAAAAAGTCAAGCGCGAAAGTGTAAAAACCGGTTGAAAAAACGAAACGGATATGATATGATATTAAAAATATATTTTAAGGTGCGTTATCAATGGGAAATCTGTTTGAAAATTACGTAAGCTCCTACTGTCTGGACAAGATCGACAGCGGCGAGTTTTTCGATATCGTGGGCGACCTGTACGACACGGACGAGGTGCAGGGACTGGCGCAGTATGTGCAGCACAGCACCATCAACCGGCTGGATCACATCCGCAGCGTCACCTACATGAGCTACGTCTACTGCAAAAAGCTGCGGCTTGACTATGTATCCGCCGCCCGCGGCGCCATGCTGCACGACCTGTTCTACTACGACTGGCACGACGGCGACTGGAGCCACAGGCCCCACGGCTACCGCCACCCCGGCTTTGCGCTGAGAAACGCGCGAGTATTAAATCCCGCCATCACGAAAAAGGAAGAAAACATCATCCTGCGGCACATGTTCCCGCTGACGGTGATCCCGCCCCGCTACCCGGAAGGGTGGGTTGTCTCCCTGTGCGACAAATACTGCGCCACCCGGGAGCTGCTGATCGCGGACCACGCGTATTTCCGCAACCGGTTCGAGGAAAAGAAGGGCGAACTGCTGTATTTCAAGGAGCTGCTGACCAATGCTTGATACGATCGTCAATTACGTCTTCATGTTCTTTTTCTTCAGCGCCGTGGGCTGGACCGTGGAATGCACCTACCGTTCGCTGGGGGAAAAGCGGGTCATTAACAGCGGTTTCAACCACGGCCCCATCTGCCCCATCTACGGCACGGGAATGATCGTGCTTAACGTCTGCCTGCTGCCCCTGAGCCAGCCGGCGGAAAAGCGCTTCTGGCTGGTGATTTTGCTGGGCATGGTGCTGGCGGACACGGTGGAATACATGACCAGCTTTCTGATGGAAAAGCTGTTCCACGCCCGCTGGTGGGACTATTCCAACAACTTCATGAACCTTCACGGGCGAATCTGCCTCAAGCATACCATCTACTGGGGCGTGTTTTCCGTCATCTACGTCTACGTCATCGCGCCGCTGTATGATTTCATCATCAGCTTTATTCCCCAGAACGTTCGCGCCTGGGCTGTGCTGGTGATCCTTATCATCTTTTCCGTGGACCTGTTCATCACGGTCAAGGCTGCCATCAACATCCAGAACCTGATGACAAAGCTGGAAAAGCTGAAGCAGTCCGCGCTGGCGCTGCCGGAGACCATCAAGGGAACGGCGGATATGTTCAACGAGTGGAAGACGGACGCCTCCGCCAAGTATACCGAGGTCAAGAGCCAGTTTGAAAAGTTGACGGACGGCGAGCGCAAGGAGGCCTACGCCAAGGACACCAAGCGGCTGCTGATCATGAACTCCGGCCTTTACAAAAGCGTGACCAAGCGCATGACCGAATTTGAGCGCATCTACGAAGAATTAAAGGCAAAATATAAAGACGACAGTTACAAAGGAGAATAACGACATGACGTATCATTATAAAACCCACGGCACGTGCTCCAGGGCGATCGAGATCGACGTGGACGACGAGGGCGTGGTGCGCCGCGTCGCCTTTGAAGGCGGCTGCAACGGCAACACAAAAGGGGTGGCGGCGCTGGTGAAGGACATGAAGGCACAGGACGTGATCGCGCGGCTGGAAAACATCCGCTGCGGCATGAAGTCCACCTCCTGCCCCGACCAGCTGGCCAAAGCGCTGAAAGAGATCGTCGCGAAGGGTTGACCTGCCATGAAACTGATACTGGCTTCCGCTTCCCCGCGGCGCAAAGAGCTGCTGCGCTGCATCACGGAGGATTTTACCGTGCGGGTGTCCCACGCGGACGAGACCGTGCCGGAGGGGCTTTCGCCGGAGCAGACCGTGAAATACCTGGCCGCCGTAAAGGCCGCCGCGGTATGGAACGGCGACCCGGAAGAGGTGATCGTGGCCTCCGACACCATCGTGGCGATCGACGGGTCGATCCTCGGCAAACCGCTTGACGAGGAAGACGCCCGCCGCATGCTGGCGACGCTGTCCGGCCGCACCCATACGGTGTTCACGGGCGTATGCGTCAAAACGGCAAAAAATGAAACGATCTTCGCGGAGCAGACCGACGTGACCTTCTACCCGCTGACCGAAGACGAGATCCGGCAATACGTGGCCACGGGCGAGCCCATGGACAAGGCCGGCGCCTACGGCATACAGGGCAAGGGCAGCCTGCTGGTAGAGAAGATAAACGGCGATTTCTATACCGTCATGGGGCTGCCGGTGGCGGCGCTTTCCAGGGCGCTGAAGGGACTGTCATGAAGCTGACGAAGCGGCTGGCCGGGATCGTTTTTCCGCCCCGCTGCGTGGTGTGCCGTTCTCCGCTGCCCCGCGACGGGATGATCTGCCCGGGCTGCGAACGGTACGTCAACCACCCGGACCCGTCCCGAAGCCGCTGCGCCGTCTGCTTTCTGCCGCAAAAGGAATGCGTGTGCGGCAAAAAGCTGTATTACGAGAAGCTGGCCGCGCCTTTTATCGGCAGCACACCCGCCAAGCAGTCCGTCTACGACATGAAATTCCGCCAGAAGCTGGACCTGGTAAAACCGCTGGCGCATTTCATGAAGCTGGCGCTGGACGAACGGGACATGACGGACGGGATCGACCTGATCACATATATTCCCATGGACCGCGGCCGCCGCTTCCGAAAGGGCTTCGACCACGCGGAGGAACTGGCGAAGGAGCTGGCGAAGCTGACGGGACGCCCCTGCGCGGCGCTGTTGGAACGGCGCCAAAAGGTCCCGCCGCAGCATTCCCTGAAAAAGAGGATCCTGCGGTCCGGCAACCTGCTGGGCGTTTTCGAACCCGTCGGGAAACGACTGCCGGACATTGCGGGCAAACGCATCCTGCTGGTGGACGATATCGCCACAACGGGCGCCACCTTTAACGAGGCAGCCAAAACGCTGATGATCTTCGGCGCGGAAACGGTCTACTGCGCCTGCGCGCTGCTCAATCCCAAACCGAAGCAGAAAAAAAACCGCCGACGAGGGCGGTGAAATAGAAAAGAAGAAAAAGGAGAAGAGGACATGAAAAAGAAAAAAGCCGTGATCGCGCTGCTGCTGGCAGTCATTTTATGCGTGCCCTTCGGCATGTTCTCCTTCGCGCTGCCGAAGGACTATGAGATCACCGACCCCTACGCCGGGATCGACTGGGAGACGGTCAACGCCTATAAAACAGCGCTGCACACCCACACCAACGCCTCCGACGGCGACCCCACGCTGAAGCAGTCCGTCCAGCGCCACGTGGAGACCGGCTTCGATATCGTGGCCACCACGGACCACGGCACCGTCAACTACACCTGGGCGGAGCCCTGCCCCAACAAGCTGATCCACACCGTGCTGACCGCGCTGGGCCGCAACGGGCAGGAGGGCCGACTGGAATACCTGGGGAACGAAGGCACCTTCGACAACGGCGTTTCCTATACCTACGCCACGGCGGACAACGGCGACGACTACCTGACCACGGACGACGGCAAAACGGTGCTGCGGCTCCCCTACGGCATCGAGAACAACGCGGTCTCCGTCAACGCCCACGTCAACAGCTGGTTCGCCGACTTCTGCGACAATTCCGTCTCCAACTACGAGGACGCGATCGAGGGCGTGGAGAAAGCGGGGGGCCTTTGCGTCATCAACCATCCGGGCGAATACACCAAGGCCCGCTATGCGCTGACCACCGCCGAGGCCTACGACGAAAGCCTTTTCGCCTATTCCTACTATATCAATAAATTCGCCGAGCTGATCGCTTTGAACCAATCCTGCATCGGCATCGACATCAACTCCAAGGGCGACAACCGCACCCGCTTTGACCGCAAGCTGTGGGATATCCTGCTGACGCGGTTTTCCGCCAACGGCGACAACGTGTACGCCATCGCCTCCTCCGACGCGCACCAGCTGGGCGTGATCGACACCGGCTTTTCCCTGCTGCTGATGGAGGAGCTGACCGGCGAGGCCGCCCGTTCGGCGCTGGAAAACGGTCAATTCTTCCCGGCCAGCCACTGCATCGGCAACCCGGACGAGCTGGCGGACATCGCGGCGGCGCTGAAGGAATACTACGGCGAAACGGAGCTGTACGACAAGGTCAACGGCACGGCGCTGGCGCTGGCGGAAAAAGCGAGGGCCATCATCGAGGGCGAGCTGGACGCGGACGAAGACCTGGGCGTCACTTACAGCGTGCTGGAGGACGGCTTTACCACCTGCGCCACCTTCCCCGCGGTGAACAGCATCACGGTGGACGAGTCGAAGGATACCATCACCATCGACGCCTCCGACGCGCTGCTGGTCCGCTGGATCTCCGGCGGCAAGCTGATCGCCACCCAAAAGGCGGACGGAACGCCCTTCGACCTGAACGACTACGAGGGCGAGTTGGGCGACTACGTGCGCGCGGAGATCTTCGGCGAGGGCGGCATCCTTTACACCCAGGCGTTTTTGCTTGACGCGTCGCGGAGAACGACGCATACGCCCGTCACAAAGGGGCTGTATTTCAACATGGGCATCCTCGACTTCCTGTTCGCGGAGCTGCACAAGTGGGACAACATCATTTTCCGGTTTTTCTCCAACGTGTTCGCCAAGAGATAACAAGGGCGCTTCCCCCTGCCGATTTTTGGCAAAAGTATTGATTTTTTTGGCGAAAATCGAACAAAAAACTATTGACAAACACAGTTTTTTTTCGTATTATGAAAACGTTGTGAATTTGAGAGGGTAACGTATGGCCTTACAGGCAGCACAACGGCCCGCGGACGACGAAGCGTTGGCGGCGCTGGCCCAGACGGGAGAACAGAAAGCGGCGACGGAGCTGATCTGCCGGTACCGCCCGTTCGTCAGGATGATCGCCTCGCATTATTTCGGCGCTTCTTTGGAAGCGGACGACATCGTGCAGGAGGGGCTGATCGGGCTGCTTTCCGCGATATATACCTATTCGCCGGAGAAAAACGCGGCCTTCCGGACGTACTGCGCCGCCTGCGTGACAAACGCGATCCGTTCCGCCGTAAAGGCGGACGCCGGCAGGAAAAACTTGCCTCTTAATTCATACGTTTCGTTGGAGGATATCGATATCGCCGCCGACTTTTCACCGGAGCAGATCGTGATCTCCGATGAAAAAACGGGATATATCAACCGATTGATCGACCGGGAGCTTTCCGTACTGGAAAACGACGTGCTGCGGCTGCGGCTGAACGGACACGATTACCGGACCACGGCGCAGACGCTGGGCATCAGCGAAAAAGCGGTGGACAACGCCCTGCAGCGCGTCAGGAGCAAGCTCTCAAAGGCGCTGAACGATTACTGAATCATAACAGCAAGTCTGTTTTGATAATAATTACGTCTGAGATGGCGCTTCGGTCATTGCGGTCGTAAAAAAAGATTAGCGAGGTTAGCAAAATGTACGAAGACAAAACACTCATCTGCAAAGACTGCGGCAAAGAGTTTGTGTTCACGGCCGGTGAGCAGGAGTTCTACGCGGAAAAGGGCTTTGTGAACGAGCCCCAGAGATGCAAGGACTGCCGCCAGGCCCGCAAGCAGGCCGCCAAGGGCGAGAGAGAGTTCTTTGAGACCACCTGCAGCCAGTGCGGCGGTATCGCGAGAGTTCCCTTCAAGCCCCGCGATGACAGAGCTGTTCTTTGCAGCGAATGTTTCGCAAAATCCAGAGCGTAATTATATCGTCATATATAATCTACCGATCTCTGAAGCCACAGCCGGAAACGGCTGAAAAGAATGACCGTGCGGAACGATTTCCCGCACGGTTGTTTTTTTGTTGTGTTTTTTTATGAGACCGTATACGTCCCGTCGCCGGTGCTGATCACGGTGACCGTCCCGAGCCGGGCGGTGCGGTACGTCTTTGCGCCCGCCCTTGCCAGCAGGTCCAGCGTTTCCTGCTCCGCCGGGTCGTCCGTACTGTCCGTGATGACGGCGATCTTCGGCCGCACGGCATCGATAAAATCGTCCGTGTTTTTCTTATGGCTGCCGTGGTGCGGCATCTTCACCACGTCATAGGGCCCGCGGTTTGCCGCCAGGAAAGCGCTGATGCCCGCCTTTTCCAAATCCCCCGCAAACAGGTAGGAATCCCGCCCCCAGGTCGCCGCGGCGACAAGCGAGGCGTCGTTGTCGTTGCCCTCCTCCGTTCCGTCGTAGACGTATTCCACGGATGAGGCGAAAATATCGACCGTCACGCCGGACAGATCAAAGGAAACGTCCTCCGTCACCTGCCGATAGGCAAGCTCCTGTTCTATGATCGTCTTCATCAGCGCGGTATAATATTTGCTGTGCCCCACGTAGCCGGGCAGATAGAACTGTTTGACGGCAAAGGCCTGCGCCACCGCCGCCGCGCCGCCCACGTGGTCCTTGTCGTAGTGGGTGACGATCACGGCCTCCAGCGTTTCCACGCCGCGTTCTTTCATAAAAGAGATCACGCCGTCGGAGGTATCGTCGTACCCGGCGTCGATCAGCGCGAAAGCGCCGTCCTTTTCCAGCAGGACGCAGTCGCCTTTCCCCACGTCGATGAAGGTGACGCGCAGCTGCTCCGCCGCGTCGGTGGCAGTCTGATCGTCCCGCTTCGCGCAGCCGGCCGTCAGCGCGGCAAGCGTCAGCAGCGCCAGCAAAATGGCGCATATTTTTTTCATGGCGCTCTCTCCTCCCGTTTGTATCTGTTTTGTAAATATTACACCGAGTTGTCTAAATTTAACTTAAAGCACTTGTTTTTTCGATATATAAGCGTTATAATGATAAAAAAAGAGAAGAAGGCGATAGGATGTTCCTGAAAGTATTGGTAAAAATGGTCAGCGTGTTCCTGACGATCGTGATGACCGTTTCCACCCCGGCGGGGTTCGTTCTGGGCAAAAAAGAGGCAAAGATTGCCCGCGCGAAGGACAACTGCGGCGTCAGCTTCGCCGTGATCTCCGACTCGCACCTGCGCGGCAATTTCAAGCTCATCTTCCAGGGCATGCTGGAGCTGGGGCTGGAGGATATGGCCAACGCCAAAGACCGGCTGGACGCGGTGGTCTTTGACGGCGATATCACCGACGGCGGCCAGATCGACCAGTGGGACGTGTTCGCTGACGCGGTATCGAAATACGATATCGCCGACAACAAGTTCGTGGTGGTGGGCAACCACGATACCTGGGGCCCCAACCGCGACGATTTCAACAATCCCGAAGACGGCGTGAAGACCACGTTCATCCACTATAATAAAGTCATTTCCGACCGCGATATCACGGAAATGTATTATTCCGATATCGTCAACGGCTACTATTTCATCGTGCTTGGCTCGGAGGCGGACCACGTGTGCGCCACCATCAGCGACGCGCAGGCGCAGTGGTTTGCGCAGGAGATGGAAAAGGCGGCCGCCACGGGCCTGCCGATCTTTGTGTTCCTCCACCAGCCCGTCAACGGCACCCACGGCCTTCCCTACAACTGGGAGCTGAAGAAGGACGACCCGGAGGACGAGGGCGGCATCGGCGGCGAATGCGAGAAGGTCGTAGAGGTACTGAAGAAATACGACAACGTCTTCTATATCAGCGGCCATATCCACGGCGGTTTCAAGAACGCCGGTTACCCGATCGGGCCGTCCTACGCCTCCGTGGAATACATGGAGAATGACAACGGCAACCAGATCACATTGATCAACCTGCCCTCCTATATGTATTTCGATTTCATCCACGGCGGGCATCTGGTCAACGGCTGCGGCTGGGTGATCGAGGCCTACGGCGACGAGGTGCTGCTCCGCGCCAGAAACTTTGCCACCGGGACGTGGCTGACAGGCTATGACGTGACGGTGGATCTGGTGAAATAAATCCTTTATCCTCCATAAAACGGGCCGGGATCTCATCCGATTTCCCGACCCGCGCTTTTTTGTCGCGCGCGAAGGTTCGGACCTTCCGCGCCGAGAGCGAAGCGAACGCTCTTCTCTTTTTTGGGGATATTATCTTTTCTTTTCTTTCTTTTATTTTTCTATATTCTCTTCTTATTTTCTTTTCTTTTTTTTATTCTTTTCTTCT
>JAFRRP010000042.1 GCA_017428085.1 Clostridia bacterium | reverse complement strand
GTCAGGAGGACAGCAGCAGCGTGTGGCCATCGCCAGAGCGCTGGCCATGAACCCCGACATCATGCTCTTTGACGAGCCCACGTCGGCTCTCGACCCGGAAATGGTGGGCGAGGTGCTGGACGTCATGAAGAAGCTGGCCGCCGAGGGCATGACGATGGTGATCGTCACCCATGAGATGGGCTTCGCCCGGGAGGTGGCCGACCGCGTCATCTTCATCGACGACGGCGTCATCGCGGAGCAGGGCCCCCCGGCGGAGTTTTTCGCGCATCCCAAAAGCCCGCGTCTGCAGGACTTTTTGTCCAAGGTGCTGTAACGCGGTACGACAAAAGCAAAACACAGGAGCAGAAAAAAAGTGGCATACGTATTCAGAGAAGAAACCGACCGGCAGGCGTTTGAACAGTTCGTGCTGGCCGGCGGCGGCATCTATCTGCAGTCCGCCAAATGGGCGAAGGTAAAGGAAGAGTGGAAGTCCCGCTTTTACTGCGGCTTTGACGGGGCGGGGGAGCGCGTGCTCTCGGCTCTCGTCATGGAGCGCCGTATCCCCGGCGCGGGCCGCATCTGGTATTCCCCCGCGGGGCCGGTGTGCGACTACGCCAACGAAGAATTGTTCGCGGATTTTACCGCGTTTATCAAAGGCGAGGCAAAACGCGCCGGGGCGACGGCGTACTTCATCGACCCCTGCATCGAGCTGCGGGTCAACGGCGAACCGCAGCAGCGCGGCAAAGCCGCCCACGACATGTTCGTGAAAAACGGGTTCACCTTCAATTCCGACGCTTCCAAGTGCCTGTACAAAGCGCCGGTGCAGCTGATCCTGAACCTGAAAAAGCCCGACGGCGCGCCCTACACCCCCGCCGAGCTGCTGAAGTCCTTTGAAAAGGGCGTGCGGTATTCCGTGCGCGTGGGCGAGCAGCGGGGCCTGATCGAAAAGACCTACACCATCGACGATATCAAAAAAGACCCGCAGATCATGAAGGACTACCTCGCCGTGATGAGCGACACCTCCGAACGGGACGACTTTGTGGAACGCGGCGGCGAATATTGCGAACGGCTGCTGTCCGCCTTCGGCGACCGGATGGATATGATGCTGGTCTACTACGACAAGAACAAGGATAAAGCCCAGCAGGAGGAGCGCCTGAAGCGCCGGGCGGAGCTGGAAGCCGCCCTGCCGGCCGCGCCGGAAAAGAAGCTGCGCGGCATCAAAGAGGAGATCGACTCCATCGACAAGCAGACCGCCCATTACGAGGAGCGCGTCAAGGAGACCGCCGACGATCCGGCGGACCTGATCTGCGTGGCGGGGGGCATCACCGTGCGCTACAACGGCATGGCCAGCTGCCTGTTCGGCGGCGCGAAAAACCTGCTGCGCAACAACCTGCGCGCCAGCCATTACTTCAACTTCCGCCGCATCTGCCGCAGCATCGAGCTGGGCCACGATTTCCACGATCTCGGCTACGTGCTGCTGGACCCGGTCCCGCCCGCGCCGGACGGCACGCTGGGGATCTGCAAGCCCAACAAGGACTTTGAGGGGATATTGGCGTTCAAAAAGAGCTTCGGCTCCGACTATATCGAGTACGTGGGCGAATACGCCCTGGTGCTGAACAAGGCGCTGTATTTTTCTTACACCCATCTGCTGGAAAAAGCCCGCGACGTGCAGAGCGTGGTCAACCGGGTCGTCAGGAAGCGCAGATAAAATCCAGTCGCCAGTCGCAAGTCGTGAGTCGTAAGATGCCCTTCGGGCGTTCCTGTATCATGTAAAAACCGACGGTCTTCCATTCTCACGGAAACAACTTTTTCTTACGACTTACGACTCACGACTTACGACTGGTTGTCGCGCCGTCGGCGCGACAACCCCCAATTTAAGGAGGCAACCATGTCCATTTCCAACGGTTCGTTCCAAAATTTTGCCGCGCGGGAGGGCAACCCCGGCTATGAAAAGCTGATCGCCCGGCAGACGGAGCTGTATCATAAGCCAAACGACTGCCGCGACCCGTTCGAGCGCGACTACACCCGCATCCTGCACTCCCTTGCCTACCGACGGCTGAAGCACAAGACGCAGGTGTTTTTCAATATTGAAAACGACCACATCTGCACCCGCATGGAGCATGTGGCGCACGTGGAATCCGTCAGCACCACCATCGCCAAGGAGCTGGGGCTTTCCATCGAGCTGACCCGCGCCATCGCCATCGGCCACGACCTGGGCCACGCGCCCTTCGGCCATCAGGGGGAACGGGAGCTGGACGCGCTTTCCCGGCGGTATCTGGGAAAGAGCTTTTTCCATGAGAAAAACGGCCTGCACTTTGTGGACGATATCGAGCTGCTGGAGGACGACTACCGCGTGCAGCGCAACCTGGACCTGACCTACGCCGTGCGGGACGGCATCATCTCCCACTGCGGCGAGGTGGACGAAAACGGCCTGCGCCCCCGGCAGGAGTATATCGACCTGCACGATTTTACCGAGTGCGGCCAGTACCAGCCCTACACGTGGGAGGGGTGCGTGGTGAAGCTGTCGGATAAGATCGCCTATGTGGGCCGGGATATCGAGGACGCCATCCGGCTGAAATTCCTGACGAAGGAGAATCAGGAGCAGCTGGCGGATCTCGCCAAGGCCTACGACAACCGGGCCATCAACACCACGGTCATCATCCACAACATGATCTACGACGTGTGCGCCAACAGCAGCCCGGAAAAGGGCGTGTGCCTCAGCCAGCAGTTTTACGACCAACTAAAAGAGATCAAGGAGTTCAACTACCGCTACATCTACCGCAACCCGCGGCTGACGCCCTTCACGGAATACGCCAAGGTGGTCATCACGCAGATCTTTTCCGTTCTGCTGGACGCTTACGACGGCGAGGATACCCTTTCGGAGCTGCGCCGCCGGGCGGAGATCTACCCGGAGCTGATGGGCGCGTTCGCGGACTGGCTTTCCAAATACTGCGACACGGAGATGAATTTCTTTGACAACATCACGGAAAAAACCGTGAAGTGCGGCAACAAAAAGATCTACGGCAGGCTGGAAACGGAGGAGATCTACGTCGGCGCGATCCTCGATTATATCTCCGGCATGTCGGACAACTACTGTATCCGCGTATTCAACGAGCTGATCACGTATTGAGATCTTAGTTTTTAGTTTTTAGTTCTTAGTTCTTGGTTCTTGGTTCTTGGTTTTTAGATTGCGTATTTGAAAAAGGGGAGGAACCGTTATGAAAAAGGTGTTCAGCGCGCTCCTTGCATTGCTCCTTGTTTTCTCGCTGACCGTTCCGTCCTTCGCCATGACGCGGGCGGAGTGGGACGCGTATCTTGCCGCCGACGCGGACGCGGGCAGGGGCGTCGTCATGCAGCCCGGCGCGGACGGCTCGCAGAAAAACTTCTCGTGGTACGTCCCGGCGGAAACCGCGGAGGTGTGCGTGGACGTCGCCACGTCCCCGGATATGGCGGGCGCGGTCTGCTTTAAGGGAAACACGATCCCCACCTATCAAGGGGATAAGGCCGCCAAGGTGACCGTCACGGGGCTGGAGGCCGGTACGACCTATTACTACGCCTGCCATACCGACGGCGAACCGGGCGGGACCTATACCTTCACCACCCCGGCGGCGGACCGCTTTTCCGCGCTGTACGTGACGGATATCCACATCACCGACGGGGAAGACGCGCTGGCGGAGACCTCGTTGAAATGGAACGAGGTGCTGACGCAGGCGCAGGGAAAGGCCGATATCAGCTATATCCTCTCCGCGGGCGATCAGGCCAGCAGCGGCCTGCGCGCGGAATACGTGGGGCTCACGGCGGGGCAGGCGGTGAAGTCCGCCGCCTTCGCGCTCACCTTCGGCAACCACGACCGCAAGGGCGTGGATTTCAAGTACGTCAAAAACCTGCCCAACGAGTATTACGGGCTGGTGGGCGACTACCAGGCGGGCGACTACTGGTTCACCCAGAACGACGTGCTGTTCCTCTTCCTCGACTCCAACTCCGGCAGCGGCACGGACCACCGGGCGGCGGTGCGGGCGGCGGTGAACGCCAACCCGCAGGCGAAATGGCGCGTGGCGGTGATGCACCACGACCTCTATTCCGGCTCCATCGAAAGCCGGGAGGATGAGGCGAAGCTGATGCGCGCGCTGTACGCCCCGCTGTTCGACGAGTACCATATCGATCTGGCGCTGACCGGCCACAACCACTATTACAGCGTCAGCCACGTGCTGTACAACGGCAAGGTGACGAAGGAGCTGCACAGCGGCGATACGGTCGTCAACGCCCCCGGCACGGTGTATATGGTCTCCACGTCCCTCACCCGCCCGCGGGAGGCGGCGCCCGTGTTCAGCGACCGGGTGGCCTTCGGCCTGACGGACGACATGTCAAAAACGCTGTATAACGTGCTGGATTTCACGTCGGACGCGATCACCGTCAAAACCTACGATTTCGGCACAGGGGAGCTGTTCGCCTCCTTCACGCTGCGCAAGGACGGGGATTACAGCCCGAAAACGATCAGCGTCTTCCGTAAGATCGTCAGCTTCCTGACGGACGCCGTCGGCACCGTCTACGCGTTTTTCAACAACTTTACCGTATACAACAAGCTGAAGGACAACGGCTACGACGTGGATTTCCTCGACGCGGTGAACAACAACTGCCTGACCGAGCGGAGGGCCGCCCGGTAAACGACCGTCGGTTGACGCGGGACAGGAATTTGTCGTTGCCTTTGTTCGGAAAACGGCCCCGTTCGGCGGCGCGTTCCGGTGTGAAATACGTCTTTGGCGCAGGATATGCTTTTCCTGCGGCAGGATACCGCGGAAAACGCTTCGCGGTTTGATGACAGCAGAAGGCGGCCGCGGGCCCGCGATATGTCGGCGCGTCTGCCGTATTTCCTCCGCAAGGCCGATGGCAAGCCTGCGGGCAACTGAAGGATATCGTTTCATGGGCTGTCTCACGATGATCCGTGAAGACCGGAAAGGGGCCGGAAAAAAGTCCGGTCAAAACACAGAAGCCGGCGTATTTTGTGCGTGATCGAATAAAAACATATAATACGGCCATAAAAAAAGGGTATATGGCGGCGCGCCGCCATATACCCTTATTATTTTTTGCTCTTCATGGAAAATTGCGGGATTCGGTTGATGCTTTTTCCGATCCCGCCGAAACGGCGGCGGGTGCGGATGTCCGGCGGACGCCTCTGCCGTAAGGCAGAAGCGCCGACCGAGCCGACAGGCGAGAACTGCCGTGCCGCCGTCCCCAAACCGAATGATGCGGTGGCAATGTTTCTTGATGTGGGAGAGTTAAGCGACTGACGACTTGCGACTGAAACGGCGCAAGACGCCGTACTACGGGTTCACGATCGCCGCGGCGGTGATGTTCTGGCCGCACAGCAGGGAACAGGTGACCTCCAGCTCGCTGCCGCCGTCGGTCTCGATCGTGATTTCGCGGTAGTAGTTGGTATCGATATCGCCGAAGGAGACGGTCTTTACGTTTCCGGCCCGGTCGCGCACGGTGAGCTGCGCAAGAGATCGGTAGCCGCCGAGATACAGCCGGAAGGTCCCGCCGCCATTCGCTTTCAGCGTGGTCCGGATGGTCCGGTTGGTGGAAACGCCGCAGGCGGTGGAGCCGCTTTCCTTCGCGTCGCCGCCCGTCCAGCCGATGCGGTAGTTGTCGTCGAAGGATGCCTTGTTGTACGGGACCTCCAACTCGCCGATGCTGCCGTCGCCGCCCGCCTTGCGGATCTCCGTGAATCCCGGATCGGCGGCGCAGATCAGGTAATCCTTCGCGCTGTCCGGCACGGTGAAGCCCGCGTCGGCTTTTTTCAGCGTCTTCACGCTGACGGCAAAGGCGGCGGCGGAAGCGTCGTAGCTTTCGTTCCTGCCCTCCGGCACAGCGGAGGCAAAGGTGAAGGTCAGCACGCTTTCGTCGTGTACGTCCGCCGTAAAGGCGATCTCATAGACCGTTTCGTTCCGCGCGCCGCCCGTCAGGTTCATCGGGTCGGCGGCGGGGTCTTTTTCTATTTTCGTAAAGTTGACCGGTTCGCCGTTGCGTGTGGCCGCGGTCATCGCGCCCCAGCCCCGCGGCTGATGGACGCGCACGGTGTAGCCGCGCTTGTCAAAGGCGCGCGCTCCCTTGAAGCTCCCCTCGGCGGGGGCGACGGTCAGCGTCTGCGTTTTGCCGCCGGAGAGGGTGACGGCGGTGGTGCGGTACGCGCCGTGTTGGTAGGCCACGGTCTCGGTATCGTCCTCATACAGCGTCGTCGTCGCTTCGCGGGAGGCGGAGGGGTATACGTCCAGCGTCAGGTGGCTCCAGTCGATATCGGCGGTGTTTTTGCCGTTGTCTGCCAGCGGGATCACGCTGCCCTGCCGCACGAACAGCGGCGAGGTGGCCAGCGGATGGGTGACGGCGACCGTATCGGGGCCGGTATAGCTTTCGCCGGTCCACACGTCCGTCCAGACCCCGTCGGGCAAAAAGACCTCGCGGCTCACGTCGCCCTCGGTGTAGGCGGTAAAGAAGATGTGGGCGTGGTTGTTGCCGTCGCAGTATTCGATTTTGATATCGTGCGTGGAACCGGCCTCCAGCCAGCCGGTCCGGAAGGTGGTGTTGAAGGTTTCCCAGCCGTCGATGACCTGCTCGCCGTCGATCCATACCCGCACGCCGTCGTCGGCGTAGGCGGTGAAATACAGGGGCTTTTCGCCCACGGTGAGCTGGCCGGTCCAACGGACGGTGAAGTAGTCGGAGACGGACAGGCCGTTAGGCGCTTCAAACACCCAGTCGAAGTCGATCCGCCGGTCGTGGGTGACGATCTCCGGCTCGCCGGAGAAGGTCTCGTTGGGGAAGAACTCGCCCCGCAGGCCCTCCTGCCCGTCGGCGGTAAAGGTATAGTCCTCGCAGCGGAGCTCCGCCTCCGCGATGGGGGCGACCAGCAGCGAATCGCCCAGCAGGTATTCGTCGTCCCGGTCGGCCTCCGCGTACTGCGGGTAAGCCGCGTCCAGACGGCGCAGCAGGGGCGTGCCGTTCTCGTAGTTCTCATGTGCCAGCGCGTAGTAAAGCGGCAGCAGCCGGTAGCGCAGGTCGATATATTTGTGCGCCACGGCTTCCAGTTCCTCGCCGTACAGCCACGGCATGCGGGAGTAGGGCTTGGTGCAGTGGACGCGCATGATGGGCGACAGCGCCCCGTACTGCAGCCAGCGGGCGTACTGCTCCGGCGAGACCTCCGCCGTGTGGCCGCCGAGATCCGAGCTGGTGTAGGGCAGCAGCGCCTGGGTGGAGAGGAACGTCATGTTGCCCAGCTCCTGCCGTAAGGACGCCGCCGAGGGCCCGATGTCGCCGGTCCACTGCAGCGTGTAGCGGTGGGCGGCCAGCTCGCCGGGGTAGTCGTACGTCCCGTTGCCGATGCCGTCCACGTTGGCCATGATGAGGGGCCGCCGCGCGTCGCCCGTCCCGGCGGCGCGGTCGTAGTAGTCCTTCGTGATCCACCGGTAGGCGTACATGCCGGTCACGAATTTGGACAGGCCCTCGTCCACGGGGTTCAGGGTGGTCCACCAGTTGCGGTCGTACCACCAGTAGTCCAGCCCCTTGCCGAGGATCTTTTGCAGATTGGTATTGCGGTAGTAGATCTCATAGGGGTCCAGCAGGTTTTTGTTGCCGGCGGTGGGCTCCGGGTGGTCGTTGAAGATCAGCGTGACGCCCTCTTTGTGCGCGTCTTTGGCGAACCGTTCAAAGTTCGGGAAGTCCTTCCGGCTGATCGTGTAGCCGGTGCCCCGGTTGTTGATCTGCTGCCGCCAGTCGGTGTCGATCACCAGTACGTCCAGCGGGTAGCCCCGGTCAAGGTAGTCGCTGATCTGCTGTTTCGCGGTCGCCTCGGTGTATTCATAGTAGCGGGAATCCCAGTAGCCCAGCAGGTTCAGGGAGATCATCTCGCTTTTCCCGGTCAGGTCGGTGAAATCCTTGGTAAACGTGGCGTAGTCGCCGCCGGGCAGGAACACGAACACGTCCTGCGCCGGATTGCCCAGGTCCCAGCCGTTGTATTTTTCCACGCCGCGATTGACGGAGTAGCCCGCTTCGGAAGGGATCACCCGGGGCGTGTCGGTGAAGTACCAGCTTTTCAGCTCGTCGGAGGGGGAGGGCAGCACCACGTTGGAGTCGGTGTCCGTCTCGAACCGCCACAGCTCGCTGCCGGAAGGATCGGTGATGTAACAGCCGTCCGCGCCGGTCGCGTTCAGCGGCACGTATACGGTATAGGCGTCGGTTTCGATCACGCGATAACCGTTTTCGGTCTTCTCGGCAAAGACCACCTCGTCCCAGCCCGCGCGCTTTTCCACGGTGAAGGAGGGGCGGTTCTCAAAGCCCTTGGGGCCCTTGGCCTCGATCCGCACAAGGGAGTCGCGCAGCAGCTCCACGCGCACCTGCCCTTCCGTGACGCAGGCGGGCAGCCCGGCCTCATACTGCGCCGGGTCGTAGACGGCGGTTTTGCCGAACGCGCCGAAGATCAGCGCGAAGAGCATGAAGAAAAAGGATAGGATGCGGGTCATGGGGATACCTCCTGATCAATGGCGGTAGCACGCAGCCTCAGCTGCGTTGAAAAGAGTTGAAAGTTAAAACGTTGAAGGGCTTCGCCCTTACCTGTTTTTTATTGAAATGCCGATCGCAGGCCCGGAATTTCAACTTTTATTTTTCATCTTTCATCTTTGTGAAACGGAGCTGAGGCTCCGTGCTACATGTCATGTAAACAGTACCACGATCAGCTCGAACAGCGTCTTGAACTTCCGGATGATGTTTTTGAAGAACGCGACCAATTTACTGTCGGTATCGGGTTCCGGTTCTTTACCGTCGGGCAGGTAGGGGAGCACCTCCTCGTCCAGATGGCCGCTGTAGAACTGGCCGCCGTCGGTACGCATCGCGCCCCACTTTTCGGCGATCTCGTCAAAGCTGTCCTTCTCCGGGTCCACGATCAGCTTGTCCTCGGTGGAACCCCAGATGAACCAGTCCGCCCAGGCGGCCCAGCTGTTGTAGCCCTTCCAGGTCCACACGGTCCAGTTGACGCCCTCCGCCTCGTAAACGGAAAGGATATCGCCCACGGTGCAGTTGACCTTGCTGCCCTCCGTCTCCGCGGTGGGGTGGAACTCGCCCGCGTACAGCGGCACGTTGTAGCGCAGCGCCTTGGAGGCGTCGATGCGGGACCGGAAGCCGTCGATTTTCGAGTTGTACTGGTGCAGCTGATAGACCACGTCCGTCCAGCCCTGTTTGGCGGGGTTGGGCAGCTTGCCGATGTCCCACGTGCCCATCATGCAGATCACGCGGGTCGGGTCCTTGGCGCGGATGGCCTTGTAGGCGTCGTCGTACCAGCCGTTCAGCACCTTGTAGCTGCGCTTGAGCACGTTCACGTCGCACAGCGGCTCGTTGAGCAGGTCGAACATGGCGACGGCGGGGTCGCCCGCATAGCGCTCCGCCAGCAGCGACCAAAGCTCCGTGGCCTGCGCCCGGTAGGCCTCGCCCTGTGCGGTTTTATCGTAGAAATGGCAGTTGTCCTTCTGGCCGCAGTGGTCCTGCGCGCCCTGGCAGCCGTTGGCGCCGTGGAGATCGAGGATCGCGTACAGCCCGTACTGACGGCACATCTCCACCGCCCAGTCGAGGCGGGAGAAATCCTTTTCCCCGGCGTCGTTCAGGATCCACGTGCCGTTATCGTCGCTCTGGAAGTTGCGGTACCAGAACGGGATGCGCACGCAGTTGAAGCCCATCTCCGCGATCTGCGCGAAATCGTATTCGGTGATCCAGTTGTCCCAGTAGATGTTGTACAGCTCATAGGCCTGTTCCGTGCCGAAGCGGGAAATCAGCGTTTCCAGCGTCCAGTGGTCGCCGCGCTTGCCGTTGTCGGCGGGGCAGAACCAGTCCTCCTGAATGAGCCAGCCGCCCAGGTTCACGCCGCGCAGGCGTACCTCGTCGCCGTTGGCGTCGACCAGTTTTTCGCCGTCGGTACGCAGCGCGTCCGCGGCGGTGATTCCGTTAGCCGGCTCCTCCGCGGCAAAGGCGCACAGGCCGGTGGAAAACAGCAGCAAAGCCGCCAATATGATTGCCGGTAGTTTTTTCATTTATAACCTTCCTTTCTTATCTTATTTCTTATCTTCTTTCTTATCTTCTTTTATATCACTTTATTATTGGTTCAGGTTTCTTGTATGGTACCGTTAAAGATTCTTGTATGGTACCGTTAAAGATTCTTGTATGGTACCGTTAAAGATTCTTGTATGGTACCGTTAAAGATTCTTGTATGGTATCGTTAAAGATTTTTGTACGGGCGGGTCAAGAAACCTGTACGGCTCCGTTCCGGTTATTGGCACGGGCCGCCGCGGCCGTCAGATCAGGTCCCCGGTCTTCAGCTTGCGCAGCCAGTCGCGGATGGTGACCACGATGGCGCGGAATTTGGAAAGCAGCATCTGGAAGCGCAGGCTCAGCGGGCCCTCGCTGTTCACCATGCCGAAGGAATTGAGCGCCGCCTCGTCCACCGCGCCCTGGGCGTACAGCGCCGCGTAGTCGGCGAAGGGGGTGCGCGCAAAGCAGTCGCCGTCCGTGCGCAGGCACGCGCCCCACTTGCGGGCGATGGTCTCGTAGCTGTCGTTGACGTAGTCGATCTTTTCGATCTTGGAGGAGCCGTACAGGAACCACGGGGATTTCTCCGCGCCTTTATACGCGCCCTTGTAGGTCCAGGTGGTCCAGCTCAGGCCCCGGTCGTTGAACAGGGACAGCATATAGTCGAAGGTCGCCACGCCGCGGGGGTAGAATTCGCCGATCAGGAAGGGGCTGTTGTACCCGGCCTGCTCGATCTCCTTCATCTTGTTCAGTATCTGCGGATTGGATACGTCGTACAGGTGCTCCTGATAGACGACGTTTTCCCAGCCGTATACGTCGGGGCCGGGGATGGCGTTGGGCGCCCAGATGGCCTCCATCGTGATGATGTGGTCGGGATCGACGGCGCGGACGGCCCGGTACAGCTCGTCGGAGAAATCCCAGAACGCCTGCTGGTAGCTCTTGTCGCGGGTGATGTTGGTGCCCAGCGGCTCGTTCATCAGGTCGTACATGGCGACGGTCGGCTCGTCCTTGTAGCGTCTGGCGATCTCGGTCCAGAAGTCCAGCGTCACGGCGCGGTAGCGCGCGCCGGCCTCCGTATCGTCAAACAGCGTCATGGACTTGTTGCGGCCGCTGTGGTCGTAGTCGTTCTGATGCCCCGGCAGCCCGTGGGCGTCGATGATGATGTACAGGCCGTACTTTTTGCACAGCGCCACCGCTTCGTCCAGCTCGGTAAAGTCGATGCTGCCGTCCTCCTTCCGGTACCACGTGCCGTCGTCGTCGCTCTGGAAATTGCGGTACCAGATGGGCAGGCGGATCACGTTCATATGGCAGTCCGCCACGTTTTTGTAGTCGGTCTCCGTGATCCAGTTGGCGCGGTAGGTTTGGAACAGCTGCCGCGCGGCCTCCTGCCCGAAGCGGGACACCAGCGTTTCATAACAGGTTTCTTCGCCGGTGGGGTCCTCGAAGGGGCAGAACCAGTCCTCCATGATGCCCCAGCCGCCGAAGTTGGTGCCGCGCAGGACCACGGGTTCTCCCTTGGCGTTATAGATGGTCTCGCCCTCGGTGTGCAGCAGGTCGCCGTCGCCGATGGGCGTGTAGGCGGGCGCTTCCTCGGCAAAAGCAACGGCGCAAACGCTCAGCGCCATCACCGCCGCCAGCAGTACGGAAAGAACTTGTTTCATGCGTTTCAAGCGGATCACTCCTTTATTGAATTGACAATAATATTATATCTTTTTTACCTTAATCTGGCAAGGACTGTTTTTCTTCTTTATTGTTCGCAAAAACAATGAAACAGTGTTGGGCTGTCAAAACAACCCGGCAGCGGCACTGAGGTGCCGCGCTACCGGCTCAAAAACGCTTCCGTCGCCGCGCGGTCGGGAATGGTCTCCGCCGCGCCCTTTTGCGTCACGGCGATGGCGGCGGCCGCCGATCCCACGGTCAGCGCTTCCCGGGGCGTTTTTCCGGTCAGCAGCGCGTACAGGCAGTAGCCCGTAAAGGTGTCGCCCGCGCCGGTGGTGTCCACGGCGTTCACCGAAAAGGCCTTCGCTTCAACGGTCTCTTTGCCGTCGTAGTACAGGGAGCCTCTGGGCCCCAGCGTCAGGATCACCGTGCCCTTCACCGTTTCATACAGCGCCCGCAGCATGGCTTTTTCGTCCGTTTCGCCCGTCATCAGGCGCGCCTCGTCCTCGTTCAGGATCAGGATGTCCACACAGTCGAAGGGCAGCTCCTTTACCGCGTCCACGTAGGGGGAGGGGTTCACCGCCGTGCGGACGCCCTTTTCGTGGGCGCGCTTTAATATGTATTCCACGCAGCCGGTCTCGTATTGCGTCAGCAGCAGGTCCGCGTCGCCGTGGCGCGCCAGCAGATCGTCGCAGAATTCCTCCGTGATCGCCCGGTTGGCGCCGCCGTACAGGATCATCTGGTTGCGCCCCTGGGGGTCGATGCCGATGATGGAATGGCCGGTGGGCACGTCGCACACGCCCACGGCGGAAGCGTCCACGCCGCCGGCGTTAAGGTAGTCCGTCAGGTAGTCGCCGTCCGGGCCCACCATGCCGGCGGCGATCACCTCCGCCCCGGCCTTTTTCAGCGCCAGCGCCTGGTTGAGTCCCTTGCCGCCCACGTGGGTCTCCATCGCGCTGCAGTACAGCATTTCGCCCTTGTCGGGCAGATGGGGCAGGGAATACACCTTGTCGATATTATAGGAACCAAAAACCAAGATTTTCACTTTTACGCTCCTTCCGGCGTCATATTTATTGCAAAGGGAGGAATGATATTCAATCACCGCTTTCCGCTCTCCGTCCTCAACTCTGCGCCAGCAGCCCCCGCATCCTGCGGATGTTTTCGTCTATATCGCCGGGGCCCAGCACGCTGGAGGTGCCCACCACAAAGATATCCGCGCCGGCCTTTCGCATCAGCGGGGCTTTTTCGTAATTGACGTTACCGTCCACCTCGATCCGGCAGTCGGGGCGGCCCGCTTCGTCCAAAAGCTTTCGCAGCGCCGTGATGCGCTCCAGCGAGCCATCCGTCATCTTTTGCCCGGCAAAGCCCGGGTAAACGGTCATCAGCAGCACGCCCTCCAGCAGCGGCAGAAAGGGCTTCACCGCTTCCACCGGCGTATTGGGGTTGATCGCGAGGAACGCCCCCGCGCCGCGCTCCCGCACGGCGTTCAGCGCCCCGGTCACGTCGGAAGCGCTTTCAAAGTGGACGGAGACGAAATCGCCGGGGCCGAAGGGGAACGCCTTCAGCTTTTCCTCCGGCTCCGTCACCATCAGGTGGATATCGAGAGGGATAGACGCGCCCGCCTTCAGGCGGCGGCAGTAGTCCGTGCCCAGACAGAAATTCGGCACGAACTGCCCGTCCATCACGTCGATATGCAGGTATTCGATCCCGTTGGCCTCAAAGGCGTCGATGATCTCCCTTAATTTGAAAATGTCCGCGCACATCAGCGAGGGGGAGATGGCAGGTGCAAGCATATTTGTCTCCTTGTGTATTAGTGGTAGCGCGGCACCTCAGTGCCGCTTCCGGCATAAACAACAAATCAAACGAATTGTTTGGCAGTATTTCTCATATTCTGTCAGGGAAAACGGTCATCTGCCTCTAAACCCATTTCAATAATATCATTTGCCACGAGCGGCACTGAGGTGTCTGGATATTGCCGCTGCCAGTAGCAGATGAAGGCAATAGCCAGACTCATCTACAATCAATTAACACGCGCTACCGAATTATTGTCTGTTGCGGCGTCGGGCGGCTTCGGCCCGGCGGTCGGCGGCCCGGCGGTCGGCTTCCGCCTTTTGCAGCGCGGCGGCCTCGTCCCGGCGGGCCTTCGCCGCGGGGTAATCCGCCAAAAAGCCGTCGATATCGGCGTAGGCCCCGCACAGCGTCGCCTGCCGCTGTGCCCACAGGTAGGGCTTCATCACGCGGCCGTAGGCGCGGCGCTGTTTATTGCCCGCCCGGATGGCTTCCCGCTTGGCCTTTTGCTGTTCCTTCGTGTCCTCCGGCAGGTCGTACAGCGCTTCGTAGGCGGCGGGGGAGAAGGACGCCACGGCGGCGAGCCTGTCCGTCCCGTGGGCGCGTTTCATCATCCGCGCCATACGCACGGCGTCCGCCCGCAGCTGCTTTTCTTCCTTCGTCCGCGCCTGCGGCAGGCAGACGGCAAGGGCTTCAAAATCGGGGTTGTCTTCAACGGTGCAAGGCACCGTGCTGCGGTTTGGGTCGGCCCCCGCCATGGTCCGGCACAGCTCCGCCAGCGCCGCGCCGAAATCGGACTCGTACCGCGTCAGCTCCCGGTGGACGAACTGCGCCGCGTCGATCTCCTCTTTCAGCGGTTTGTGGGCGCGGTTCAGTCGGCGGGCCTCTTTCCGGGTGATCTCCCCGTTGGCCTTCACCTTTTCCGGGCGTGCCTCGTCAAGGTGTTCCCGCATGGCCAGCACCGCCTCGCAGGCCTCGCAGTAAAGGCCGTCCTCCAGCACGTCGTTGGCGCGGTCCTCAATGGCGCTGCGGATGCGGATCACCCGCACCACGGCCTTCTGGTCCGCGTCGGACAGGTCGTAGAAGAACCAGGGCACGATGTCGATGGCCGCGCCGATCAGCGAGAATTTCAGCAGCTCGTCCAGCAGCGGGTACAACACGTTGTCCGGCTTGTAATTGCCGTTGTCGTCGTACACGTTCAGCACGGAATAGTCGGTGCCGTCAAAGCCGTTGCGCTTGTATACCCACGGCACGAACAGGTTGGTCACCGCCCCCACGGCGCCGCCCACGTAGGTGTCGATGACGCCGAAGGAGCCGTCGATGCGCTCCCCGCTGAGGTACTGCTGGTAGTCGCGGATATCCGACTCGATGGCCCGGTCGATGATCTCCGTGGTCTCCCAGAACCGGTTGAGGAAATAGAAGATAAAGATGAACCACAGGCTTTTTTTATAGGTCAGCGCGATGCCCAGCGTGATGAACACCTGCGAGATATTCTTGATGAGCTTGAAGCCCCGCTTGCCCATGTGGCTGATCATCCACGGGGAGAACAGCATGGCCCACATGGAGGAGTTGTAGGAGAGCGTATCCATCACGCCGTACAGCGTCATGGAGCCCGCCTTGCCGTAATAGAACACCCACTGCATCAGCACGTTCTTGCAGTCTTCCATAAAATTGTTCCAGTTGTCGGAGCACTTGATCCAGAACAGCTTGTTCTTGGCCACCTCCCGCAGGGCGTCGCGTAAGGATACGCCCGTGGCGCGGGAGCGGGGCTCCACGATGCGCTCGTTGACGCCGTAATAGGCCGTCAGGCTCAGCGCCACGCCGATCACGATAAAGGCCGGGTACACCAGCCGGTAGTTTTTCATGCTGTAAAGATCCCCGCCCGCCACCACGTCGCTGAGGGCCGGGATCAGCATCCCCGTGATGCTGGGCGCGAAGTTGTGCACCAGCGAAGTGACCGTCATGATCTTCACGCGCTCCTGGGAGTTGGGGGAGATCACGTACACCAGATTGCTGACGCCGGTGGCATACCAGCCCTGGATATACCCCTGGATCTGCCCGATGACGAACAGCGACGCCACCATGGGCAGGTAGGGCAGCTTTTCGTAGGGGTAGAACAGCGCGAACAGCGACAGCAGCCCGGAGGGCACCGCCAGCTTGACGAACACCCGGTACTTGCCCGCGCGGGAACGCAGGTTGTCGATGATCCACGCGTTCAGCGGGGCCAGCAGGTAGTTGATGGCCATGCACACGTAGCCCAGGATCAGCAGGTCACGGTGGGTCATGTGCAGCGTCATGGCGGTAAAGGCGTTGTTGACGGAAAAGCCGATGCCGAAGGTGGTGGCAAGGCGCATGCCCAGCCAGCCCACGGACAGCATCATGTATTCCCGGTACGCCACGTATTCCCCCGCGGCGGGGACCTTCCAGTAGGCGATCACGTCGCCGATCAGGTTTTTCGCCTTGTCGAGCAGTATCATCATTCTTTCTCAAAAACGAAAGTCACAACGCTTTTGCCCGGCAGGCAGAAGGGCTGTTCCGCTTCCGTCTTCGCCAGATCGTGCGTCTCGTCGGTGAGCCGGATCTCTTTCGGTTTTCCGGGCAGCGACAGATGCCGCGCCGCGCCGGGGTTGGCGACCACCACGACGGTCCTGCCGTCTTTGAAAAAGGCGGCGCAGGAAAGCCCCGGCCCCGCGTCGGCGGCCACGCGCACGCTGCCGGGCTCGATGAATTTCGTGAAGTTGCCGAAGGCGTAGTAGCGCTTGGTGGTCTCAAAGGTGCGGGGGCCGTCGTTCTCATACAGCAGTCCGTCGCAGTAATCCACGTTGGACACCGCGATCCACAGCTGCCACGAGCTTACGTTCAGGATCGTCAGGTCCTCCAGCATCACCTTCGTCTGCTCCAGCGCGGAATCCATGCCGTAGTCCCGGCCGCCCTGCATGTGCGTCCACTCGCTCACCTTTACCGGCACGCCGGGGTAACACAGGTCCATGAACGCGCGGAACCGCTTTAAAAACGGGATGCGGTCCCGGATGAAATATCTGATAACGGGAATATCGGGCGTGAGAAAATAGGAGTGTACGTCCACCGCGTCCACCCGGCGGCGGACGGCTTTGTCGTGCAGCATGGCGAAGCAGTAGGTCTTGTTGAACCAGCGGATGTCGCCGTTTTCCGCGCCGGAGAGCTTCACGTCCCGCAGCTTCGGGCGTTTATCCATCTCCCGGGCAAAGACCTTTATCAGCTCATACACCTGCCGGGGACGGTAGTGGCAGCCCTCCTGCCCGCCGGTCCACACCCACACGGGCTCGTTGACCGGGGAGATATACTTTACGGGGACGCCCTCGTCGAGGAAGTGCTCCGCGCAGTCGAGACAGTAGTTCGCGAAGGCGGTATAGTTTTGTTTCGGCAGGTTGGTGCGGCCCGGCTTGTCCAGATGGGCCTTGCCGTTTTTCGTCCAACGCTCCGGCGGGGAGTTGACGAACAGGATCACCTCGTCCGCGCCGCGCTTTACGGCCTCCTTCATCATCCACACGGCGTTTGCGTCGCGGCTCCAGTCGTAGGCCGTGTCGCTTACGTCGAAGCTCTCCGCCCGGCGGCAGGGAATGGAAAAATCGCCCTTGCCGCTTTGCGCGGAGCCCGCACCCAGATTGTAGCGGTAACAGCGCACGCCGATGCCGGTCTCGCGGTCGAACAGCAGCTCCGCCACGCGCTCGCGCTTCGGCTTGCCGGAGGCGGCGTCGGTCTCCGTCCAGCCGCCCACCACCTGCGCCCACCAGGCCCCGCTGACGCCGAAGCGCTCAAAGGTCTGGCAGGTTTTGCCGGGGTCAAGGTGCAGTCTGTTCATACGGTCCTCCTTCTGTTGTTTTCTCTTTCCCTGTTGTATTTACAATTGTCAGGAGCGGCGCTGAGGCGCCGCGCTGCATAGATCGCGCTGCTTGTCAGCGCAGTGATAAAAATACGAAGTCGTACGGCGCGATGTCGGTCAGCGTCACCCTGTCGCCGCAAAGCTTCGCCTCACAGCCGAAGGCCTCCACACGCCCGTATTCCCGGTCAAGGTACACCGTTGGCGACAGCATCCTGTCCGGAAAGATATTCCACAGCCCCACGGCAAGGCGCTCGCCGTCGGTTTTCGCCAGCACGTACAGCTCCGGGTGGCCGGGACAAAAGGCGGGCAGCCGCCTGCCGCAGCGCTTTGCGAAGGCGTCGATCTGCCGTTGGCGGGTATACTGGCGGAACCAGTCCTGCTCGCCGAAATACCCCTCGAAGGCGTACACCAGGAACCGCTGCCCGTCGGCGTTTTCGTATTCGTAGGACAGGGGCGTTTTCGTCCCGTCCTCTTTTTCATAACAGGACAACACTTCCGCGCCGTCGGCAAGGGTCAGCGTCACCGCCCGGGCGGCGTTGGGGATCGCGATCCGTTCCCCGTCGGCGGCGTATGTCTCCGCGTCGATTTTGACGATCTCGCCGAAGGCTGCCGCGCCCACGTCCACGCCCCGCTCCGTCAGCCGTTTCGCGGCGCTCGCGTCCAAGATCATGCCGCGGGCAAGGGCTTCCTGCGGCACGCACAGCGCGTCGTCGCCGAAAGCCGCGCCGATCACGCCCGCGCCTTCATAGACGGTGGGGACGCTGTTGGCTGCCAGAAAGCGGGAGGTAGCGGAAAAGGCCAGATCCTGCGCTTTTTCGGTTCCGACAATATGGGCCGGGATATCGAACGTACGGTATTTGTCCGGCTTGTCGTAACAGCGCACGCCCGCGCAGTCCAGCCCGCCGAACATGCGCTCGACGGCCTCGTACGCCGCCGCGTTGCGCTTCGCCGCCGCCACGTAGCCGGTCTCGTAATCCGCCGTGGCGCCGTAATCCAGCGCGTATTTCAGAATACCGTCCGTGCAGCCCGCGGCCCGCAGGGCGGTGTCGAATATCTCCAGATAGGCGGCGGGGGTCTTGTGGCGGGGACGGGGAAAGGTGTCGCCTTCGCTGTACATCTCAATGGAGGCGTCTTCCCGGCGGGCGGATTCGCTGCGCTCAAGCTCGATCACGTCGCACAGCCGGTTGCCCCATGCCTTCATGGCCGCCCAGTAGGGCGCGCCGATAAGCCGGTAAAACGGGCGGGTGTTCCCCGCCAGCAGGCGGCTGATCCTGTCCGGCGTGGTCCCGTCCAGATCCCAACTGGTGATGCAGGCGCAAAAGCCCATGCGCACATGGGGCGCGACCTCGTCCAGATACCGCCGCATTTCGGCTGCGAAGGTTTCCAGCGCCTCGCCGTTGGCCTGCACGAAGGCGTCCCGCAGGTCGCCCGGCCCGCCGCCGTAAAGCTGATCTTTCAGTTCAGCTGCGGTCACTTCGCGTCCCAGCAGCGCTTCGATGCGTTTGCGGTGCAGCGGGCAGGCGCAGCCGAAGCCCATATCCTGAAAGCCGTACCGGTAGTCGTCGTCAAACTGGATCAGGTCCACGCCGCAGCGGGCGATGTCCTGAATGAGCCGGCCCATGTCCGCCGTGTAGGCTTCATCCATGGGGCATACGGTGTATACGGCGCGCTTGCCGTCCGGGGCCTCCATGCGGGTATAGCCGCGCTCCTTGGAGAGATAGAACGCCCACAGCCACGCGCCCACCTCAAAGCCGGCGGCTTTCAGATACGCCACGTTCTCCGGCAGAACGGCCAGCTCCTCCCCGCGTTTGGGCTCCAGCAGGCAGTCCGCCTGCAGGGCAAGAAACACCCTTTTCGCGCCCAGCGTTTTCAGGTGCTCCACCAATCTTTCTTTTCCCTGCCGTTGAAAGCGAACGTTCATCAGCGGCACGGAGACGGTAAAGGGACGCTCCATTTTGTTATCCCCTTTCGTAAAAAAACAGATCAACGTTGCCGGTATGCGGAAATCATGTTCTGCAACGTCGATCTGCGGATTTCATTTTGATTTGTTCAGCACAGCGGCTCGCCCTTGGCCGCGAAGGTCTTTCCGGCCAGCGTCGCGGACAGGCCCTCGTTCTCGTCCGCCTGCATGAACTGCGGGTACTGCTCCCACGTGTCGATCGTGGGCTGCGTCGGGGCGTCCAGCAGCGCGCAGAAGAACCGCATGATGTCGGAATCCACCGTCGCGCCGCAGATGTGCTCGCCGTCCTTGATGAACCACGTGATCTCCTTGAAAGCGGCGGTGTTGGCGTTGATGCAGCCGTCGGCGGAGACGTATTTCGCGTCGCCCATGGCCAGCTCGCTGTCGGACAGCGTCTTGCCCACCTCGGACACGGTGGCCCCGAAGGACATGGCGCGGGTCTCTAAAATGCCGTCGCCCTGTAATCCCGCGTTTTTGTAGACGCACACGTTGGGCGTGTTGTAGTTGGCCACCACGGTAAAGATCATGCCGCCGTCCATGGCCGCCTGCAGCGTTTCCAGCTTGTGTTGGCACACCTCGCTTTGGATCTTGTCGGTCTTCTCAAACAGAGGCGGCCATTGGCTCTCGTCCTCGCCGTAGGCGAAGCGCTTGGCCTGCTCGTATTTCTCCGGATAGCACAGCTCCCAGAAAGCGGGCATGGTGCCGAAGATCGGGATCAGCACCCTTGCGTAGATCTCCTCGCCGTAGTCGACGGCAAATTGGTTCAGGAAATTGCACAATCTTCCCAAGCTGCCGGTGCGGTACATCATGTGGAACAGCGGCGCCAGCGCGGGCAGCATGCGGGTGAGGTACCGGTCGGCCGCGGCCGCGTCAAAGTACACGTCGCCGCACAGCACGTCGGTAGCGCACTCCGCGCCGTTCATGGTGGCGGAATCGGACAGCAGGGAGTTGATCTTGCCGCTGCCGTAATAGGTGAGATAGGTCAGCGTGACGATGCCGCCCATGCTGCACGCGATGACGTTGACCTTGTCCTTGCCGGTCTCGGCGAGGGCCTGATCGATCTCCTTTGCCAGCAGATGCGCGTTGCCGTAGGTATCCAGCCGCCAGTCGTAGGAGAAGAAGTAGACGTTCTGCGCCCCGTAATGGCCCACGACGGATTTGAACAGCCCCAGCTGGCGCACGGAGGGCTCGCCGGGCAGGTCGGGATAGTTGGCGGCGGACCCTTCAAAGATCCGCATGGATACGTCCGGGTCGGAGGGATCTCCGTTTTCGTCGCAGCCCATATGCGCGAACAGCCCGTAGGCGTAGTCCAGCAGCACGTCCACCATCTTGTCCTTGCCGCCGGTGATAAAGGCGGCGGGCAGCTTGGCGAGAGTCTTCAGCAGCTCGCCCGCGCTGAAGTTGACGCCGGCCTTTTCTTCTTTCTCCGTGCCGCCGTAGCGCACCATGCCGTTGAGCTGCATGCCGCGCACGATGATCAGCGGGTATTCGCTGACCGGCTGCTCCGGCGCTTCCACGGTGTGGATATCCGTCGGCTTGCCGATGGCAAAGGCGGGCGCCGCGCAGGCGAACAGCATCGCCGCGCACAGCAGCAGGGAGAGGATGCGTTTTTTCATGGGAGGGCCTCCGTTTGTTAGTTGTTAGTTGCTAGTTGCTAGTTGTTAGTTGCTAGTTGCTAGTTGCT
>JAFRRP010000041.1 GCA_017428085.1 Clostridia bacterium | reverse complement strand
CCGATCTCACACTGAAAAACGCATCACATCAAAGGAGGCAAAACATGAAAAAAAGGATCGAAAAGATCATCGCCGCAACTCTGGCATCCTGCATCTTGATCCCGGTCGGCGCAATGGCATCGGCCGCAGCAACTGCGGAAAAAGACTACAGGATCGTCAGCCCTTATGAAGAGGTCGTCTGGACGGGGGAGAACGCGTGGGGCGCGTATAAAGGCAATCTCCACACGCATTCGTTTGTCAGCGACGCCGAGGTAGACTACCGCGACATGATCCTCGCATACTATAACCAGGGCTTCGATTTCCTCGCGATGACCGATCACGGCGTGACCGGCAAAGCGTGGAACGAGAAACCGACGGAGCTTCCGCTTTATCTTTACCAGCGGATCATCAACCACACGGTACACTACTTCACCGACGAGGAATACAACGCGCTGCAGGACGGCTCCTATCCCGTAGACGGCCAGGCGCGCGGCAGGGGGATGATCTGCGTCACGGGCGGCAACGAACTCAACGCGCTGACCATTTCCAAGGACCACGTCAACGCGATCTTCCTTCCGGAGCACGCGGGGGATAATTATCTCGGCTATGAAAACGACTACGAGGGGGCCGTGCGTCTTGCCAAGCACTACGGCGCGCCCTGCTTCATCAACCACCCGGGCGACTGGCTCAACTCCAACGCCGACCGGGCCAACTGCTCCGATCCCGTAAAGATCTCCTACTTCGCGGATATCCTGCTGCGCTACGACAATTGTCTCGGGATGGAGGTCTTCAACGAGCACAACGGCACGACCGGCTACGACAGGGACACCTGGGACAACCTGCTGATGGCCTGCCTGCCCTACGGCAAACGGGTGATCGGCTTCTCCAACGGCGACACGCACTTCCTGCGCGACGTGGATTCTTCCTATTCCGTGTTCATGATGGAAGAAAACACACCGGAAAACATCCGGGAAACGATGAGATCCGGCGCGTTCTTCATGGTCACGAGAGTGATCCGGAAGGATACCGAGAAATTCGGGCCGGAGGAGGATCTGGACGTCCGGGATTCCGGTCTGCCGTATCCCATGTTCAGCAACATTCAGGTCGACGGGCATAAGATCACCGTCGAGTTCAGCAACGCAGACGATATCCGGTGGGTCGCGAACGGCAGCGTGATCGACAAAGCCGTTGTCGCGGACAGCGCGGAGCCCGCGAGCTACACGATCGACCTTGACGCGATCGACGGCGCAGAAGACTTCCTGTATGTGCGCTGCCAGATCATGGGCAAGGGCGGCATCACGCTGACCCAGGCATTCGTCATCGACGACGGCGCGGAAAAACCGGCGTATGAACGGGACGAATCCCCGGCCGCGGTCGCGGTCCGCCGTTTTCGCCAGCTCCTGAGCCTTCGCATCTTCGTTCTTTTCAGAAAACTATGGTCCATGCTTGCTGGGTAAAACACAAGTGTTCCTGGTGATCTGATAAAAACAGCCGACAATTCCATATCAGAAAATACGATCAGCGGAGCCGAAAGAGCCCCGCTGATCTGCTTTAAAACAATTGTTCACGGTTTTTTGTGAGATGAAAAGAACGCCGACGGCGGAAATGACCGCATCGGCGCCCCTGTTCGCGGCGGCACAGCGCCGCGGCGTTATTTGTCGTCTGTTTCTCGTTACATCAGCTCGCAGATCAGGTTGGAGAACTCGCCGGGGTTTTCCAGCGACATGCCGCCGATGAGCCGCGCCTGCCCGTAGAGGAGCTTTGCGTACTTCTTCAGCGTCTCCTGATCCTCCGCGTAGAACTTTTTCAGCTTTTCCGCGATAGGGTGGCCGACATTGATCTCCAGCGCCAGCTCCGCCTTGACGCCGTTGTTACCGGGCATGGCGTTGAGCACCTTTTCCATCTCCGCGGAGAGCATGCCCTCGCTGGAAAGGCATACCGGGTGGTTCTTCAGCTTGTTGGTGAAACGCACCGCCTGTACCGCGCCGCCGAGGGCCTCTTTCATCAGGTCGAACATCTCTTTGTTGGCCTCGTTGTCGGCTTTCAGCGCCTCCTTTTCCTCGTCGGTGTCAAAGTCCGCGTCGTCGGCGCAGATGTTGACGAAGGTCTTTTCCTCATACTGCATCATGGTGCGCACGGCGAACTCGTCCACGTAATCCGTCAGGTACAGGATCTCGAAGCCCTTGTCCTTCACGGCGTCGGTCTGGGGCAGCATCTCGATGCGGTCGACGGTCTCGCCCGCGGCGTAGTAGATGCTCTTCTGCTCTGCCTTCATGCGCTCCACGTACTCCTTGAGCGTGACGTACTTCTTCTCATGGCTGCTCTTGAACAGCAGCAGGTCGGCCAGCTCGTCCTTGTGCATACCGTAATCGCTGTACACGCCGAATTTCAGCGATGTGCCGAACGCGTCGAAGAACTTCTCGTACTTTTCCCGGTCGGTCTCCAGCATCTTCAGCAGCTCGGATTTGATCTTTTTCTCGATGGTACGGGCGATCAGTTTCAACTGGTGGTCGTGCTGCAGCATCTCGCGGGAGATGTTCAGCGACAGGTCCTCGCTGTCCACCAGACCGCGAACGAAGTTGAAGTAGTCCGGCAGCAGCTCCTTGCACTTATCCGCGATCAGCACACCCTTGGAATAGAGCTGCAGGCCCTTTTCGTAGTCCTTGGAATAGTAATCAAAGGGCGCGTGGGACGGGATATACAGCAGCGCGTTGTAGGTGGCCTGGCCCTCCGTCTTGGAGTGGATCACCCGCAGCGGGGCTTCGTAGTCGTAGAACACGTCCTTGTAGAACTGGTTGTACTCCTCTTCCGTGATCTCGGACTTCTGCTTTTTCCACAGGGGCAGCATGCTGTTGAGCGTACGGTCCTCCTCCACCGTCTCATACTCCCCTTCCTTGCCCTCCACGGGCTTGGAGGTCTCATAGAGCATCTTGATGGGGTAGCGGATATAGTTGGAATACTTCTTGACCAGAGAAGAGATCTTGTACTGATCGAGGTACTCGTCGTAGTTGACTTCGTCGGTACTGTCGGCGATGGTCAGGATGATGTCGGTGCCCACGGTCTCCTTCTCGCAGGGCGTGATCGTATAGCCCTCCACGCCGGAGGATTCCCAGCAGTTGGCCTCGTCGCTGCCGAATGCCTTGCTTACGACCTTGACGTTTTTGCTGACCATAAAGGAGGAATAGAAGCCCACGCCGAACTGGCCGATGATCTCCACATCGGCGCTGTCCGCGTTGTCGGCTTTGAACTTCTGCGAGCCGCTTTTGGCGATGACGCCGAGGTTGTTCTCCAGCTCGTCGGCGGTCATGCCGATGCCGTTGTCGGAGATGGTGATGGTGCGGGCGTCCTTATCCAGCGAAATGCGGATATAAAAATCGTCCTTGGACATACCCACGGAATCGTCCGTCAGGGATTTGAAATAGAGCTTGTCCAGCGCGTCGCTGGCGTTGGAGATCAGCTCACGGAGGAATATCTCCTTGTGCGTATAGATCGAATTGATCATCAGGTCCAAAAGCTTTTTGCTTTCGGCTTTGAATTGTTTTTGTCTCATACTGTTCACGGTCCTTTTGATTGTTTTAGCACTCACAACATAAGAGTGCTAATTTAACAATACTATAATCTTTTTTCAGGCGTTTGTCAAGTGGTTTTTGTAGTTTTTTTGAGAAGATACATGCGATTTTTGGTTTTACCGCGATCCCGTAGCACGGAGCCTCAGCTCCGTTAATTCTGGCAGAAACAACATAAAATGGTACATTAAAAACGCTGCTGAGGCAGCGTGCTACGGTTGTTTGTCCTCGACACGCTCAACTTAATGATATTGCACTGAGGTGCCGCGCTACCGAATGGGGAAGGAATCACGCTGAAGCAAAATAAATCACCGGGCTTCTTTCAGCAGTTCTTCCGGACTGATCCCAAACAGTTTCGCCAGCGCAATCAGATTGGTGGTATTGGGATCTGACGCACCGCTTTCCCACTTTGAAACGGCTTGACGGCTGACGCCCAATGCTTCTGCCACAAATTCCTGCGTCATTTTGCATTCCGTCCGATGCTGTTTTAAGACCTCGCCCAGCGATTTCGCCGCGATCGCTTTTTCTTTTCGCACTTCCGTCGATCGGATATATGTTTTTAATGCTTTGATAATCAGTCTCAGCAAACAGACAAACACCGCTGTGAGGGCGATCAACATAATGGCGATAAGTACTGTGTAAATGACTGCTAATTTCATTCCGACGTTCTCCTATCATCTTTGATAGCCCTATCATACACGGAATTGACGGTTGCTGCAACCAATTATCGCGCAACTTTTCGGTTGCACGCGCAATTTTGCATAAAATCCCCGGAACACAAAAACTCCGCCGGAAAGCGCTCCGGCGGAAGTATTGGTTGTTTGTGTGATGTTCAATCCTCAATGGCGGCCTTGCGGGTATTGACCTCATAGAAGAACGACGCCGGGAATTTTTCTTCCCGCTGATAGGTGTACACGCCGTTCTGCTCCTGCTCGATATCGGTGAGCTGCGTGTAGCAGAAGCCAAGGATCTTCGGGTTGTCCAGCAGTACGTCCGTCAGGCCCTTGTAGCGGTCCATATACTCCTGCTCCGTGGCGGGGGCGTTGCCGTAGCCCCAACCGGGCACGCCGGCCTTGACCTCGTCCTTGACCCACTTGATGCCGCCGTATTCGCTGAGAAACACCGGCATACCGGAGGTGTAATGCTGCCGGTTGTTGCAGTGATTTTCCAGAATATCCTCGTTGACGAACTTATCGAACCGCGCTTTGTAGACGGCGGGATCCTGTTCGTAGTCGTGCAGGTCGAAGATATCCGTCACCACATGGTAGCCGCCGCTGGTGTCGATGCACGGGCGGGTGACGTCCGCGACCTTGGTGGCCTGATAAACCAGCGCCAGCAGCGGATCGTGCTGCTTGCAGCCGTGCTGGTCCCAGGTCTCGTTGAAGGGGCACCAGCCGATGACGGCGGGGTGGTTGAAGTCCCGGTTGATCTCATCCAGCCAGTCCGGCAGAATGGAGTAGATGCTCTCCGGGCGGCTGTGGTCCAGCCCCCAGTTGGGATATTCGTCCCAGACCAGATAACCCTCTTTGTCGCAATGGTAGAGGAAGCGCTCCTCGAATACCTTCTGATGCAGCCGCGCGCCGTTGAAGCCGCAGGCCTTGGAGAGCTGAATGTCCTTCAGCAGCGCCGCGTCCGTGGGGGCGGTGTAGATGCCGTCGGGATAGAAACCCTGATCCAGCACCGTGCGCTGGAAGACGGACTTGCCGTTGAGCATGAATTTGTAGCCGTCCAGCCACACGTTGCGCAGGCCGAAGTAGCTCTTGACCTCGTCTTTACCGAAGGTCAGGCACAGGTCGTACAGACGGCCGCAGCCCACCTCCCACAGATGGGTCTCGGCAAGCGGGACCGTCAGCTCCGCGCAGCCCGCCGCGTCCTTCACACAGGTGGAACCGACTTCCCTGCCCTCATAAAACGCCTTGATACAAAGATCGGCGGTACCGGACAGCTTGGCACTGACCGTCAGCGTGGCGGCGCGGTAATCGGGATAATAGCGGACGGACTGAATATAGACCTTTTCGGTGAATTCCAGCCACACGGTCTGCCAGATGCCCGTGGTGCGGGTGTAGTCGCAGCCGCGGGAGTAATAGTCCTCGCACTGTTTGCCCCGGGGGATCATGGGGTCGCGGGTGTCGTCCTCGCAGTACACGGCGACGACGTTTTCGCCGGGCTTGACGAAGGCGGTGATATCGAAGCAGAAGGATACGTAGCCGCCGCAGTGGTCGCCCGCCTTTTCGCCGTTGACGTAGACGACGGTGCGGTAGTCCGCCGCGCCGAAGTGCAGCACGCAGCGCTTGCCTTCATATGCGGCGGGGATCTCCACGGTCCTTTTGTACCACACGCCGTAGATGAAATCCTTGCAGCCGATACCGGACAGCTCCGATTCCACGCAGAAGGGCACGGTGATGGTCTTGTCAAAGGCCTCGTCATTTTCGTAGATCTTTCTGGCCTCGCCGCTGCGGCCGTTGTCGAAGCAGAAGGCCCATTCGCCGTTGAGGTTCATCCAGTCCTTGCGCTCAAACTGGGGCTTGGGGTATTCGGGTCTTGGGATCATGTTCTTTTCTCTCCTTTTCTGTAAAGCTGCAAACCGGGAATTTGTATCACGCAGCACGGCGCCCTGCGCCGTGCTGCATGCAAACAATCAATAGAACGTCGCCACCTGCTCTTCGGGTTCGATGGCCTTCTGCATGTCGGTGATATAGAGGACCGGGCCTTTTTTGCCGTAGAGCCGCGAGAAGCGGATGTCGATCTTGGCGGTGACAGTATACCAGCCGGAATTGACCGGATGGTCCTGCTCCCGCAGCTTGGCGACCAGCCCGCAATACGTGATATCCGCGGCGCAGCAGGTCATGATGTGACGGCCGATCGCGCAGGTGCGCTCCGGGAATTTGGCGTCCACCGCGGCGAGCCCCTTGAACTGCACGGTCTTGTCCTTGTAGTTTTTCAGGTTCTCGGTCAGGTCGCGGTAGAACAGGGCGAAGTCCTTGTCCTCGATCCTGATGACCGGCGCGTTGATATCGAAGGGCAGCGGGTCCTCGATCTCGTCGGGGATCAGGGTGCCGTCCTGGAACTCGTACAGGATATCGCAGCGGCGGGAGGTAGCCCGCACGATCTTATGGAACGGCATGGTGTCCGTCCCCTTGGGGATGCGGTTGAACACCACCACGTCCGCGTCGGACAGCTTATCCACCACCAGCTGGCGCATATTGGCGTTGTAATTCAGGAAGGTGTTGCCGTCGAAGAACAACATATCCTGATAGGGCACCCAGTTTTCCGGCATGTTGTCGTAGAAATCCTGGATGTTCCACATGCCGTTGTATTCCACCATCACGCGCTCCGCGCGGCAGGCGGCGGCATACTTTTTCAGGTTGTCCTCGGTCAGCTCGTTCTGATCCTCCAGCACCTTGATCGTCACGTTTTTTCCGCTGAATTTTTCGGGGGCGTATTCCTCCTCGCCCTCCTCACACACCAGCAGCAGCGTCTTTTCGCCGGAGTTGAAGCGCTTGTCCTCCAGCGTGTCCTGAATGAACAGCGTCTTGCCGCTCTCCAGGAAGCCGGTAAAGAGATATACGGGCGTTTCCATGGGATCACCTCTCAGACGCCAAACGCTTCGGCGATGTTTGCCTCGTTCAGCTTGGAACCGATCACGCACAGGCGGCCGATGAGCCCCGCCGAGCCGGTGCGCACATCGGATTCGCCGGGCGTATAGTCGAAGTGGATCCACGTGCCGTCCTGCGCCGCCACGATGCCCTTGGCGCGCAGCACCACGCCGAAGCGGGCCTCGTCGCACAGCTCGTCCAGCAGGTCGGACAGAAATTCCTTCGTAAACTGCTTCGTGGTCTCCACGCCCCAGCTGACGAACACCTCGTCCGCGTGGTGATGGTGGTGATGGCCGTGATCGTCGTGGTGGCAGCCGCAGGAGCACTCCTCGCCGTCCTCGTGGTGGTGATGGTGCTCGTGCTCGTCGTCGTCATCGTCATCGTCGTGATGATGGTGGTGATGGTGCTCGTGTTCGTCGTCATCGTCATCGTCGTGGTGATGGTGGTGATGGTGCTCATGCTCGTCATCATCATCGTCATCGTCGTGATGATGGTGGTGATGGTGCTCATGCTCGTCGTCATCATGGTCATGGTGGTGATGATGGTGCTCGTGTTCGTCCTCGTCCTCCTCATGCTCGTGCTTGAGGTGCTCGATGGCGGCGGCCAGCGTGTCCTCCCGCTCGATGGCGGCCAGCAGCGTTGCGCCGTCCAGCTGCGCAATGGGCGTAGTGACGATCACGGCGCTGCCGTTCTTCTCCTTCACCAGCGCCACGGCGGCGGCCAGCTTTTCGGGGCTGACGGTATCGGCGTGGCTCATGACGATGGTGCCGGCGTGCTCCACCTGATCGTTGAAAAACTCGCCGAAGTTTTTCATATACATCTTGCACTTGCCCGCGTCCACCACGGTGGTGAAGGCGTTCAGCCTCACGTCGTCGGAAGCGACGCTGCTGACGGCGCGGATCACGTCGGACAGCTTGCCCACGCCGGAGGGCTCGATGATGATGCGGTCGGGGCTGAACTGCGCCAGCACCTTGGCCAGCGCCTCGCGGAAGTCGCCCACCAGCGAGCAGCAGATGCAGCCGGAGTTCATCTCCGTGATCTCAATGCCCGCATCCTGCAAAAAGCCGCCGTCGATGCCGATCTCGCCGAATTCGTTTTCGATCAGCACCAGCTTCTCGCCCTTGTAGCTGTCGGCGATCAGCTTTTTGATCAGCGTGGTCTTGCCCGCGCCCAAAAAACCGGAAAAAATATCGATCTTTGTCATGTTTCTCATTCCTTTTTCTGCTATTTGATCGATTGTATTGTATCACATTTTCCCGATAATACAATACCAAAATTGAAATTAATTCTCAATTTCGGCAAAAAAGTAAACAAAAAAACCGCCCGATGGAACGTTGTTCACCGGACGGGCACAGTATTCTCTTTTTGATGTCAGAAACAGGAAAAAATCAGGCGGGCGTCGGTCTCCAGCACCTCCGAAGACAGGGCGTTATACGCCTTGATATTGGCGACGGAGGTACGGTTTTCCTTGGCGATATCCCACAAAGTCTCGCCCTTTTCGGCGAAGTAGACCACCGCTTTTTCCTGCCCGGCGGCAGCGGCGTCCGCGCTTTCCTTTACGCCGGTCAGCATCCGCAGAGGGCTGCCGTTTTCCGTCAGCAGCGTCAGCTCCAGCGTACAGGCGACGGACAGCTTGCCGCCGGCCATGCGCTCCCCTTGGGCGTTTTTGGCGACGATTTGGCAGGCCGTGCACGAGGCGCCTTCGGGCAGGCGGTGTTCAAACGTGACGTTTTTCGTCAGCAGCGAGAAACGCCCCTCCTCATCGGCGATCAGCACGTTAAAGCAAAGGGAGCCCTCTACGCAGCCATCCGCCGAACGGTTGGCGACCGCGTAGGAGATATCGTTGACGAACACGGCTTTGACGGAAAAACCGCCGTCCTCGTACGCCTCCGTTTCGGCGGAGATATGCTCCTCCTCACACCCCTGCGCAACGGCGCGGGCGACCGTCAGCTCCGAAAAGGCGCATTCCGCCTCGCCCCGCAGCGCGTAGGCGTCCGATACGTACGTCAGCTCCCGCTGCTGCGTCGCCAGGATCAGCAGATCGTTTTTCACGGAAACGTCAAAGACGTTGTCCGTGTCGTCCTGCAGCGACGCTTCCGCCGCGCTGCGGGAGAATACGACGTTGACCGCCGTCTGTTCGCTGACGCCGTAGCAATCCAGCACCTCGCTGAAGGGCACGGAAAGCTCATACCGGGCCACGCTGCCGTCCTCCGCGGCGCACAGGACGGTAACGCGGTTCCGGCCCCGCACCATGATCTTGTTGCTGATGATCTCGGTCTTTTCCGTTACGGGCACGGCGGAGGCGTCGATCACCGTCCGCAGTTTTTTGCCGCCCGCGTCGCAGCGGAGAGTTTCGCTTTCGGTAAACTCGCGGCAATACACGCAGACCGGCTCGCAGCAGTCCGCCGTTTCCGTGCGCAGCTGCAGGTTCTCCCCTGCGGCGGTGACGATCTGCGTCCCGCGGATACCCAGCAGCTCCGCCCGGACGGCGATGCCCGCCTTGATCTCCAGCCGCTTGGGGCCCAGCGCGCGGCAATTGAGAGACCGTACGTCCTGCGTCACACGAACGGCGGCGTGCTCGTCGCGCACGTCCGTCGGCAGGATCTTCGTATATTTGACCTCTGTCCGGTAGCAGTGAAGCGCGTTTTCATCGTCCGCGTACAACACCCGCACGGCGGCGGCTCCCGCCACGCTGACGCGCCCCTCCGAAAACGTGACCGACTCTTCCGAAGGGTCCACGAAGCATTTCAATATCCGCCCCACGGCGGGATAGTATTCCGGCAGGGCGATATCCGCTTCCACCGGCTGTTCCCGCACCACGCTGTCGTACAGCTTCAGTTCTTTTACCGTCGTATGTTCCAGTTCCATTTCCCGCACTCCTATTCTTATTATCAATAAGTATATATGCGGGACCTGTCCGGGATATGACAAAGCGGCGCAAAAGCGCCGCTTTGTCAGGTGTGGGGAGGCGATTTGTCGCGCTGACGCTTGACAAATCAGGCGTGAGGTTATAGGTGTGAGGTGCGAGTATAGATCCGTTTACCGCAATGTGATAACATAAAGATCTCCGTTCTCAAACCTCAAATCTCACACCTCAAACCTGCGAGCCATTGCACCAAAGAATACTGCCTTTTTATTTCTCCGACGAGCCGTCAAGGTACGCCTCCAGCCGGTAGATGGGCTGGCCGAGAGAGGCGAAACGGTTTTCGTATTCCGTGACGATATTGCCCTCAAAGCCGCTGTTGTGCAGGTCCAGCGACACGTTTTTCAGCCGGTATCCCGCGGCGGTGAACTGCTCGATGGAATACTCAAAGAAGTGCATGTTGTCCGTCTTCTGGTGGATCTCCGCCTCCGGGGAAGCGATCTCCTGATAGATCTCCAAAAACCTGACGTTGGTCAGCCGCCGGTTGGCGTAGGTGGTTTTGGGATAGGGACAGGAGAAATTCAGATAGATCCGCCCGACGCTGCCGGGGCGGATATATTTCGGCAGCAGCTCCGCGCCGCCCTGCAGGAACAGAATGTTCCGCAGGCCGCGTTCCATCGCCTTTTGGCAGGCCATCCAGATCACGTTGCGGTTGATCTCCACAGCGATAAAATTTACGTCGGGACAGCGCTGCGCCAACTCCGTGATGAACTGCCCCTTGCCGCAGCCGATCTCCATCTGCACCGGATTATCGTTGCCGAAATACGCCCGGCAATCAATATATTCCTTCTCCGCGATCGCTTCGCGGATATCGCCGTCCACGTGGGGGAAACAGATCAGGTTGTCGCACTGCAACAGCTTCTCTTCCAGATGTTTTTTTCTTCTCATTCTCATGGCCGGTCCACCTCAAACGTTTCAAAAAATCGGCTGATCTCGTCTTTTGACGCGCGGAAGCTGCCGCGGATCATCTCGTCGCGGCCGCCTCCCCTGCCGTTCAGCGCCCCGTTGATCTGTTTGGCGTACTGATTCATCACAACGCCGCGGCAGGTGATCACGTACGCGTAACCGTCCGCGTCGTTCCCTGCGCAGGCAACAGAAACGCCGCCGCACTTTTTCAGCATTCCCAATGATATTTCGCACAACTCGTCCATATCGCAGCCGTCCGCGAAGACGACGGCGTTGCCCGCGTGGAACTCCTGCCGCGCGACGACGGCGGCGCAAAAGCGCTTTTTCTGCGCGTAAACGGCGTTTTTCAGCTCTTTGTTCTGCGCGATGAGCGATTCCACCGCCAGATCGGTCTCACCGTGCTTCGCGGCCAGCAGGCCGGCGATATGAAGCGTCTGCCGGTATTTGTCGCGATAATCGCGGAACGCTTCCCGTCCGGCGATCAGCGTGATGCGCACGCCGCCCCGGTGGCTGATGCGGGACAGTATTTTGATAAGCCCGATCTCGCCCGTGCGGGCCACGTGGGGCGCGCAGCAGGCGCAGCGGTCCACGCCCTCCACCGTCACGATACGCACGTCGCCCTCGAACTCTTTTTTACTGCGGTAGGAAATGGCGGCCAACGCCGCGCCGGAATAACGCTCCGCGTGAACGGGCACGTCGGCGTACACTGCCTCGTTGGCTTTCTCTTCGATCCGCGCCATATCGGCGTCCGTCAGCGGCAGATCGAAATCGACGGTCATCAGCAGACCGTCCATGTGGAAGCCAACGTTTTCCGCGCCGAACAGGTTGTGCGCCACGCCGGAGACGATATGCTCGCCGGAGTGGGCCTGCATACGGGCAAACCGCTGCTCATAATCGATCTGCCCCGTCACGGCGTCGCCGACGGCGAAGTCCGGCTCGCTTTCCGTATAATGAAAAATCTCGCCGTCGATCTCCTCCACGGCCGTCACACGGACGCCGTTGATACGGCCGGTATCGCAGGCCTGCCCGCCGCCTGTGGGGAAAAAAGCGGTACGGTCCAGCATCACTGCCGTTTTGCCGTCCGCTACGGCTACCTGCCGCACGACGGCTTCAAACGTCGCCAGACGGCCGTCTTCCTCATAAAGTTTTTCCGTCATAGCCATTTCTCCTTTGCAATTCCGGGGAAAACTCCGCCACTATCAGATAAATATACGGATACTCTGTTCATCAGTTATCCGTATTATACGGCAGATTATATCACAGAGCACTGCAAAAAAGCAATGATTACTTGTCGCTGTCAACAAAAAATGGCCGTTCCGAAGAACGGCCAAAAGGGTTTTGCGTTTCAAATATTACTTTTTGAAGATGTTGAACAGGTTGGCGAACAGATTCTGGAAGAACTCCATGATCTTGTCAAGGAAGGACTTGGCTTCCTGCTTGCCCACTTCCGTGGTGGCGGTGATCACGTCCTGAACGGTGACTTCCTTCTGCTCGGAAGGAACGAAATCAGCGTTGAAGGCGGTGGTGCCGTTGGCGTCGGAAGCGACATAATAAGGAACGCTCTTATAATCGGTATCGAACACGATCTTGGTATCGGCCTCGACCTTGCGATCGGTAAAGGACCAATCCTCGATGGCGCCGTTCTTCAGAGCATCCATGATCAGCGTCACATAGCCTTCGCCCGTACCGGCCAGTCTGACACGATAGGTGTCATACAGGAACGCCACCTTGTGATAGGTCTTCGCATACTCGGAATACACGGAAACGAACACGCCCTTGTCGTTGCTGTTGATCGTCTCGGCGCCGTCAGCCAGTTTGTAAAGCACGGTGCTGCCGTTCAGCAGCTCCACATCCACGGGGCAGTAAATGGTAAGCACTCTCTTGACTTCCTTCATGGCTTCGGGGGCCACGTTGTACAGCATCTTGCGGATGGTGTCAAGGATCGCCTTGTTGACTTCGATATCGTTGTAAACGGTACCGTACAGCTTGTTCTTGATCTTGTTGATCGCGCCTTCGTTCTCGGCCAGCTTCAGGTTGTACAGAGCATCCTCGGAAACCTCTCTGGCGGTGATCGCGAAGTTGGCGGCGATGATGGCCTTTTCGGCGTCAGCGCCGTTCAGGGCAGCCTTTGCCCACTCGGCGATGTCAGCCTGGAAGTAATAGGCGGTCTTGACGGTGTCGATCAGCGGATACTGGTCGCCGGTGTTCCACAGAGCGTCGGCAATGCTGACGGAAACCTGATATACTTTCAGCGCAGCGGCAGTATAAGCGTTGGAGTTGAGAGCCAGCTTTGCCAGATACTCAAGACCGACGTTGGCGCCGTCCTCGGCAGCCTCAACGGCGATCTGCTTGAGGGCGTCTTCCACGCTTGCGTTGATATCGTTGATCAGCTTCTGAGCAGCAGCGGTAAGGATATCGTAGGAATCCTTCTCAACGATGTAGTTGAGCATGTCGATGTAGTAAGCATTCGCCATCTGGACGGAAAGCACACGGGCATAAGCCTCGATGAACTTATCTCTGTAGGTCTGATAGGCGTTGGCAATCTTCACGGCGTCGCCGATGACCTCAAAGGTCTTGGACCAGCCGGCGGAGGAGAACGCTTCGATGTTGGTGTACTGATTGACCTTCTGGATAAAATCATTCACGTCCTGCGCGGTCTCAAGAACCTTGACGATCTCGTCGACATAACCGTCGTCAAAGGTGTAGTCGGCTTTTTCGATCAGAGCGAGGAGGATCTTCTCCGCGTCGTCAATGTTCAGGGACTTGCTGGCGTAGTTGGTCCACGCGCCGTCGTAAAGAGCGAAAGCGGTGTAAACAGCCATGGTGTTGTCGATCGCCTTTTTGTTCTGATCGACATAGTTCCAGCTCGTATAGTTCGTGTTATCGAACACTTCTTCGAGCAGGAGGCCGTAGTTTGCCTTCCACGCAGCGACTCTGTCAGCGTCTTCCTCGGCAGCGAATGCCGCAAAGGGAAGTACGGAAAGAGCCATAACGACCGCGAGAATGACGGAAATGATTTTTGCTGTCTTGTTCATGGGAATGCACTCCTTCAAAAAATATTTTTGATATTATATATCATATAAAATATACCTTTTTTTGTGTCAAAAGTCAATTATCACTTTTGTTAAAAAATACGGGGTTCGCTTTGGTGGTTTTAACAGTTTTTGACAAAACCGTCCGACAACCAAAACAAAACCCCGCAACATCTATTGTTTTTTGTTACCAAACTGTGAACAAAGAATTATTTCATCATGCTGGCAACTTCCGCAGCAAAGTCATCCGCCTTCTTTTCGATGCCCTCGCCCTTGGCGAAACGCACGAAACCGGTGGCCTTGATCTGGGCGCCCAGCGTCTTGGCGACGTTGGCGATATAGCCGCCTACGCTGCCCTCAAACACGTCGGGACGGACGAAAGCCTGATCCAGCAGGCAGATTTCCTTGATCTGCTTGGCGATACGGCCGTCGATCGCCTTGCCGAAAATGGGATCGGCGGCGTATTCCTCTTTGCCCGCCACAGCGACGCCGGCGAAAGCGGCGACGGCTTCGGGGGAAAGGAAGTTGAAGAGGAACTTGTTGTTCTTCTGCTCTTCGTAAGCGGCAAGATCCGCTTCGGAAAGAAGGCCGTCGGCGATGGCCTTGTTGATGACCTTGACAAGGATGGGCTTCGGGAGCGTATCGGGCTTGTTCAGCGCGCTCTCGACGGTGATGTTCCTCATTTTGGCAAGCTCCTCGGCGGAGATATCGGTGCTGCTGAGGTACTCGGGGCTCATGGCCGCGACCTGCATGGCCACGTTTTTGCCCATCTCCGTAAACTCGGCCTTATCGGCGGCGTCGGTCTCAAACGAAACGAGAACGCCCACGGAGCCGCCCGCGTGGATATAGGAAACGGCGGCGCCCTCCACCAGCTCGAAGCGGCGCAGCTGCAGGTTTTCACGGATCTTCAGGAACAGCTCCTGGATCGCCTCCTCCACGGTAACGGAACCGTCGGCGATGGTGGCGGCCTTCAGCGCGTCCACATCGGCGGGACGGGTCAGGACCACGGTCTTCGCGATCCGGTTGGCAAGAGCCTTGAAATCGGGGTTGTTGCCCACGAAGTCGGTCTCGCAGTTCAATTCCACCAGCGCGGAAGCGGTGTCGTCGGTATACACGCCGATGGTGCCCTCCGCGGCAACGCGGCCGGCCTTTTTCGCCTGAGTGGCAAGTCCCTTCTCGCGAAGGAGCTCAACCGCCTTATCCATATCGCCGTCGGCTTCCACAAGCGCTTTCTTGCAGTCCATCATGCCGACGCCGGTCTTTTCACGCAGAGCCTGTACGTCTTTTGCTGTAAATGCCATTATTGTTTCCTCCTGACAGTCTTTTTTTCATTCAAAGAAAGCCCGCACCGGGGTACGGGCTTAAACCTTACGGATTATTCCGCGAAATCGGCGGTCTCCTCAGCGGGAGCTTCCTCGACGGGAGCGGCGGACGTCTCGCCCTGCTTGCCCTCGATGACGGCGTCCGCCATGGCGCCGGCGATCAGCTTGACCGCGCGGATGGCGTCGTCGTTGCCTGGGATCACGTAGTCGATCTCGTCGGGGTCGCAGTTGGTATCGACGATGGCGACGATCGGGATGTGCAGCTTCTTGGCCTCAAGAACGGCGATGCGCTCCTTGCGGGGATCGACGATGAACATGGCGGCCGGCTGCTTTCTCATGCCGGTGATACCGCCCATGAACTTCTCCAGCTTTTCTCTTTCCAGCTTCAGCTTGATGACTTCCTTCTTGGGAAGCATGTCGAACGTGCCGTTCTCTTCCATCTTCTTGAGCTGGTCAAGTCTCTTGATCCTTCTCTTGATGGTGTTGAAGTTGGTGAGCATGCCGCCCAGCCAACGGGCGTTGACGTAGGGCATCTCGCATCTGGCGGCCTCTTCCTTGATGGAATCCATGGCCTGCTTCTTGGTGCCGACGAACAGGATGTCGCCGCCGCTGGCGGAAAGGTCGCGCACGAACATGTACGCCTCATCCAGCTTCTTGACCGTCTTCTGCAGGTCAATGATGTAGATGCCGTTGCGCTCCGTGAAAATGTAGGGCGCCATCTTGGGGTTCCATCTTCTGGTCTGGTGACCGAAGTGCACGCCTGCTTCCAGCAGCTGCTTCATAGATACGACTGACATAGTTTTTTTCCTCCTTTTGTAAACCTCCGGAACCGTCTTCTCCTCCGCGGCAAAGCCCTATGTCGGAGGCTTTGCAGGTGCTTCGGATCCGATTCCGTGCGTTTTTGCCTGACAATTGTATCACAGGAAAAATGCAAATGCAAGTGTTTTTTTATATTTTTACCATTGTTTTTACGATTTTACGCGCCGACGCCGTCAGGCAGCGCCAATCCGGGTCCCGACAGAGGAAGACGGACAGCAGCAGAGGCGGCAGGACGGCGGACACGACCGCCCGGCAGGCAAACGCCGCGTAAACGTTTGCGACCGGTATCAGGGAACAGACAAACCACGTCGCCGCGCAGACGGCCGACGCCAGCGCCGCCCTGAGGACATAGCGAACGTAATAGCACCGCGCGCTTTGTCGGAACGCGTACCGCCCCAGCAGATACGGATCGAACCACACCTGCGTCAGGACCCTGGATACGGCGGTGGCAAGCAGAATGCCGTCGACGCCCCACACGCTGCCGAGCGCTCCGTCCAACAGGAGGTTCAGCGCCGCCGTAGCGATCGGTCTCCCCCATCCCCGCGCGAACAAACCGTTGGCCGTGCGGAACGCTTCCACCGGATAGACCATAACGGCGATATGGAAATTCAGCGTGATCAGCGCCGCGGTAAGATCGGGGACCTGATAGGCGGGCCCCATCCAGATGCCGCCCACAAACGGGTTCAGCAGCGAAAACAGGCACGCGCCGCCCCAGCAGGCGGCACAGAAGTAAGCGAGGTCCATCCGCCGGAAGATCTGCCGCTGCTTTTCAGGCGTCTCAGTAACGGCAAGATTGCCCACGCCGGGTTTGACCGCCGCGGCGACCTGTTCGATCGCGCCCTTCACGCTGTTGACGATCAGCATATAGTTGCCGACGACCGCCACCTCCGCCGTGCCGCAGAACAGCGAGATGAAGATGCTGTCCGTGCTGTTGATCGCTGCGCCGGACAGATCGTAGGCCGTCAGAAAGAGCGTGTCTTCGATCCGCCGCCGGCGTTCGGCGGGGTCAAGCCGGGCGACTTCACGGGCAAAAAGCCCCTCGCCTTCGCGCCCGGCGGCGCGCCACAGCAGCGCGTTTTTTACAAGATCGACCGTCAGATGAATGAATAGCCACACGGCAAAGCGTTTACAGACGAGCAGCAGAGCGACGGACAGCAGGCATTCCGCACATTCCGCCGCGATGGCGTAACGGGAAACGGTACGCGCATGCTGCCGCGCCTTCAGAAGCGCAGGACGAACGGCCAGGCAACAAGACGCGGCGGCGTCCAGAACGAACAGCAGGAAGATCAGCCGGATATCCTCCCGTACGGCGGGGATATCCTTCACGATGAAAGAAAGGAACGGAGCGACCAGGACGCCTGCGGCCGCCATTCCGGCGCCGACGCAAAGGAATGCCCTTCGGTAAAAGCGCAGCAGCAAGGCGGCACGGGGCATATCGTTTTCCGCCAAGGGCCGGTACAGCGCGTACAGCAGCGACGATTCCAGACCCGCCTGCGCCAACGCCAGCACGTTCAGGATATCCGTGAACACACCCGTCAATCCCGCGTATTCGTTGCCGAGCACGCGGAGGAACGCCGTCCGAAGGATAAACCGGGACAGGATACTTACCGCACGCAGCGCCAGCCCGGCCAATGAGTTTTTCAAAGCGTTTTCCGTTCGGCTCTCCCGCATAGACTCCTCCTTTCCGCCCGGTACCAGCACACGCCGGCCGCCAGCGCGCCCCACAGCGCCGGGCTGTGCCAATAGGTATACGACGTCAACAGTTGACAGGCGTTTGCAAAGAAGATCAGAAAAACTCCCTGCCAGCCGTTATCTTCCTTCTGCAGAAAAATGCGCAGGGACGACGCCAGCATCAGCACGATCAGCAGCGGGCCGACGATCACGCCGTATTCAATAAGGATCTCGATAAAAAAATTGTGCGGGTGCCCGACGATATGGATGCCGCACAGCACATGCCGCGCGCCCATGGCGCCGTACCCCAGAGGGTTTTCCCGTATCATCTGAAACGACGCATCCCAGAACACGTCCCTGCCGTTGTTGACCGCCACCGTGCCGTCCAGCATCATTCGCAGCGTTCTGGAGTTGACATTGAACCACTCAAGAAGATCCTGAAAAGCTGTCAGGAGGGGACGCCAAAGCTTCGCCGCCGCGCCCGACGCCAGCGCCGTGACCGACGCGAAAACGATTTTTCGGCGTGACCGCCGGAAACGAAGGAGCCAATAGATCCCGGCGAATACGGCGATATCCAGGAACGGGCCCCGGGAACCGCCGCACAGGATCATAACGCACCCCGCCAAAGCCAAGATCATATCCCGCAACCGCTTCTGTTCAAAGCCACAGAAAAGAAAGCAACAGACAAACAGCAGAAGCGTATATCCGTAATTCATGTTGTAGGAGGACATGTATTCCTGCCCGCGGGAGCCCTCTTCCATCCAGAAGCCCTTGACGGTGGCAACGTACAGCCGCAGCGCGGAAAAAGCGTAGATCACGTATCCGCTGACGCGCAGCGCACGAATGATACGGCGGGGATCGTCCGCCAGACGGATAAACAGATAGACGTAAAGACCGTTGTTCGGCCGCAGCACGTAATCCCAGACGCCGTACTGTTCCCGCGTATAGTAGTATTCATACTCCGGATGGATCAAAAACGTAACGACCAAATACAAACACAAAAACAGCATCAGCCGGAAGAAATCCACGGGCAGTTTTTGCTTGGCGGCGAAAAACAGCGCGACGACCGGCAGGTACACAACGGCGAGAACACATGGTACGGCAAGCGATTCGTTGCCCGACAGCTCCAGCATCTGCGAAAAAAGCCACTCCCAAAAGGGAATGGTAAGATAAAGGAACAACATGATCTCCGCCGCCGACTTGTCCGTCAATCGGGCCTTTTTCAGAAGAGGACGACGGTTTCTCTCCGATCCCGCGCGTCTATCCATCCTTGTATTCACTCAATACGGAGCCGCCGGCGGACATGCCCGAAAAGCGGCGGCAAACACGTTCGACGTCGGCCAACAGCGCGGCGCGCCCGCCGACCGTCAGCTTATCATACAGCCGGTCTGCCGGCCAGGCAACGGGTACGCCGTCGCCGTCCTCCAAGATTTTGATCACCGAGAACGACGTTCCGACGACGCCTGCCGCGCCGACCGTCAGGTGCCGCACGACCGCGTATTCCGGCAGATCCTCCCGCAGCAGATAGACCGAAGAGGGAGAAATGCTGTAATTACCGAGGCAGTAAGCCACCGGTACGTTTCCGATGCGCTCCGTCCTCTGTACAACGTGCGCATGGTGGCAGACCACCGCGTCCGCGCCGCGTTCGGCGAAATAACGCGCAAAATATTCCGACAGTCCGCCCGGCTCCGGGTTGAACTGTCCGCCGCAGTGCAGACAGACGATCACCACGTCCGCTTCGTCCCGCGCCCGGGACAGATCTTCGTCGATGGCAAGAAGATACGCTTCATCCAGCTCGCTTTCGTCCAGATCGTCGATACGGACCGCGCTCGGCGCCATGCCCAGCAGACGCTTGAGGCGGATGCGCGTTTCCTCCCCCGCCGCCAGCGCCAATCCGGAGGATACCGTGCGGCGGAACCGTCCCGCCCTGCCGTCCGCGTAGGTCTGCAGCCGGTATGTCTGCGGCTTCAACAGATTAAGGCAGTATAACTCGTCCTCCCGCAGCAGTACGCCGGTCTCATGCACGTTCGTACCGTAAGCGTAATTCAAAAACGCAATTCGCAGGCCGCCGACGTCGCGGACCAGAAAGCGGGGCTCCGACGGGCAGCGCCGCGTCCCCGTATGGGCGATCCCGTACGCCTCCAGCACATCGACTGTCCGTTTCAGTCCCTCGATCCCACAATCAAGGCAATGGTTCGTGGCGGTGGTAAGCAGACCGATCCCGCCGCGGGAAACGGCGCAGGCGAAGTCATCCGGCGTGTTGAAGCGGTAAAGCGCGTCCGTATAGCCGCGTTCCGCCCCGCCGAAGACAGTCTCGAGATTGCCGACCGTCAGATCGGAACGGGCGAACAGCTCCTTCGTCTGCGCGAACACACGGTCAAAAACCGCAGCGCCGTACCGGTCGTACGCCCGCTGCAGCGGTTTTTCGCACATGATATCGCCGATAAAACTGATCCTGACCGTTTTTTCCATCGTCTCTTCTTTCCTTCAGGCCCTGTAACCGGCAGTCGAAAATCCGTTTTTCTTCAGATATGTCATGATCTCCCGCCGGACCCCACGGCAGAAAACCGCCTGCGGGCCGATCAGCTCGCTCTGTCCGTTTGCCTCCACGATCACCCAGCCGCTGCCGGTATACGCCGCGTCCCAGCCGATGAACCGGACGGCGGGCATACGCTCCGCCGAAGAAACGCACAACGCGGTCAGCGACTGCCACGCGGGAAGCGCCGTACCGCGAAATCCCACGCAGGAATCGGGATGGACCTCATAACGGGCGCCGTCCTCGTCGACGCCGTCCGTAACGATCACGCCGGATGAAACGTCGATCCCGGCCATGATCCCGCCGGAAGCGCCGTTATCCGTAAAGGAGCCGTCCCGCCCCGTTTTCAGGAACCCGTAAGCGACGGATACTCCGTTCCGCCCGCCCAGCGTGATGATGCGCACCGTGTTGACGCTGGCCGGATGGAACCGCGCCAACGACTCGTGCTGAACGATCGGTTCCTCCGCCAGGGCCGCGCCATCCGCCGACAGAGCGCGCAGCAGCTCCTTTGCGCTTTTTCCGCAGGAGGAGCTGTCGATCTGTTCCACGCCACGGCCGCAGGAACCGTCGACCGGTTTCACGACGAAAACGGGATGACGCGCCAAAAAACGCTCAAATGCCGGAAGATCCTCCTCCGAACGCAGCGCCTGCGCCTCGCGCCCGTATCCGTCTTTGAAATAATCGTACGTCAGCCCCTTGTCCGAAAAGAGCCTCATCGCGTCCAGATCGTTGACCTGATAAGAGAAGTACACGGCTTCCCGCGCCGAAAGAAACGCCGTGCGTTCCTCATCCGTCTTCGCGGCGAATCCGTAACAAAGATACTCCTCGGCGGAAAAGCCGAAAGCGATACGGCACCATAACCGATCGTCTGCGGCGCCGTCCGTCCTTTCGGCGGAAATCCCTTCCCGCGCCACAGCGGGAATACGCTTCCTGTAAGCGTCGATCCGCATTCGTTTCCGTTCCGGGCGCTTCCGCGCGGCGTCGACGACACGCGGGGAAAGCATACCCGAATATGCGTGTTTGCGCCATTTAGCCGCCCGCAGTTTTTTGACCGGCGTCAGCGCCGCGATCCTTCTTCGAAAGCTCATATCAGTTTTTGCTGTCCTTCAGGCTTTTTGTGAGGAACACGTCCGTCAGCACTTTTTCCGTCAGGTCGCCGAAGGTAGGCCCACAGGAATACTGGTTTTGTCCGGGCGCGGTGTTGAATTCGATCAGTACCGGCCGCGCCAGCCGGTCAACGGCGATATCCCAGCCGATGATCTTGAAATGCGCCAGTTTTACATGGAGCGTTTTGACCAGTTTCAAAGCGTCGGCATATGCGGGGACCGTCACGTCGCCGAAGCGGACGCCGCCCGCCGTTGTTTCACACCGCTCCGACCGTCGGTTGACGGCATAGCGGCTCAGCCGCCCGTCCGCATCGACAGCGCAGGCGTATCCGCCCGCGCCGATGTTGTCCACCTTCGATCCCGCGCCGCCCACACGAAGAATGACGGAAAGGATATGCACCTCGTTTTCAAACAGGAAAGAGATGACGCGCAGCGTGTTGAGCGAACCGGGGTTCAGTCGTTCCAGCGTTTCATGCTGCGCCACGATCTCCTGGGCGATCCAGTTGCCGCCGAAGTCGCGGAAAGCATCAAGAACGTCCTTCTGCGTCACGCCGCCGTCGAAAAAGCGGATCAACCGCCCCTCGCCGCTGTCCACAGAGGGCTTGAGCACGAACCTGCCGCATTCGGCGCAGCGCCGCGCGGCCTTTTCCTTCGTGATGATGTTATATTGATCGTCATAACAGATCCCGGCGATCCGCGACGCCACGGTCTTCGGGCGAAGCGCCTCCGGGAACCAGACCGCATGGTAGTTTTTATCCTCCCCAAACCGCCGGAAGGAGGAATTGGAGTAATAGGGCAGGATGCGGTCAAACCAGAGATCGTCCGGGATATACCGGGGATCGACCTTTTGCGGATAAAAAGAAAAAAGGCGGTACCAGACGGCGCGCGGCCTTACGCCGTATCTCCGCCAATAGGGGACCACGGTCCGCCGATATTCCCGGCGGCAGTCGTACCCTCCCCGCAGCAGCTTTTTCCGCCGCGCCGCTTTCCGGCGGTATTCCGCCGCCCGGTATTTCCGTTCGGCCAGTTCATACAGTCCGTCCAGCCGTTTTCTCAACGTGCTTCTCATCCCGCAGTTATCCCCTCGCTCCGGTTATTCCCTCTTATCAGATCTTCAAAGAACGACGGAACGCCGCCCGTGTTGATAAACAGAACGTTGCGTTCAACGGTCCGCCGTTCTTTCAGGTATTGTCCCATCCCGTAAAAGGCCTTGCCCGTATAAGTGTTGTCCAGCGGCAGCGCATACTTCCGATAGACATACGCAGTCGTTGCCGCGTAGTCGCCGCAGCCGTACCCGCCGCCGGTATAGGCGTCCTCAAAGACGACCGCCTTCTCCATGCGGCCGTCCGGGACGGCGATCCCCTTCGCGGCGAGGTACGCCCGCACGCACTCCAGGACGGCGCTTTCCCCGCGGGAGCGTTCTCTGGCGATACTGATCCCCACGATCTCACAAGTCGCGTTCCGGAGCAGCTTGCCGCAGACCAGTCCCGCCTGCGTCGTGCCGGTCCCCGAGGGCAAAAAAATGTGATCGAACGCAACGCCGGAACGCCTTTCGTACGCGTCGATCTCGTCAAAGCAATCCACGTATGCCTGCGCGCCGATCGCGCCGTACCCGCCGCCGGGGATAAAAAAGGGGCGGCGGCCCTTCCGGCGCAGTTCTTCCGTCACAGCCTCTATCGTATCGGCGACCTCACCGACCGGACAGAAAACCGTCGAAGCCCCGGAAGCTCTGACCAGCCGCAAATTCAGGGAAATATCGTTATCCTCCCCATGCATCACCGCAACGCATTTCAATCCCTGCATGGCCGCCATTGCCGCGACGACACGGCACAGATTGGAGCCCGCGCTCCCGTAGGTAACCACACTGTCGTAGCCGCCCGCGTCGATCTCGTCAAAAAACGGCTTTGCGATCCGCGCCTTGTTGCCGCCCAGCGCGACCGGGTATAATTCCTCGCGCTTCACGTACAGCCGATTGCCAAATTCATTTCCGAGAAAAGTGATGGGGGTTTCCATACATCCTCCGCGCTTTCCGCCGTCGGCCGTCATTTTCGATAATTGAAGCAGTCCGCCTGTTTTCCGTCGGGATAAACGCCGGATAAGCCTTCCGCCACTTTTGAAAAACCGAGCCCGGCGAACAGCTTTTGCGCCGGAAGGTTCCCGGGTTCGGTATATCCATAGACGACGGAGAGCCCCCGCCGTGCAAAGGCGTAAAACAGCAACTGACGGATCGCTTCCGAAGCGACGCCCTTGCGCTTCCATTCCTGTTCGCCGACGACGATATACAGTTCCGCGTCTTTACGCACGTCGTTGATCCGCAGCAAGCCGATCAGCCCGCATGGCATACCGTCCGCAGTGATCACGCCGTCAAAACGGTCCGGCGCATCCTCGACTCTGTCATACCACGCCCGCGTACCCTCTTCCGTCAAAGGAAGCACATAGTGAAGATACCGGTTGTTGGCCGGATCGTTGATCCATCTGATTTTAAGCGGGGCGTCCCGTAACTCAAACGGTCTGATCGCAATTTCCATGATCGCCTCCGCGGACAGCATCCAGCCGTCCCGCCCTGGTAATGCGCCCGGAGATAACGCCCCTGCCGCTGAACACGCGCGCCGCCGTACGCGCCAGAATGGAGAGATCGCCGAAGAACGTGCAGCGCTCTGCGTACGCTATATCGTACGCGAACCGGTCCTCCCAACGGTCGATATCGTTTCTTCCGTGGATCTGCGCCAACCCCGTAAGGCCGGGACGCACGGTATGGCGCAGTCGCTCTCGTTCGGTATAATACGGCAGGTACTCAGGCAGCAGCGGTCTGGGACCGACAAAGGACATATCGCCCTTCAGGATATTGACAAGCTGCGGCAATTCGTCCAGCGAAGTCTTTCTTATGAACCGCCCGTAACGGTTCAGCCGGTCGGCGTCCGGCAGCAGACGGCCGGCCGCGTCTTTTTCTTCCGTCATGCTCCTGAATTTCAACAGACGGAAAAGCGATTCGTTTTTACCCACCCGCCATTGCGAAAAGAACGGGCTGCCGCGCATAAAAACGGCGCCGGTCAGGCAGAGAAGCAGCAGGACCGGCGACAACGCGCAAAGCGCCGAGAAGGCAGTACAGAAATCAAGCGCGGATTTGACGAAACGACGGTACATTTTTCCCTCTTAAAAAAAACATCATATGCCTATCCGAAGAACAACATATGATGTACTTGCTTCTCATTGTTTGGAAAAAGCGGCGTTATACGCTGGCGGCCACCATTTCTTTCAGGTCTTCCGACGTATTGTTGACCTCTTCCGGAAGCCGGTACGTGGGAATGACTTTATGCAGCACGCGGAAGACCTCCTCGTCGCTGCCTGTTTTCACTGCCTGCCGCAGCAGCTCCAGCTTGTGCTCGATCTCCTCCAACGGGACAGGCGCATCACGCTCGATAAAGATCAGACTGTTTTCCGTCTTGTCCAGCTCCTCGGATTTCACCAAAAGCTCCTCATAGAGCTTCTCGCCGGGACGCAGGCCGGTTTCCACGATCTCGATATCCTTGCCGGGCTCCATCCCGCTGAGGCGGATCATATTCTCGGCCAAATCAAGGATCTTGACCGGCTGCCCCATATCCAACACGAACAGCTCGCCGTTTTTAGCCATGGAACCGGACTGAAGAACCAGCTGCGACGCCTCCGGGATCGTCATGAAATACCGGATAATGCGCTTATCCGTCAGCGTGATCGGGCCGCCGCTGGCGATCTGGCGCCGGAACAGCGGGATAACGGACCCCGCGGACCCAAGCACGTTGCCGAAACGCGTGGCGCTGAACGTGGTATGTCCCCCGTTCGTGCTGTGCGCCTGTACGATCATTTCACAGAAACGCTTGGTGGCGCCCATGACGTTGGTGGGATTGACGGCTTTGTCGGTGCTGATCATGATAAATCTGTCCACACCGAACTGCTCGCTGACTTCCACCACGTTCAATGTACCGAAGATATTGTTCTCCACCGCTTCCACGCAGTTGTGCTCCATCAGCGGGACATGCTTGTGCGCGGCCGCGTGCAGAACGACGTTCGGCCTGTATTTTTCAAACACCCGTTCCAGGGCGCTTTTGTTGCAGACGGAAACGATCTCAACGCAAAGATCCAGCGCGTCGCCGTATGCGATCCGCAGTTCCTGCTGAACGTCGTAAGCGCCGTTCTCGTAAACGTCAAGGATCACCAGCCTTTTCGGCTGCATTTTGGCGATCTGGCGGCACAGCTCCGAACCGATCGAACCGCCGCCGCCCGTAATAAGGATCACTTTGCCTTTATAATACTCGCCCGTCTTTTCATCAGACACCGCAATCGGCTTCCGGAACAGCAGCTCTTCCACATCGAATTCGCGCAGACGCCTTTTACCGCCGCCGGAAGTCGGGATCGAGGGAAAATCGTAGACCTTGATCTTACAGCCGGACTGACGGTAGAAATCGTACATCGCCTTCTTTTCCTCTACGGAAAGCTGAGGAACGGCAAATACGATCTCCTGGATCTCCATGCGTTCCAAACGCTGGATCGAGACATCCTCCTCCGACAAGACCGGGATCCCGAAGATCTGCCGGCCGATCTTTTCCTTTTTGACGTCGATAAAACACTTGGGCGTATAGGCGGCGGTGGGGCTGTTCAGCAGTTCCTCCGCCAGCGACGTGCCGACGCGGCCTGCGCCGACAATGGCGACCTTGATGCGGTTTTGGGTGGGGTTGCTGTAGGCGATATCCTTCCCGACAAAAACCTTGATCAGCCAGCGAAGCACCCTGCCGTGGAGAGTAGAGGTATCGGTGCATTTATAGGCATAACGATACAGCATGCGCATCGCAAGGGCGATCAGCAGATTGATCGAAGAGATGGCGACGCACAGGATAAGACTGATAGGACGGATCACCGTCAAGATGCTTTGGAAAAAATAGTAAAGCAAACAGGCGCAGCCGTCTGACGCCAAAAGCCGGATGTACGACTGGATCCCGCCGTACCGCCAGATCTGACGGTAAATGTCAAACAAAAAACGCGCCGAAAACAGACATAAACCGAACAGGGCGATATGGATGCACCTGTCGAAATCCGACAGCGTCACGATCCCGCGGTACACGAAAAACATCAGCGCTTCCGCCATCGCAAAGATCAGAAAATCATAAAAGACCAGCAGCCACCGGACGTTATATCTGCGCTCGCCTGACGAGCTTTTTTCTTTCATTACCCAACAAACCTTCCACTGTATGACAACAAAGCCGTTATCGTGATTTGATGCCGATTACTTTTTATATTTTTTGTAGTAACCTCTGTCGGTAGAGCTTCTTGAATAATTCCTGACCGCCCCGAGGAGTTTGCAGTCGGTCTTGCGGATCATGGCGATGACTTCCTTTTCCCTCTTGATCTTATTGCGTTTATCGCCGATCACGAGCACACAGCCGTCGCACTTATTCGCCACGACCGCGGCGTCAACGATGATGCCGAGAGGCGGCGTGTCGATGATCACGTAATCGAAATTGCTTCTGGTGGCGGCGATCAGGCTGTCGAAGGACTTGCCGTTCAGCAGCTCCACCGGGTTCGGCGGGACCGTTCCGGCCAGCAGCATCATCAGCGTCGAATTCTCTATCTTGACCAGGCAGTCGCTGATATTCTCCTGCTTGGTAAGCACCTCGCTGAGTCCCTTGGTCATTCTGGTCCTCGCGTTACGGGCCGCGACCATGGATTTCCGCATATCGGCGTCGATAAACAGCACCTTTTTGCCCAGCTCGGAAAAGCTCTTTGCCACGTGCAGGGCCACTGTCGTTTTGCCTTCGTTCTCACCGCAGCTTGTAAACATGATCACTTTCACGTCGTTGCCGCTGAACTGTATATTGGTCCGTAAAACCTTGATTGCTTCTTCAACGTAATAGTTGTCTTTTCCGGCAACTTCAAGAGTCGCTACGCTCATGCTGCAAAACCTCCGTTAGTTAATTACTGATTATCTTTGAGAAGTCGTCGGTTCGTTACCGTACTTGCCGTATTTTCCGTATTTACCGTATTTCTTGCCGGATGTGGCGTTGGCATCCGGGATCACGCCGATCACCGCGAGGTCAAGATACTTTTCAATATCTTCGTCGCTGTTGATCCTGTCGTCGAAAATCATCTTTGCGGCAAAAATCAGATAAACCACTACCGCGGCGCCGATGCCGATCGCGGCGTACACCATCAGGGACGTCCTGTTGCAGGGGTCGGTGGGAAGCGTGCCGTGCTCGTAGAAATTGACCTGCTTGAACCCCATGGCCTCTTCAATGGCTTCCACGCCCACCTCGCAGACCTTATCCACGATCCGCTTCGCGTTTTCGGGACTGTCGCTTCTGACCACCACGTTAAGCACGCGGGAATTGGACGGGTTGCTGGTGGTAACGGATTTCGACAGTTCGCTGTATGTGGACGTAAGACCGAGATCCGAAATCACCGCGTCCAGCACCGTATGGCTCTTCAGCAATATCGTACAGTCGCTGGTCACCTGCAGCGCCAGTGAGAAGTCGGTGCTGGAGACCTCGCTGCCGTCGGAGTTCTGCTTCAGAACATACAGCACCGCCTTGGACTCATACTGCGGCACGTAAGTGAACGTATCGTATGAAAAATAAGCGCCCATGGCCACTACGGCCACAAGGATCAGCAACGGCAGTCTTTTTACAAAAAGATTGAACAATTCCTTCAGATCGATATTGTATTCAATCCCGTTTTCATTGTTATTCATGACGCTCACTCTCTCCTATCGTTTAATCCGAGTACGGTGGCCGGAGTTTGATAAAACAGCGCCCGGCAGTACTTTTCTCCGAAATGATCGCTGATATATTTGGCGCATCTGCTGAGATCCGAATCGCGCCCGTCGACGGAATGCGCATCCGACGCGATCATATCGACCAATCCCCGCTTCAGAAGGCCTTTTCCCTTCCGTTTTTCGGCGAGACCGAAATCGCCGGTAAAAGCGCCGGAATCACACTGCAGCAAAACGCCGTCGCGGCGCATCTCTTCGATCTCCCTGTAAGCGGAACAGAACCGGACGTACCGTTCGGGATGCGCGATGATCGGGCAATAACCGCTGTTGAGCATCTGCGAGACCGCCTTCAGGATCTTCCCCAGCTCGTCGTCCGTATCGAACTCCAGCAGGACGTAATCCGTCCCGTTCATCGTGAACGCCTTGTTGTCCCTGATCCAGTTCAGCGTACTGGGCGTATAGTGGACCTCGCTGCCGAGGAAAAACTGCATATCAGGGAAGACGGGCGCCGCCATTTCCGTGATGCGTCGGAAATGCCTGACGATCGCCTCCGCGTTGTCGCCGAAATACTCCGGATAGACGTGCGGGGTAAAACAGATGATACGGGTGTCGTGCTTCCGGGCGATATCGATCAGCGCCATTGAGGCCTGCTCGTTTGACGCGCCGTCGTCAACCCCGTATATGATATGGTTATGGATATCGACCAACATATAACGTCCTTTATCTAAAACGAAAAACAGACATAAAAAAAACACAATCCGGTATTATACATTCTATTTATATCACAATTCTGTCATAAAATCAATAGGAAATTTTTATGACGTCGGAAAAAGCGGACGGAACGCGAAACTGCGTCTGGAGAGGACAAAAAAGGACGGATGCTCCTCATGACGCGGCTGCGCCGCAGCGCAAAGCGCTTTCGTTCGCGTCGTCGCCGTTGCCCGTAAGGGCAACATCGGCGGGCGTTCGAATTGTCTTTCACGGGAAACTGCCCGTTCCCCGTAAAAAAAGACCGCCTTTCCGGCGGTCTGTGGTGGAGCATGTCGGGATCGAACCGATGACCTCTACACTGCCAGTGTAGCGCTCTCCCAGCTGAGCTAATGCCCCACAACAGTTTTGAATTATATATGATGGAACCGGATTTGTCAATACGTAATTGCATTTTTTTTGACAGTTTTTTTTACACTACCCGCACGGCAGACGCCATCCGGCGCATCGTTCTTTCTCCGCCGAACGGCTGAGTGAAGAAATTCCCACAAAATAAATATTGAAAAGTATTCTTTTATCCTCTATAATAACTATACATCGTTTTTCTCGGGACAAGTCTGAAACATCGGAGGCATATTCATATGAGATCCGTAAAATATATCGCATCCATCCTTACGGCGGCGCTGCTGGCGGCGCTTTGCTCCGCCGCGGCCTTTTCGGAACCGGTCGCTTACGACGTATGGGTCAACGGGACGCGGATCACTTCGGAAAACGCCGCGGGCATCCGCTGCGGAGCCGGGACGGCCTCCTATTCACCGAAAGACGGCGTTCTGACGCTCACCGACGCGACCATGACAAGAGTCCACGAGGAGATCGGGGAAGCCGACGGGCGCTGCGGCGTGATCTACGCGCCCGGCGACCTCACGGTGGCGGTATACGGCGAGAACACCGTCGCCTCCGTGTTCAGCATGGGGCATAACGTCACCAACTGCGGCGTATGGTGCGGCGGCACGCTGACCGTGACCGGCACCGGCGCGCTGACCGTGACCGGCGGGCTTTCCACTTATCAGACCGCGGGCATCTGCGCGGAAACAGTGGTTCTCGGCAACAGTGTCGCCGTAGACGCCAAGGGCGGCGGCCTGACGAGCGCCGTCGGCACCTGCGGCTACGGTCTGTACGCCGCCTCCGACCTCACCGTCACAGACAACGCCGTATTGAACGCCGTCAGCTTCCGGCCGGATTCCGAATTCTTTCCCGCCGTTTCCGTCGGCGTTTACGCGGGCGGAGCAATGACGGTGGAAAAGAGCGCCGCGGTATCCTCCATCGCCAACCGATCCGCCGGGGAAGCGGGCGACGCGCTGCTGATCCAAAAAGAGCTGACCGTCGCCGGCGGCTCGCTGAAAGCCAAAGCGGTGGGGGAAAACGGCTGTGGGATCAAACTCGGCGCCGAGACCGCCGTCCCGCTGCGCGTTACTTCCGGTTTCGTCTACGCCACCGGCGGACAGTACGCGGTCTTTTCCAACTACGGCAGATTCGAGATCCATAAAGAATACAACGTGACCGGCGCCTCGTTTTATAACGCTTCGGAAGCCGGCTGCCAATATGCCGCCTCCGCCCGTTACGACGAAGGGCTTTACTACGTGGTGACGGAAAACGACGAGATCAAAGCGGCGAAAAGCGTCTATTTTGTTCGTCCTGTGATCGAATACGGGCTGTGGGTCAACGGCCAAAGAGTCAACAACTACAACTGCTACGATATTCTCGGCGACGGCAAGGCGGCCTACGATAAGGACGCGCAGACGCTGACGCTGAACGGCGCGCAGATCGGCGAAGGAAGGTACAACAACGCCTATCTCTACGCCGAGGACGCGCTGACGCTGTGCCTGACGGACGGCAGCGCCAACACCGTGGGCGGCTTTTCCCACGATCCGGCGGAAACGGCTTACGGCATTTACGCCGCCAACGGGCTGACCGTTACGGGCGGCGGCCGCCTGACCGTGGCCTCCGGCGACGCGCTGACGGACGCCTTCGGTATCTATGTGCGCATCGGCGCGTGTTCCGTCACCGGCAGCACGCTGCAGGCCAAGGGCGGCAACGCGGCGACCAACAGCGCCGGGATCTACGTCGCCAGCACCGCCAGCGGCAACCTGACCGTATCGGAAATGGCCTCGGTCAACGCGGCAAGCGGCAAAGCGGCGACGATGTTGGGCGTTTCCGCCAACGGGGCGATCTCCGTGACGGAGGCCTCCTCCCTGACCGGCGAAGGCGGCGCCAACAGAGAAAACGCCGACAGCGTCAGCTACGGCGTAAGAAGCGGCGGCGCCACGGATCTGGACGATTCCTCCACGCTGACCGGCGTGGGCGGCGGCGCCCGCAGCTTCAGCATCGGCGTGTACGTGCTGAGTTCTCAGAAAGGGATCACCGTCCGGGGCGGCACGCTGACGGCGCAAAGCGGCGCGGGCGCGGAAAGGTGCTACGGGCTGTACGCCAAGACATCCGTCACGGTAAAGGGCGGCGCGCTGCGCGCGGAGAGCAAAGAGCCCTCCGGCGCATCGGGAGGCATGAGCTACGCCGTCACCGGCAAAACCGTGGCGCTGGCAGGCGGCACGATCACCGCGAACGCGGCAAAAGCGAAATCGAGTTGCGGCATTTATGCCGATACATTGACCGTGGCAGGCACCTCCGAGCTCACTTCGGCCGCCGCGGGCGGCAACGCCCTGCGCAAGTCGCCGAAGTATACCAGCTACGCGCCGGTGGTCTTCGCGGGGGACGAGACGCCCGGCTCCCTGATCCCGGAGCCCACGGAAGCCACCTACGTCAACAACGCTTATGTGCATATCGAAAAACTGTTCCGGTCCGAAAAAGTGTGGTACGCGCTTCCCTTCTTCGACAGCTCCGGCAGGTACGCCAACCGCTGGATCGGCTTTACCTCCGACGACGTGACGAAGCCGGCCCAGATCGGCGTCGGCGTGGAACACACCGGCGCGGCGGAATACTACAACGGGTACATTTACGGCGTGACCAACGCGCTCCCCTTCCGGTTCTGGCGCGTCAAGCTGGACGGCGCCAATATCGGCGCGCCCGAGTTCATCAACGAATCGGTGCGGTTCTCCTTCGGCGACATGTCCTACGACTACGTGACGGACGCCATGTACGGCCTGGGCACCTTCAACATGGAGCGCGCGATCTTCTCCATCGACGTGCGTAACGGCGACTCCCGATGGGTATCTTCGATCTCAGGCACCGAGGACGAGCTGCTGACGCTGGCATTCAACCGGGCGGGCGAATGCTACGGGATCGATCTGGCGGGCATCCTGTACCGGATCGACCTTGCCACAGGCGCGGCGGAAAGGATCGGCGATACCGGTCTTGATCCGGACGGCGCCCAGTCCATGGCGTTCGACCGCGATACCAACGAGCTGTTCTGGGCGTTCTTCAACGGACAGACCGGCCAATCCGGCTTCTACTACGTGGACACCGAAACGGCCCGCGCCGTGGGCGCCGGCAAGGTGGGAGGCAGCCACATGGAGCTTTCCGGCCTGATCACCATCCCGAAGCAGTACGATATCTGGATCGGCGGCGTGCAGGTAAACGAGGAAAACTACAGGGACGTGTTCGGCAACGGGTTGGTTTCCTTTGACCCGGAGGCGAAAACGTTGACCTTCAACGGCATGAAGATCACCACCTTCGCCCAGGCGTACAAGAATTATTCCTTCGGCGTCCTGGTGAAGGATATGGATATCGAGATGATCTTCAACGGCGAAAACGCCATCGCGCTGGACGGCGTTTACACGGATCACAGCGCCTCCGTCTGCGTGGTAAACGGCAAGTGTACGATCAAAGGCGGAAAACTGACGATCCTGAACACCACGGCGCGGCTGGACAATACGATCCTGTGCCCCGACGGACTGACGATCGACGGCTGCGAGCTGATGGTCTACTCCAACCACAACGCCGTCACCGTCAACGAGACAGGCGCGGACATCACGATCCGCGACAGCACCGTGGGGCTCAACGCGGGACACATCGGCATGGCGGCCACCGCCGGCAGCATCCATATCGAAAACAGCACCGTCGCCATCGCCGCCGACAAGGATAACCGCGTTAAGGCGTGCGCCGCGGCCGCGTTGGATCAGGTCACGCTGAAAAACAGCGTCATGTACGCCTCCGCCGACACCAATATCGCCGTGATCTCCACGACCTTCACGCTGACCGAAAGCACCTTTGAGGCAGTCGGCGCGGAGCAGGCCGTCAGCGGGGAAACAACGTTCAGCCACAAAAACGGCACCATGGTGACGGTCGCAAACGGCAAATCGGAGGAGAGCAAAAAGCTGTGGGACAAGACCACCGCCCTGACCAATTACAACTACGTGAAGATCGCGGAATGTACCCACGAGTACAGCTCCTACGCCGATACGGAGTGCGATATCTGCGGGCACACCCGCTTTGTGACGCCGGGCGGCGAGACCTACGTGCCCGGCGACGCGGACGGCGACGGCAGGATCACCTCCGCCGACGCGCGGCTGGCGCTGCGCCGGTCCGTCGGCCTGGAGGATTACCCGGAGGGCAGCGCGGCGTATTACGCGTGCGACGCGGATAAGGACGGCAAGGTGACCTCCGCCGACGCGCGGCTGATCCTGCGCGCCAGCGTGGGATTGGAAAATCTGTAAAGATCCCCTTTCTCCTCTAAAAAAAACATTGCATTATGCTCCCGCTTGTATTAGTATAATAGTATCATAAACGAAAAAGGAGATATCATATGGACTTACCTGCCCTTGTTCCGGCGGAACAGATGACCGCCATTGCCCAATGGATGAATTCGGTATTCCAGAATTTCGACTACAAGATTTTGGAATTCTATCACAACCTGCACGCAGGTTCCATGGGCAAGTTTTTGGACGTTTTCAACGAGTGCTTCACGCGCCTCGGCGACGACGGGATTTTCCTGATCGTGGTGGCGCTGATCCTGATGCTCTTCAAGAAGACCCGCAAGGTGGGCTTCGGTATGGTGGGCGGCATCATCATCGGCGCGCTGCTGACCAACATCACCATCAAAAACGTAGTGGCGCGTCCCCGCCCCTACTCCACCACGCAGACCTTCCAGGATTGGTGGATCTCCGTCGGTCACGGGCTGGAAAGCGAGTATTCGTTCCCCTCCGGCCACACCACCTCCGCGGCGGCCGCCATGTGGCCCGTGTTTCTGAACGGCAAAAAGAAAGTCAGCTGGCTGGCGTTCCTGTTCGTCATCGCGTTGGGCGCCACGCGGAACTACATCATGGTCCACTTCCCCAGCGACATTCTGGGCGGCATCATCGTGGGCTCCGTTGCCGGCATTATAGCTTACTTCCTTGTAAAACTGCTGTACGATAAGGTCTTCGTGAAGGGCAAGCTGGGCAACGTCATCATGACGAGAGATATCCGCGACCTGTTCAAGAAAAAGAAAGCGGCGTGACAGCCGCACAGATACAAGCCCCGCCTTCCCTGCACGGAAAGCGGGGCAAATCTTTTTTCCTGCTTTTACGGGCGACAAAAAAGATACGGTCTTAACGCCCGGGACCTGTCAAACAGCAAAAACGGCCCCGCCGCAAGACAGGACCGAAAACGCAGGCGACTGCGATCAGGGCACGATGAGGATATCTTTATAAATGAATTCTCCGAATCTGTATGCGATCTCAAAAGTAACGCTGTAGGTCCCGGCGGGCGTATCCGAAGGCAGCGTAACGTGAACGCCGTAGGCATATTCGTCCCCCTCGCGGACCAGGATGGGATCATCAACGAACTCAAACGTAAAAGACGATTCCACCGCGGGGAACACGTCATAAAAAAGGACGTTTTCTCGGTAATAATCCTTGGGATCGTAACCGTTTTCCAGATCCTCCTCGTCAAACTGGTAGTTGATCACGTCGTCCGGCCACTGCGCCTTTTCCTCATCGTAATCAAACACCTTGACCCCCAGGTGATAGGATCTGCATTCATCCACCATCACGGAACGCCGTATCTGCCTGCATTGAATGGTAAAGTCAAAAGTATACCCTTCCTGCGACTGCTCGCAGACAACGGGACCGTTATCAAGCGTACATGAGGTTACTTCGCATCTTCCGGGCACGTCGATCCCGATCGGAAGATTGAGAAAAAAACATAAAATGGACAGCAAAAAGACACGAATGGATCTTGGCAGAGTCATACAAATACTCCTTTTGTTATGATTTGCTTTTTTCCGGCGCGCCCCGGTTTTATTTCAACAACAATACAATTGTCAGTCAACCGCGATCGGGTTCTTCAGCATATACGTCGCCTCGTGAGGCGCGCCGTTAAGCTCCGCCCATTCGCCCGTATAGTAATTGCGGACGCGGAAAACGACGCTGTCGGCGTATAATTCGACCTGCATGCCGTAGCCGGTGCCGTCAAAGATCTCGCCCGCTTCGTTCAGGAAGGACAGGCTCGGAAGATACGCCTCCGGGAAGCCGCTCCACGCATGGAAGGTCGTTGCGCTCGGCAGGCTGTGGAGATGGCCGCAGAGATAAAACACGTCGTGCTCACGGTTGAATTCCGCAAGCATCCGGCAGAGATCGTACTGCGAATCGGGATTGATCGGTTTCGCCATTCTCGGCGGGTAATGCGCAAGGACAAAGGTCGGCATACCGGTGCGCGCCGCGTCCTCCAGCTGAAGCGCAAGCCACGCGTACTGATCGTCGGACATGTGCATATTGTCGATGTTCTGCTGCTCGTTGGCAAGAATGATGAAACGGCAGCCGTTTACCTCGTCATAATAATACGGAGTGGTCAGCTTTTTGCCGAAGAACGCTTCGGTGTATGTATACCAGCGCTGCTGGATCCTTTTGAAATCGCCTTCTCCGTTGCCGAAATCATGGTTGCCCGCGATGGGGATGATTCTTTCGTTTTTCAGAAGCAGCGAGATCGTACCGTGCAGGATCATATTTTCAATGTTCTGGCCGTTCATGGTACTGTCGCCGAGGGAAAGGATCGCGTCCCTTTTTCCCTGGAACTGCCCCGCGTTCTTCATACACGTCGCGATCGCCCTGTAACGCGGGTAATTGTTGCTTTCAACGTGAATGTCGGAAAATACGGTCAAATTCATCAGGCAGGCGTCCGGGTCCTTCACGCCATACGGTTCGGAATCCGGTCCTGCCGGCGCGAACAGCATGAGCATACAGACCGCCACAAAAATCGAGATCATCCGCAGAAAAACAAATTTCATCAATAATATCTCCCTTCTCAAAGGCATTTCACACTTTTGAGTATACCGCAGCGGGCGGATAAATGCAAGAGGAACGCGGATTTTTATCAAGAAGAAATCCGCGCCGTCGAACAAAATGACCGTAAATCACGATATATTTATGATGGAATTGCATTAACCGTTCGAAAGGATATCGTGAACCATAAAGGTCCGTCCGAAGAAAGGATATCACAAATGAACGGACGGCCGATTCCTTTTCTGCGGAAAAGGCGAGAAAAAAGAAAAGACCGCAGGGAAAAAGCGCGTTGTCATCGTGCTTGCGATCCTTTTTGCGGCGAACGCCGTCCATCCGACCGGTTTCGCCCCCGGCGGGGATGCGGGGCCCGCTTTACGGGAACCGGCGGCGCAGGCTCCCGGGGGTCAGTCAACGGGCTTCTTCCTTCCGTCATGCCGCATTATTTATGATATTTCTCCCCCGCGTTGATCTTGCAGGCACGGTAGATCTGTTCCAGCAGCATCACCCGGGCAAGGCGGTGCGGAAAGGTCATGCGGGACATGGACAGCCGCGCGTGGGCCGCCCGCTTGACCGTTTCGGACAGCCCATAGGACCCGCCGATGATAAAAACGATATGCGACGTGCCCGCGTTGGCGGCGGCGGTGAAGTCGGCCGCCAGCTCCTCCGAGGAATATAACTTCCCCTCCACGCACAGGGCGACGATCCTTGCGCCGGAGGGGATCTTTTTCAATATCTCCGCGCCCTCTTTTTCCAGCGCGGCGCGAATCTCCGCCTCCGACGGCTCCTGCGGCAGGTCGGCGGCTTTGATCTCCACGGTATTCACTTTGGCGTAGGCGGTCAGGCGCTTGCCGTACTCTTTGGCGGCGTCCTCATAAAAGGCGTCCTTCAGCCTGCCCACGCAGAGGATGGTGACGTTCAGCATATTCTTTGTTCTCTGATACAAATTGGAGTTTGTCGGGCTGATGCCCGACAAACCTAAATGAATACTGAAAACTTAAAAATGAATAATGAACAATATCGGAAAGGCTTTCGCCCTTACAATTTTATAATCAAAACACAAAGTGTTTTCCGATATTCTTCATTTTTCAGTCTTCAGTCTTCTTTTTTCTTTTAGCGTCAGCGCGACAATTCCCTGTTTTACAGGATCAAAAACCGTTCCATCTCCCGCACCGGGGCGATCTGCAGGGTGTAGTCCCGGTCCTGCACGGCACCGAGGCGTTTCAGCGCGGCGTGGGTGCAGGAAAAGGCACGGTCGGGGGTGTTGTTCTGTTGGCTCAGATGCCCCAGCACGAACCGCCGTACGTTACTTTCCAGCAGCTCGCAGACCGTTTCGGCGCACGCGTCATTGGACAGATGCCCGATATCGGAGCGGATACGGGCCTTCAGCGGCAGCGGATAGGGGCCGAAATCCAGCATATCCTCGTCGTAGTTGGATTCCAGCAGCACCAGATCGCAGCCCGCCAGCCCCCGCAGGATCTCGCCGGTCATTTTCCCAGTGTCGGTGGCGACGCCGATGGTGCGGTCCGGCAGCTCCACCCGGTAGCCGCAGCTCTCCTTGGCGTCGTGGGAGGTGTGGAAATAGGACACGTGGATATCGCCGATATCGACGCCCCGCGGCAGGAGCTTTTCGTGGGGGAAGCGGCCGTCCAGCAGCCCTTCGTTGGCCAATCCCGCCAGCGTGCCGCCGGTGGCGTACACGGGCAGCTTGTTTTTCGCGGCGAACACCTTCAGCGCGCCGGTGTGGTCGCCGTGCTCGTGGGTGACAAACACCGCCTTGACCGCGTCCGGGTCGATCCCGGCGCGGTTCATCGCCAGCGTAAGCTGTTTGCAGTTGAGCCCCGCGTCGATCAGGATGCCGTAGGACGCGGTGCCGATGTAGGTGGCGTTCCCCGAAGAAGAGGAACAGAGGGTACAGAAACGTGCCATTCTTTATACTTTCAATTTCCCGTTTTTGCTGCCGCCGGTGAAGGAACGGTCGATGTTGAGAATGTTGCTTTCAAAGGAGAAGGTGATGGCGTCCTCCTCGCGCTTGCGCTTGAGGGCCAGCTGGATCATGCGGTCCAGCAGCTCCTTATAGGGCACGCCGAGGGGCTCCCACAGGTAGAAGGACAGGGAGCCGGGGATGGTGTTGATCTCGTTGAGGTAGACCTTGTCCTCGTCCTGGTCGATCATGAAGTCGATGCGGGAGACGCCGTTGCAGCCCAGCGCCTGAAATGCTTTGACGGCCAACGAACGGATCTCCTCCCGCCGTTCGGGGGAGATATCCGCCGGGATCTTGCGGGAAAGGCTCGCCATGCCCTTGGAGCCGCCGGTCTTGCCGCCCTTTTTGCCGCCTCCGCCGGACATGTATTTATCCTCGTAGCTGAGGATCTCGTCCGCCTTGGCGGGGGCCTCGCACTCGCTGGCTTCCGCTTTGGAGGTGTCGCCGCAGACGGAGCAGTTGATCTCCTTGAGGTTGGTGATGGCGCGTTCCACCAGCACCACGGTGGCGAACTTGAAGGCGTGGTCGAGGGAATCCTCCAGCTCGCCCGCGCTGTGCGCCACGCTGATGCCCACGCTGGAACCGAGGTTGACCGGCTTGACGATCACGGGGTAGCCGATGCGGTCCTCGCACTTTTTGATCATGGCCGCCGCGTCGTCGTAATCGGAGAGGTAGAACCGCAGGCAGTCCAGCACGGGGATATCGTTGTCCTTCAATACGGTCTTCATCACGTATTTATCCATGCCCACGGCGGAGGCGGTCACGTCGCAGCCCACGAAGGGCAGGCCGAGGGTCTTCAAGTATCCCTGCAGCGTGCCGTCCTCCACATTGGTGCCGTGGACGATGGGGAACGCCACGTCGATATCCGAAATGACGCTGCTGCCGAACTTCTTGAACGGATAGCGCAGCAGCTTCACGCCGCCGTCGGTCTTCATCAGCACGCAGCGGGTGGACTTTTTCAGCAGCGCGGGGATATCCTTGTATTCCTCGATCATGCTGCATTCCATGCCGGTATAGAACTCGTTTTCCTTGGTGATGTACACCGGGATGATATCGTATTTGTCGGCGTCCATGGAGGCGACGGCCTGTAACGCCGAAATGACGGAAACCTCGTGCTCCACGGATTTCCCGCCGAATAGGACAAGTAATTTCAGTTTCATCGGTCGAATCTCCTGTTAGATGTAGCGCGGCACCTCAGTGCCGCTGTTGGCAAAAGTAAGTTGTGAAACGGATTTTTATATTGACAGTTTTCCTTGTACAAGCAACTGCCGTAGATCCGGACAATCCATCAATAAGATTGCTTGTATCTGCAGCGGCACTGAGGTGCCGCGCTACGGCGTGGATCTCCCGCCGCACACAAAACAGAAAAACCTCTTCTGATCAATAGTTGTCGGGGAGGTCGTTTTCCAGCAGCACGATCTCCTTTTTCTCCGTCTTCTGCGCGTAGACGAAGGCCATGGCGTCCTTGAACTGCTCGAAGGTGTGCAGCTTTTCCTCCGGGAAGCCCGCGGAAAGCGCGCCGCGCTTGATGGCGGCGGTCTGCTTTTCGCCCACCAGCACGATGCGGTCGCAGCACTCCGCCGCGTACGCGCCGAATTCCGCGTTCAGCTCGTCTTCCCTGCCGCCCAGCTCCACCATGCCGGGGGTGACGAGGATGCGGTCGCCGTCCATCTGCTTTAAGGTGGAAAGCGCCGCGCGGCAGCCCGCGGGGTTGGAGTTGAAGGCGTCGTCGATGATGGTGACCGCGCCCTTGTTGACGATCTGCATCCGGTGGGGCACCGCCTCGATGCGGCGCACGTAGCGCTTCATTTCGGAAAGCGCCATGCCGAAGCCGTTGGCGGCGGCGATGGCCCCGGTGATATTCACCACGCTGTGCCCGCCCAGCAGACGGGTCTCAAATTCTTCCGTTCCCTCGGGGGAAACCACCTTGAATTCTGTACCCTGCGGTGTGACTTTTATGTCGCAGGCGCGGTAGTCGCAGTCCTCCCGCGTGCCGTACTTGATGAACGGGCGTTTCGGCGGGTTGGCGCGGATCACGTCGTTATCCCAGTTGACGTAGAGCCGCCCGTCCGCGGGCAGCGCGTCCGCCAGCTCGTATTTGGTCTTGATGATGTTCTCTTTGGAACCGAAGGATTCCAGATGCTGCTCCCCCAGCGCCGTGATGATGCCGTGGCGCGGGTGGACGATGTCGCACAGCTCCTTGATGTCTCCGACCCACTTGGCCCCCATCTCGCACAGGAAGATCTTGTCGGTGGCCTTCAGCGAGCCGCGGATCGTCTTGACGATCCCCATGGGGGTGTTGTAGCTCTCCGGCGTGACGAGGGTATCCGTCCACGCCCGCAGGATGGTATACAGATAAAACTTGACGCTGGTCTTGCCGTAGGAGCCGGTGATGCCGATGGTCTCCAGCGCCGGGCTGTTTTTCAGCATCCGCTTGGCGTCGTTGGTATAGTGGCGGTTGATCCCCTTTTCCATGGGCTTGTTGATGAGGTTGGCCAGCAGGACCGACCACGGGGTCAGCGCGCACAGCAGGCCCATCACAAGGAACGCCAGGTTCTTGCGGTCCGACGCGAGGCAGCAGACCGCCCCGGCGAACGCGGCGGCGAACAGCACGCAGCAGGTGACGATCATCCGCTTGACGCGGGCCGTATACACCAGCGGCTTTTTGGCCTCCTTCTGGCGGTTTTCCGGCAGCAGGGCAAACACCGCGATCCACAGCGCCGCCGCGCAGAATCCCATGACGGACTCTTTGCGGATCAGCCCCGTGAAGGACAGCGCGAAGACGATGTATTCCACCGCGTAACGGCCCAGGTTCTTTTTCAGCCAGTGCATGTGGGTATCAAACCGGTAGCCGTTGAGCTGGAACATGTGCATGTTGAAGACGAGCGATTTGAACACCGCGTAGATGGCGGTCAGCGTGATCGCCCCGAAGAGGAGCTGTAAGTAGGGAGCCATAGTATTCCTCCGGAATCAGTCGAAAGTCGTGAGTCGTAAGTCGTAAGAGAATTACAGCTTCAGGAATGAAGAAATGATCGCGTTGAACAGCACGGGATTTTCAAGGAAGGAATAATGTCCCACGCCGGGGATCTCGGCAAGGCCCGCGTCCGGGAGCAGCTGTTCCATCAGCTTGGCGTCGGACAGGGGCGTGGCGGTATCGGCGGTCCCCCAGATCAGCAGTGTGGACGGTTTGACGTTGGGCAGCAGGTCCTTCAGGTCCTCGTTGACCACGTTGACGAGAATGCGCCGCATCAAAGGCGAGGCGTCGCGGTAATCCTGCGAGCCGGTCATGGACTGCAGTTTATTCAGCAGCTTCGGGGAACCGGACAGCAGCTTTTTGCCGAATTTGCTGACGTTTTCCTTCATCTTTTGCTCGGCGGATTTCTCCGGGCGGATGCCGGCGGAATCCACCAAAATGATCTTGCTGATCGCAAAGGGCAGGCTTTCGCGGTTGGCCGTCTTGATGATGACCCGCCCGCCGAAGGAGTGGCCCAGCAGGATCACCTTTTTCAGCCCCAGCGCTTCGATAAAACCGATGGTGAAATCGGTGTAGTCGTCCACCGTCCACTCGCCCGGCGGCTCCGGCGTCTGACCGAAGCCGGGGAAATCGAGCGCCACGGTTTTGTATTTCGCGGCGATGACCGTCGCTGAGTTGCGGAACAGCTCGGCGTTCGCGCCCCAGCCGTGCAGCATCACCACCGCCTCGTCCGAATCCGGTCCCAAGACATAATAGTTGACCGGGATGTTGTCAATGGAGATCGTCAAGAGTGAACCTTCCTTTCTCAACGGAATATGCGTTTCATAACAGTATATGGGATCGCGGGGAATGGGTGATTATCCTCCGACTGAAAGAATCTCACAGAAATTCTTTCCAATCCACCTCCTGCGCGTCCGCCCAAAGCTTTTCGAGGTTGTAGTATTCCCGCTGGTCCTTCATAAAGACGTGTACCACCACGTCGTGATAGTCCAGCAGGATCCAGCCGGTGGCCTTGCCCTCGATCTGGCGGGGCTTGAAGCCCGCCTCGTCCATTTTGAATTCCACCTCGTCGGCCAGCGCCCGCACGTGGGTGTTGGAGGTGCCCGCCGCGATGACGAAATAATCCGCCACGATGGTGAGGCTGCCGACCTTCAAGACGGTGATATCCTCCGCCTTTTTGTCGTCAAGGGCTTTTACGATGGTCTGTAATTTTTTATCCATAATGATATCCTTTCATTATCTCTTTTTCTGTTCAAATATCGGTAGCGCGGCACCTCAGTGCCGCTATTGACATAAACAACCTATCAGACAGACGGTTCGGCAAGGAAACGCTTATGACGTAAGGGAAACGGACGATTGGAACAACGGTCCGTTCAACAAGTTGCATTCCGCCGAAAGCGGCACTGAGGTGCCGCGCTGCCGCAAAAAAAGGTCAACGCTTTATCGTGATCGCGTCGCATCATTCTTTGTATCACTTCGCTAAAAAACTGTTTTTAGGGCGAAGTAATACAATCTGATTATAACACGCCACGGTGTCCGGATGGATCGGTCTGCACTTTTCACTCAACTCATAGATCGTGAACCGCAGACCTTCCTCCATGGCGTATTCCAGCGAAACCTTCGCCCGTTCGCGCATGTCGTCCACGCCGGGGTAATCCCGGTCCGCGGAGATGAAATCCGCGATGAAGAGGATCTTCTCCCCCAGCGTCATATTCTCCCGCCCGGTGGTATGGTAGCGCACGGCGGTGACGATCCCGTCCGGAAAATCGTAGGTCTCCTTCAGGTAGATCGCGCCCGCCATGGCGTGCCAGAGCTTAGGCGCGCTGCGTTCCACCGGGGTAAGGGTGACACCGTGGGCGGCGAAAAACGCCAGCGCCTCGTCTTTGGGCTGCTCCTTCAGCACGTCGTGCATGAGTCCTGCCAGACGCATCTGCTCCCGGTCGCCGCCGTAGCGGTCCGCCAGCTCCACCGCCGTTTTCGCCACCTGTAAGGAGTGCTCGTACCGGTGGTCCGACAGCCGCGCGCGGATATCCTGTAACAGTATTGCCTCGTTCATTTCGCCTTTTTCACAATGCGCTTGTCGCGGCCCTTTTTGTCCTCAAACGGGGATTTCTTTTTGAGCTGTACGCGCTCGTAGCGGTCCTTTTTCGGCGCGGCCTTTTTCACCGGGATCTTCTTTTTTTCCTCGTGCAGCTTGGGGTTGTACCGGTACAGCACCATCACGCCGCCGATCACCTGCACCACCTCGGCGTTCGTGGCTTCCGCCAGCGCCTCCGCGGCCTCTCTGGCGGTGACGGGCGAGGTCTCCGTCAGCACCCGCAGCTTGATGAGCTCCCGGGTACGCAGCGCGCCGTCGGTCTGCTCGATCAGCGCGTCGGAGATGCCGCCCTTGCCCACCTGGAACAGCACTTCAAGGCCGTTGGCCTGCGCCCGCAGCGCGGCCCGTTCTTTGCTTGTCATACGATAAATCTCCTCAGTTGTTGATGATCTCTTTCAGTTTTTCCGAAAGCTTACGCAGGGAGTTGCCCCGGTGGCTGATCGCGTCCTTTTCGGCGGCGGACAACTCCGCGAAGGAACGGTCGCCCACCATGAAGACGGGGTCGAACCCGAAGCCGTTGTCGCCCCGCTGCTCATAGCCGATGTGCCCCTCGCACGTGCCGCGCACGGTAAAGGAGGTCCCGTTCGGGAAGGCGCAGGCCGCCACGCTGACGAACCGCGCGGTCCGCTTGTCCTCCGGCACGCCGTCCAGCTCCGCGATCAGATGAGCCATCTTTTCGGGGTAGGGCGTATCCTCGCCGCAATAGCGGGCGGAATACACGCCCGGGCGGCCGCCCAGCGCATCCACGCACAGGCCGGAATCGTCCGCCACACAGGGGATCCCCGCGTCCCGGCAGCCGGAAACCGCCTTCAGCAGCGCGTTTTCCTCAAAGGTCTCGCCGGTCTCCTCCACCTCCGTCAGCGTGACGCCGATCTCGGAGGCCAGCACCACGTTGACGCCGAGAGGGGCGAGGATGCGCTGCAGCTCCTCGCGCTTTTTCATATTATGAGTGGCGATTAAATAATCCAAACAGACCCTTCCTCTCTTTCTTGGGCTTGTCCTCGGCGGCGCGTCTGGCGGCTTCTTCCGCGGCCTTGCGCTCCGCTTCCAGCTTTGCGGCTTCTTCCGCGGCCTTGCGCTCCGCTTCCAGTCTGGCGGCTTCTTCCGCCGCTTTG
>JAFRRP010000040.1 GCA_017428085.1 Clostridia bacterium | reverse complement strand
TCCATTGCCCGTTCGGCGTATTGTGATATGATCTCCGTTTTCGTATCCGCGCGGCGGATATCGCTTGTTTCGGTACGGAACGGATATTATGGAAACAACCGTGATTTGCAGAACAAATCACGGTTGCTTCATGGTGATCCAGCGGAGATTCGAACTCCGGACACCCTGCTTAAAAGGCAGGTGCTCTGCCGACTGAGCTACTGGATCAAAGGCTGTTCATAAACGCCAGCAGGAAGGTGGTGAGCAGCGCAAGAATGAAGAACACGACGGAGATGATCTTGGTGATCTTCGCCAGTTTCGCGTCGATCGTTCTGCTCTTGTTCTTGCCGAAAAACGTATCGGAACCGCCCGCGATGGCGCCGGACAGACCGGCCTGACGGCTCTGCTGCATCAAAACGATAACAACGATCACAAGGGATGTGAGGATCAGCAGAACCCCGATAAGGATTTCATACCATGCCATAATTCTACGTCCTTTCCGATAAATTCATACGGCAACCTCTCGACTGCCAAAGTATATTATCACATCGGGATATAAAAATCAAGTATTTTTTTTGTTTTTTTTATTTTTTATCCACTTTTTTAAAAAATGATTTTCTTTTCTGCCGGACTGTGTTACACTGTACGCAAAACAGGAAGCAGGGAAAGGATTTGTTATGTCGCAGGGGTATTTTGACGGCGCCATGCCGCGAAACGTTTTGGAATACTATCTCTCCCACGCCGCCTCCGCCCAGTGGATCTCACAAAGCGATTCGCTGGACGACGATATCCGCGTGATCCTTAAAACCGGATTGAAATTCCTCGGCCGCGCCGCGGGCATCTGGAAGGGCGACGGCGACGAGGAGGGGCATTTCGCCAACGCGAAGCGCGCGGCGGACAAGATCCACGCAGCGGACCCGGAGATCATCCTGCAGGCCTGCCTGTTCGAGGTGGTCTACCGGGAGGACGTGGAGCCGGTCCCCGTACCCGAGTGGGTGTTCGATGCCTTCGGGCTGCCCGCGGAAGACCGGAATTTCAATTATGAAGCCTGTCTGTTCCCGGCGGGCACCTGCACCTGGTCCGATATGCCGGACCTGTCGCAGTTGGAAGCGCAGATGTGGTTTTATTACCGGGGGCGCCGCTATATCGACTGCGGCTACGAGGCGTTCCATATGGGGCAGATCCACCTGTATACCGGCCGCGACAGGGGATATCGGGGCATCGGTAAAGTGATCGAGATGCTGCGGGCTTACGGCGCGGAGCACGCCCGCCGCCATAAGGTGATCTTCGACGCGCATTCCCACTCCCTTGTGGTCAACGGCAAAAGCCTGCTGGATTACAACGCCATGCCGTTTACGCGCTTCCCCGTGCTGGACCGCCCCGGCGAAAAACTGGTGCTGGTGCGGGAAGGGAAGTCCGGCGGCGGTATCTCGCCGGAGGGCGTATATGAAAAAGCTTTGCCTTTCCTCTATGAATATGACAACTGGGGCGGCAGGGACCTGTGTGCGTATGCGCACCAGACCTATGAGCAGCGCGCGTGGAACCAGTGGTGGGGCGGCGACCAGATCTCCTGGTTTGCCGATCAGGAAGAGGAAGCACGCAACCGCTTTCTGGATTACACCTTCAAGTGGACAGCGGTCAACAACCCGGACGGCTTTTTCGCGTTCCCCCTGATGCGGGGCCTCGGCACGGGAGGCGACGGGCAGGACCGGACCTACCATATGAACGATCGTTCCGACGCGTGCCCACAGGGCTTTTCGCAGGAGGACGCGGCGGCAAAGCTGCTGCGCGAAGGCTATGGAAAATATCGCGCTTTCGCCAATCCCTCCATGCTGGATTACGGCGGTAAAGACGTGGACGATCCGGCGACCGGCGCGCGTTATCCGGAAAAGGTGGTGCTGTACGGCAGCTTTCAGCCTTACGTCGGCGCGGTGGCGGATGATTCCAACAGCGAGATCACCCGCATGTACTATACCGGCAACGGCAGGTACGCGCTTACGTTCGTTATGCCCTTTGCCGGTGAGTACGATTTCGCCGTTTCAACCTGGGGCACGCTTTCCGCCTGCGTCAGCACCGCGCACCCGTTCCCGTTTTCCGGCACGGGGCAAAAAGGCAAATTGACGATCGCAGCGGACAACACCGTCGTGCGCGTCACGTTTGCCTATATGACGGATGAGATCACGGTGGAAACGCTTACGTAAAAACCAAATGATAAAAAAACATTCGCGGCCGTTTCTTTCGGGAAGCGGCCGCGAAACTGTTGCGAATAAGAGAAGAAAGAAATGGGACCGGATACGATCAGCCCAGCAGATTGCCGAATATATCCGTGATGGAACTCATGTCGAGTTTTAAATCCGAAAGGGAACTGAAGTCGCCGGACATGATCATTCCCAGGAAATTTACAATAAATTCAGCCAGTGAGATCGCCATATCCACAATCGCAAGCATACCGTCGTTTTTCGTCAACATGAAGTATCATCGCCTTTCATTATGCTATACCATCATTATAATATCTTTTTTTGCGTTTGTAAACTACACAAGTCGGAAAAAATGTAGAATTTCACAAAAAAACCGTTTTTTTATGACAAAAGCGCGTTGATCCTGTCCGCGTACCACTGTCCGGAATGCTGCTGCGTCACGAAGCGGTGAGGACCGCTTTCGTCCGCCGTGAAATTGTTTTCTCCTGTAACGGGGTCCACGCGGGCGTAGCCCCGTACCACGCCGTAGCCCGCCTTCGCCTCGTCCTGCAGAATGGCGGTCAGTACCGTCAACGGGTCCCAGCTGCAGCGGCCGTCCGCTGAACCGTGGGCGATAAACGCACGGCGCAGCGGATCATCTTCTGCTGCGTTGCCGCCCGTGATCACGTCAAGCCCCACCTCGAATCCCACGAAGGTGATGGGCACGGGGCAGTTCCGGCACAGGTAGTCGCCTGCCTCGCTGCACACGGGATAAGCGGAAAGGTTGTACTCCTTCCCGTTCGGCATGTCCCAGCGGCCCGCCATCAGCCACACGCGGTTGACCTTTTCCTTTACCAGCTCCGTGCCGGACAGGGGAGACAGCTCGTCAGGCCCGCTTTGCAGCAGCTGCATGATGATCTGCGGAAAGCCCACGTCGGTGATATCCGCCTTCCCGTCCAACTCCGCCAGCAGCTTCCGGTACAGCCGCCACGCGTCCGGGCAGTCCTCGTTGGAACGTATGGTGTGCGGGTATTCCGCCAGCAGCTTCTGGTAGCGGCAGTTGCCGCCGTCCCGCAGGGCGCTTTTGTCCACGCCGATGGGGATCCGCAGCCCGTCGTACTCGCAGAAGGCGGAAACAGAGGGCGCGGAGTATTCCATCACGGAGTTGATCCCGATCCCCAGCAGCCGGATGAGCCCGGCTTTGTGGGCGCGCAGCAGCAGCCGCAGCGCCGCGATATCGTCGCAGTCCGTCCACCAGTCCGTGCCGTGGATGATGTTGACGGGCTCCTTCCGTTCCGCTTTGATCTCGTCAAAAAGGTTCATTTTATCATACCTTTCCGTACCACTGGCCCTCCGCAACGGCGTCGCGTTCGTCATGCGCGCCGGTCAGTTCTTTGTAGTTGCTTATCACCTTCAGAAAACCGTCGGCAACCTTGTCGATCTCTTCTTTCATCAGGTGCTTGAAGTACGGCACCTCGCCGCACAGGATATTCTCGCTTCTTGTCAGTTCCTTGTCAAGCTCCCGCACGTCCCTGTGGGCGTTTGCGATGCGCATGGGTGTTCCCCGTCCCGTGGGGTCGTAGGTCCGGAAGATCGGGTGCGTGTGCAGAGGATAGTTGCCGCCCACCGGGATCTGCCAGCCGATCTCCGCCGCCACCGCGTCGCAGAACACATGGAGGCCAAGCCCGTCCAGCTCCTCCGGGTGATAGGTGAAATGCGGCACGTACCAGCCGGCCATGTTGCTGCCGTCGCTTTCGTCCACCCGCAGACCGTGTACGCCCGGCGCGCCCTCCAGCCGGTCCCAAAAGTAATTCAGGGCCCGACGGATCTCGGCGATCCGTTCGTCATAATATTTTAATTGTACCCTTGCGAACGCCGTGCACATCTGATTGGCGCGGCCCTTCATGGCGCCCAGCGGCACGTTGCAGTAGGGCGTCAGCTCCGGCAGGTGGATATTGGTCTCGTTGTTGCGTTCGTAATGGAGATAGGCGAGGGCTCTTTCGTAATACTCTTCCTTATCCGTGACCAGAATACCCAGCTCACCGGCGGCAAAGCTCTTTTGGCTCATCAGCGACGTGGCGGCGATATCGCCGAAGGCGCCGATCCGCTGCCCCTTGTAATACCCGCCCTGCGCGTGGGAGTAGTCCTCGATCACCAGAAGACCGTGTTTTTTGGCAAAGGCCATGATGCGGTCCATGTCGCAGGGGTGTGCCCAGTAGTGGACCATCATGATCGCCTTCGTCCACGGGGACAGGCAGCGTTCCAGATCGTCGGGATCCAGGCAAACGGTGTCCGGGTCCACGTTGGCGAACACCACCGTCGCCCCCAGCTTTTGCGCCGAAAGGATGCTGGCCCAGTAGGTCTTGGTGGGGCAGATGATCTCGTCGCCGGGTCTCAGCCCTGCCGCAAAGATGGACGCCTCGATGGCCATGGTGCCGTTGCAGGCGCATACGCCGTATTTCCTGCCGTTCCAGGCGGCAAACTCCTTTTCAAACAGCGTCGTGATCTCGTTGCCGGAGGCGCGGTTGCGGCGCAGCACGTCCAGCACCGCCGCCTCGTCCTCCTCCGTCACGATGGGCCAGCGGAACAGCTCCTCCGGCAGGTCGAAGCGCTCCAACAGCGGTTTCCCGCCGCGAATGGCAAGCTCGGACATTGTTTTCATCCTTTCTTCTTGGTATTCTCACCGTCAGTATATCATATCGTTTTCAGAAAGAAAAGCCATTTTTGCGGAAATCACTTGTTTTGTTTGCCGCGATCCGATATAATGAAAGCATAATGAGAGGAGTGATCCCGATGAAATGCCCGAATTGTGGTTCTGAAAACGCTGCCGGCTCGAAATTCTGTACCGAGTGCGGGGCCGTGTTGCCTGCCGCGCCGCAACCGACTCCTTCGCCGCAGCCTGCCGCGCCGCAGACGCCTGCGTATCAACAATCCGCGCCGCAGACGCCTGCGTATCAACAATCCGCGCCGCAGACGCCTGCGTATCAACAGCACGCGCAACAGCAGGCATATCAGCCGCCCGCGCCGCAGCCGGCGTATCCGCCGCAGGCACCCGTCGGTCAACCGTACGCGCAGAATCCCGTCGCGCCGAAAAAGCGCAGCGCCGCGCCTGTGATCGCCGTCGTCGCGGCGGTCGCGGTCCTGGCGGTCCTTGCCGTGATCCTGGCGCCGAAGCTGCTGAAGGCAAAATCGCCCGTCGGCGCAGGCAGGGACACGACCGACGCCGTCAGCGGCCTTGTGACGGAGGCGGACGCCACGTCCAACGCGGAACCATCGTCGGACGCGACGACCGAGGCTGTCATTTCCGAGACCGAAACGGAGATGCGCGGCGCGCCGGATAACGATTTCACCGGTCTGTTCGCCGACTGGACGGACGCCTCCGGGCGGGAGCTGTATATTACGGCGGACGGAAAATTCTTCTTTTCGGAGCCCGACGGATATTCTGACGGTCATATCCGGCGTGACGGCGGGACTTACGGGATGTACCTTGCCGGCGGCGCGAAGCTGCACGGCGACGCGTCCCTTGTCGTACCGGACGACAGACAGCTGGAATACCGGTCCGGCGGAAGAAATTATCCGCTTGATCCTTTTTTGTTTGAGGACGTCTATCCTGCCGGTGAACGGCTGATCTGGATGGCGTGGAAGGAAGACGCGCCGGATTACGCGATATATGACTCGCAAGTGATCGACAGCGACGAATACGCCGCGAAGATGCTGTTGATGACCGATTTCCCGGTGACGGACGTGAAGATCCTTGCCCTGGAACTGGAGGACGTGGCGCAGGACGGCACGTTGTCCTTCCGTTCGCGGGAGCTGTATTCGCAGCCGGTCCTGCTGCGTACCAGACCGTTGGAGCTTACCCTGGTTATGGAGGGTTCCATCCCCACCAGAGGGGTGTCCTACACCGATCCCGGCGGCTATACGTACCGCTATGCGATCTCCGTCAGCGGTATGGACGGCTCGCTGATTCTTTCGCCGTTCTGACCTTGTAATTACCGTAACGCAAAGGAGCGCCACTCGGGGCGCTCTCCGTAAGGAAGCTGCGTTGAGGAAGCAATCACCAGCTTAAAAAAGTTTTATTTCCTGGATTTGGGGGGCAAAATCCGATTCTCGTTATAACTGTGGACAAAGTAAACCTTTCGCCTTGATACGTTCGAGGGCTGCAAAGAGAGTATTACCCTGTTTATCACGCAGGACAAGGCAGAAATAATTCTGACCTTTTTCAGAAAAGCACTACCATTTTGTTACTTGATGTGCTATTATATTATAGAGTAGGTATGAGCGCAAGAAAGGGAGGAGGTGCCGCAAATGAACCCAGTATTAAAATATAGAGGCGGGAAATCGCGGGAAATTCCCCGTTTTTTGCAATACATTCCTGACGACTTTGATAGATATATCGAGCCTTTTTTCGGCGGCGGTGCTGTCTATTTTTACCTTGAACCCGAAGTCGCAATTATAAATGATGTTAATGAACGGCTAATGTTGTTCTATCGGCAACTGCGCGACAATTACCCGGAAATGCGGGTGCAGCTTGATGAACTTCAACGCGTGTATGAAGCCAATCAGGCAGCATATAAAAAGCTGAAAGCACAAACGCCTGATGAACGTGTGCCAAATGCCAATGATGAATTATACTATAAAATGCGGGAGCTTTTTAATCACCCTGACGGTAGTTATTTAGACGGCGTAGTATATTTTTTCATAAACAAAACGGCGTATTCTGGTATGATTAGATATAACAGCAACGGCGAATATAATGTGCCTTTTGGACGCTATCCTAATCTTAACACACAATTACTCACAGCGCAACACAGTCAATTATTACGTGGGGCGGATCTGTATAGTCTTGATTATAAACGCATATTTGATATGGCGGGAGAAGATGATTTTATATTCCTAGACCCGCCCTATGATTGCGTTTTCAATGACTATGGAAATATTGACATGATGAAAGGTTTTGATGAAACCGAGCATAGACGTTTAGCTGCTGATTTTAGAAATCTTCCCTGCCGTGCGCTTATGGTTATCGGAAAGACCCCGTTGACTATGGAACTATATGGAGACTATGTTTTCGACGAGTATTATAAAAACTACGCCGTAAATATCAAAAATCGTTTCAACAACGATAAAATGCACATTGTCGTAAAGAATTATTAAGCCGGGAGGGCGAACGCATGGCATACCTAAAAAATAAAGCCTTATTCTTCACAACGTCGCCCCGCACCCCGTCTAAAATGATACCGGAGATACAGTTGCTTAGTGAGCATTTTTCCGGGCAAAAATGGAACAAACAAACGCAGATTGCGTTTATTGACCTGTTAGCGCAATCGGGTTTCTTTGAGGGTAGCGGTTCATCAAACAATAAAGATTTTAGCGCAAGGGACAGGATAAACAGAGCGCCGAAAGCGTTGGGGTTTGTTGACCTGACCCCACAAATTGAATTAACAGACGCGGGAAAAGCGCTGGTTTATGGGAAACGCCCGCAGGAAGTATTTTTGCGGCAACTGTTGAAATTTCAGTTTCCGTCACCATACCATGTTGAAACAACCGGGATTGAGGGTACTTTCTATATAAAGCCGTATTTAGAGATTATACGGCTTATTCGAGATTTAGAAAGCCTATCTTTTGATGAATTAAAAATCTTTGCTCTTATGATGACGGATTATAGGCAGTATGAAACCGTCAAAAAAGCTATCCTTGATTTTCGTGCAGAAAGGGAAACCCATAGAGGACAGTATAAAAAGTTTGTAGATGAGAAGTGGACAGAAGCGCTTTTGCGGACGTATGCAGACGATATTGACGCGGGTAATACAAGAACACGCGAAACGACTGACAAGAGCCTGAAAAAGTACCTTAACACGAAGAAAAGCAACACAAGGGATTATACCGACGCTTGTTTCCGGTATTTACGTTATACTGGTCTGGTTTCTATTTCTCATAGAAATCGGTCTATCGCTATCTATCCTGACAAAATAAAAGAAGTTGACTTCATTCTCGCAACTGTTGATCGTAAACCCGCTTTTGTTGATGATACGGATGATTACAAAGCCTATTTATTTAATCCTACAATCCCGGCGCTATTTGTTGATAGTGTTGAAAATGTCATTGACCATATAATGCGCATAAGTGACTATACGCAAAGGCAGCTTTCCGGGAAAAGTATTGAGGAACTGAAAGATATTCGTGACGCTATCATAGCAGAGCGAAAAGCCGCCGTTATCAATGCTCAAGTTACGGAAATCAAATCTTATGCTCTGTATTCAGAGATTATTGATACCTTCAATGAGATAATATCTGACGGATACTACGACGCGCCTCTGATGCTTGAATATAATACATGGCGAGCTATGACAATGCTTGACGGAGGGAACATAAAGGGGAATTTCAAATTTGATGATGTCGGACAGCCCCTTTCAACAGCGTCCGGAAATATGCCTGATATTGAATGTGACTATGATGATTTTGTTTTGTCGGTAGAAGTTACCATGCAACAGGGACAGCGCCAATATGAAAGCGAGGGCGAACCCGTAGCACGGCATTTTGGACAGATGAAAAAACGAACAGGCAAAGACACATACTGTCTATTTATTGCCCCGACTATCAACAAGGCGAGTTTAGCACACTTTTTCGCGTTGAATAAAATAGGTATTTCTTACTATGGCGGCAAGACAAAGATTATTCCCCTTGAATTAGATCAGTTCATGCGCCTTGTAGAAAACTCCTATAATTATCACACGCAACCGACCCCGCATAATATCCGTCAATTCCTTGATGAAGTTATGCGGCAAGAGGAGCTTGCTGTTGATGAAAACGACTGGAATGATAAAATTCAAACTTGCGTTGCAGAATGGTTAGCGGCATAAATTATCAAGAGAATCTGCTTGCAGATTTATGCCACAAATAATCGGCAAACAGGCATAAGAAAACGGCGGAAATCCTTATCTTACAAGGGTTTCCGCCGTTCTGAATATACTCTTTCTCGGAAGACATGGAAACTTCCTTACGAAGTGCCTCCCTCGGGGCGCTCCTTTTGTTGTTGTTCCGTTGGATCTTACAGCTTGTTCCGCTGGATCTTGCCGCTGGTGGTCTTGGGCAGGGTATCGCGGAATACCACGATACGCGGGTACTTGTAAGGCGCGGTGTGCGTTTTGACGTAGGCTTGGATCTCCTTCTTCAGCTCGTCGGTGCCCTCCACACCGTTGACCAGCACGATGGAAGCCTTGACCACCTGACCGCGTACCTCGTCCGGTTCGGCGGAAACGCCGCATTCCAGCACGTAGGGCAGCTCCATGATGACGCTTTCGATCTCGAACGGTCCGATGCGGTAGCCGGAGGACTTGATCACGTCGTCCGCGCGGCCCACGTACCAGTAGAAGCCGTCCTCGTCGCGCCACGTCAGGTCCCCGGTGTGGTAATAGCCGTCGTGCCAGTTCTTTTTCGTGGCTTCCTCGTCGTTGTAGTAATAAAGCGCCAGTCCGCAGGGCAGGCCGTCCGCGATGTTGATGCACACCTCGCCCGGCTCGCCGTCCGGCACGTCGTTGCCTTCGCTGTCAAGCAGGTGGATGTCGTAGATGGGGCTGGGCTTGCCCATGGAGCCGATCTTATGCGGCGCGCCGACCATGTTGCAGATGATGACGGCGGTCTCGGTCTGGCCGAAGCCCTCCATGATCTGCAGGCCCGTCAGCTTTTCGAACTGGTGGTAGACCTCCGGGTTCAGCGCCTCGCCCGCGGTGGTCATGCGCTTGACAGAGGAAAAATCGTACTTGGAGATATCCTCCTTGATCATCATGCGCAGCATGGTGGGCGGCGCGCAGAAGGTGGTGATGTGATACTTGGCGAACATCGGCAGGATGTCGTCGGCGTGGAAGCGGTCGAAGTCGTAGACGAACATGGGCGCTTCGCACAGCCACTGGCCGTACAGCTTGCCCCAGGCGGCTTTGGCCCAGCCGGTGTCGGAGATGGACAGGTGCAGCCCGTCGGGGTCCACGTTGTGCCAGAACTTCGCGGTCTGGAAGTGGCCCAGCGCCAGCTTGTGGCTGTGGGCGGCGATCTTCGGGTTGCCGGAGGTGCCGGAGGTGAAGTACATCAGCATCAGGTCGTCGCCCTGCGGGGACTCTTCCGTGCGGGAGAAGTGGGACGAGAACAGTTGATATTCGTCGTCAAAGGACCGCCAACCCTCGCGGCTGCCGTTGACGATCAGCTTCTGGATCTGCGGGAAGTCTTTACAGGCCGCGTCGATCTCATCGGCGGTGTAGCCGTCGGGCGTGCATACCACGGCGCTGACGCCCGCGGCGGCGAAGCGGTAGGCGAAATCGTGCGCCTGCAGTTGGTTGACCGCCGGGATGGCGATGGCCCCCAGCTTATGAAGGCCGATGATCGCGAACCAGAACTGGTAGTGCCGCTTGAGCACCAGCATGACCCGGTCGCCCTTTTTGATGCCCAGAGATTTGAAGTAGTTGGCGCACTGGGAGGAGGCGCGGCGGATATCGGTGAACGTGAAGCGCCGTTCGATGTGGTTTTTGTCCACGTGCAGCATGGCCAGCTTTTCCGGCTCCTTGTAGGAGATCTCGTCGATCACGTCGAAGCCGAAGTTGAACCGGTCGGTGTTCTTGAATGTCACCTTGGTGGGCGTGCCGTTTTCGTCCGTCTCAAAGTCGACGAATTTCTGCCACACGCGGGGCTTGGTGTCCTTGGTCTTGACGGCCTCGGACTGGATCGCCTTGGTCTGCTCCAGCTCCGGGATCGGCTCGCCGGAGGGGTTGAGAACGATGGCGTAGAACACGCAGTCCTTCCCGCCGACGGCGATCATGCCGTGGGGGGTGTTGGAGTCGAAATAGGCGGTGTCTCCGGCGTTGAGCAGTTCCTTGTGCTCGCCGATCTGGATCAGCAATTGCCCCTCCAGCACGATGTCCAGCTCCTGCCCGTCGTGGGTGGTCAGCTCGATCTCTTTGCTTTGGGCCTCCGCGTCGAACTTCGTCTTGACGTACAGCGGTTCCGCGATCCGGTTCTGGAAGGCGTAGGCCAGGTTATAATACGTCATGCCGTGGGCGTTGGAGATCTCCTGGCCCTTGCCCGCCCGCGTAATGGTATACGCCTTCAGGTTGGGGCTGGAGCCCTCGATGATATCCGTTACGTTGATGCTCAGGGCGTTGGCGCAGCGGTAGATGAACGCGAAAGTCAGGTCCCTTTGGCCGGATTCCGACGCGATATATTCCTCCTCGGAAACGCCGGTCTTCACTGCCATTTCGGCGGTGGAGATGTCCGACAGCTCGCGCAGGTCGGCGATACGGGAGGCGATATCCCGTATTTTCCGGTCCAGCAGATTGATGTTTTCCATAATTGCCTCTCTTCCGGGACGAAAAAACACCCGTCCCAAAGCCAAGATCTTTGAGACGAGTGAGGTTCACCCGCGGTACCACTCAAATTGCAAGTCGGTATTCCGTCCTGCCTCTCTTGGGTTCTGACAAACCCACAGACTTTTACGCAGCCGTCACGGGGGAGGTCTAATCACCCTGCGGTTTTCTTCTCCCCGGCTCGGAAGCTACAGCGTCGGCATTCTCCGCAAAGGCTTGCACCAACCGCCTTTTCTCTGACCGGAACCCTGCCGCGCACTCTTCGTCACAGCCTTTATTGACAGCTATCCTAACATAAAACGAATGGTTTGTCAATAAAAAATCACTCTTTTTTTGAAGAACCGATCGGTTTATTTTATGGTTGCCAATTCCCGTCAGATATGATATGATAGATAACAAAGAAAGAGAAAGGTGTATGACGATATGGGTAAAGAACTCAAAGGCAGCGTTTCCGCAGAATTCAAAATCATGGACGTCCCGGGCAAGATCGAGATCAATTATGATCTCTCCGTGTTTTCGCGTCCTTCCTCGGAATACGACCACGAGCTGTGCCGTCTGGCCTGTGAACTGGTGACGGTGGGCTATGACGACCTGACAGAGGACCCCGCCGCGGAAGCCGTTTCCGGCTTTCCGTGGACGCAGTACGGCCTGAAGACCGTGCTGGACGCCATGGGCTTCGACCATCAGGAGATCCAGCCCAAGGCGGAGCGGGACGAGGTCAGCTACTTTATTGCCTCCCGCGATATCGAGCTTTCCACCGGCGCGTTCCGGCTGGTGGTCGCCGCCTTTATCGGCTCCTATAAAAAGACGTGGTTCTCCAATTTCGACCCCTACGGCGTGGACAGAGTGGCCAACGACGGGAAAGGATATGCCGGCGATGATGAAAAAGGACTGGTACATCTCGGCTTTGCGGACGCGCGTGATTTCGTTCACGGACGTATCAGCGCGTTCATCAAACGCAATCCTTCGGAGCTGCCGATCAAGCTGCTGCTGACGGGCCACAGCAGGGGAGCCGCCACCGCCAATCTGCTGGGGGCGAAGTTGATCGCAAACGGGGGCTTCGGGGACGGTATCGATATCGACGCGGATAACATCTATACTTACGGCTTTGCCACGCCCAACTATGCCGACGGGAAAAAGCTGGATCTGGACGACGCACGCTTCAAGCGTATTTTCAACATCGTCTCGCCGGAGGATTTCGTGACGGAGGTCATGCCGAAAGCCATCGGCTTCGGCCGCTATGGCACCACCTATTCCATCCTCGGACAGGATAACGCCTCTCTTTCCGATTACGCGCAGGAGAAGGCAGCCATGCGCCCGTATTTTGACAAATACCGCATCGGCAAGCCCTACGTTTCCTATAAAAAAGGCAATAAAGACGTGCAGAAGGTGGCAAAGGCGATGACGGCCTCCATGCCGGATCTGGACGCCTTCTATAACAAAAAAATGCGGGAGTACTTCCACGATTACACTCCCTTTGAATACTATAAATATACCCTTTGCGGTTACGTGGGCGGCAACGACTCGCCGGAGGACCAGCAGAACATCAACCGCGCCATGAAGCTGATGCTGGGCAGCGCCTTCGACCTGATCGGCACCTCTTCCTCCTACCGCAGTCTTTCCAAATTCTTTGTGTTCAAGGAGGGGATCGGCGGCGCCACCGGGGGCAAGATCGGCGCGCAGTATTTCGGCGACGCTCACGCCATCGTCACGTATCTGGCGTACCTGATGTCCATGACCGAGGAACAGCTGAAGCAAAATACAGGGAAATAAATACGGTAAAACGCAAAGCCCACTGTGACATTTTTCGTACTTTTGAAAGTGCCATAGTGGGTTCGCTGTTTTGCATGGTCTGAAAACATAGTAACGGCGGGGAGACCGGCGATGAGAGAACGGCAAAAAGTGATCGTGAATAAAAAGGCGGAAGCCGCGCTGCGGGGCGGGCATCCGTGGGCGTATGCCGAGGAGGCGCGGGAGGTCCCGGCCGCCGCCGACGGCGATATCGTGGACGTGTGCTCCGAAAAGGGGCGGTTTCTGGGCGCGGGGTTTTTCAACCGGCAGTCCAAAATACTGGTGCGGGTGCTGTCCGTCAACGCGAACGACCGGTTTGATGAGGCCTTTTGGCGGCGGCGCGTGCGCTACGCTCTCGATTACCGTAAAACCGTCATGGGGGAGGACCTTGCCTGCTGCCGCCTGATCTTCGGCGACGCGGACGGCTTTCCCGGCTTCGTCGTGGACCGGTTCAACGACGTGTTATCCGTCCAGATCATGTGCTACGGTATCGAAACGAGAAAAGAGCTGCTGTTCCGCCTGCTGACGGAGGAACTGGCAAAAGACGGCGTGGAGATCGCCACCCTCTATGAGCGCAACGACGTCAAGACCCGCGCCAAGGAGGGACTGCCGCTGTATAAGGGGGAATACGCGCTGCCCGGGCGGGCGCTTTCCGGCAAAACGGAGACGGAGATCACGGAAAACGGCGTCGTCTATACCGTGGATTTCGCCGAGGGGCAGAAGACCGGCTTTTTCCTCGATCAGAAGTACAACCGCCGGGCGGCGGCCGCCATCGCGCCGGGCAGAACGGTGCTGGACTGTTTCACCCATACCGGCTCTTTCGCGCTCAACTGCGCGAAAGGCGGAGCGAAGCGCGTCACGGCGGTGGATATCTCAGAGGACGCCGTCGCCATGACAAAGCGCAACGCCGCCCGCAACGGTGTGACGAATATGGATTTCGTCTGCGCGGACGTGTTCGACTATCTGAAACAATTGACGGAAGGGAAGTCCCCCTACGATTATATCATCCTTGACCCGCCCGCCTTTACAAAAAGCCGCGGCACGGTGGCTGCGGCTTATAAAGGGTATAAAGAGATCAATCTGGCGGCCATGCGGCTGCTGCCCCGGGGCGGGTATCTGGCCACCTGCTCCTGCTCCCACTTCATGACGGACGCGCTGTTCCGGCAGATGCTGCACGAAGCTGCCATGGAGGCAAAGGTGCAGCTCCGGGTCATCGAATACCGCCAGCAGGCCCCGGACCACCCGGTCCTGCTCGGCGTGCCGGAGACGGAATACCTCAAGTTCTATCTGCTGCAGGTGGTATAAAACAAGAGCGGAGATCGGAGAGCGGAGTTCGGAGATGTTGTGCATTAATCTTCTCACTCTGGTTTTGATCCGACTTCCTACTGTTGACTTCCGACTTTAACGGCGTAAGGCGTCGTGCTATATCTCCGCTCTCTGCTCTCCGCACTCCGCTCTACATCGTCATCTGTTCTCCCTGATCCTCCGCGCTTAAGATCGCGCCGGCGGCGGGGAGATTTTTCGATTTATAACGGCCGGGCTTCACGAAGCGGCCCTCCTGATAATCCTGCACGGTCGTGACCTTGTGGCCCTTTTTGACGGTCAACACCTGTACGCCCTGCGTGTCCTTGGTGGTCTTGGAGAGGATCGCGCCGGAGTTGAACAGCAGGTACCGCCCGTTACTGGTGGCGATCACAAAATCCTTATCCTCCGTCACGTAGCGGAACGCCACCGCCGGGGACTTGTCGGAATAGGCGTTCAGCAGCTTTTTCCGGTTGGTCTTGGTCTCAAAGGCGGCCATATCCACCTTCGCCACCTTGCCGTTCTCAAAGAACGTCAGCAGGTAGCCGGTGTATTTGCTCAGCGGGATACAGGCCAGCAGGTTTTCGTCCTCGTCCATCTCCAGCTTGGACTTCACGAAATCGCCCATCACGCTGGCCTTGCACTCGTCGAAGTCGGAAACGCGGGATTTATACACCTGCTGCTTGTCGGTGAAGAACAGCAACTCCGTGTTGTTGGTGGATTCCATCGAGAGGACGATCTCGTCGCCCTCCTTGAGCTTGTGGTTGCTGCCCATGCGCCAGGACTGGGGCGTGATCTTCTTGAAATAGCCCTCGCGGGTGCAGAAGATCAGCACGTTGTAGTCCGGCACGGTCTCGACTTCCTCTTCCTCCTCCAGCTCGTCGTCGTAGACGATCTTCGTCTTGCGGTCCTGCCCGTATTTGTCGCTGACCTTTTTCAGCTCGCTGACGATGATCTTGCTGATACGGTTCTTGTGGGAAAGGATATCCTCCATGTCGGCGATATCCTTTTCCAGCTTCTCGATGTCGTCCAGACGCTTGAGGATATATTCCCGGTTCAGGTGGCGCAGCTTGATCTCCGCCACGTACTCCGCCTGCGTTTCGTCGATGCCGAAGCCGATCATCAGGTTCGGCACGACCTCCGCCTCCTCCTCGGTCTCGCGGACGATCTTGATGGCTTTGTCGATATCCAGCAGGATCTTTTCGAGGCCCTTGAGCAGGTGCAGGCGGTCCTTGGCCTTGCTCAGTTCAAAGTAGGTGCGGCGTTTGACGCACTCCTGCCGGTAGGCGATCCACTCGTTCAGCAGGTCCTTGACGCCCAGCGTCATGGGGGTGCCGCCGATCAGCACGTTGAAATTGCAGGGGAAGGGGTCCTCCAAAGGCGTGCGCTTGTACAGCGCGGCGATCACCTTGTCCGGGTTCGCCCCGCGCTTGAGGTCGATGGTGATCTTGAGACCGGATTTGTCTGTCTCGTCGCGGATGTCGCTGACCTCCCGCAGCTTGTTCCCCTTGACCAGTTCGATCACCTTGTCGATGATGGCTTCGCAGGTGGTGGTGGGCGGGATCTCCGTGATATCGATGCAGTTGTTTGATTTATCAAAGGCGCATGTGCCTCGCACGCGGATGGAGCCGCGGCCCGTGGCGTAGACCTCCCGCATCCTGTCGATCTCGAAGATGACGGAACCGCCGCCGCTGAAATCCGGGCCCTTCATGGTGTCCAGGCACTCGTGGTCGGGGTTCTTGATGAGCTCGATGGCGGTCTCGCAGACCTCCCGCAGGTTGAAGGAGCAGATATTGCTGGCCATGCCCACGGCGATGCCGGAGTTGGCGTTGACCAATACGCTGGGGAAGGTGACCGGGAAAAGCGTGGGCTCCGGCATGGTGTTGTCGTAGTTGGGCACGAAGTCCACGGCGTCCTTATCGATGTCGTTGAACAGCTCGGCGCAGATGGGGTCCAGCTTGGCCTCCGTGTACCAGGAGGCGGCGAACTGCATATTCTTGGAATAGGCCTTGCCGAAGTTGCCCTTGGAGTCTACGTAGGGATGCAGCAGGGCCTCGTTGCCCCGGGTGAGGCGCACCATGGTCTCGTAGATGGCGGCGTCGCCGTGGGGGTTCAGCTTCATGGTGGCGCCCACGATGTTGGCGGATTTGGACCGCCCGCCCGTCAGCAGCCCCATTTTATACATGGTATACAGCAGCTTGCGGTGGCTGGGCTTGAAACCGTCGATTTCCGGGATCGCGCGGCTCATGATGACGCTCATGGCGTAGGGCATATAGTTGGTTTCCAGCGTGTCGGTGATGAACTGCTCCTCCACCTCGCCCGCGCCTAAAATGTGGGCGTTCTGGTCCAGCGGCGCGCCGGCCGTCTTTTTCTCTTCGTCTTTTTTCTTCCTTGCCATTTCGTCGCCCCCTCTCAATACAGGTCGGCCAGCTCAATATATTCGTGGCCGTACTGCGCGATGTGGTCCTTGCGCCCCTGCAGGTTGTCTCCCAGCAGCAGGTCGAACTTGTCCGCCACGCTCTGCGGGTCGTAGTCGGGCTCGATCCTGATGAGCCTGCGCGTCTGCGGGTTCATGGTGGTCAGCCACATCATGTCGGCGTCGTTTTCGCCGAGGCCCTTTGACCGCTGGATGGTGTATTTGGCGTTTCCGATCTCTTCCAGCGCGGCGGCCTTTTCCTTTTCGGTGTAGGCGAACCAGGTCTGCTTGCCGCTGGTGATTTCGTACAGCGGCGATTCCGCGATGAACACCTTGCCCGCCTTGATGATGGAGGGCATCAGCGCGTAGATCATGGTCAAAATCAGCGTGCGGATCTGGAAGCCGTCCACGTCAGCGTCGGTGCAGATGATGACCTTGTTCCAGCGCAGGTTGTCAAGGCTGAAGGGCGGCAGGCCCTTGACGGCCTTGCCGGAGACCTCCACGCCGCAGCCCAGCACCTTGATGAGGTCGGTGATGATCTCGCTTTTGAACACCTTGGCGTAGTCGGCCTTCAGACAGTTGAGGATCTTGCCCCGCACCGGGATCACCGCCTGGAACGCGGAATCCCGCGCCTGCTTGCACGCGCCCAAGGCGGAGTCGCCCTCAACGATGAAGATCTCGCGCTCATTCACGTCCTTGCTGCGGCAGTCCACGAATTTTTCGATCCGGTTCAGCATATCGCTGCCGCCGGACAGCGTCTTCTGCACGTTGATGCGGGTGGCCTCCGCCCGCACGCGGGAGCGCATGTTGATGAGCACCCGCTCGCAGATCTTGTCCGCGTCCAGCTTGTTTTCCAAAAAGTACACTTCCAGCTGGTGGCGGAAGAACTCGGTCATGGCCTCCTGGATGAACTTGTTGGTGATGGCCTTTTTGGTCTGGTTGGCGTAGGAGGTCTGGGTGGAGAACGAGGAGATCACCAGCACCAGGCAGTCGTCGATATCCTGGAACGTGATCTTGGGGTCGCTCTTGTTGTACTTGCCGTTCTGCTTCATGTAGGCGTCGATCTGGGAGACGAAGGCGCTACGCACCGCCTTGTCCGGCGCGCCGCCGTGCTCCAGGAAGCTGGAGTTGTGGTAGTACTCCTTCATCTGCACCTTTTCGGAGAAGGTGAGGGCGGCGAAGATCTTGACTTTGTATTCCGGCTTGTCCTCCCGGTCGCGGCCGCTGCGCTCGCCGCTCCAGTACTGCACGGGCACGATGCCGCGGTTGTCCACGATCTCGTTGACGTAGTCCACGATGCCGTTCTCATAGCGGTACTCGTAGGTCTCGAAGCGGTTTTCGCCGATCTGGTTTTTCAGGATGAACCGGACCTTGTCGTTGACCACCGCCTGTTTTTTCATCACGTCCTGATAGTAGGAAAGGGGGATGTCGATGTCGGTAAACACGTCCCGGTCGGGCCGCCAGCGGATACGGGTGCCGGTGTCCTTCTTGTCATAGGGCTCTTTATGCAGGCCGCCCACGTTCTCGCCTTTTTCAAAGTGCAGCGTGTAGCGCAGCCCGCCGGAGTGGATCTCCGCGTCCATATACTCCGAGGCGTACTGCGTGGAGCACAGGCCCAATCCGTTCAGGCCCAGCGCGAATTCGTAGCTGCCGCCGTCGTTATTGTCGTACTTGCCGCCGGCGTACATCTCGCAGAACAGCAGTTCCCAGTTGTAACGCTGCTCGTTGTTGTTGTAATCCACGGGCATGCCGCGGCCGAAATCCTGCACCTCGACGGAGTGGTCGAGGAAGCGGGTCACCACGATGCGGCTGCCGTACCCGGCGCGCGCCTCGTCGATGGAGTTGGAGATGATCTCAAACACGGAGTGCTGGCAGCCCTCCAGACCGTCGTCCCCGAAGATGACCGCGGGGCGCTTGCGGACGCGCTCCGCGCCCTTCAGTTGGGTAATGCTGTCGTTGCCGTATTCTTTCTTTTTTGCCATGGTTCCCTCCGGCAATTTTTCATTTATTATCAATATATTGTACACGTTTTTGTTAAATAAGTCAAGTATTTGTGTTTTTATAATTTTACTTGCAAATAATATATATATGTGTTAGTATTTAATTGCAAAATCGTGTATCAATTCGAAAGGTGCGATCCCATGAGTCCTTTGCTGAAAAAGCGTACGAAATCGGATGAGCGTTCTCAACTCATAAAATACTGCTGTATCGCCGGCCTTTTGGCGTTTTTGGTGATGATGTTCACCTATCTTTGCCATGACAATACCTTGACGTTCGGCAAAAACACCGTTCTTCGCATGGACCTGTACCATCAATATGGGCCGTTGTACGCGGAGCTGTATGACAGGATCGTTAACGGGTATTCGCTTGTCTATTCCTGGACATCCGGTCTGGGCGGCGCATTTTTGGGCAACCTGTTCAACTATTGCTGCAGTCCCTTCGCATTAATCATCCTGCTGGTCGGTCATCAGAACATGCCGGAAGCCATCGCCATTATGATCCTGCTCAACGCGATCGCCTCCGCCATGACGTTTACTTATTATATCAATAAAACGACGCATTCGGTAAACAAGGTCAGCATCGGGTTTGGTCTTCTCTATGCGTTCTGCGGCTATTTCGTCGCCTATTCCTGGAATATCATGTGGCTGGACGCCATGTCCGTGTTCCCGCTGGTGATCCTCGGCGTGGAAAAGATCATCCAGAAGAACAAGCCCTCTCTGTATGTTTTCGCCATGACATACACCATGATCACCAATTACTACATGGCGTATATGGTGTGCATCCTATCGGTTCTGTGGTTCCTGTACTATTATTTCTCCCGCTATGAATTCACCGCGCCGATGTTTCGCCCCAAGGAGGCTGCCGCAGCGGTGACGGACGACGGTTTTGAGATTCTTACGCCCACGCCCGCGGCCGCCCCGACGGTTGAAACGGAGGCGGAAGCCCTGAAAGAGGCGGAGGCTTCCGCCGTATCTCAGGAAACGGCCGCTATCGACGCGGCGTTGGACGCCGCCGTACAGAATGCCGTTCCCGACGGGGAACCGCCGGAGATCCTGATCGCAGATGAAGCATCTGCCGATCCTGCCGTCGAAGTGGAGTCCATTCCGGCACCTGCCGTTGAAGATATCGCAATGCCGGATGGGGGATCCGCCGATGCGCCGGCGCTGTCGGAAGCCTCCGATCGGATTTCGGTTGACGCGCCGAATGCCGCATCCGCGCCGGCGGCCGGGTTCACGTATCAGGCACCCGCAAGCGTTATTGTCAGCGCAGTGCCTGAGACGGCAGGGGAAGCAGCCGGCGCAGGACGCAGGAAAAAAGAAAAAAAGAAAAAACGAAAGCTGTCGGATTCCCGTTTCTGGGTATCGGGCTGGTCCTTCGCGCTGGCATCCGTATTGTGTTTCCTCCTGTCCGCTTTCGCTTTGATCCCTGTCTATTACTGTTTGCAGACCTCCTCCGCCACGGGCGGCACCTTCCCCAGCACCATGAAGGTCTACTTCAATCTCTTTGATTTCGTGGCCAACCATCTTCCGGCGCTTACCACCACCATCCGCAGCAGCGGCGATATCGTGCTGCCCAATATCTATTGCGGATTGCTGAGCGTGCTTTTGCTGCCGCTTTTCTTCTTCAGCAAACACGTGACCGGCCGCAAAAAGGTCGTCACCGTGGTGCTGCTGGGCGTCTTTTATCTCAGCTTTTCCCTTAACTATCTCAATTATATCTGGCACGGCATGCATATGCCCAACGATTTGCCGTTCCGTTATTCCTTCGGATATTCCTTCCTGCTGCTTCTGATCGCTTACGAGGTGTTCCGCCATATCGACGAGTTTTCCAACCGCATGTATGTGGGCGTCGGCCTTGGGGTGATTGCGTTTGTCGTTATCCTGACGAAGCTTGATTCTTTGAACGTCGGCGCAAGAACGATCAATATCACGTTGATTTTCGCGGTCGTCTACGTCGTACTGCTGGGACTGCTTCGAAGCGGCAAATTCGAACGCGGCGCCGTGGCCTCTCTGCTGGTCATCGCCATTATTACGGAGCTATGCGTGTCCGACGTGAGCAATTTCGTGATGCAGCAGCCGAAGGCAAATTACGTGACGGATTACCCTTCCTATCAGCAGATCCGTGAAACGGCGGAAGGGGAGGATACGGATCTGTTTTACCGCACGGAGCTTTCCAAGCTGCGCGCCCGTATGGACCCCTGCTGGTACGGTTACAACGGCGTTTCCACCTTCTCCTCCATGGCGTACGAGCACGTGGCGAAGCTGATGGAAAAGATGGGCATGTTCGGCAACGATATCAACAGCTATACCTATTATCCTCAGACGCCCGTCTTCAACAGCATGTTCGCGTTGAAGTATATCTATGACAATGACAATCTCGTCAGTGAAAACGATTATTATCAGTTTATCGCCGCAAACGATACCTTTACGGCGTACGAATATCAGTATGCGCTGCCGATCGCCTTCGCCGTGAACGAGACCGTTTCCGACTGGTATCTTGACCCTGACGATCCCTTCGCTACGCAAAATGATTTTATCCGCCAGGCGACGGGCGTTGAGGATGTGTTGCAGACGGCGGACGTGACGGACCTGTCCTTTGACAATATCAAGGAGGATATCACGGCGGAATCCGTCAATACGCTGCGCACCTTTTCCATCGCCAAGGCCAACACGTCCAACGACGGTAAACTGACCGCCTATATCGACGTGCCGGAGGAAGGGCAGTATTACGTGTATACCGGCAGCACACATATCTCCACCATTTCCATCACGGCGGAGGATTTCAATTACTCCTATTCCAGCTCCAGCGTGCAGTCCTTTACGCTGGATCTCGGCCATCAGCCGGCTGGCGCGAGTATCCGTATCGAATACTCGCTTACGGATGACGACAGCGCCGTTGTTGACCTGTACGCCGCTAAAATCGATGCCGCTAAATTTGAGGAGGCGTATCGCAGGATCAGGGAAAACGGTCTTTTGAAACTGGATTCCTTTGAGGAGACAAAGCTGTCCGGTACCGTTACCGTCAACGGCGCGGACAAGCTGCTGTATACCTCGATCCCTTATGACGAAAGCTGGGCCGTTTATGTGGACGGCGAGTATATCAGCTACACTTCCGGCGATATCGTTGAAATCGGCGACGCGCTGCTGGGCGTAAGGATACCGGCGGGAACCCATACGGTATCGTTCCGTTATTATGCGCGCGGACTGGAGCTTGGATTGAAAATGACGGCCTTCGGCCTGCTGGTGGTGGCGCTTTTGCTGCTGTGGAAGTACTATCTTTCCGATAAGTTCGGTAAAAAAATCAAGCTGAAACTGGTCCGTCATCCCGACTGGGAAATTAACTAACAAAGGTCTTTATGACGTTTTGCAAAGATAAGGAGGATAAGCCATGAAAAAAATCAAAGTATCCGGCTCCAATGAGCTGCATATCCATAACGACCGGTTTTCCGTCTATACGGGCGGGCTGCGGCTGTTCCTCTTTTATCTGGCCTGTCCGGTCAGTCTTCCCGACAGGGAAGATGTGGACAGCGAGCCGGAGCTCGTTTCCTCTACGGACAATATTTTTATCTGGCGCGTGAAAAGCACCGTATGGGAGCAGAAGGAGTATATGCTCTATATCCGCGACAGGGCTTTCATCTTCACGGTCAAGGTAAAGGGAAAGGGAGCTCCGGTGAGCGTTGCGTATTACCGTTCCCGATCGCTTTATAACGCCGCCGGGTATACGTTGTTCAATATGCAGGAATTCGACCATGAGCGTTCCCGTCATCTGATGTCCGACGAGCCCGCTGTGCTGGAGCCCATGCGGGCCGCGCCGCCGCCCTTCCTGTTCCCGTTTTTCAATGATTATAACGAAACGATCACGGGCCTTGGCGTGGTAGCCAAGCGCGGCGAGCACAATTTCGACCGTTTTGAGCTGCACGCGCCGAAAAACGGTTGGAAGGAGAATAACTGCTGGTTTTCTCTGCCGCTTCAAGGATACACGGAGATCGACGGGTGGTGGGAAAGCCCGGCCATCTTTGGCTGTTTCGGGGAAAGCGACATGGAGGTACTGGAAAAATACGCCGACTGGCAGTATAAGCACCGGGATTTTACCCGCCGCACCGCGCAGGACGCCACGCCGGACTGGTGGCGCGCGCCCATCTTCTGCGGATGGGGCGCCCAGTGCGTCCTGAGTGACACGAAGGGCGGCGACGCGAAGGATCACGCCGACCAGGCGACCTACGAGGGGTTCTCCGACCGGCTGGACGAGCTGGGGCTGGAGCCGGGCGTCATCATCATTGATGACAAGTGGCAAAAGGAATACGGCGCGCTGACGCCGGACCCCGCCAAGTGGCGCAGCCTGCGGGAGTTTGCCGACGACCAGCATGAAAAGGGCCGCAAGGTGCTGCTTTGGTTCAAGTGCTGGGACCGGGAGGGCCTTCCCGACGACGAGTGCATCCTTGCGGACGGCAAGCCCGTCAGCGCCGACCCCACCAACCCGAAGTACCTGTCCCGGCTGAACGGCGCGATCCATACGCTGCTTTCGGACGACGAGGGTTGCTGCGGCTGTGACGGCTTCAAGGTGGATTACATGGATTGCCTGCCCCGGACGGCCGGGATGCAGACCTGGCAGAAGGGCGTTTACGGCGTGGAGCTGATGAAATGTCTGTTTGAGGCGATCTATCAGTTTGCCAAGGACGCCAAGCCCGACGCGCTGATCAACATGAGCGCCCTGCACCCGTATTTCGCGGGCAACTGCGACCAGTTCCGCCTGCATGACTACGACGCCTACGTGCGCAGCCCGTTGAGCACCATGCGCTTCCGCTCGCAGATGGCGCAGGCCGTGATGCCGGGCGTTATCGTGGACGCCGACGGCTTCCGCGGCCGGACGGCGTACGAGACGCTGCGGATCCTGCTGGAACAGCCGGAGATCGGCGTGCCGGATCTCTACTATTTCCCCGATGATTTTACCGAAGAGGACTGGACCGCCGTGCGAGATGCGTGGTCGGAGAATTGACAGAACGGATATGAAAAAGAACGACAGACTGAACGACACTTTTTCTAAATTGTTGCCCATCGTGCTGCTGTTGTTGGGCATTTCTCTGTTGGGCGGCGGGCTCGGTATCCTGACGACGCAGGCGGGGTTTCAGAAAACCGATGCTGTTATCACAGAGATCGCCTCTGCGCCTTATACGTTGAACGGACGGGAAAAAAGCGCCTCTACCGCGTACGTTTCCTATACCCTTGACGGCGTTTCCCATACATCGGAGCTGGGCGGCGTACGGAAGGGATACGTTCAGGGCGCGACCGTCGCGGTCCTCGTCGATCCCGCTTTGCCGGAAAACGCCGTGCTGCCGAAGACGGCGGAAGGCGTCGTACGCACGGCGATGGGTTCAGCGTTCCTGCTGGCAGGCGTCGTTTTGTTCGTTCCGCTGCTGCGGGCCGTTTTTTCGGCGGAAGCAAAAAAACGCGAGGAGCTTTACGTGGACAGCGACGCCGTTGAAGAGCATAAGGCGTAATCGGTTAAACAGAATAAGAAACACCGCGGATGACGTCATGCCCTCCGCGGTGTATTTTTTTTGATAGGAAAAAGATTACAGCTTCGTGATCCGGTCGGCTTCAATGAAGCAGCCTTCCGATGCGCCGTTGAATGCGCCTTCCACGAGAATGTCGTCGCCGATGGCAAAATCCGCAGCGCCGTCGTACTTGAAATCCAGCGACCATGCCTCGTCATAATACGGATGCTGGACGGAATTCAGGGAGAGCGCTCTGCCATATACTCGCATGGTTTTGCCGTCAAACTGATCCTTGAACTGGGTCATATTAATGACTTGTACTCTGGTCAGCGTGGGGCTGATCGTCGTCATGTCGAAGTCGTAACCCGCGTGCGTGAACGGCTCCTCCACGGTCAGCGTCACGTCGGTGAACCAATAGCCGTCCAGCGCGTCGTCGCTTTGGGTCAGCGTGCCGGTCATGGTCACATAGGAACCGGACTCCGGGATCTCCATGCCTTCCGGCATCACGAATTCCCATTGGTAGTCGCAGCATTTCGTTTTGTCGGCATAGCCCCACACGTAATAGCGCGTCACACCGTTGAACGCGTCCTCCAACGTGGCGAAAACGCCGTCCTTGGTGTACTTCATGTCGGCGTAGTCTTTGCTGTTGCCGTTGTAGAACAGATCAACGTAGATGGCGTATTCCATCTGGTCCAGCTTTTCTTTCATGCCGGTGTTGAGTTGCAGCCCAAGCGCGGCTCCCTGCGCCGTAGGGGCGGTGGTGGCGACGTTGTCAGGCGAGTCGTCGCTTTGAGAACCGTCGTCGCCGACGTCGGTCGTCGTTTTACCTCCGCAGGCGGCAAAAGAAAGAAGCAGTGTGAATGTCAATAATACAGCGATCAGTTTTTTCATTTTTATGCGATCCTTTCGGTTTGGTTTGCTGTTTCAGCGTTCTTTTTGATTGTAAAGCTTTTATTTCCCTTTGTCAACCCGATCAGCGTGAAGATCAGGAACACCGCGATGTCAATGGCAACGATGGTGGAGCCAACCGGGGTGGACCAGAGGATCGACGCGAGGATCCCGACGACGGAGCAGACCACCGAGACGGCGGCGGAGCAGATCACTACGGATTGGAAGCTCTTGAACACCCGCATGGCGGAAAGCGCCGGGAAGATGACCAGCGCGGAGATCAGCAGGCTGCCCACCAGCTTCATCGCCAGCACGATGATGACCGCCGTGACGATGGCGATGACCAGATTGTAGGCGGAGGCGTTGACGCCGGTGGCGGTGGTGAAGGTCTCGTCGAAGGTGACGGCGAAAATGCGGTTGTAGAGCGCGATGAACACGCCGATGACGACGACCGACATGATGATGCACAGCCATACGTCAAATTTGGAAAGCGTCAGAATGGAGGTGGAGCCGAACAGCGTGGTGCACACGTCGCCGGAGATATTGCCGGAGGTGGAAAACCGGTTCACGATCAGGTAGCCGAGGCCCAGCGCGCCGACGGACAACATGGCCAGGCTGGCGTCGCCCTTGATCTTGCGGTTCTTGCCGCCCATCAGCAGCGCGATGGCCGCCGCGATGGTAACGGGGATGATGAGGACCATCTGGTGCTGTTCGATCAGTTTGGAGAACCATTGCGCCGCGTTGGAAAAGGACGGGGCGGTGGCGGGGAATTTCCACACGAAAAGGATCGCGGCCAGCAGTCCGCAGGCAACGGCGATCCGCACGGCGCGGAGCCGTTTCCCTTTGATGAGAAAGCCGCCCGCGATGACGACGGGAACGATCAGCGTTGCCGCCGGCGCCGCGGAAACGACGGCGGCGACCGACATGGCGCCGAAGGCCACGTGGGAGAGCCCGTCGCCGATGAAAGACAGCCGCTTGAGCACCAGCGTGACGCCGAGCAGAGAAGAGCAAAGGGCGATCAGCACGCCCACGATCAGGGCGTTTTTGACGAACGGGTACTGGAAATACTGCGCCAGCGTCGCAAAGGTATTCGTCATATTTCGTCACCTCCCGCCGCGTCCGTGAACGCCTTGCCGATATCGGTCTTCAGATAGTCTTCTTTCGTTCCGAAGAACAGGGGCGTATGGCTGACATGAAGGATATGCGTGGCGTATTTTACCGCCGCAGCGATATCGTGGGACACCATGATGATGGTGATGCCGTCCTCTTTGTTAAGGCGGCTGATCAGCTCGTACATTTCCTTTGTCACCTTGGGATCGAGGCCCGCCACGGGCTCGTCCAGCAGCAGCATTTTGCCGGTGGCGCACAGGGCGCGCGCCAGCAGGACTCTTTGCTGCTGCCCGCCGGAAAGCTCCCGGTAGCAGCGGTTCTGCAGGTGGGCGATTCCCATGCGCTCGATCTGCCGTTGGGCCAGCGCGCGGGCTTCCTTCCCGTAAAACGGCCTTCTCCCGACCTTGTTGAGGCAGCCGGACTGGACGATCTCTTTGACGGAGGCGGGAAAGTCCCGCTGGACGACGGTCTGCTGCGGCAGATAGCCGATCTCGTTGGGCTGCAGGCCGTCGCCGGTGGAGATGGTCCCGCTCATGGGGGCCTTCAGCCCCAGCAGGGCGCGGATCAGCGTGGATTTGCCCGCGCCGTTTTCGCCTACCACGCACAGGTAATCGCCGGGATCGACGCGAAACGTCAGGTGCTCCGTCACCGCGCGGCCCTCATAGCCCAGCGAGACGTCGTCGCATGTTAACTGAGACATGATTGTTACTTCCTTATATTTGGTCAGACGCCGTTGTGCGGCAGCGTCAATACTTGTTCTTTTTCTCCATCGCAGCCGATCTTACGACTCACGACTTGCGACTTACGACTCAAAACGGAGCTGAGGCGCCGCGCTACGGTCAGTTCAGCGCCTGTTGCAGCACTTCCAGATTATCCTTCATCGTTTGCAGATACGTGATGCCGGTATCCAGCTTATCCGCGGTGACGGACTGCATGGCGTTCATCACAAGGATCTGCTGATCGTTGCTCTGTGAGGTGGATTTTACGGTGTTCGCGATGGACCCGTCGGAGGTCTCCGTCACCAGCAGCACCGGCAGCGCCAGCTCGTCCGCCTTCTTCGCCAGGAAGCTGATGGTCTCGAAGCTGGCCTCCGTCTCCGCGCTGCAGCCGACGAAGGCGGCGTAGTAATCAAGCCCGTAATCCTCCACCATGTAGCGGAAGGGGAAACGGTCCGCGAACAGCACCGCTTTCCGGGCAGCGCCGTTTACCGTTTCGGTGTATTTGGCGTCCAGATCCGCCAGCGCCTGCCGGTAGTTCCAGCAGTTTGACGTGTAGGCGTCTTTATGGGAGGGATCCACCCGGATCAGCGCTTCCTCGATGGCGGAGCAGAGCTTTTCGGCGTTCTTCAGGGACAGCCACACGTGCTCGTCGTATTCGATCTCAGGCACGCCGTGGTCTTCTTC
>JAFRRP010000039.1 GCA_017428085.1 Clostridia bacterium | reverse complement strand
GTCTCAAAAAGCAGTCTCCGGAAATCGGAGGGCGATTTGGAGGGCGATTTTGAAAAAACGCGATTTATTCGATTGTCAAAAGCCTTGATATACAAGGGTTTTCTGGTTTCGCCGGGCGAAACAGCGATGAGGATTTTGAGTCCGGCACGTCTGCCGATTCCATCATTCCGGCTTGTTGTTTTGAAACAGTGAGGTTATTATATACCGCCGCGGACGAAAATGCAACATCTTTTTTCCGCGGCGGTGTATTTTCTTTGTTCCTTTTTTTAGTTTTTCGCTGTTTCGGGCGCACCGTCATTTTTTCTGGTTCAGCCTGACGGTGAAGGCGATCACGTTTTCCGGCTCGTATTTCACCGTGATGGTGCCCTTGTGCAGCTCCGTGATGGCCTGCGCGGCGGAAAGCCCGATACCGTAGCCGCCCTTTTGCTGCGTACGGGCGGCGTCCGCCCGGTAGAAGCGGTCGAACAGCTGTTCCGGCCGGCATTGGGGCAGCTGGTCGCAGCGGTTTTTGATGACGAACACCGCTCCGTTATCCGCCCCCTTCAGCGTGATGCCGATCGTGCTGTCCGTGGAGGCGTATTTCACCGCGTTGTCCAGCAGCGTGGAAAACAGCCGCGTCATCATGTCGGCGTTGGCGGTCAGCGTGACGCCCTCCTGCACGTCGCTTTCGATGATGATGTGCTTCAGCGCGGCGGGCTCGATGAACATCTCGATCACGCCGTTGACCGTTTTGGTCAGCAAGACCTCTTCCACCGATTCCATAAAGGTGTTTTCGTCGATCTTGGCCAGCGTCAGCAAATTCTGCGTCAGCCCGCTGAGGCGCTGCGCCTGTTCCCGGATGTTGCGGCTCCACTTGGTCTCCCCGGTACAAAGCTCCATGGCCTCCGTATTGGCCATGATGATCGCTACGGGTGTTTTCAGCTCGTGGCCCGCGTCCGTGATAAACTGCTTCTGCCGTTCCATATTCTGCGCGATGGGCCGGATGGCGCTGCGGGCAAGCACGCGCACGAAGAAGTACATGATCTCAATGCACAGGATCCCCACCAGCAGCGAGGTATAGGCCACCCGGATGACGGCGTACCGCGAATAGGAGATATCGTGGAACACGTAGACCTTGCCGCCGGAGGACGCCTCTGTGCGTTTATACCGATAGTTGCCCGCGAGCCCCTGCCGTTCGCCTTTTTCGATCACGTTCCGCGCGATCGCCAGCGCTTCCTTTTCCGTGCTGTCGGAGATACGTTCCGTGTTGACGGAAAGGATCGTTTCCGCGTCGCTGACCGTGACGATAAAATAGGAGGCGGAATTGCGGTAGCTGCGGGCCAGATCCACGCCGAACCAGTTAAAACGGCTTTTGCCGTCTTCCTCGACCTTTTCCGGCAGGCCGTCGCTCATTGTCGCAGCAGCGTTCTCCCCTGCCGCGTTATCGCACAGCTCGTTCAGGATATCCATGTTCTGCCGGTAGGTGGAAAAGGCGTTGGCGATATTGGTGACGCCCAGCAGCACCAACACAAAAACGGCAATGGCGATCATTGCCGTAAGGATAAACCGTTTCTGAAGCGTATGGATCATTCCGTCGCCTCCAGCGTATAACCGATGTTGCGCTTGGCCTTCAGCTCCACGTTGGCCTGCAGTGCGGCAAGCTTTTTGCGCAGATAGGAGATATATACCCACACGATGCCCACGTCCGCGTCGGTATCGTAGCCCCACACCTTGACAAGGATATCCTCCGTGGAGAAGTACCGTCCCTGGTTGGCCATCAGCAGCTCCATCATCTGATATTCGATCTTGGACAGCACGAAGGAGCCCGCGTCGGAACGGAGCTCATAGTTCTGCATATTCAGGGAGATATTGCCGCAGGTGAGGATATCCGGCGTAAAATCCTCTCGCCGGCGCAGCATGGCGCGCACCCGCGCCAGCAGCTCGCCCATGGCGAAGGGCTTGGTAAGATAGTCGTCCGCGCCAAGGTCCAGCCCTTCGATGCGGTCCTCGATCTCCGCCTTGGCGGTCAGCAGCATGACCGGCGTTTTACAGCCCCGGTCCCGCAGGATCTTCAACACCTCCGTACCGGAGAGCTTGGGCATCATCACGTCCAGAATGATGGCGTCGTATTCCTCCGCCTCCGCGTAGGCCAGCGCCTCCTCTCCGTCGGCGACCGCGTCCACGTTGTATTTATGATAGGTCAGCACGTCGGTGACAGCCTCCGACATGGCGGGCTCGTCCTCCGCGTAAAGAATTTTCAAGGCATTTCACCTCCCCGGTTTTTTTCTGCTTACCACAACGAGGGATGGAAAGGATTTCGTTTCCTCACATTCCGGCGCCGCCCAGCGTTTCCAGCCGGTTCAGCGTCCGGTCGGTCTCCCGCAGCACCTGCGCCAGCGTACCGGCGTTCTCGTAATCAAAAAACTCGGTCCGGTCCTTTTGTCCGCCCTCTTCAAACTGTTCCAGTGCGGCCAACGCGGCGGCTTCATCGCATTCCTCGCCGTTGAGCCATGCCGTCACCGTACCGTTTTCATAATCCTCCGATTCCTCAAAGGAAATATCCGTTATCAGACTGCCGCTTTCCAGATGATGATAGCGGATCCGTATACCGCCCTCATATTCTTCCAGATACGTTTGACCGTCTTTCGTCAGGAATGCGATACCCGGCGCGTCGCCGTTGCCGAAATTGCTGACAGGCCGCGGATCGAACAGCGGTTCGTCGCTGTCGGGACCGTACACGGCATATTCGTTGACGTAGGAAAAGAACTCGCCTCTGTCCGGATTTTCATAGCCGCAGACAAGCTCCTCCGCGCCGTCGCCGTCCAGATCGATCAGCCGGACAAAGGCAAGGCCGCGCAGGAAATAACCGTTGTCCGAGATCTCCCCCGTGCCGTATCGCTGCGAAAGCGCGTCCGTGATGCGGAGATATCGGTTGGCCGTTTCGGCGGCAAGCCCCTGCGCGGAGGTCGGCTCTTCCGCGGGAACGGTCGTTTCCGGCGGCGCTTCGGTCGTCAGCGTATCCGCGGCGGTCGTTTCCGTCGGCGCGCTTTCGGCGGGCGTCTCTTTGCTGCCGGTACCGCAGGAAGCGGCTGCCAGCAGGAACGTCGCAGCAAGGATCACGCAAAACAGTTTTTTCATAAGAGCACTTCCCTTCCCCTGCCATTGGGGCAAGCGGATAAAAGACAAAAACTGACGGCAGAAAAAGGGGAATCGATCCGACCGTCAAGTACAGTATCTGTCAGGCCAGCGCTTTGGCCAATACCGCGTGGAACGCGTCGCAGGCGGCGTTGAAGGCGTCCCGGTTGGTGGGGTATTCAAACTCCTCCTTCACCGATTCCGCGCCGCCGGTGAGCTCCAGATCCTTCAGCCCGTCGAAGACCTTCAGGTGGGGCTCCAGCGTCAAAAAGCGCTTGCCGTCCTTTTTACTGAACCGCCGCAGCAGCTCCTCCAGATGGCCGTCGCCCTTGCCGCAGGGCACCACGAAGCCGTCCGCCATGCGGCAGTCCTTCACGTGCATGTATTCGATGTAGTCCTTCAGCTTTTCGTAGGCGGGCAGGATCTCCACGTGGCACTGGATGAAGTTGGCGGGGTCGAAGATCCCCTTGATCTTGCCGTTCAGCGTGGTAAGGATATCCAGACAGCGGTCGTCGATATCGCCGTAGATACCCTTTTCGTTCTCGTGGCAGCACCACACACCGTTCGCTCTGGCGTAATCGCACATTTTTTCCAGCCGCGCGAACACCTCGTCCCGGTAGACGGCGGGGTCCTCGCCCGCGTCATAATAAAAGCTGAACATGCGGATATTGGGCGTGCCGAGGATATTGGCGTTCTCCACGCACTGTTTGAAAGACTCAAAGTGGTCGGTGAAATCGTCCTTGATATTGATCTTGCCGAAGTGCGAGCCGATGGAGGACACGCCGATCCCGTTGTCGTCCAGCACCTTTTTCAGGTTCTTCGCCTGCTCGGCGGTAAAGTTGGAAATGTTGCCCTCGTCCAGTCCGCGGGGCTCGATGTGCGTCAGGCCGTTGGCCTTCAGCGCCTCGATCTGATTTAAGATCCCGCCGCCCGCTTCATCTGCGAAGGCGGAAAGAATAAACTCTGCCATGGTGATCTCCTTTCATGGAAAGTCGTTAGAAGCGCCTGCGGCGCAGTCGTTAGTCGTTAGATACCCTTCGGACGTTCCTGTATCATCGGACGTTCCTGTATCAACTATTATCAGGATATCATTCTTTCTGACGACTGCCCGCACAGCAGGATTCTAACGACTAACAACTAACGACTAACGACTAAAGCGCGTCAGCCCTTCAGCAGCTCCTTATACAGCTTGATATACTCGTTCGCCGAACGGCCCCAGCTGTAATCGCAGCGCATGGCGCGGTCGCGCAGTACGGCCCAGCCCTCATGATCCGCGTAGCCCTCCACGGCGCGGCGGATGGCGTGGAGCATATCGTGGGCGTTGTAGTTTTCGAACACAAAGCCGTTGCCCTCGCCCGCGCCGGAATCGAACACGGAATCCCGCAGGCCGCCGGTGGCCCGCACGATGGGCACGGAGCCGTAGCGCAGCGCGAACATCTGGGACAGGCCGCAGGGTTCGCTTTGGGAGGGCATCAGGAAGATATCGCTGCCGCCGTAGATGCGCGACGCCAGCGCCGGCACAAAGCCCAGCTTGACCGCCAGCTTGTCGGGATGGCGGGCGGCGCACTCGGTAAAGAAGGTCTCGTACTGCCACTCGCCGGAGCCCAGTACCACCACCTGCACGTCCGTGGTATCCAGCAGCTCGTCCAGCACGCGCTTGACAAGATCGAAGCCCTTGTGAGACACCAGACGGCTGACCATGCCGATCAGCGGCACATCCGGGCGCTCCGGCAGGCCCATCTCTTTTTGCAGGGCAGCCTTGCATTCCGCCTTGCCCGCGATATCGTCCGCGGAGAAATTGACCGGCAGCGCCGGATCGGCGGCGGGATCGTTGGATTTGGTGTCGATGCCGTTGAGGATACCGTGGAGCTTCCAGCTGCGCTCCCGCAGGATGGGATCCAGCCCATGGGAATAGTAGGGATCGAGGATCTCCTGCGCGTAGGTGGGGCTGACCGTGGTGATGGCGTTGGCACACTCGATGGCGCCCTTCATGAAGTTGACGCAACCGTCGTATTCCAGCAGGGACGCGCCGTCCTCGCCGATGCCCACCACGTCCGCCAGCAGCTCGCGCCCGTACTTACCCTGATACTGGATGTTGTGGATGGTGAACACCGTTTTGATGTTCTCGAAGCCGGGGGCGTTGGCATAGTATTTGGAGTAATACACCGGAACCAGCGCCGTCTGCCAGTCGTTGCAGTTGATGATATCCGGCTTGAAGTCGATGTAGGGGATGATCTCCAGTACCGCGCGGGAGAAGAACGCGAAGCGCTCCGCGTCGTCGTAATGGCCGTAGATACCCTGCCGCTTGAAGTAGTACTGGTTGTCCAGAAAATAGCAGATCACGCCGTTGTACTTCATCTCGAAGATGCCGCAGTACTGCCGCCGCCACGCCACCGGGATGGTGATGTGGGTGATGAACTTCATCTCGTCGCGGAATTTCTGCGGGATGCCCTCGTAAAGCGGCATCACGATACGGGCGCCGATGAGCCGCTGCCGCAGGGCGACGGGCAGGCTGCCCGCCACGTCCGCAAGGCCGCCGCTGGCGATAAAGGGCTTCGCCTCGCTGACCGCGTATAATACTTTCATATCGTTTCCTCCGATCAGATCTGGATGTTCTTGCCGATGTATACCGGGAAGGAATCCGCGCCGGAAAGGGACCGGCCGCCCCGCACGGTCACGTGCTTATCCGTTACGCAGTAGTTGACCATGGCGCCCTGACCGATGAAGCCGCCGGGCATGACGATGGAGTTCTTGACCACCGCGTCCTTTTCCACACGGCAATCGCGGAACAGGATGCTGTTTTCCACCTCGCCCTCAATGATGCAGCCGTCGGCGATCAGGGAGTTCTTTACGTCGCTTTCCAGGCCGTAAACGGCGGGCATATCGTCGTACACCTTGGTATAGACCGGGTGCGCGCCGCCGAACAGCGCCTTGTAGTTGGCCTGATCCAGCAGGGCGAAATTCGCCGTGAAATAGCTTTCCAGCGAGTCGATCACCGGGCAGAAGCTCTCCACCCGGAAGGCACCCAGTTTCAGACGGTCCACGTTATTGAGGAAGAAGGACTGCTCGAAGGAGTTCCTTCCCTTGGCGGCGGATTCATTGATCAGCCGTTCCAGCAGGGATTTCTTCATCAGCACCGCCTTGACGGCGTAATCCACCTCGCCGCCACTGTAATCGGCCAGCGAGAGCTTCGTGATGCGGCCGTTTTCGATGCATTCCAGCACGGGCTGCACCGCCAGCCTGGGGGCCGCGCCGTGCTTGTACAGCAGCGTCATGTCATAGCCGTTTTTCTCGTGATAGTCGAACAGCTCGCCCAGATCCATATTGACGACGTAGGTGCAGTCGGTCAGCAGCACGTATTCCTGATCGGAACGGGCCAGGAAATGCGTGATGTTCTTCAGCGCGCCGAGGCGGCTGGTATTGTAGTTTTCCGCCGCGTCCGAGGTAAAGGGAGGCAGCAGATAAAGACCGGAGGCCTTGCGGGACAGGTCCCAGGGCTTGCCGCCGCTGATGTGGTCCATCAGGGACTGGTAGTTGTTGTTGGTGACGATGCCCACCTTGCCGATGCCGGCGCTGACCATGTTGGACAGCGTAAAGTCGATCAGACGGTAGCCGCCGCCGAACGGGACGGACGCCATGGAACGGATGCCCGTGAATTCCGGGATGCAGCGGTCGTCCGCGTTGGCAAAAATAATGCCTAATACGTTGTTGCCTCTCATTTTACTTCGCCCTCCTTTACGTCCTGGTCGATCATCAGCTTGGCGGACACCCTCGCGTTTTTGCCGATGGCGACGTCGCTGCCGATGACGGTGACACCCCAGTTGTTCAGGTCGTCGCACTTTTCGGGATCCTCGCCCACCTCGGCGCCGCTTTCGATCACGGCGTTTTCGGCGATCATGGCGTAGCGGACCTTGGCGCCGGACTTGATGACCGCGCCTGGCATGACGATGGAGTAATCCACCTCCGCGCCCTCCTCCACGGTGACGTTGGAGAACAGCACGGAATAATCGATGCGGCCGCCGATGATGCAGCCCGCGGAAACCATGGAGTTTTCCACCTTGGCGGTATCGGACAGATAGTGCGGCGCGGTGGACTGGTTCTTGCAGTAGATGCGCCAGGAGGAATCGCTGAGGTCGATGTTGGCCTTGGGATTGAGCAGGTCGAGATTGGCCTCCCACAGGCTGTCGATGGTGCCCACGTCCTTCCAGTAACCGTCGAAACGGTAGGCGAACAGCCGCTCGCCCGCGCCGTGCATGGCAGGGATCACATTCTTACCGAAGTCGTTGGAGGAATCGGGATCGTTCTCGTCGGCGATCAGGTATTCCCGCAGCTTCTTCCAAGTGAACATGTAAACGCCCATGGAAGCCTTGTTGCTCCTGGGGTTTTTCGGCTTTTCCTCAAAGGCGGTGATGGCGCCGTCGTCGTCCACGAACATCAGGCCGAAGCGGGAGGCCTCCTCCCACGGCACCTCCAGCATGGCGATGGTGCAGGCGGCGTCCTTTTCTTTATGGAACTGCAGCATTTTGCCGTAGTCCATCTTGTAGATATGGTCGCCGGAGAGAACCGCCACGTATTCGGGGTCGTAGCGGTCGATGAAGTTGATGTTCTGGTAGATGGCGTTGGCGGTGCCCTTATACCACTCTGTGCCCTTGATCTGCTGATAGGGTGAGAGGATATGCACGCCGCCCTCGTTGCGGTCCAGATCCCACGGCTGTCCGTTGCCGATGTAGTCGTTCAGCTCCAGCGGCTGATACTGCGTGAGCACGCCCACGGTATAAATGCCGGAGTTGACGCAGTTGGAAAGCGGAAAATCGATGATCCTGTACTTGCCGCCGTAGGGGACCGCCGGCTTGGCAATGCTTTTCGTGAGGATCCCCAGCCTGCTGCCCTGTCCGCCGGCGAGCAGCATGGCGATGCATTCAGTTTTTGCCATACGTTACATCCTTTCACATATAAAGCTTATTTTATTTTTTGTATTTGCTGTATTTGAGATAGACGCAGGAGAAGCCCGGCAGCGTGATCTCAAAGGAGTGGTCCTTGCCGTGCATGGGGACCTTTTTGGTGTAGATCCGTTTGTTGTCCAGCAGCCCGCTGCCGCCGAAGGCCGCGTCGTCGGAACAAAGCAATACGCTCAGCGAACCCCTCTTTTCCACGCCGATGCGGTAATTCTCCCGGGTGACGGGGGTAAAATTACAGACCGCGACGACGGCATTGCCGTCGTAATCCTTCCGTTCAAACGCCACCACGGAATTATCGTTATCGTCGCTGACCAGCCAGCTGAAGCCCTCCCAGGAGTAGTCGATCTGCCACAGCGGCGCGTTGGCCTTATAGACGTTGTTCAGCTTCGCCGTGAAGTCCTTCAGCTGCCGGTGAGCGTCATACCCCAGCAGGAACCAGTCCAGCTGGATCTTTTCGTTCCACTCGATGAACTGGCCGAACTCCTGTCCCATGAACAGCAGCTTTTTGCCGGGGTGGGCGTACATGTAGCCGAGGAACGCCTTCATACCGGCAAATTTTTCCTCGTAGGTGCCGGGCATTTTATCCAGCAGGGATTTTTTTCCGTGGACCACCTCGTCGTGGGAAATGGGAAGGATGAAGTTTTCCGAAAACGCGTAGAACAGCGAGAAGGTGATCAGGTCGTGGTTGAACTTGCGGGACAGGCCGTCCATCTCGCAGTAGCGCAGGATATCGTTCATCCAGCCCATGTTCCACTTGAAGTTGAAGCCGAGGCCGCCGTCGGAGGCAGGCTTGGAAACCATGGGCCAGGCGGTGCTCTCCTCCGCGATCATCATGGCGTGGGGGTAATCCCGGAACACGGATTCGTTCAGATAGCGCAGGAACGCCACCGCCTCCAGATTCTCTCTTCCGCCGTAAATGTTGGGCCGCCAGCGGCCGTTGTCCCTGCCATAGTCCAGATACAGCATGGAGGCCACCGCGTCCACCCGCAGGCCGTCCACATGGTACTTGTCGAAGAAGAACTCCGCGCTGGACACAAGGAATGAGACCACCTCGTTCTTGCCGTAGTCGAACACCCGCGTGCCCCAGCCCTCGTGCTCGCGCTTCATCACGTCCTTGTACTCATAGCAGCAGGTGCCGTCGAACTCATACAGGCCGTGGGCGTCCTTCGGGAAGTGCGCCGGCACCCAGTCCATGATCACGCCGACGCCCGCCTGATGGAGCCGGTCCACCAGATACATGAAGTCGTGGGGCGTGCCGTAGCGGGATGTGACGGCGAAGTAGCCCGTCACCTGATAGCCCCAGGAACCGTCGAAGGGGTATTCCATCAGCGGCATGAACTCCACGTGGGTGTAGCCCATCTCCGTCAGGTACGGCACCAGCTCGTCCGCCAGCGCGCGATAGGAAAACGGCGAACCGTCCTCATACAGCCGCCACGAGCCCGCGTGCATCTCATAGATGTTGACGGGCGAGGAATAGACGTCCCGGGCGTAGAGCTTTTTCAGGTATTTGCCGTCATGCCACTCATAACCGTCCATGTCGTAAAATTTGGAGGCGTTGGCCGGGCGCGTTTCCGAATGGAACGCATAGGGGTCGGCCTTCATGCGGCACACGCCGTCCGCGCCGGTGACGGCATATTTGTAGGCGTCATACTGCTTCACGCCGGGGATGTACGCTTCCCAGATGCCGTCCGCCACAAGGGACATGGGGGCGGCGTCCTCACGCCAGCCGTTGAACTCCCCTGCTACGTGAACGGCTTTGGCGGCAGGCGCCCACACGCGGAACACCGCGCCGTCCCCGGAACGGTGGGAACCGAAGTATTCATAAGCCCGGGCGTTGCGGCCCTGTTTAAAAAGATAGATCGGCAGGTCGCCGGGTCGTTGTTCGTTTCTGCTCATAACTTCACCTCTGCTTTTAAGTTTACCAAATCTTTACGGTATTTTCAACCCTATTTTTGACTATTTTGTTAGAGGCGTTCTTACAAAAAATTTTTGTTTTTTGTGCATTTTGACCAATGCGACGGCTTCAGCCGATCCGCGCTGCCATCCCCAACAGACGACGGAACGATCGAAAACGCCGACGCCGCGACGCAAAAAAGACGATCATGACCGGAATCGCCGAAAGAAGACACAAAACGAATCGGTCGTATTTGTATCATTTGTCCATAAAAATAGATTAAAATGTGAAAAAAATGTGTCCGCATTGTAAATTTTGGGTTTTTCCACACTTTTCTTGATTTTGACTATTGTTCTGCAACGCCCGTTGTGTTACTATAATACTGAAAAAATCCCTGTATTTGAAAGTGAGGTGCAGCACGTGCAAAGTCCTGTTCTCAACGTCTCGATCGAAGACATCCTGGGCGTGTTCCAAAAGGTGATGGAAGCGTTCAAGAAAGTAATGGAGTGGCTTGGCATTCTTGTCCTTCCCGAAGAGGACGGCAGCGACGGATACGTCTATCCGAACGAAACGAAGCCCGATCTCAGCGATATCGCAGTCGGCGCATAAAAGACGCCGCGATATATCACGTATTTTTTCAAAAAGAGGTGTAACGATATGACGATAGATTTTTCCTGGTCCAAAGACGACTGGCTTGCCATTATCAGAGAATTTTTGGAGATCATCCAGAATTTCTTCAAAGAGATCGGCATCGATATTTTTGTAACGGCCACACAGACCGACGCTTAATTTCAGTATACATTGAAGAAGGCTTCATCGTATAGAATTTTCAGAAAAGGAGTGTAACTATGGACGCATTGAACGCTTTTATTCAGTTTCTGGTTGACCTGTTCTCCGCTCTCAGCAAGTTCCTGACCGGCGACGCAGAAGGTACGTTTGATCTCAGCGGTCTTTTCGGCGGTCTGGTCAGCGGCGAAGATACTTCCGCTGCAGCCGGCTGATAATTTCTGTTGAATGACAGTTTTCATGATTTGATTTACAAGAGGTGAAAAAAAATATGTCAAGTTTTGATTTTACATCTTTGATTCTTTTCCTGCAGGCTCTGTTTGATGCATTTGTAAAGCTGGCTGAGAAGCTTGGTTTCAAGTTCGACGGCAACAAAACTACCCCCACGGATGCAGCTTGATGAATAGCTGAGGGAAAGATCGCTCAGTTAAGAAAAAACCGACAGAATGTTCTGTCGGTTTTTCTTTTTTTGTTTTTTCGTCCCGCCCGGCGTATGATCGATCCAATAACAGCATACAGGGCTCTTTCTGCCGCCATGATGTGGACATCGTCTTTGAGGCGATCTGCCGTAAAATGGCCTGTTTTGCGCATTCCCGCGGCATTTGACAAATGGGACGGAACAGCTATCAGCAAATGTTACTTGCAAAATGGCTCATCGCGGATTTTTGTGGGATGATAACAAACGGGGATTTTTCAAGCTTCAGCTCGAAAAATCCAGTCGTTAGTTTTTAGTCGTCAGTCGTTAGAAATCCTCCGGATGGTCCTATGAAAACAACATTTCTGACGACTGCGGCGCAAAGCGCCGCTGCTGACGACTGACGACTGTTTAGCAAGCCAACGGCTCGCTGAACTCCAATTTGCCTCTCTGATCCATATTCCGCAATTATCCGTGAAGACATTTTCCGTGCCCTCAAAAGACCTCCGTTGCCGCGCAAAAGCCCCCGTGCATTTCTGCACGGGGGCAAATTGCTGTGTGTTAAGAACCGTTCGTATTCCGATCGAATCGGGACCGATTATTTGAACATGTTCTTGAAGAAGTTGATGATCTGCTTGAAGAACTCAATGATCTTCTGCCAGAACGGGATCTGTCCCTGCGGTACCACGCCGGTCTCGTCGATGATCGGGCTGATCACTTCATTACCCTCATCATCCGTCATGTGGAAGATGCCGTTCAGGGAACTGCCTATCGCACGCATGAACGCGAGATCGGACGTATTGAACAGGCTGTTCAGGAAGGAGTAGTTGCCGTTGAACTCCGCGAACGCGTTGTTCGTGGCCACGCCGGCGCAAAGAGCGGAGTAGAACACGTAGTAGACCGTGTACATCATCTTATCCTTGCCGTCGGGCGTCCTCACCATCTCGGAGAAGTTGTCAAGCAGCGAGCACAGAAGCGTGTAACCGTCGCCGGACACCTTGTCTTTCAGCATCGCTTCCACCGCATCCTTATTGTCAGGATCGGAGATGAAGGTGAGCACCAAACGGAGGATAATGGTGACGAAGTCGACCGTGTCGCACTTGTTGCCTTCCACATCCGTACCTTCCGTGGCGTACTTCATGGTGTACATATCCTGGAAGAACGTATCCTCGTTAATGTAGGATTCGTAGTTTTCAATGACGCCCATGGAGAGCTCGTTGACGAGGTCGATACCGAGGTCGCTCAGGCTGAAGCCGGTACTGTCCTTCAGGCTGTCAAGCAGCTGCCTCAGGAGCGTTTCAAGGTTGATCGCTCTGAGATCGAAGCCGATCAGCGGGTACAGCGAGACGGTGCCGTCTTCGTCGTGCAGCTTTTCAACGTTGGCGATCAGCGGATCGATGTTGAAGAGCAGCGTGTAGACGGAGCCCAGGATGTTCTTGAAGCAGGTGTCAAGGCCGTTGGAGCCGATGAAGTAGACCACTGCGGGCAGGAAGTTCAGCACGCCGTTGATCGGATCGGCAAGGATGTCGTCCACCTTGCAGAGGATCGGGGTGAGGATATCGCCCAGGATCGCGTCGGGATCCGCCTCAATGTCCGCCAGATACTGGCTGTAGGACGTGATGTTGGTGGTATCGCCGTTGTTGATTGCCTCAAGGATCGGGATGATACCGTACTTGTAACCCTTCGCGCCGTTCAGCACCAGATAGTCGTTGTCTTCCAGCGCTGTGATCGTTTCTTCGGAGTACTGATCCGCGCCTGCGGCTTTGTTGAAGAACGCGATGTCGTCTTCAGCCAGCAGCCATCTCAGGACCGGGTACGCCGGACGCAGCATCTCGCAGATCTCCGCGATGAACTGCTGCTGGTTGCCCTCTTCGATCTCGTCGGGACCGGTGTACTCGTCGAACCAGTAGTTCAGGTCGACGCCGACATCCTCAGGATCGTCGGGATCTCTGGTGGCTTCCTTCAGGACGTAGGCGATGTGGTTGTAAAGCTCTTCGCCGAGGGTATCTTCCTTCAGGCCGGTCAGCAGGTTCAGCAATGCGTTGTAGATGGAGTTCAGGTACTCGTTCTTGTAGATGTTGGAACCGACAAGCTCCTGAAGGATATCATCAAGCGTGAAGACCTGCTTTCCGTTGACCTTAAGACCAAGCAGCGTGATATAGGTGTTGATGGCAAGCTGCAGGTACTTGGTCATGTACTCGCCCATCGGTCTGGTGTACAGCGGGCCGTAGATGCTCTGGTTGACGATGGTGCCGTCCTCGGTCATCGGGGAGACGATGATACCGGTATCCGCGTACTCTTCGAACAGCCAGTCGAACTTCTGATATTCGACCTGTACCAGATCGCCGGTCAGGAAGCTGTAGATGACGTTGTACATATCGATCGCCGCCGTATCACCGCCGAGGAGATCCACGATAGCGGCTTCGTTGACGCCGGAGGTGAACACGTCAAGCACCAGGGTCACGAGGATGGTAAGCATATCCATTCTCGTATCGGCTTCGGAGTAGTTCATCTTGTAGCCCGGAACATCGCCGTAGGAGGTGTAGGACTCCAGCTGGCCGAAGTAGAAGGACTTGATGTAGTCGCCGACCTTGCCGAGAGCAACGCCGTCCGCGGAGGTACCCGTGGAGTTCGCGATATCGATGCCGACTTTCTCCTTGACAAGGTCGAAGATGAAGTCGAAGTCGAGCGTGTTGTAGTTCTTGCGCTCGATGCCGAGTTCCGCAAGTTCTGCATCCGTGTACTTGGCGGTGGTGTCGTACAGTCTGTACTCCGTGCCGTTGAAGGTGAAGCTGAAGAAGTCAGCCACGCTGTCCTTGCCGAGGACCGCGCCGTCGCCAAGTTCCTTATTGACGACTGCCAGCAGTTCGTCGGCAGGCTGCAGCAGGTTCATGACCGCATCGCTGATCGCGCCGGTGTTGATGAAGTAGATCAGCTCGGGCAGCAGCGCAAGCACTTCGTTGAGCGTCTTGCAGCCGTCGGCACCGTAGAGCAGCTGGTCGATCCTGTCGGCCACGTTGCTGAGCACCTCGGTCAGAGCATCCTTCTCATCCGGATCGGTCGTGCACTGCGTCGCTTCGATCTCTGTCTTCACGCCCAGAGCCGCCAGGATGGGAGCCAGGCCGTACTTGTAGCCTTCGCCGCCGCTGATGACGATCATCGCTTCCGCGCCGTCGTCAAGATCGGTGAAGAACTCGTAGGAGTCGTTGAACAGCAGCCAGTTGAGGACTCTGTCAAGACCGCTGAAGCGATCCACCAGCGCCTTCACGAAGGTCGCCTTGTCATGGACTTCCGTTTCGGTGGCGGGCTTGGTGACCTTTGCGATCACGTCGTCGGACAGACCGAGCAGCGAGCCTGCGGTGGTGATGAGCTTATCCTGAAGCTCTTCGGTGAGCACTTCATCCAGCTTGCTGAGCAGGCCCGCGATCTTGTCGACGATCTTGTTGACGGTATCGGCAGTGTAGATGTCCAGCTTGCCTTCGATGAGTTTTTCAAGGTCGAGATATTCGCCCTTGGTCACCATGTTGATGACCAGATCGACGATATCGTTGATGTTGGTATCGAGATACGTGACAACCGCTTCATTCCAGTTGTTGTCGTACTCAAGGTAGTGCTGCGTGCGGCCCTTCATGCCGGGCAGGCCGGTAACCAGCTCGTTGATCAGAGCGACCTGATCCTCCGCCGCCATGGCGATCCATTCATCCGCGTTAGCGACGATGTACGCCCAGTTCGGGTTGAACTCGGAGCTGAATTCCGCGCCGTTCTGGAGGATCATCTTGAGGGCGATGAAGTTATCCTTCGTGAACTCCACGTCGCTCCACAGGTCGTTGATGAGGTCGGCGATGGCCTGCTCGTTGTCTTCATAGTAGAGGACGTCGAGAAGGACGCTCAGCAGCATCGTGATGATGTCGCCCTGCTTGCCATCCGCAGCAACCATCTTCCAGCCGTGGAAGCCGCCGTAGGTGTACGTGGTAACCGTGCCGCAGTAGAACTTCTCAAGGATGTTGTTACCGGCCTCGGTATCGTACTCGAAGATCACTTCGCCGGTGGTCTCATTCACCGTGTAGGTGCCCTTGAACACGTCGTTGATCTTGATGCCCTTGGTGACTTCTTTGTCTTCCAGAATGCCGATGATGCCTTCCAGGTCAAGGTTGCGGATGTCAACGCCGATCTTGCCGGCAAGATAATCCTCGATGGTCGCGCAAGGTTCGCCGTCGACTTCCAGGGTGATGAGGCCTTCCTCGAACAGGACGTTGACCGCGTTGAGCACGCCGCCCGCGATGTTGTAGGCCGCGGTGGAAACGCCGTTGGCGTTGATGAAGTAGAGCAGTTCGGGCAGAAGCTCGAGCACTTCGTCCACGGGATCCGCCAGGATCTCGACCACTCTGTTGACCATCACGTCAAGGACAGCCTTCAGGAAGGTCTTGCCGCCCACGTCGGTCATGCAGGTGGTTTCTTCCGTGTACGCGGGCAGGTCGTTTTCGTCGATGCCCAGAGCGATGAGGATCTGCGCAAGGCCGTAGATGTAACCTTCGGCGCCGCCCACGTTAATCAGCGTGGTGGCCGGGCTGGTCTCATCCGTGGAGCCGCTCATCTTGTCGGCTACGAAGAAGCCGTAGGACTCGCCGAACAGCAGCCAGTCAAGCACTCTGCTGAGCGGCGCAAGGATCTCGTACAGACCGGCGGTAAAGGTATCCGCGTCGTAGATCTCCTCGTCCGTGTAGTGGAGGCCGATCCACTGCGTCAGGTCGCAGCCGAGCACCGTGCCGATCAGGTTCACCAGCGTGGCGTCGAAGTTATCGTACAGCTGCTTGGTGAGGTCGGCGATCTTGTTCAGGTTCTCAGCGGTGAACAGGTTGAAGCTGCCGCTGAGCAGTTCGGCCACCGTCGTCGCCTTGGTCTCGTCGCCCTTGGCTACGATCGTCAGGATCGCGGTGATGACGTCGTCAATATTATCATAGACGGTATTGGCGGTCTTCTGCGTCCAGTCGGTGGTGTACTTCAGGTGGTTGTTGAACGGGGTGACCGGCGTAGTGATGCTCTCGTAATCAGCTTCGGGGATCGCTTCGTCGGAATCCTCGTTGAAGTAGTTCCAGTGGTAATTGCCGGGTACGGCGGGCGTGGACAGCGCGTCAAGCATGTTGAGGACGGACTGTACCGTGTTGGCGCCGATCCAGCCGTCGACCACGGCGGCGTTATTGCCGTACATGACCGTCTCAAGCAGGTAGTTGACCAGTACGGTGATCATGTCGGAGCGATCCTTGGCCACGTCTTCCGAATATTCCATACGGAAGGATACCAGGCGGTTGTTGGAGGTATGGATCCTGTCTTCGCCGTCCGGGACGTTGTTGCAAACGATCTGGCCGAGATAGAAGTTTTCAATGCCGTTCTCGACGATGAAGTCTGTCAGCTCAAGGCCGGTGAGAGCCTCGACCACTTCCATGACGTTGATCAGGCGGAGATCCGTGGTATCGATCTCAACCTCGATGCCGTTGTCGGCAAGCAGACCGTTGACCAGGTCGTTGACGTTGATCTGGGTGTTGCCCATGATCTCAATGTTCAGCTTGTCAAGGATCGGGTTGACCTTCTCCACCAGAGCCAGCGGCGCGCCCAACAGATGGTTGACAGCGGCGGTAAGACCGTTGGCGTTGATGAAGTACAGCAGGTTCGGGATCAGCGCGAGCACTTCTTCCACCGGGTCGGCAAGGATCTGCTCCATACGGAACAGCGTAGCGGACAGAACGTCGCTGATCATGTTGGCGGTGTTGTAGGTGCTGGCGGTAGGATCGGAGCAGTCGGGCAGCGATACGCCGAGCGCTTCAAGGATCGGTACCAGACCGAAGGCGTAGCCCTCGTAGCCGTTGATGACGAGCAGGTCTTCCACCACAGCGCCGTCGGTGCTGCTGATTCTGTTGAAGAACTTGTAGCTGTCGCCGAACAGCAGCCAGTCAAGCGCCTGGTTGATCGGGGCGATCACTTCGACAAGGCCGGCCACGAAGGTCTCTCTGCCGGTGATGTCCGCATCGGCGAACTTGGTGCATTCGGTGAACTTGCCTTCCGCGTCGTCATAGGTGCACATCTCTTTGTATGCGCCGAGGTCGACGTCAAGCAGCAGGCCCGCGGTGTTCAGGATCACGTCCTGAACGTCCTTTGTCAGGTTGGCGATCGCAAGAACGATCTTGTTCAGGTTTTCAGCGGTGTAAAGCTTCTCGGCGGGATCGAACACGCCCTTGATGATTTCGGCGATGGAATCCTGACCGGCCAGCTCAAGCACCTTGGCCACGACCGTGTCGAGGTTGGTGTCGAGATAATCCGCAAGCTCCTCAGTCCAGTCGGAAGCGTAGCTCAGATACTGGATGGTGGGCGTGAACATGGTTAGGTCGGTGCCCTGTTCGTAGTGATAATCCTCGTCGAAGTAGAACCAGTCGAACTTGGCGTCCACTTTCACCGTATACTTGGAGATGACTGCCAAAATGGCGTTGACGGTACCGGCCTGAAGCCCGGCCATATCTTCGATGGCCGCCTTGTTGGTGTCGTTGCGCAGGAAGTCGAGCGCGAAGGACAGAAGGATGGTGATCATATCCGCCCTGCTGGCGCCGCCCTCCATGCTGCCGTCGCCGTAGACCATCTTGTAAGCGCTGGCCAGATCGGAAACGGAGTCATACTTGACAGCCTTGCCGATGGCAAGCAGCTGCAGCGGATAGTCGCTGTACAGGGAGTTGTCGATCACTTTGTTGATCTGGAACGGAGCGACATACTTCGCAAGGATCACTTCAAGGGTATCGACCACCCACTGGATGTTGATCTCGTCAAGCGCGAAGGTGATCTCGTCGCTGACGTTATCCTTCAGCAGGCCTTCGATCAGAGCGTCCACGTCAAGGATCTTGCCATAGACCGGTTCATTCGGATCAGCGTCCGTACCGGTGGCGATCACACCACCGAAGCCCGCGGCGTCAAGCGCGTCAAGGATATTGAACGCGGCGCCTGCCAGGTTGTGGATGGCCACGCTGAGGCCGTTGGCGTTGATGAAGTAGATGAGCTCGGTCAGGAGATCGAACACGCTGTTGATCGGGTCGGCAAGGATGGCTCTCACTCTGTTCACAAGAGCGGTAAGCACGCTCCTGAGCATCTCGTTGGCGCTGTCGTAGCTGGGCTGCAGGCCTTCCACGCCGAGCGCTTCCAGAATCAGGGCCAGGCCGTTCTTGTAGCCGTCAGCGCCGTTGATTCTGACGAGGACCTTCGTGCCGTCCTCATTGTTGGTGAAGAAGCCATAGTCTTCGCCCATCAGGAGGAAGGCCAGGATATCTTCGGTGGGTTCAAGGATCTTGCACAGACCGTTGATGAAGTCTTCCACAGTGGCAATACCGTAGTAGATCTTGCCGCCGTCCAGCCTGTACTTCAGGCCGGTCGCGGATTCGGTCTGGGTGTGGATGGATTCGTCGTATGCTTCGAATTCGTACGCGTCGTTCCAGTCGGTGAGCTCCGCGTTGAAGATCAGACCGATGAGATCGAGCAGGGACTGGCCGAGCAGCGCGTCTTCGCCGTACAGGTACTTCTGGACAAGTTCAAGGATCTTGTTCAGGTATTCGGGCTTCGCGATCAGCTCGTCGATATCGACCAGGCCGGCAACAAGATCCGCCAGCGTGGTGGGATCGTCGTCCTTGGCGATCATGGCGATGATCTCATCCACCATCTGCACCAGATACTCGTCAAGCGCAACCGCCTTGGAGTAGGTCCAGTCGTTCTGATAGGCCAGGTAGATGAACTTGGACTTCGGAACCGCGATCTCGTCGCCGAGCGTCGCCGTCTCGTCGAAGTAGTTCCAGTTCAGTTCCTTATAGGTGTATTCGGTGGGATTGGTCAGCAGGTTGACGACGGCAACGATCTTATCCTTGTTATCGTTCAGCGTATCCACCAGCTCGCACAGCGCGTCGATGTTGACGTATTCGCCGTCCACCTTATAGAGGAGCACTTCCACGATCAGGTTGAGGACGATGGTGAGCATATCGTGGGCTTCCTCTTCAGTGCTATACTGCATGAAGAAGCTGGGTTTGCCATTGGCGGATTCAACGTTCTTTCTAAACGCGCTGCCGTAGAAGATGTCGCCGATGAAGAACTTGTCGATCTTGTTCTCGGTGAGGACGTCGACGATCTTCAGGCCGGTAGCGGCCTCCACGATGCGGACCAGCGTCAGCAGGTCGACCTTGGTGTAATCAACAGGCGTCTCAAGGTTGATATCGCTCTTGGTCAGCAGGCCGTTGATCAGGTTGTTCAGGATCGTCTTGGTGGGCAGGATGTTGTCCAGATCATCCGTCAGCTTGATAACGATGTTATCCTCTTCGGAGATCGTAATGGTGTCGCCGACGAACTCGATGATGATGGGAGCCGCAGTATCGATCAGGCCCAGGATGGAGGCAAGCAGGTTGCCGACCACCACGGAGAAGCCGTTGGCGTTGAGGAAGTAGATCAGGTTCGGGATCAGCGCCAGCACTTCATCCACCGGATCGTCAATGATGGTTTCCAGCTTGGTGCAGACGTTGGTCAGCACTTCATACAGCTTGGCGTCTTCCATCTTGTCGGCCGCGGGCATCACGATGCCGAGAGCCTCAAACAGCGGGACGATAGCGTTGTCGTAGCCGTAGCCGCCGGTGATGTGGATCAGGTCTCGCTCATCAAAGTGTTCGTTGTAATAATCGTTGTCGTACAGGAACGCCAGATCCTTGCCGAACAGGAACCAGTCAAGGATGGTGTAGACGGGCTTCAGTACGTCGATCAGGCCGGCGATGAAGGTCTCCTTGCTGTTGATGTCTTCCACCTCGAAGTGCATCTCGGCGTAGGCATCCAGATGGATATCCAGCACCAGGCCGAAAATATTCACGAGGGCGTCGCCCAGCTTGGCGGGCAGATCCTTGACAAGGTCAACGATCGCGTTCAGGTTATCCGCGGTATACAGGTCGCGGGCGGGATCGAAGACACCCTTGAGGATATCGGCCACGGTGGTGCCTTCCTTGCCGAGGATCTTCATCACGTCGGCGAGCACGTCGTCGATGTGATTCACCAGATACTTGGCGGTCTCTTCTTTCCACAGGTTGTTGACGTTGTGATCCGTCCAGTTGGCGCCGTAGGTCAGGTAGTTGATCGTACGGTCGACCAGCGTGATATCCGCCATTTCGTTGATATCCGTGGTGGGCGTCTCAGGATCGGTCACATTGTAGAACCATTCGGGGCTCAGATAGGTGATCTTGTCTTCCCAGCCCTTCAGGATGGCGATGGCGGAATCGATGACTGTTACAAGTTCTTCAGCAGTCATATCATCCACAAAGTCTGCCACCAGACCGGCAACAACCACAGCGTTGTCAACGGGAGGCGTTGCATCCGCGTTCTTATACTGGAGTACGTCGAGCACCAGGGACAGGGCAATGGTAATCACGTCGCCGCGGGTCTCCGCCGAGGGAACCACCTTGTAGGTCATGCTGACGGGCGAGTCGGACTCGTCGTTGTACGCCGTGCAGGCGGAATCGTATCTTGCCACGCCGCCGATGAGCAGCTTGGACAGGTCGTAGGTGTGGCCGACCGCGTCCTGGATGGCCAGGCCGGTAAGCTTTTCAGCCAGCGCGATGATCCAGCTGAGGTTGACGTCTCTAAGAGCGAAGGTCAGCTTCTCGTCGCTGGACAGCTCGCCGTTGTTATCCTTATCAAGCGTGTCTTTCAGCGCGTCGTTCAGGAGGTTGGTGACCAGCTTGTCGATGATGGTACGGTCAAGGACTTCGTCCATGATCTCGATCTTCTTGGGCTCGCCGGTATTCTCGTCCACGCCGAGCAGGCCGGAGTTGTTGATGTACTCCACGACCGTCAGCAGGCTGCCCGCCAGGTTCATGACCACGGCGTTCAGGCCGCCGGCGTTGATGAAGTAGATCAGTTCGGGAATGAGATCAAGGATCTGGTTGATCGGGTCTGCAAGAATCTGATCGATTCTGCCGATCAGCGCGTCGATGATATCCTTGATCAGCGCGGCTTCGTTGTCTTCGTACTCACTTGCCTTCTTCAGACCGGTGCAGCCGAGTGCTTCCAGAAGCAGGGTGAGGGACAGGTCGTAACCCTCGAAGCCCGGGATGACAAGCAGTTCCTTGTCGTCACGGATCGTCACAACATCGCCGGTCTCCGGATCCGTAGCAGTGGCTTTTACGTTGCCGTTCGCCTTTTCGACGAAGAAGCGGTAGTCGTTGCCGAGCAGCAGCCAGCCGAGCAGCTTCTGCGCGGGCTTCAGCAGGTACGTAAGGCCGCTGGCGAAGTCGGAAGCGTTGCCGATGGCGTAGATCACGCCGGAATAGGTCTTTTGTACGAAGTACTTCGCGTCGGCGCTATAAACGGTGGCAGCCGTGTAGGTCTGTTCCTCGCCTTCCGCGACTTCGTCGGCGGTGTAATAGGTCACACCGTCTTCGAACGCCTCGATTTTGACCTCTTCGTACCAAGTGATTTCGCCATTTCTGTACTTCAGGCCGGATTCCGCATCGTCGGAATAGGTCTTGGCAGCGTCATATTTCTCGAACCGGTAGGAATTGTTCCACTGGGTGAGATCCGCGCCGAGCACAAGGCCGATCAGGCTGAGGAGTTCTTCCGCCAGGAAGGAGTCTTCGCCGTACAGGATCGGGGCGATGGTGTCAAGGATCGTGTTCAGGACATCCGCATTAAGCAGGCTGTCGATGTTGACCAGGCCTTCCATGATGTCGGCCAGCGTCTTGGGCTCCTCGCCTTCCTTGGCGATAAGGGCAAGGATCTCGTTGACCACGTCGGTCAACTGCGCGCCGAGACCGGTCGCCAGATCTCTGGTCCACAGGTTGTTGTAATCCAGGTACACGAACTCGGATACGGGCATGGTGATGCCGGTAGCGCTGAGCTCACCTTCCTCAAGGAAGTAATCCCAATCGATGTCTTCGGGCTCGACCTCGTCAAGCTCCTTCAGCCCCTTGAGGATGGCAACGATGGCGGAAACCGTGTTGCCGAGAGGCTCGCCGTCCGCGCCGATGCCGTTGATCAGTGCGTCGATCGCCTTGGCGTTGTTTTCGTCCATCATGAACTCAAGCGCCAGGTTCACGATCAGCGTGATGAGGCCGGCCATGTCGTTGTGGTTGAGCGCGTTATACTTCATCTTGAAGGCGATCTGCGTGCTGGCAGAGGGATAGCCTTCCATCTTGCCGAAGTAGAACTCGTCGATCTTCTTCTCGGTGCAGAACTCGATCAGATCGATGCCCGTGCTGGTCTTTCTGGTCGCCTCGTCCGCCACGTAGTAGTCAGCGAGGTCTGCCGCCTTGGGCTCGTCGACCTTGACGTACTCGACCTTGGGTTCGCCGCCCTCTTCTTCCGCGGGCGTCACTTTCTTGGTGTAATAGGTCTTGGTCGCGTCGAACTCGCCCGTTGCGGCCACGTACTCGACATATTCCACCTTGGTCAGGTCTCTGACGACCTTCAGGATCTCCACCAGATCAAGCTTGTTGATATCCAGCGTGATGCCGAGGTCAGCAAGCAGGTTGTTGACGATACCGTTGATATCGACTTCTTCGCCTTCTTCAAGACCAAGGAAGCTGTTGAGGGCGCCGGTGCTGGCAAGGTTTTCTACCAGACCGAATACGCCGGCCAGCAGGTTCTGTACGGAGGTGGCAAGGCCGTTCAGGTTGATGAAGTACAGCAGTTCGGGGATCAGGTTGAGGATCTCGTCAACCGGGTTGTTAAGGATGGCTTCCAGTCTGGCCATCACGTTGTTGATCAGTACGGGCAGGATGGTGGAGGTGGTGTCGTCGTTGGATATCTCGGGCAGAACCACACCCAGCGCCTCCAGCAGCGGGACAAGACCGTACTTATAGCCTTCCGCGCCCTTGAGGTTGATCAGGATCTCGACTTCTTCCGGCGTGCCGGGACCGACAACGTCGGTATTGACGATCTTCTTATCGAAGTACTGGATGTCCTTACCGAACAGCAGCCAGTCAAGGATCACGTTCAGCGGGCTGAGCAGTCTGGTCAGCTCTGCGACGAACTGGTCGCGGTCTCCCTCGGTGAAGTTGATCTCATGATAGGTATAATAGGTAGCGTTTGCGTTGAACGCCGCATCCTCGGCAACGTCAACGTAGCTGTGGGTGTAATAGGTGGCGCCTTCCGCGAACTCCGTGATGTCGGCAAGCACGTACTTGTCGCCGTCCTTGGTATAATACTTAGCAGCAGCGTCAAATTCCGCGTCGGCCGCCACAGCGGTGTAAGCGTCGGTGTAATAGGTGGTCTTGGTGAAGTAGGACGCTTTCTTGTTGAACGTCGCGTCGGCCGGCACCTGCGCATAGCCGCGGGTGTAATAGGTGACGCCTTCAGCGAACGCGCCGTCAAGGGACGCTTCCTCGTAACCGTCATGGATATAATAGGTCACGCCGTCCGCGAACGCCGTAATATCGGCAACCGTGTATTTCCCGTCGGCACTCTTGGTGTAGTAGGTCTCCGAAGCGTCGAATTCATCGGAAGCATCCACCTTGGAATAGGTGTAGACGTAATAGGTAGTCGTCGCGCTGAACTCAGCGGAAGCTTCCACCGCTGTGTAGGCGTAGGTGTAATAGGTCTCGCCGGGCGCGAACGCCTTGATAGCAGCCGGGATGTAGGGATTCAGCGTGCTGAGTTTTACTTCATTGTAATTCTCAGAGAAGTAGCCGTCCATCTCGGTGTAGACACTCAGATCAACGTCCAGGATCACGCCGACGATGTTCAGCAGGGCTGCGGGCAGCTTGCTGGCAAGCGGCTTTACCAGATTAAGGATGGAATTCAGAGTTTCGGAGGTGTACAGATCCTTTGCGGGATCGAAGATGCCCTTCACGATATCTGAAATGCTGCCATCCACCTTCGCCATCTTCAGGACAGCCGCCACGATTTCGTTGCGGTGATCCACCAGATACTGGGCGGTATCCTCGGTCCAGTCGGACTGATAGGTGAGATAGTTGAAGGTGTTGGTGGGCACGGTAACGGCCGTGTTCGCGTCGTAAGTGGGCTGGATGGGCTCGTTGTCAGCGTTGGTCTTTCTGACGAGCTTGCCATCGACGACCTCATACAGCGCGTAGTTCTCATCGAAGTAGAACCAGTCGTAGTCGTTGTACTCTACGGTGAAGCCTTCTTTGATGAACTTGATGATCTCCTGAATCAGGGCAGGATTGACGTAACCGCTGTCTTCCGGCGTCTTATCGCCGTTGATTAGGGCCACGATCGCAGCGCCGTTGTCAGCGCCGGTCGTCTCGTTGGTGTAGCATACCAGATCGATGGCGAAGGACAGGAGGATGGTCAGGAAGTCAGCCATGTCGCCGTTGCCGCCGTTGATGAAGCCCTTGTCGTCAAAGCTCATCTTGTAAGCCACGGTGCGCGCCTTGGAGGCGTAAGCGTTCAGCTTGCCGATATAGAACATATCGAACGTATGCGCCAGCAGATCGGTGATCTCCAGACCGGTAAGGCCTTCCACCAGTTCCATGATCCACTGCAGGTTGACGCCGTCCATGGAGAAGGTCAGCGCTTCGTCCTCATCGACCTCGCCGTTGCCGTTCTTGTCGAGCTTCTCCTTCAGTGCGTCGTTCAGCACGCCGGCGACAAGGGAGTCGACGACCTTGCCGGCATTCAGATAATAATAGGTTTTATCGGCAGCGAAGGCAGTAAGGCCTTTCTCCTTGGTGTAGACGTCTTTGCCGTTCACGGTGGACTTGGTGAAGTACTGCTTGTTGGCGCTGAACGCTTCGCCCTCCGCAACCTGCTTGAACAGGATGGAGGTATCGAAGTCGTCGCTGCTGATCAGATCCAGCACGGAGGGCACCTGACCGACCAGCGCAAGCGGGCCGGCGAGCAGGTTGTTGACGACCGTGCCGAGACCGTTGGCGTTGATGAAGTAGATCAGTTCGGGGATCAGGCCGATGATCTCGCCGACCGGATCTTCGATCAGTTCATTCAGTCTGTTGACGATGGAGTGAGCCAGGTCATACAGGAACAGGTCGTACTTCTTCAGACCGGTGGCTTCGTCCACGTTGCCGCTGGTGTACTTGGTGGCATAACCAAGGCCCTTGCAGCCGAGCGCTTCCAGAAGAAGGACAAGGCCCTTCTCGTAGCCGTTGGCGCCGGGGATGGTCAGCAGGATGTCGTTGTGCGTATCCTCGGTGTTGCCTACGAAGAACTCATAGGGATCGTCGAACAGCAGCCAGGCAAGCAGGTTGCCGGCGGGCTGCAGGATCAGCGCGATGGCGGAAGCGAAGGTATCCGCATCGTTGACGATGTAGGTCTTTCTTTCAACCTCGGTTGTCTGCGTCGTGGCGACGAACAGGTTTTCATAGGCTTCAGCATAATCATCTTCGTCGACATCTACCGCAATATAGGTGTCCGCCTTGGTGAAGTATCTGGTGCCTTCCACGTACGCCGCGCCGGCAGCGACCGCCGTGTAAGTGGCTTCGTCGCCTTCGCCGGACTTGGTGTAATAGGTCTCGCCGGCAACGAACGCGTCAATGTCCGCTCTGGTGTAAACCGGCTTGTACTCATAATAGGTTTCTTCCGCGTCGAAGGTGGCGGGAGCGGCGTTGTAAACCGTCTCAAACGTATGACCGGTGAAATATTCCAAGCCGTTTTCAGTACCGATAACGGTTGCGCCATTTTCCAGCTTAGAAGCGAACTGATAGGTGTAATCCCACTTGGTCAGGTCCGCGCCGAGAACAGCGCCGACCAGATTCAGCAGCTCCTTCGGGATGGAAGCGTCCGCGCCGAAGAGCAGGTTGGAGAACGTATCCAGCAGGCTCTGCGCCAGCTCCGCAGTGAAGATGGTATCGGTGTTGATGAGCTCGCTCAGCGAAGTCATGTCGCCGTATTTCTCTTCATCCACCATGCCGAGGATCGAGACAGCAAGGTCTTCCATACCGGAAACGGTTGTGACGGCCTTGTCGTACTTCCACTGCGTGGTGTAGTTCAGGTACTGGAACGCGAAGCCGGGGATCGTGACGGAAGCATCCGCGCCGGAGGGTACTTCTTTGTTGGCAAGATCAAGGGTCGTATCGAAGTAATCCCACTTGATGTTCTTGTAATCAACGATCAGATCCTTCGGGTTGGTGAGCACTTCCACCACTTCGCTGACCACGTCGGTGTATTCACCGTCGCCGATCATTGCCGCGATGGCAGCCGCGTTGTCGTAGGGAGAAAGCTGATAGTTGTTGTCCGGATCGACGAAGTCGCCCTTATCCGTCATCACTTCGACCAGCAGCGCCACCAGAATGGTGATCATATCCTTCTTATCTTCCTGCTCGGAATAGTGCATGGAGAAGGAACGGTAGCCGTTGGCGGAGACGAAGGTGCTCAGATCACCGACAAACATCTCTTTGCAGACCTTCATGATGTCGTCGTTGATATGGAACTTGGGCTTGGCGGCGCCCTGCTCGTCATCCTTGAACACCAGCTTGGACACGATATCCAGCAGGCCGGACAACGTGGTCTTGTTCAGGTCGATGCCCTGGATCACCATGCCGATCTCAGTGTCATTGCCGGTCATGGCAAGAATCTGGTTGACGGTATTCAGCAGATCCTGCAGCACGCCGAAGGTGTTACGGATGCAGGTGGTGAAACCGCTGGAGTTGATGAAGTAGATCAGGCCGGGAAGGATATCCAGGATCCTTTCAAGCGGGTTGGACAGGATAGCGTCAGCCAGGTCTTCGAAGACGATGAACATATCGTTGACCCAGGAGGTGGTGTCATAGGTATCCGTGGAGGAGTTATAGTACTTGGAGGGAGAGAACGCGAAGTCGGCAGGCTTACCCTCGAACGCGTCGGCGTAATACGCGGCCAGTTCAGCGTTCCTTGCCTTCAGATCGTCATACTGCGCCTTGGTCAGCGGCACATCCAGCGCTTCCAGGATCGGGACCACCAGCAGGCCGTACAGACCCACGCCGTTGATGGCGATGGCGTCCGTATCGTCACTGGTCTGGCCGTGTGCCATGTTGTCACCGGCGGTGTAGAAGATCTTGTAGTCGTCTTCCAGGAAGATGTAGCCGAACAGCGAATCCGCGGAATGGACGATCTCCTTGATGGCGGCCAGGAATGTGGCTCTGTCATGGACGTAGGCGGCGTTGTGTTCATCGAACCACTTATAATTGTAGTTGACGGTATAGGAGGACTTAACTTTCTCCTTGCCGGTGTCCTCGTCCACACTGATCTTCTGCCAGTTGCCTTCGGCGTTCTTTTTGAAGGTGACCACTTCGTCCGTGGCATGATAGGTCTGTACGGCGCCGGCCTTCAATTGCTTTTTGCCGTTGACCTCTTCATACTGGTCGTCTGCATAGCCGTAGGTCCAGGTGGTCACATACTTGTAATCACCGGAGGTCGTGATGACGAATCTGTCTTCACTGTGGCTTTCGGTGGACTTGGTGTAGAAGGTACCGGCGGCAAACGCTTCCGCGTTGGCGACAGTCACTTTGGAGTAGGTCTGCTCCGCGCCTTCTTCCACGTCGTTGGCCTTGTAGTAGATCTCGTCCGCGTCGTACTCGGTGGCGACGGTGTAGGTGGTGACCGTCCACTCGACCGGGTTCTGTTCGTTACGCAGGCCGTACATGGTTTCCACAGAAGAATCGTTGTACTTGACGATCATACCGGACTGCTCCCAACCGTCCATATCGACGTCGAGGAGATGGTCGATGACGCCGCGGATGGCTTCGGGAACGATATCATAGACCTGCGCGAGATAGTCCACCAGCAAGCCGATGATGTTGGCGTTGAAGGCCTTTTCGTTCAGGAACTCGGTGATCCAGGCGTTGAAGCCCTGATCGGAGCCCATCATAGCAGCCACATAATCAAGGATGCTTTCCAGCGTGGCAACCACGTTGGTGGCAACGTCCTCGGTCCAGTCGGTGCTGTATTCAAGGTTGTACAGCGTATGGTAGACGCTTACGTCGGCGCCGGCCTGATGCATCAGGTTGGCCCACTGTGAGGCGTCGTTGGTGGGATCGTTGTCGTTCTCGCCGGTGATATCGATCCAGCGGAAGGTGTTGTGGTTGACGGGATCCTCCACCAGCTTGCCCTCGCCGGTAACGGGGGTATCCTCTTCTTCGAACAGATAGTCCCAGTTGGGCCGGTCGATATCGACGGAGTGCTTCTTATCAGCGAAGATGACCTCCAAGGATTCCAGCAGGCCCTGTGCCGATGTTTCTCCGATCAACGCGCCGCCGCCGGGCAGCCGGTCTTTGGTAAGACCGATCAACTCATCCAAGGCCGCAGCGTTATTCTGATACCGCAGCAGGTCAAGCAGCACGGAGAAGGTGACCGTGATGATATCGGGTCCGTAATAGTTCAGGGTGTAGCTTTCCAGCGCGCCGGAGCGGGGCTGTTTGAACACGGACGTGACAAACTTCGTGTTGTTCGCCGCGGCGGAGGTCACGGACGTCATCTGCTTAACGCCGTAGGTCACGCCGTTGCGGGTATTTTTGATGCACATGCCCTCGAAAGCATAGGTCAAAGGCGTAAGGTCAAGGCCGGTCAGCGCCGCTACCAGATCGAAGATCTTCTGCAGCGACAGGTTGGACAGGGACAGACCGTAGATGGCGTCCACGACCTTCTTATCCTTGGCGGCCTTAACGGCGGTGTAAGGAACCTCTTCGATGCCGACCAGATCAAGGATATCGGTAATAATGGTATCCACCTTGTAAGCGGCGGCAGAGGTGTCATAGGTCTTCTTCAGCAGGCGGCACAGTACCACGTGGATGGCCTGATCCAGCTTGATATCGGCCAGCGGGCGGATGGTATCCACCAGCGTCCAGACGGACATCAGCAGGTTCTTGACCACCAGGGCCAGACCGTCGGACTGCAGGAAGTAGAACAGGTGCGGCAGCACGTCGATCAAGTTCTGGAACGCGCCCTTACCGCCGGTCACATTGCCCTGCGCGTCATAGGTACGGGTATCGGTCAGCAGATCGGTCAGCGCCTGGAACAGCAGGTTGACGATGGTATAGAACGCCTCCGTGGGCTCCATGGCATTGTATTCCGCCTGCGTGGGCAGGCCGGTCACGCCGAGGGCCTCCAGCAGCGGCACGAACGCGCCGTTGTAGGATTCGTAGCCGTTGACGGTCACCGCGTCGAACAGGATCAGGTTATCGCCGGAAAGGATCAGCGAGAAGATGGGAGCCAGCGTGGCGATCAGCTCGCAGAAGCAGGCGATGAATACCGCACGGGCATTGTCGGCGCCGTCCACGAAGGTGACCCACTGGTTGGCGTTGTAGCCCGGCACGAACTGCGCCGTGGTGGCGTTCAGCTTCACCTTCCAGGTGTAGATCTTCTTGCCGTCGTCGTTGACAGTATAGTTGTCAGTCGCGATCAGGTTCTTGAAATTGGAATTGGTTCCGCCGGCTTTGTAGGAATCGTTGACCAGCGAGTTGGGATACGCACGGAGCTTGGTCTCCGTGTAGGTGGTAGGATCGTTTGCATTGTAGGTGTAGTAGACGGAAGTCTCGCTGCCATCGGAAGCGTCTTCATTCTTGACTCTTTCACGGGCGTAGACGTAGTACTGGCCGTCCAGCATCTTCAGGAACTCGCCGGTGACATAACTATCGCCCAGCTCGGTCTTGGACTTCAGCCGCAGGAACTCGGCGTTGTCCTCGTCGTCCGCGTAGCGGTAACCGAAGTCGTTGAACCAGACCAGAAGGTCTGTAGCGTAGTTATCCTGGCGTTCGCCCTTCAGCTGCTGCTTGATCAGCTTGGCAATGTTGGGATACTCCGCCATCATGAAGCCCAGCTTGACGGTCAGGTCCACCACGTTCCAGATGCCCTCGTTGTTGAACATGGAGTTGATAAACTTATTCAGCCAGACGTTGGCGTCGCCGTTATATTCGGCAAGCAGGTCGGGATCGATCATGTTGAACACGGAGTTCACGATCTCATCCACGTTGTCGTACAGGTACTTGGCCTTTTCTTCCGTCCAGTCGTTCTGATACTTCAGATAGACGAAGTCGGAAAGGGTCAGGTTCAGCGTGCCCGCGCCGCCGGCGGCCGTCTTGTTGTACCAGCTGATATCGAACATCTGGTAATCCTGATAGTTGAACAGCTCGACCAGCGCGGCGATCACGTCGTCCGTGTTCTTCACATTGTTCAGGATGGAGAAGATGATGCCTGGCAGCTCGGTGGGATCGCTGTCGCTCAGTTTCGCGATGAAGTTAAGCACCTCGCCGATGAAGCCGGGGGTAGTAGCCGCGCACAGCACCCAGTCGATCAGCAGATACAGCACCTGCTGATAGGATTGAGAAGCGCTGATATAGATACGCTTTCCGTTGAACGTGGTATTGCCTTCGCCGTCGTTATAGTTCGGGCGGCGGCCCTGCGTTGAGTAATCGGAATTCTTGCTGGTATACGCGCCGGCCAGCTTGGCCATGTTGATGCCGGGCAGGCGCAGCGAGAACAGCGGCTGGCCGGTCTCCTCGTCCTTGCCGGCGATCAGGCCGATGATGCCCTGTACCAGTGCATTGATATCCGTGAGGTCGAAGGGGATCATGCTGTCCAGCGGAATCATGGTACCCAAGTTGATCGGGATGCTGAAGGACAGCATATTTTTCAGGGCGCCAATCAGAAGTTTGGTGACCCAGTCCCACTGAAGGATGCCCGCCACGGCGCCGGAGCCGTCGCACAGGTCAGCGCCGGTGATGGCAAGGCTGAGCTTGAAGGAGCGGTCCATCAGCTTGTTCAGCGATTTGTTCATCAGGTGGAAGCAGAGGTTGGGCAGCAGCTTGAGCACGCTTTCCAACGGGTTGGCGGCCACCTTGTTGATCAGCAGATACAGGGGATCCAACAGGCCGCTGATGATATCGCTGCGGAAGTTGCCGTCGGTGCGGACCGTGGGGAAGGTATAGCTGCCGGTCAGGTCGCCGTTGACGCCCAGCGCTTCCATGATCGGGATCCACAGGGTGTGGTACAGATCCTGGCCGGGGATCGTGATGTCGGCCTCGACTTCGTTCAGACCGATGCCGTTGGCGCTCAGGGTAACGGCGGACCAGCTGTTGCCGCCCATTCTGAAGCTGGGATCTACCACGTAGCCGTAGGCGATGTTCTGGCCGGCGCTGGAGCCGTCCAGATGCTTGCTGAAGTTCGCCGTGGTGAACAGCGTCTTCAGGATCAGCTCCGCGGCGCCGAACACGGAGGAAAGCACGGTCTTGGTCTTGTTGTAACGGGCGTTACAATACTGCTCAAAGCCGACCGTGGTGGAGGCGTAATTTTCACGCTTGATGGTGTCGATGCCCCACGTCCAGCCGTTGTCCTTGAACTTTTTCTTCATGTCCTTGGCGTCGAATTTGCCGTCGCCGTTGCCGCCCTTGCTGGTCGCGTCAAGCGCGTTCCAGTCTCTGTTGGCGCTCTTGATCCAGCCGCCGATGGAGCTGGCGCTGGTGACGTAGCTGCCCTGGCCTTGCATATAATTACCGAAGGAGATGGGGAAGATGTTCAGGCCCATCCACTCCGTGATGGAAACGAAGCTGTCCGTCGAGCGGCCGGTGTGGCTGGTGCCCGGGGCGGTGGTCCTGCCGTCAAAATACAGGTACATACGGCCGCCGGCGTCGCCGCTGAAGTCGCTCAGGCTCTTGCCCTGGAACTGGCCCATCATGTTGGGAATGGTGGTGTTGAACAGGTCGCTCAGCGCCGGGAAGACAAGCGCCACGATGGTGTTGATGAAACCGTCCGTAAAGATGTTGTCCACCAGTATCTGCTTGATGTATTCGGACAGGTTGTTCAGACCCTTTTCGTCCGCGCCCAGCAGCTCCGTAAAGTGGTCGTTGGACAGGAACAGGTCGATCTTGTTGACGGTCTTCTGCAGGTTGCCGCCGTTGGCGGTGGAAACCGTGAAGTTCTTGTTACCACGCACGCGGGCGAAATCCGCGTAGTCGCCGCCGAAACGGGGGAAGGAGGACTTTTCAAACTTGCTGATGCTGTCCAGATTAATGGACACGGTGAAGTCTCTCACACCGGTCTGCATCGTCGAAATGCTGGGAGAGCCGGAGGACGACACGTAGGTGGTGTTCAGCGAGCTGACCGTCTGGTGCACGCTGGTGTTGTCGGGCTTCAGCGTGTTGATATAGAAGGTAAGGTTATAGCCGTTGGCATTCAACCGGTTGTAGGCAGCGCTGATGTTGCCGGTGTTGTTGGCCGCCCAGTTGAGCAGCGTGTCGTTCCGGTTCATCAGCTCGCCCTTGACGGCGTAATAATTCTGGAAGTTGATGCCGCTGCCGTAGTCCGTTCTGACAACGAACAGATAGGAATAGGCGCGCTTATACAGCTCAAAATAGATCTTGTCGACGTAATCGCGGCACTTGGTCTTGGCCTTTTCATAGGTCTTGCCGGTAGCCTGGTCCTTCGTACTGAACGCGGTATAGGCGTTCTTCAGCGCGGTGTACTTGCTTTCCGCCTCGGAGAGCAAAGTGATCAGCGCGTCAACGGACATGCCCTCGATGGCGCCGCCCGCCTGCTGCTTGACAAACCACGCGTAGTTGGTCAGGAAAGCGGTAGTGGCGATGGAGCGGGAGTTGTACTCGTTGGCGACGGAATGATAGACATCCAGGATCTCCTGCTTGTCTTCCACGGAAAGTACCTTCGCGACCGTCTCGTCAGGAAGAGGAGGAATGGGGGGATTGGCAGTGCTGTCGCCCCAGATCAATGTATACGCCTTGGTATAGAAGTCGAAGATCACCTTCAGCTCTTCCGTGGTGATGGGGCAGGCATCGCCGTTGGCCTCATAGTAGGAGGAGACGTTGGCGTCGACCGGGTTCGCCACTTCGGTCTGGCCGGTGGCGTCGGTATAGTAAGTCTTGCCCGGCTTCACAACTTCGTCGCTCGTGAGAACGAACGTGCCGTAAGCGGAGGCAATGTACTCGTTGTTGCCGATACCCTTCATGGCGGCGTAGCTGTCCGGGAAGAACTCATAATAGCCGCCAAGGCCGGAATCGACGGGATTGGCCACGGGCACGTAACCGGCCGCCTTCGTATAGTAGGTGGCTTCCTCGTCAAATTCCCCTGCCGCCGTATAGGTATAGGGGTTCTGCGTGTAATACGTAGCGATGTTGGCGGCCGAAGGAGAATTCACCTTGGTGTATTTGCTCTCGGCAGCGTCATACGTATAATAGGTGGTGTTGGCGTTGAACACGGTGGAAGAAGTGCAGGCCGTGTAGGTGACGGGATCCTGAGTATAATAGGAAGCCACATCCCCCGCCACGGGGCTGCCCACCTGCGTGTACACGTCGCCGGGGACGTAATACGTCTTGGTGAGATTCACCTCTTCATCCGTCGTCAGCGAATAATGCTTCGCCACGAACGCGGCCTCGCTGTAGAAGATGGAATCCGTGTTCGTGAAAGAGTAAGTATCGGAAGCGTCATGGGACAGCAGCCAGTCGTGCGCGATCTTCATATCCTGCAGGTCGTAGATCCCGATATACTCTTTGATCATATCCACGTAATCCGTGAAAGCATCAGCGTTGTAACCGTACTTCGACACCAGCAGGTTCACGGTGGCGGCGGGACAGGTAGCCATGATCGCCTTCAAAGCCGTGCCGGTCTCCAGCGCGGTCACCAGAGAGGCGCGGTCCGTCAAAGAATAGTTATCCCTGGGGTTGTAGCCCTCGATCGGGATGGACGTTTCCGGCATGATCCAGTCGACGTACTTCTTGTACTCCGCGATCTGACGCGTATCGTCGCACTTGCCGGTGAAGGTGTACTGATCGTTCATCAGCTCCTGACCGACAAACGCCTCGATCCACGCCTGCTCCGCGGCGGCCGCTGCGGGGTACACGGCGGTAAAGCCCTGGTAATCCGCCTGCAGCTGCTCCGGGGTAAGCTTATACAGATAGTCGTCGTCCTTGTTGCCGTCGTTGTACCATCTCTCGTAATGGGAGGCGAAGGGATCCGCGTTGACGTACGTCAGATAGTTCTTCAGCGCCGTCAGATGGTTCTTCTCCGTATCGGAAAGATCAGTCGTCTGCGGCGCGGCGGCAGCGGAAGCATTGACGTATACGCCGCCCGTCTCGGAGCCGTTGGTGGAAGCGACCGCCTTCAGCGAAGCGTTGACGGTCACCACGATGCTGGTCTCCACCGCATCGGGCACGTCACCGGGCTTGTCATAATCCGCGACGACGGCGGTACCGACGGAACGGGCCACTTCCAGCTTCATGGTCTTCTTGTTGGCGTCCGCCCCAAGATTCGCCGTGGTACCGTTCCACGTGTGATCCGCATCCGAACCGTCAAAGGAGGCGTAATCGCCGTCCGACGGCAGGCACGCATGGATAAAGTTCGCCTGATAATCATTCAAAGCCAAGGCCTCGATGATATGCTCGGCGAGCTTTGTATTATGATTGTATGCTCCGTTCGCGGTGGATTCATCGACAATCACATCGGCAAGAGCTCTGACTATGTCATAGATCAAGCCCTCGGTCGTGTTGTCGATCACCACGGTGCGCCCGGCAGCAGTGGTATCAAACCCTGTCCAGTCGGACACACTCAGATAGCCGGCGTCGAAAGCAACTCCGAACGCACTGGCGAGTTCAGGATACGCGCCGGCGGCCTTCGCCTTTGTGGCGAGGCCGGGCATCGCGATGCTGAACACACCTGCGGCCATTACAACGGAGAGAAACAAACTTAGTACCTTAGTCGATACTCGGTGTTTTGTTTCCATAAAAACACTCCTTCTTTAATGTTTTATACTATGCGAATACACATACCTGAATAATCCCTAAAAAAAGGGACACTACGGGTATACTATATCATCATCATTATACCCCCTGAATCAAGCAAATGTCAATATTTTGTTTTGGACTAAACCGCCGAATATTCAAAATATTTTTTAGGAATAGTATACAAACCAAAGCGCTTTCTTTGTGTCATTTTCGCGGAAATATTAATAAACTATAAACGAGAACCGTTTATAATAAACATCCACCCGCCAAGCGGGTGGTTTTTTTATACGCGAGCGTAGCCCTTTGCTCCCCGCGGACACGTCAAACGCGTAATACGGGCTGTCAGCTGCATGGAGACTGCTGCTTGCTGCCCTTAAAAGGGCTATCTGACATCGTTAGTTGTCCACCTAACCCGTCTTCTTTGAGTTGATCCTCAATACCTCATCGCTTAAGCCCTTTTGAACCACCCGTCTGACAAGTGGTTTTCGGGAAACAAAAATCCTGCCGTTTTACCAAACGACAGGACCGAAAAAAACACAATCGGGAACACCGCATTTGTATGCGGACGATCAGGAAAAGCACCGTTTGGAACAGATCGCTTATGTCAGACATCCGCGTCAAACGATCTTTTTTCCCTATTGGCAGTATCAGCGCCAAACAGCGTACACATTCATTTCGGGTTCAGTCAACAATAACGTATCGCCCGGAGCCAATAACAGGTCTTCTTCCGGCGCCGCCAACCGCCAGCCTGCGAATTCCGCGCCGGCCGGATCTGTTCTTCCGCCAAATACCTCCTCCGCATCAGGAAGCACGATCGTATCGCCGACAGTTTTAAAATCGAGGTCGGCCATCTGTATTTTATCGGTTTCACCGTCTCTGTAATACAGCATGGCGTTTTTTTCCGAAAAACCGACGTCCAGCAAATGCGCCCGCGCATTTAAAGAACCGCTGAGATAGGTAGCGTCACTGCGATAACGCTCCGCAAGCATGTTATTGACGTCCCCCGTGTTCCAGCGGATCAGATCCATTTGAGAAGACGCGCAGATCCTGTCATATGCTCCCTTCACTGTTTTTGTGACAACGTCGTCGCTGAAGACCGCCCGGATCTCCTGCCATTTCAGGTTGACCAGCCTGCGAAAATCCTCATGTGAAAACGCAAGATTAAAAAGAGTTTCTCCGTTCTCAAAATGCGCGTTAACCAGCCATTGCTTTTCACAACCGGGATATTCTGTCTGAAGGTCGGCGTCGAGAAATGCCACCGAACGGTCAAAATCCCACAACGGTCCAAAGAATAACCGATCCTCATCCTTCTGTTTATAAAAGAACGTACTGGCAAAACCCGCGTCAATATTCTGGAACCATTCATTGATGATATAATCTATCGCCAAAGACGAAAGGTCATAGTATTCGCTGTAATGCTTCCCTCGCGAATTATAACCGTCCGGAGCCGCAAGAGCTTCTTCCGCCTCCCGAACGAAACCGGAAATATAGTCTATCTCTTCCTCCGTAGGGAACTCGGGACATTTCAAGACGACAGACATACCCGTGGAGGAGCGAAACGCGCAGGTATCTTTCTCAAGGAGAAGGTTTATGTCGTATTCCAACAAATATCCGCCGGTAATATTCTCCGGGGACCGATAACCTTCCACCCAGCGGCGCCAGACACCGTTTTTCTCTCCTTCCGCCAAAGGAAACGCAGAACCGTCCGTACCGTTCGCCGTTTCATTTGCGTCATCCAGGTCATCGATCTCCACCCGGCCCTCTCCGACCTCCACGTGCTCGGTCAAAAGGTAATTCCCCCGGTAATCGCCGTTGATGTACAGATCCACCGGCTGTGAATCCGGAACAAGCGCGCCGGCTGACCGGCCGAATCCATACGCCAACGTGTTTTTTAACAAAGTTTCGTCGCTGTAATTTGCCAACAGACGGTATTTAGCGGAAGACTCCATTCCAAACAGAGCAATTGGCTTTTCAAGCTTGATACTGTACGGCTTTTTATCTGTTGCTTCCCGCCAGGAAGAATTCCCGCGGCCTTTGATGTGTTTCAGGGGTTCATTGAGGATGATACTTCCGCTCTGCACGACCGTGATCGCCCCCCGGGACTTATTTGCTTTATCTTCATGAAGAAAGGAGAGTTCCTCTTTCGTCCGGATAAAAACCGCGGGGATATTTTCACTTTGCATGACCCGCAAAACATAGTTCTCCCCGCCGCGGTTCAGCAAAAACTCGTCGCAGGCAACAAAGAAATCCGTCACAGTATTATTGGGGACAGTTGATCCTTCACAGTACAGTTTGCCCCCGGAATAATGTACATACAGTGCGCCCCTGTCTGTATCCGCAGGCAGGAACAAACAATATACGCCCGCCTCTGTCTGCGTACAGGTAATGACGGTTTGCGCGTTGTCGGGGAACGGATTGACCGTCAACACCAACGCGGATGAATTCTTTTGACATCCTGACGCAAGCAGCAGAAAAACCAAACCGATCATCGCAACCGCGATCAAACTTGAGACGCAACCTCTTTTTTTCATGATGGCATCACTCTTTCCAAATCGCGTACAGCGTCGTCGCGTTCTGCGTCACCGTAAAAGAATCGCCGGGATAATACCGGTTTCCGCTGCCGTCCGGCGTATCGCACCAGAAAAGGAGATCTTCGTCAAGACAGCGGAAGACGGTACGGCCGGGAAGCAACGATCGCTGCGCTTCCTCCGCCGTCGGGACCGTAACGACTTCGCCGACCCGCAGCAATTCACGCTGCGTACAGAATTTCCCGTCGCCGTAAACGAACCAGATGAACGCGCCGTTTTCCGAAAAGCCCTCCGTCAACATATCCGACCGCGCCGCCAGCGCATCCGCAAGAACGGCACAGCGCGTTTCATAGGAAAACGTATCAACAAAAACAGGCCCGTCTTCACGCGGCCAGCGACAGGCGTCCATTGCGGCGGAAGCGGCGTTTTCTGCCGCCAGCGCTTTCACAAAACCGGAGATCCACTCGGCGGAATGTATCTCCCGGAAGGCACGCCAGACATCAAACGCCGTTTCACGGAAATCCGCGTGACGGAATGCCGCGCTGAACCAATACACGCCGCCGGTCAATGACGAACCCATGCACCACATTTCGCCATCCTGCTCGCAGGAGGTAAGGTCGAAATCCCAGACAGGTCCCGTAAATATCGTTCCCGTCCCCTCTTGCACACAGAAATACTGGCCTTCATGACTCGTAAGAGGATTTACAACAAGCTCCTGCAGCAGATACGCCCTTGCGGCAGAATCCGCGTCGATCAACTCCGAATAGTACATTCCGTCGGGAGACAACCCGTTCTCCGCATAAAGCGCGTGTTCGGCGTCGTTAAACAATGCCGCAACGTATTTCACCTGATCTTCCGAAGCGTTTTCGGGATTTTTCAAAGATATACAGGAGTGCGCATCGGTAAAGAACCGGCACAGGTCCTCTTCCATCTCGTTTTTCTCATCCAGTTCAAGAATAAACGCCCATTCCGGCTGCGGCGGTGTTTTCGGCAATTCACGCCACTTTATTACCCAGCCGTTTTTATCATGATCCGTCTGAAGCGGAAACGAGGAAAGATCCGCGGCAGCGTTCGCCTGCTTGTTCAACGCTTCGGTATCGGCAATTCCGATACTCTCACTGTCTGCCTCGATCGCTTCCGTCAGCAGATAGTTGCCGCGGTAATCGCCGTTGATGTACAAATCGACCTGTCTGCACTCCAGCGCGCCGTAGGTGCCGAGTTCCTTTGCCAACTCCAGCGCGACGGTATTCTTGATCAGCGTTTCGTCAAAAGCGTTCGCCAGAAGGCGGTACTTTTTTGTCTCCGCCATGCCTAACAGAGAAGCCGCCTCTTCCAGCTTGATATTATAGGGCCGTTTTTCTGCGCTGACGTCGGTTTCGACCCGGTCCCAGGTGGAATTGCCGCGACCTTTGAGATATGCAAGGGGGGCGTCTGTTGTGATCTTTCCGTTTTTCAAAACGGTGATCCTGCCGGGCGATTTGTTGGCTTTATCCTCGTGCAGCCAGGAAAGCGACTGCTCCGTTTCGATAAAAACAGCCGGGAGGTTCGCGCTTTGCAGCACCCGCAGCGTACAGCTTTCCTCTCCGCGGGTCAGGAAGAACTCGTCGGCGCCGGCAAAGCAATCCGTTTTGGTTCTGTTTGGCAACGGTTCTCCGTTGCACTGCATTTTTGTCCCAGAGTATTCCACATACAGCGAGGAACGATCGGCGTCGGCAGGCAGGAACAGATAGCAGACGCCGTCCTCCGAGCTTGCGCAAGCGATCTGCGGACCGTCGATAAACGGCTTTACCCGCAAAGAAAGACCCGTCTCTTCCTTTGCGCAGCCGGAAAAGAACCACAGCAGCAGAAATCCCCATGCCGCAATGACGGCGCAATAACACAATCTTTTTTTCATTGCTCTGTCTCCGATGCGGATCGTCCCTCCGTCAATCGAACGCGCATTTTACGCAGCGCAATGAAGAAACCGACGACCGCAACAGCGGCACAGCAGGATATCACAGCGCCGGAAGGCAGACCCGGCAGCGAATAATCAAACCGCACCGTATGACTGCCCTCTTCCACCGGAATACCGTACAGCGCACCGCCGATCAAAGAAAACTCTTCTTCGGAAAGCGTTTTTCCATCCAGCGTTACCGTCCAGCCCGGATCGTAGGGAACGGTGACACAAAGAACGCGATTGCCCCCGGCAACGTCGATCGTCCCTTCAAAATGCGTATCGGAGAATTCCGTCAGTTCCAACTGTCCGCTTTTCGCTATTGTCTCATGCTGGAGCCCCAGAACGGCGGGATCGATCTGGAACACCCTGATGCGCAGCGTACAGGGGGTATCCGCCGTGGGGCTGACACCGATCGTCAGTTCCTCATCCTTTTTCGCGTCATACACCGCGCAGCAGATGGAATTCGACACGCTGCTGAACATGGGCCGATCTCCGGCCTCTTCATTGACGGCCCAGAAAGAAACGGTGTTAAACGCACCTTCCGTCTCCTCCACACAAACGTATAGCCAGCCGGAGATCTTTGCTTTGATGTTCAACGATACGCCGACGGGCACCTCCTCTTTTTCCTCCGCATCCAATTCCTTTTTTTCTATATGGTACAGATGATCGCCGAGCTCTTTCGTGTTTGTGTTATCCGCGATCGCAACGGCTTCCGCCTCCTCGTCGCAGTAGATCAGCACGCTTTCATCGGAACCAGCCGCCGCCGCGTAGAACGAACTCTGATTGACCTCCGCCGCGTGCTCCTCGGCTTTCCATTCCGTTAAAGCGCGATCCGCGGAAAACCCAAGCGACAGGGCATTTCCATAACAGTAGAGCGAATAATCGCCCTTCGTTTCCGCAAAGCGGTAGGACTCACCGGCGCAAGAGAGATAGGAAACGCCGGAATAGTCGGCGTACGAATTCTGCTCCAACAAATACTTTACGCCAAAAATGCTGTTGAACACAGGCGTCTGTGTATTGTATCCGATAAAATTGTTCAGGTTGGAATCGCATCCGAGGCTGTTCATCAGCTTCAGTGTTTTCGCTGCCGCCACAGAAGAGGACTGCCGGATGCCGTTATAATCAAAGAAAGCGCCATCGTTAATGATCCACAGGTTTGTCATTTCCGTGCGATAAAACAGCTGTTCTTCGTTGACGCTGCCGAGGACGCTGTCTACTTTTTCTTTTTCCGCATAGGGTTCCGCGTACATCTCCATCACCTGCAGATTGGAAAAGAAGGTATAAGTCCCGTCGCAGAAGCTGAACAGGAAAAGAAACGCCGTCGCCGCCGCCAACTGTTCTTTTTTGCCGTACCGAAGCAGCGCGAACATTCCGCAGAACAGCAGAAACAGCACAACGGTGACAATAAAGTCACCAAGGCTGATGACGCCGTTCTCCTCCCGGCGCAGCAGTACCGCCACGCCGCAGACAACGATCACCGCGGCGGCGCCGATGAAAATGAACATGGACTTGCCGGGAAGTTCCCTGACGCCCGTCAGAACACGGTAGATCATGATCACCAGTACGATCGAAAAAAAGAACGACTGGCGAAACGGGAAATTGGTGGGGAACCGGAAGCCGTGCCAGACGTAATCCAGCGGCGGCAGATTGAAGGAAAGCACCATCAGCGCCGCCAACAAGCCTGTTGCGATTTTTCCCCGCTTTGTCGTCTTTTTCAGGAAGAAAAACAGCGGCGCCGCAGCGAAAACCAGCACCCCCGTATAGATGGCAGGATAATGCTGCAAAGAATTTGACGGCGAACGCGCTCCGGAAAAAAGCGCGTCAACATGTTTCGCAAAACTGCCGAACCAATCGGCGGCGGAGGAAACGTCGGCATTGGCCTGATTCCGGGAAACCTGCTGCAGCAGGGGAACAAACAAAACCGCCAGGCAAAGCACGGACAGGACCGACGAAACGGCGAATACCGTTCCGGCGGTAAAAAAACGGGAACGGAAAAACGGCGTCTTCTGCTTTTGTCCCTTCGTTTCCGCAAATTCCGGAACGTCATAGTAAGCAAAGAAATAATATAGCCAATAGACGATCGCGAATACCGCAACGCAATAAGCCATGTAAAAGTTGGAAAGAAGAATGACCGTAAACATGGCGAAATACAGCCCCGGGCGGCGTTGATCGATGATCCGCTCGATCCCCAACAGCAGCAGCGGCATCAGCATGAAGGCATCCAACCAGATAATAGAATAATAATATCCGCAGAACCAACCGCAGACGGCATATAAAAAGCCGCACAGCGCCCCGGGGAAAGAGGCCTGCCCGCCCCTGCGACGACACAGGAAGAAACACATGAACGCCGCCGCCAGAGCCTGCCGCAGATAGATCAGCACTGCGATGGCCTCGTCAATTTGGCTCTCCTTAACAAGAAGCACAAGCAAATTCAGCGGAGAGGAGACATAGTCCAGCAGATTACCCCAAAAGACGCCGCCCAAACCGGTTTTCCATGAATAAAACAGGCTGCCGCCGGCGTGGACTTTTCGCCAGAGCTCGGTCAGGAAGACGGAAAACTCATAGATCAGGTCGCTGTAATAAATGGACAGCTTCCCGAAAGGGAAAATACCTTTCACCCCGACCGCAATCATCGTCGCGGCCAGCGTCATGACAAACGCAGCCGCGCACCACAACAGCAGACGGCGATTTCCTTTTCCCAGATTGTTTTTTGTTATTCTTTTGTTTGACATAGCAGCGATTCTCCTATATCAATCTGTCATTCTGCTCACAAATCGCAGCGCGTTTACAACCGAAGCAAACGGTTCAATCGAGACTTTTCATCGTAATATACGGCAAAGAAAACAGCGAACTGCGAAATAAACGCAGCGGTAATGAACCGCCAGGCATCCGTAGAAACCATGACCTCGGGGACCAAAACCAGCATCTGGGCGGCAAAGCAAAAGAAAACAAACCGTTTCAGGCCTTTTTCTTTTACGGCGCAAATTCCCCAAATCAGACACATGATCACGGCGATGGGGATAAAAACAACGATTTCGTGTTTCCAATCGTTCCAACCGTATTTCGCAAAAGCAAACATAAACTGCAAGTAATCGGAAGGGGTATTAAAGACGAATACTTCATTGGTCTTTCCGGTCAACGCTGCATTCAACTGCAGATCCCCTTCTCCGAATAAATGCGCGTCGAAGTAAGGCTTGAAGATAGGCGTCCCTATGCGGTAGTTATTGGCGTTCCTCGTCACGGGATCTGTTCGAAATCGCGCCAGCATCCGGTAATAAAACTCGTCCGCTGTCATCTTCAGATGCTTATTCGCAAATGCCACGAACCATATCAGAGAACCGGCGGAAACAGCCGAGGAAGCGGCCAAAGAAACCGCCGAACAGACCCTTGCGCGCTTCTTTTCCCACGCCGCCGCTCTGTACATCAGCAGAATAAGCATCGGCGGAAGGAACATGCAAAAAAACTCGATATGGATCGCCATGCCGACAAGACACAGGGGCGGCGTGATCCAATAAACGGCAGGCGTACGGTAACAGGCAAGCCACAACAGGAACAGCAGCAGCAAATAAATATCAACATGCCCGGGCATTTCCATGTTCTGTTTGATCGCAAGCGGGCTGCACAGAAACAGCAACACGATCCCGCAGCACAGCAGGCTCCCCCGCTTCATGGCGATCCGCAGAATGACGCCGGCGGCAGCCGCCTGAAGGACAAGCGACAGAATGACAGACACATTGATGATCACATCCATCAGGTCTGTGGAAACAACGTCGGCAAAAAACGTGACGACCGCGCCGACCAGCAGCCGCGAGCAAAAACCAACACTGTAATCACAAAGATAAAACTGATAGACATAAAGGGACACCTTCAGCCCGCCCAGCCGGTACCCTTCCAGATGCGTTACCAGCGCAAAACACCCGAACGCAAAGAGGATCAGCAGAGGAAGGGAAAACCAACGCACCGCAAAACGGCCCATGCAGCCGCGTACAGCGGCATAGGCGGGATAGATCGTCCGTTTTGCTTTGTATATTTTTTCCTTCAACATTAAACATCCCCCGCTTTGTCTGCGCCGCGATAGGGCAACAAAACAATGATGTACAGCGGATATGGCGTGACAATGATACCTTCCGTTTGACAAATCCGTCCGGGATGATTATAATATGACCATCAACATAAGGATGGATTATTCAAACGATGACAGATCCGGCAAGACCCGTTCTTGACTATTTGGAAATTGAGATCACGGAATACTGCAACCTCAACTGCAGGGGATGCTGTGATTTTTCCAATCTCGTCAAAGAAAAAAAGATTTATGAGCTGGAAGAATTCGTCAAGGATTTCCAGCGGCTGGCGGAGCTGTTTTCGGGCGTCGACAAGATCCGGCTGATGGGCGGCGAGCCGCTGCTGAATCCGCATCTGACGGATTATGTCCGCATTTGCCGTGATATTTTTCCGAAAACCGATCTCCGTATCGTCACCAACGGGCTGCTGATCCCGAGGCTCTCCGACGAAACACTGCAGACGATCAAGGAATACGACTGCAGGTTCGACATTTCCAACTATCCGCCCACGCGAAAGATGTTTCCGCAGATCAAAGAACGGTTGGAACCGTTTGAAGTGGAGTACGATCTCGGGTTCCCGATGAACTGTTTCGTCCGCACGATCCTCGAACACCCGTCCGACGACCCCGCCCCGGCATTCCGCAATTGTATTTTCACCCACTGCCACATGCTCAGCCACGGCAAGCTGTCGCCCTGCTCTTATGCCCACTGCATCGGCCGGCTGAACGCGGAATACGGTCTCAGTTTTCCCGAAACGGACTGCGTGGACATTTATTCCGATATAACGGGCGGTGAAATCATCCGCCGTTTTACGAAGCCGCACGAATTCTGTAAATGCTGCGGCAGGGGGGCCGTTCCCTATAAGTGGCAGGGAGGCGTAAAAAGCGATAAGGCTGACAAATACGACTGGCTGATCAAAGACAGCTTTCTGAATACGGCGGTGGCACCGGTCGCTCAATCCGTATTAAAAACGCCCGCCAAACTGCTGCGCTCCATCATTCAGAAAAGGAACTGGAAATAAACGGCCTTACAATCGAATCAAATTCATCTCTCCGCCGGAATACATCGTTCTGGCGGATTTTCTTCCGTACCAGACGACCCATGTGGCGTAATCCGTAAGGTTATCCCGCTCCCATCCGTTGGTGTAAGTGATCTCGCACGGGGCTTTTGCCGGCGGCGCATATTTCCCGATATTGATACCGTTGAAATAATCCATCAGATCGTAACCGTATCGCTCGGTCTTCACCGTTTCACCCGGTCCGCGCAGCAGCGCCCGCTGGTATTTGAGGAGATCCCCCCGAAGATCCGGATCGATCTCCAGCGTATCGACAAAGGCGGCGATCTCATCAAAGAACCGGTCCTTCTCCCGCATGACTTCCAGGCACATGCCCTCTTCCATCGGGTATTCGATACCGCCGAAATCGGGATCGACGAAAACCCTTGAGATCATTTCGCCGCGGTCATAGGCGCTGAGGTTGGCGGTGACCCTGGCGCAGCAGCTGCCGATCAGCGTTTCCGGATGCGCAAGGGCAAAGTCGATCAGCCGCTCGTAAAAGGCCCGGTAAGAAAGGCCCTTCTCATAAAACAGGTATTTCGCGAAGCACTGCAGCAGCCCCATGAAATGGAAGCACTGCACGAACAGGCCGAACCGGACGGTCCTGACCCACATGGCGTAATCCATAGAATAGGTGGAAATGATGATGTTGGAGTATTCCTGCACGATCCGCTCCGGGCTGCAGTGGAACTGCGTATAGGGGATCTTCGCGGTCTTGATTTGGAATTTTTCCACATTCGCCGGATCGCCCAGCGCGGAATTCGGCAGCAGCTCACAGTAGTGAACAAAGCACCCCTTGGTGGTGCCGCACTCCAGCATAAAGCTCATGTTGTCGGCAAAGCTGTCGTAAGTCTCCCCCGGCATTCCGTAGATCAGCTCGGAATAGGTGGGGATGCCCGCCTCGTTATACTTCGCGGTCAGGCGGCTGTATTTTTCCAGCGGCATGTTCCTGCGGCCGATGTTGGCAAGCGCCTCCGGGGAAAGCGTCTGCAGCGCCAGCGAGGCGCCTTTGAGGATACCGCAGTCGTTCAGCTTTTTGTTGATATTGAATTCCTTGTCGCCGCCGCCCTCGGTGGTGCAGCATTTGAACATCTCCGGGTAACCGGTACGCGCCTTGATCTCCAGGAAAGCGTCCACGATGTCGTAGTCCCGGGGGAACATACCGAAGTTAGAATCGATGCAGAAGCAGAACGCGATCTTTTTTTTCGCGAACCACTCCATTTCCGCGATAACACGCTCAATAGGAAACTGCCGCATCTTCAGGTCGATGCTGCCCCAGTCGCAGTAGGCACAGTGGAACGGGCAGCCCCGGTTGGTTTCCATCAGCGCGGAAAATGTGATATCGTCGTTTTCCAGGATCTCGTCGAACCAGCCCTCCAGATAGGGTGAGGGGTAATCGACGGTGCAGAATTTTTCCATGGGGTTTTTGACCGCAACGCCGTTTTTACGATAGGAGATATTCGGTACCGCGGAAAAATCCCCGTCCGTACACAGGTGCAGCAGGATACCAAGGAACGCCGGCTCCCCTTCCCCGTGGACCAGAAAATCAATAAACGGGTATTCATCCAGCTGAGCGCAGGACCGGTTGCTGACGTTGTGCCCGCCGAAGATCACCGTACAGTCGGGATAACGCTCCTTTACCCGACGGGCAAACGCAATGTTATACTCAAAATTCCAAAGATAGGTGGAAAAGCCGATCACGGCTGGCTCCTCCATAGAAGATATCGCTTCGTCGATATCTTCTTTTTTATAGATGAACCGCTTCATCCGGTAGTTGGCCTTCACCGTTTCATTCTGAAACGCGCACGCCACCAAAAGCCCTGTGGCATAGGGCAGGTAAGCGGATTCATCCTTTCCGGCGCCGTGGGTATCGCACGGCTGAAGCATATAGATATTCTTCATGCCGTAATTCTCCGTTCCTCCACCGTGATCTCACTTTCGGAATAGATATTCCGGGAATGCTTTCGACCGTACCAGACGTTTTTGCGCGCGTATTCCTCCAGCGTGGGAGAGGGATATCTGTTGACCGTACGCAGCACATTGTTTTTCCGTACAAGCGGACTGTAATCGTTGACAGAAATGCGACGGAAATACGTGCCGAAATCCGCGGAGAAAGCCGCTTCGGCCTCCGTGTCGTCGGGCTTGCGCAGGATCAACTTCTGATAGGCAACGACCTCTTTCAGCAAATCGTCCTGCGGCGCAAACGTCTTCACAAATCCGGCGAATTCGTCAAAAAAGCGGTCCGCCTTGATGATACACTCCAGATACATGGCCTCTTCCAGCGGGTATTCCATCATGCCGAACGCAGGGTTAACGTGCGCCACGCTGAGCGGCTCGCCCCGGTTGAGGGCGCTGAGCTTGCCGTACATGTTGCGGTAGTACTCCCCGATGACCGTATCGGGATGGGCGGCGGCAAACGAGATGAACGCCTCAAAAAACGTTTTGTAGCTGACGCCGTGCTCAAAATACAGGTATTGCGCCGGACACTGCAGAAATCCCATGTAATAGAAGCACTGGATGACCAGCCCGAAGATACAGGTCTTTACCCAGGAATCGTAATCCATGGAATAGGTGGAAACGATGATGTTCTGGTATTCCATGACCTCGCTGTCGCCGATGGCGTGGAATTGCGTATAGGGCAGCTTGGCCGTTTTGATCTTGAATTTTTCAATGCTCTCCTTACTGCCGAGTTTGGAATTCATCAACAGCTCGCAGTAGTGCATAAAAAAGCTTTTGGTGGTACCGGAGCGAATGATCAGATCAAGGTTGCCGGAAAACGACTCGTAGGTCTCGCCGGGCAGCCCGTAGATCACCTCGGAATACGCCGTAATGCCCGCCGCGTTGTACATGGCGGTAAGCTTGCGGAATTTGTCGATGGTCATGTTCTTACGGCCGATATTTTCCAGCGCCTCCGGCGCCAGCGTCTGCAGCGCCAGCGAAGCGCCCTTGAAGATACCGCAGTCGTTCAGCTTTTTGTTGATGTTAAATTCCTTTTCCCCGCCGCCCTCGGTGGTGCAGCATTTAAAGACCTCCGGCTGGCCGTATTTTTCTTTGACCCTCAAAAACTCGTCCACGATCTCATAATCCCGCGGGAACATACCGAAATTGGAATCGATGCAGAAGCAGAAATCGATGTTGTGGGCGCCGAACCAGTCCAGCTCCGCATAAACGCGCTCGATGGGGAACTGGCGCATGGTAAGGCCAAGGCTGCCCCAATCACAGTAGGCACATTTGAACGGGCAGCCGCGGTTCGTTTCAAATAAAACGGAAAAGCGGATCGGGTCGTTTTTTAAAATATCGTCAAACCAGCCGTCCAGATACGGCGAAGGATAATCAAGCGTACAGATCCTTTCGGCTCGGTTTTTGACGGGAATGCCGTTTGCCCGGTAGGAGATATTCGGGATATCCGCGAAAATGCCGTCGGTACATTGATGGAGCAGGATATCGGCAAAGGCGATCTCCCCTTCCCCGTGGACCAGAAAATCGATAAACGGGTACTCCTCCAGCTGCTCGCAGGAATCCATGCGGACGTTGTGTCCGCCAAACACCGTGATGCAGTCGGGATATTTCCGTTTCAGTCTGCGGGCAAATTCCTTGTTATACTCATAATTCCAGATATAGGTGGAAAACCCGACGGCAATAGGATCGTTAAAGGAAGCGATGGCATCATCAATATTTTCTTTCCGGTAAACAAACCGACCAAACCGGCAGTGAGATCTTACCGTTTCATCCTGAAACGCGTTCGCCACCAGCAGTCCGGATGCATAGGGAAGATAAGTGGACTCGTTTTCGCCGATCCCACTTACGTCGCAAGGCTGCACCATATAGACGTTTTTCATGATGGACTCACCTTTTTCCATGCTTCCTGATCATTCTGAATACTTCCCGCAAAAAGCCTGCGTAATACTGCAGCGTCAGATGCGACTGTCCGTGCTGACGCGTCGCCACTTTTGAGGGGACCTCGTAAAACGGGATATCGTACATCTCCGGCAACAGCGCCAGCGCAAGGATAAATGTGTTCACACTGTCACTGAAGTCATACTGATACAGCAGTTCCTTCGGCGTACACTGGAACATATACGTAATGTCACTCTGCTTCGTTTGGATCAACAGACGCAACACCGTCTGAAACGTGATATTGAAGAACCGTTTGACGGCCGGATATTCCGCGAAATCTCCGCGACGCAGCCGACGTGAAGCCGTGACGACGGCGCCCGGATGCTGCTTCGCCATATCGATCATCGCCGCGATATCCCGCGGGTCGTTTTCCATATCCGCGCCGATGGCTGTGACGTAATCGCCGGTCGACGAGTAAAAACCGTCGTATACCGCGGCGCCGATCCCGGGGCGTTCCTGCCGGATCACCTCGATCGTGACCTCCGGAAACAATTCCTGAAACGATCGGAGGTATGCGATATAATTCTCCGTGGACTCGTCGTTATGGATCAGTTTGATCTCCGCGATATCCCCGTGGCAGCAGGACTCATAGATCTGTCCCACCACAGTTTTGACGTCTTCATATTCATCGATTGTGGGAATAATGATGGAAAGCTTCAGAACGGTACCCTCTTCTAAACAATAGTCAAACAGTAAACGCAGTAAACTGCCGCCGCAACAAACGCCAGGCCCCCGGCAAAAGGTTTCAGTTTCGTTCCGTCCGCCAGCCTGTGAAAGGGGGCGTTTTTATCGAGATAAACGACAGCGAAAACAAAGAACTGGGCAAGCAATGCGGCAGAGACCCAGCGCCAGATGTCAGTGGAAATGATCAGCTCCGGCACCAGCACCAGCGCCTGGCCGATAAAACAAATATACGGCAGTTTCCGAAACCCTTTTTCCCGCCTGGCGCAGGCGATCCATATCACTGCAGTCAACAGCAGCACCGGCAAGAACAGGATCATATCCTTGCGCAGCATGGTGGCGTTGAAACCCGCGGAGGTCCAGTTTTTCAGGAATGTAAAAAAATCGCCGATGTTTTCGAAGTAATCGTGGCCCTGATACTGCCCGAAAATATAGTAATCAAAATAATTCCTGAAAATCGGCGCGCCCATTAAAAACGTATATGCCTCGCGTTCGGCCGCGGTAAGACTGAACCGGGACAGCATATGCTGATAGAATTCATCCGATGTCATTTTCAGGTGATCCTTGGCAAGGAAAACCAGATAGCAGAACGAACCCGCCGATACGGCGCTGCCGCCGGCAAATGCCAGCCAGCGACCGACGCGCACACGTTTTTTCTCCGCGAAAAACGCATAATAAAATAGCAGCGTCAGCATGGGGGGGAGAAAGCTGAACAAGAACTCGTAGTGGATCGCCATGCCGACCACACAAACGACCGGCGTTACCACCGCGCACAGCGGCGTTTTCAAAAACGCCAGCCACACGAAAAACAGCATCAGCAGATAAACGTCCAGCAACCCCGGCGCGGACATATTCTCCACAACGGCCAGCGGGTTGGTCATAAACAAAAAACCGATCACGGCGGCTGGCAACGACCTGTTTTTCAGCGCCGTTCTCAGCAGCAGGCCCGCCATCACCGCCTGCAAAACAAGCGAAACACTGACGGCGATATTGATGATCAGACTCATCAGCGCCACCGTTACTTTATCGGCGAACAGCGCGATCACCGCGCCCACGAACAGGCGTGAGCAAAACCCTACGCTGTAATCACAGACGTAAAACTGAAAGGTGGGTGGGGTTGCCTGCAACCTAAAAAGCTTATAGCCGCATAAATACGTGATGCCCACGTAGGCCAACAGCACAACGACGATAAATACAGGAACAGACCAGCGCTTTTCGGCAAATGACGTCAAAACAATCCACAGCTTTTTGAAAAACCACGAAAGACCGGCGTAGACTTTTTTTTCTGCCTGTTTGCCCCACCGAAAGGCTTTCCGGCCGTGTTCTTTCGCCGCGTCGGCCATGTTGCCGGTCTTGTTAGCCGCCGTTTTGACTGCGGAGAAAACGTTGGATGCAGCGGAAACAACCGCATGGCGTGCGGCAGCCTTTCTGGCGGCATTTTCCGCCTCCAGACGTTTTTGTTCCGCTGCGCGGCTTTTTTCTTCTTTCAGCAAGTCCCGCTCTTCAATTAACCGTTCGCGTTCCTCATCGTTCCGATCCGCCATCTGCTTTACCTGTTGTGACTTTTAACATTATATTCATTTTAGTATATCATTGATCGCTCTGCTTGTCAAACCAAAAAATGCAGCAAGCGCCAAAGGTTTCTCTTTATTGCGTTCAAACGATCTTTTGCGCCCATTGGCGTACATATGCGTCGATCTGGTTTTCCGTCGCTTCTGCGCAATTCCCGTTTTCATGCCAGACCTTATACCATTCCACTGTGGCGTTTACACCGTCATGCAAAGACCAAACCGGCTGCCAACCGAGCATTGTTTTGATTTTGGTGCAATCCAGCGACAATGACGTTGCTTCATAAGGTGCGTTCGGATCCTCGTGCTTATCCCATCCGGCGTCTCCTCCCCAAGCTTCCACAAACATATCCGCCAGCTTGCCCGTTGAGGTACAGCCCTCATTGGGACCGACGTTATACCAGCCCTGCAGATGGATATTCTGTGTTTGCTTCATCATGATAAGGAGATATGCGTAAACCACCTCCAGCACATGCTGGTACGGCCGTGTTGCCGCAGCGTTGCGAATATGGATCCGTTCCCCGCGGATGGTATCTCTGACGCAATCCGGGATCAGACGGTCAACGGCAAAATCGCCGCCTCCGATCACGTTGCCTGCACGGGCGGTAGAAACCGCGACAGGACGATCTCCGCAAAAAAAGGATTTTTGATAAGCGTGGGTCACCAATTCCGAGCAGCTTTTTGAATTGGAGTATGGGTCGTGCCCGTCCAGTTTTTCGTCCTCGGTAAAAGCGTGCGTTTTGTCGGTTTCGTTTTCATATACCTTATCCGTAGTAACGTTCAAAATCCCGCGGACCCCGGGAATATGACGGACGCATTCCAGCAGGTTGACAGTACCCATCACGTTGGTTTCGTAAGTTTCCCGCGGATGGCGATACGATTCCCGGACGATCGGCTGAGCTGCCAGATGAAAAACAAACTCCGGCGCCGCTTTTTTTACACACACGCTGAGACGATCGAAATCTCTGACGTCACCGTTCACGGAACGGATCCAGTCATCCCCTCGCAAAATACTGTATATGCTTGGATCCGTTTGGGGAGACAGAGCATATCCGTATACGTTCGCTCCCATCATGGAAAGCACCTTGCACAGCCAGGTCCCCTTAAAACCGGTATGACCGGTGACCAACACATTTTTTCCGCGATAAAATGTGTTCACAGATTGGATTTCCATTCACTTTTTCCACCTTTTCCACGGCATTTTTCTACGCCTGTCATTCTGCTGAACGATCGTTTTTTTATATTTCTATTATATTGATTTCGTTTTTGTTGTCAATATATTCAAGTGCAGGACGAACGATTCAGCGGCGCATGCCCTGCTGTTATCAAAAAAGCTCCTCCACGCTATACGCGCGAAGGAGCTCTTTTTTGTCCTGTCGGGAACGCCGGGTCCCCGGGTTCAGCTTACTTGCTGAACAAATTCTTGATCATGCGGAAAAACGCGATCAGTCGGCAGATAAATCCGTTATAACCGAAGAATCCACCTTGCTTACCGCCGTGATCCTTGCCGCACTTGTCACACTTGTTGCTGGCCTCGCCGGGATCGGTGGACGCGCTCATGGACGCACCGCAATCATCGCATAAGCCATCGCCGTCAGCATCCTCATGTCCCATTGCGGAGATCGTGAATGTCGTCGACTCGCCGCAATCCGAACAGTAAGCTTCAAAGATGCCGTTCTGCGTACAGGTGGGCTCCTGAATCATCACTGCGTTGTCATAATCATAATGGTGAGGACCATAACTGCCTTCGGTGGTGCTGACGACCTTATCGCAGACGGTGCAATGCTTGGTTATGACGCTGCGCTCCTGGCAGTTCGCCGCATGATAAGTTTCTTCCGTCACATAATTGTGCTCGCCGTATCCGCCGTAGGGAACGCCGCAAACCGTGCAGACCGCTTTCGCGATACAGGTTGCCGTTCCGCCGGTGTGGCCGTTTGCCGGAACGAAATCGTAATCCAACGTCGCGCCGCAGAGTTCGCAAGTTTTTGTGGTATAACCCTGCTCGGTGCAGGTAGGTTGTGTAACAACTATATCGCCCCAAACATGCTCAAGAGCGCCAACGACGATTTCATCAGCAGTATACTCTTCTGTACCTGCCGCATCCTTGAAGAATTTGCCTTTGCAGCGAGAGCAGACGTAGTATTCCACGTTGCCTTCCACACCGCAGGCGGGCTCAACCGCGTCAACCTTGCTCATGTGGTGGCCAAGCTTGGTCAGCACCTTTTGCTGGGCATCCGCGTCTTTGATTTCCGTAGCTGCGGGACAGCCCTCCACCGTACAATACCGTACGCGGGCGCCGTCTGCCGTGCAGGTAGCCGCGCTTACAAGCTGCCACTCGCCCCACTGATGTCCCGTTGCCGGAATATCTCTGGGTTCAGACAGGCGCGTCTGGCAGTTGACGCACTTCTCATAGGCCGTGGTGCCCTTTGCGGTGCAGGTCGGATTGACCTGAGGAATAGTCTGCCATACGTGCTCCAGCTTGGTGATGCTGGTCTGCGCCTGGATCACCTCGCCGCATACGGAGCAGGAGATCTCAGCGGTAAGACCGGCGGCGGTACAGGTTGCAGAAACCCCTTCCTTTGTGACGGTCTCAGTATGCGGAAGCTTTTCGATCTGCTCGTATACCTTGAAGTGGCACATAGAGCATTCCTTGTACTTCAGACCTGCCAGTTTACAGGTGGCTTCTCTTACGATCTGATACTCGCCGAAATCGTGAGGAATCATCTCCACAGGCTCACAGCCGCTGAGCACCTTGCCGCACTTCTCGCAGACGGTACCTTCCGTCTTACCTTCTTCGGTACAGGTCGCAGGAACCGCATCGGTCTCCGTCGCCACGTGGCCGGTATGCTCGATCACCTCGGTCACTGTATCGCCGCAGCGTCTGCAGAACTTCGTTTGAGAACCGTCGACTTCGCAGGTGGCGGCCGTTATGACCCAATCGCTGTAGTTGTGGCCGAGAGCGTCAATGGGATCACCGCCGATGGTGGCGTCGCAGTTGGCGCACTTCATCTTGGCGCTGACGCCTGCAGCAGTGCAGGTGGCGGGCGTTTCGGGCGTCACTACCACAGTATATTTGTGAGAGGTAACCGGCAGCCACTTATAGTTGGTAAGCACCTTGCCGCAGACGTCGCAGACCTTATAGGAGGATTTACCCATCTCGGTGCAGGTGGCGGGAACCGCCGCGATCTCTTTCTCTACGTGGTCAGCCAACTCGTCATACACGGTCTCCGTGTAATCGCAGTTGTCACGCTGGCAGGTGTAGACGGTATAACCGGGATCCACACAGGCCTTACCGCTGGGCGAATCGTGATGTACGCCGTCGTCAAGGTCATGGCCGAGAGCCGGCCGCGTTTCCACGGCGGAACTGCCTTCCTGAACCTTGCCGCAGCGCGAACACGCGATACCTGCCGTATGACCGGCTGTGGTACAGGTGGCGGACTGTTCGGTCGTTTCCACCCAATCATGGCCAAGCGCGTTCAGCACGGTGGCCGACAGGGCGATCTCATTCGTACCGGCCTTATCGGTGAAATACTTGCCGCAGCCCTCATTGGTGCACTTGTAGTATTCAATGTTGCCGGCATCCTCACAGGTGGGCGCCTTTGCCAGGACCTTGACCGTGTTATGGCCAAGCGCCGGGATGACGTAAGAATCCACGATCACAAAGCTGCAGCGGCGGCACACGCTCTTTTCAGACATACCGTCCGTTGTGCAGGTGGCGGGAACTTCCGGCGTAACGACCGGATCGTGGTCCAGCGCCGCTTCATACAGCTCGCCGGTCTCCTCGTTGGTCTCCACCTTCATGGTATGCAGCGAGTTGTTCGCGCAGGTACACAGATAATAACCGTTCTCCGTGCAGTTGGCGGCGTGCCACTCAACTCCTTCCGGAAGCGGTTCTGCGTCCGTTCCCGTGGCGGGCGCCGTCTCCGGCACCGTCGGCCAGACATGCCCGGCAGCGGGAATGATACCGTCGGCAGAATTGACCTTCACATAAGCGCCGTCTACGATATCAAAATACTGGATGGAAATATTATCTTCCATCCTCACGGTATCGCCGCAAAGCGCGCAGGAGGCAGTGGCATATTTACCGGTGCCTTCGCAGGTGGGCGCCTTGTAACCGGAGTAGGTCACAACGGGGTTGCCCTGCTCATCCTTGTGGTCGAACTTCGGCAGGATCTTCTTATAGACGTGGCCGCAGTCCACGCACTTCAGGAACTGATAGCCGTCCGCCGTACAGGTGGCGTCTTTCGCCGCCGTCTGGTCATGGTCGGGATTATACCTGACAGGAAGCGCCTGTACTTCGGCGTTGGTCAGCGACTCATAATGGTGCGGGAACGCGTTGTAAGTCGCCTGAACGGTGATATCGTCTTCCACGTTCTTGAACTTGGCGGCAAAGGAGGTGCCGGAAAGCGCTTCTGTGGAAACAGGATTGAGCACTGCCTTGTAGCCGTCATTTCCGTCTGTACGCACCCACTCCTTGAACACGAGATGGTACTTGTCGTTGGCATGGACGATGTTGCTCGTGTTCACAAGCCTGTCTTTGCCGAGGATCTTCACGGTGGGAGCGGTGACGACGTATCTGGTGTTGGAGTTGGTATCGGCGCGCAGCAGATCGTCGTAGGAGACCTGCTTGGTCAAGGTCTTGTAGCCGCCCTCCAGATCGCTGCCGTCATAATACTTGAAGGTAACGGTCTGGTTGTTCACGCTGAACCGCGCATACAGGGTCTTGTCGATGCGGGTCTGCAGCGTGACGCCTGTCTTGGCATAATCATAGGTCTCCGACTCGGAATCGTTGTTACCCCAGCCGATGAAGGTATAGCCCTTCTTGGCGGGTACGTCGCCGTTCGGGTTGATATCAAACGTGATCTCCGCCACGTTGTTGATGCTCGCGGTCGCGCCCGTGGAGGTGCTGATATACTGCGTCTTATACTGCGTGGCGGGCGTGGGAACAGCCGTAATGCCCGAATGCGTGGTATCGTAGCTCAGCGCCAGCACGTCGTTCTGATAGATCGCGTGATAGATATACTCGGCGTCGCGGGTCGCGTGGTTCTCGCTGGTCACCGTAGTGGCTACCGTTGCCGCCTGGTTTGTCGTGGTATCCGTCCGCCAGCCGCTGAAGGTGAAGGTTCTGCCGTTCAGCGTGATGGTCTTGTTGAAGCCGCTGGTGGGAACCGTCACGTCCATGGCGGTGGGTCTGAAGGTATCATATTTTATAAGCGTGGTGCTCTTGGTCAGGGACGTACGCGCGCCGGCGGCGGTATAAGTATAGTACCTTGCGGTGGTGGTGCATTCATACACCGGATAATAAGTATAGTAATCGGTTGCCGGATTCGCCTTCACGGCCAGCGTGACCGACGTGTTGAACGGGCTGTAGTCTTCTGTATTGTTAGCCGCGTTCCAACCCACCAAAGTATAGGTAACGCCGTCCTTGGTATAGGAGGTCGCCACGTTGGAGCTGTCGGGGAATTTCACGGTGCCGGAAGTATTCGTACCCATCGCGCGGCCGGAAACGTCCAGGAACGTGGGCGCTTCGCCGTCCGTGTAGTAATTGAAGTGCGCGTGGATAGCCGTCGCGTACTGCGTATAGACGGGATACAGTTCGATGGGGGTCATATTTGCGTTGGAGGTGGGCGTACCCGCGCCGGGCACGTTCAGGGTGGCAGTGGAGGCGTTATAAGCGATGGTCGCCGTGCCCTGACCGAGCGCCGAAGGCTGCGTCAGGGACCAGCCCTGCAGCTCATACACGATGCCGTCCTTGGTAAAGTAACGCGCAATGGTGCTGTTGGCGCCGTCTTCCGTCACCGCCGGCACGTCCATCACGCCGGTCGTTGCGTCGCCGTTCACGGTCTTCTCCTTCTGCTGATAGCTGTAAGAGGAGGCCTCGTCGGCATAATAATTATAATTGGCTTTGAACTTGGTGGTGGCCAGCGCGTATACCGCGTAGAATGCATAGTTCGACGTCGCGGTCGTGGTTGACACGTTATGGGAAGTGCCTATGCCGACGTTTGCGGCAGCCGTAGCGCCGCCCAGCAGGGTCGACGTCGCGGAGGTGGACCAGCCCTTCAGGGTCCAGGTCTTGTCAAACTTGCTGACCGTAGTGGGGGCTTCGGAAGAGGAAGGAGTGGTAAACGCCTTCTCCGTGGTGGCATTATACACAGTGGCGGTCCGCTTGACCGTCTGATCGGTAGCGGCGTCCGCGGCGTAGAAATGATAGGTCGCGGACATATCCCTCTTCCACGTGGCGGTGATGGTATCGGTCTTGTTATTCGCAGTGGAATAGGTATAGGTGAACGCGGCGTTGGCGTTAAAGCCGGAGCCGTTGAACGTGCTGCTCTTTTCCCACCCGGTGAAGGTCCAGTAGCTCTTGGTGGGCAGCGGCACGGACTGGGTGGAGCCGTAGACCTTTGTGAAGGATTGATCTGACGTGGAATTGTTCCACGTGCCGGAATTGGGTTTGACGGTCAGCGTGGAATACGCCTTGTGGTATTTCAGCACCACCGTCGTGGCGCCGGTGATCGTGCCCGACAGGGAACCGGAATACACGCCGTCGTAGATCATACCGGTCGCGTCCTTGCGGTCCGAGATCGAATAGCTGGTGCCGTAGTACAACGCCGTATAATAATCCGCCACGTCGTCGGCCACACGGCTGCCGCGGTTATAGACGTCCACCGTGCCGTAACCGCTGATGCTGCCGGAGCTGCCATAATTGAGGGGATATTCGTTCGTCACGTAACCGTTCAGATCAAGATAATACTGGCAGTTGGTAAACGTGATCGTCTTGGTGCAGGTCTTGCTGTTGGCGGAGCTGGTGGCCGTCAGCGTCAGGGTACGCTGATAGGTGGTGCCGTCCTTGTTGTTGGAGACCCAGTCCTTCGCGGCGTTGGTCACGCTGATGGTGCCGGTGCCGCCGGAGGAGGCGACGGAAATACCCGTGGGGGTGGAGCTCAGCGAGTAGGTGGGGTTGCCGCCCCACGCCACGCCGTACTGGTCCTTCTGGATGGCGGTGTTGCCCAGCGTGGCGGTGCCGGAAGTGGGCACGGTGACGGACGTGTTGTTCGTCGACCAGGAGATGGCATCGACATAGGGCGTGCCGCCGGTGCCGACGTTGCCGGAGCTGTAACTGGCAGAACGATCTTCAGAACCGTCCTTGCCGCGGAAATCATCCCAGGTACCGCTGGCGATATTCACCCAACCGCCGCTGTTGTTGTTATACACCTGACAATACCAATAGATACGAACGTCAGGGTTAGTGGTGCCGCCGGACGCGCTGCACGTACCGGGCCAGCTGGTAGAACTCCAGGTGGTGGACGTCTGCCAGCCGCCGCTGCCGCAGCTGACGCTGAAGCTGCCGATGCCGCTGATGGAGATCGACATCCAGGCGTCACCGTCGGAATCGTCAACGTTAGCTTGGATCCGGAAGCTGTGGCTGCCGTTGCTCTGGGCTTCGGCCTCGGGCACAAGCGCCGACCAGTCCAGCAGGCAGACGGACAGGCACATGAGCGCCGTTAATACAAGGCTCAATACCTTCCGCGCGTAGGCTTTTCTTCTTGTCATGAAAAATCTCTCCTTCGCAGATATTTCCTGATACGCCTCAAAAGGGCATACTGCCCCAATGAGACTTATAGTCATTATTATTTTACCAACATTTGCAGGCAACTGCAATTGTGAATTTCAACAAACATTCACCCATATCTTTGTTGAAAAAATGCAAATAATCCACCAAAAACACGGCTGTTCATTTTTTGTTCATTTTCGTAAAAACCACAGAACAAAGTTGCGGCAAAAATACAGCGTTTACATATCAGATCCCCGCTTCAGTGCCAGAAACTCCGTAAAGCTCTCGATAAGATCCCCGGTGCTGTAAGGCCGGTCCGAGAAGCAAAGCAGGATGCAGTCTTTGGAAAAACCGTCAAGCGAACGCCACGTCAACGGGGGAACGTAATACCCTTCCCGCGGGGAAGAGAACGTAACGGCGGTCTCCCGATCCCCGTCATGGAGGCGCAGGCGGCAGCCGCCGGAAATACATATGATGAATTCCGGGCTGTAAGTCGCGTGGTTCCCGCGTACGGCGTCGGAAGGGACGCCGTAAATATAAAAAAACCGTTTAACGGCAAAAGGGGCAAATTCCGCAAAATCGACGACGGAAAGACTGCCCCGCTCTTCCGTAAAGGTGGGCAGCGGGATGAACCCGCCGAAAGATCGATCCATTTTTTGTAAACTCCTTGTTATTGCACCGGACGATAACCGTTGATCGCCCGGATTACTTCGTCCTGCTCCTCCCGTGAGATGCCGACGTACAGCGGAAGCGATAATACGGTTTCCGCCAGACGCTCGGTGAGCGGGAGATCGCCCTTTTTTACGCCCAGAAAACGACATGCGTCGGAAAGGTGCGGCGGTACGGGGTAGTGGATATCCGTCGATATCCCCTTTTCCCGCAGATGCGCCGCCAGTTCGTCCCGCGTTTCGCAGCGGATCACGTACTGATGCCATACGCAGTCCGTCCCTTTTGCGGGGACCGGTTTGACGACGTAAGGATTTTGCAGGTTGGCCGTGTAATGATCCGCCGCGGCCGCCTTATCCGCGTTGATCTCATCCAGATGGCGCAGACGAACGCGCAGCAGCCCCGCCTGCATCTCGTCCAGCCGGGAATTGATTCCTGCCATCGCATAGTGGTATTTGTGATCGCTGCCGTAATTCTTATAGGTCTGCATCGTTTGCGCCAAAACGGGATCCCTGACGAAGATCGCGCCGCCGTCTCCGAATCCGCCGAGGTTTTTCGTGGGATAGAACGAAAAACAGCCCGCGTCGCCGAAGGTACCGGCCTTTTTCCCTCCGTCCGCCGCGCCGTGCGCCTGCGCCGCGTCTTCCAGCAGCAGCAGCCCCCGTTCACGGCAAAGGGCAACGATCGGCGCCATCGGCGTCATCATGCCATACAGATGGGTAACGATCACCGCCTTTGTCTTTTCGGTGAGGACCTTTTTGATGCTGCCGGCGAACAGACTGAAGCCGTCGTCCGGCTCCGCGAAAACGGGAGTCGCGCCGTTTTGCAAAATCGCAAGCACCGCCGCAATGAATGTGTTGCCCTGTATAACGACCTCGTCTCCTGCCCCAACGCCCAGCACGTGCAGCGCGATACGGATCGCGTCCAGCCCACAGCCGACGCCGATGACGAACCCGCCGCCCAAAAACGCGGCGAACTCGCGTTCGAACGCGGCGGTTTCCTTCCCCATGATATAGTAGCCGGAGCGCAGCACCTCGACTGCCTTTTTCTCGTATTCGGTCTGGTGCATGGCAAATAACCGGTCCAGCCGGTTGCAAGCGATCTGCATAAGAAGCCTCTTTCTGAATAAGCAAATATGTTTAAAAAAGAAGGAGCCGGTCAGCTGCGTTCGGTTTTCATCGTTTGCCCTCCATTCTGCCGGACCGGCAGCGGCGGCAGACCGGCTTGCTCCGCCGTTCTTCCGCCATAGGTGATGCGAACGTGAGCCGGATCGGTCGTCAGAAGCGTGGCGCCCTTTTTCTTGGCGAAAAGCATGACCTTTCCGTAATCCTGCCAGCAGGGAACAAATTCCGGAACGGTTATTTCCAGTTCGTTGCCGATCTTTCTGAGTTTTTCATAACTGCGCGGATCGTTAGAGGAAAAATAGCGGAAAAAATCGTACCGGAACGAACCTTTCACAACCGTCTGGCCCGCCTGCCGGATCACGAATTTCTGGTACCGGCACAGCTCTTCCAGCAGGTCTTTTTCGATCGGGAACGAAGCGAGGAAAGGCCGTATCTCTTCGCTGAACCGATCCAGCTCGCTGGCGAGCTCCATAAACAGGCCCTCTTCGTAGTACCACCCGATGTTGCCGAACTTTTCGTTGAAATACGTCCATTCCCCCCGGGAAAGATCGGTGCATTCCGCCCGGAACTGCCGGAGCAGGGAGTGGATCAGCGTGCCCTCCGCATTTTCGATATAATCGAACAGAGAGGAATAAAAAACATAATAGGAGACCTGCAGCTCCCGCCTGACGAAGATCGCGAAATAACGCAGCATGCCGATGTGGTGAAAGCACTGCACACAGACGGAAAACAGCAGCGAATCCACCATGTCGGCAAAGGACATGTCTTTCGTGGCGGTCACCATATCGGTATATTCGATGATCTCATCGTCCCCCGGAGCGGGAAGATGGATATAGACCTGCTTCACATGGGCGGATTCGATCCCGAACCGATCCTGGTACGTTTTGTTGCCCATAAGGGAATTGGGGAACACCTGACAGTCGTATACGGTCAGGGCGTTGTGCTGACCGGCTTCCACCAACTGGCAGATGCCTTCGCAAAAGCTCTGCTTTGTTTCGCCGGGCAGGCCGAGGATCATTTCGGTGTATGTGGGGATCCCGCATTGATTATAACGGTCGATCAGCTCAGAAAATTTTTCAAGCGTAAAGTTTTGCCGGTTTATGTTTTCCAACGCTGTGGGACACAGCGTCTGAAACGCCAGCGTAATAGCCTTGTTCATCCGGTTGTCGAACAGCAGTTTTGAAATGCGGAATACGTTTTCGTTGCTGTTTTTTGCGTAGCACGCATTGAATACTCTCGGGTAACCGCAGCGTTTTTTTACGTTGACCGCAAATTCCGCGATCTGATAGTCCCGCGGAAGGATCCCGAAATTCCCGTCGGCGCAGTAGACGTAGTCGATGCGGTGCTGCGCGCACCATTCTATTTCGGCGAAGACCTTTTCCAGCGGGAACTCGCGAATGGATGAGGTGAAACACCAGTCGCAATACGCGCACTGGTACGGGCAGCCTCGGTTGGTCTCGATCGTGATACAGAAATCGACGCCCGGTTCCCGCGCGATGATCTCATCGAACATCCCGGTCAGATACGGCGAGGGGTAGTCCAACGTATCGTACGTTTTTTGAGGGGTAAAAACAAGTCCGGCGTCCGTCCGGTAAGCGATGTTCGGCACGGCGGAATAATCGTTCCCGCCGCAGCGGGCCAGCAGGATCTCGCGGAAGGGTTCTTCTCCCTCGCCGACGATGAAGAGATCGGCATCCGGGAACCGCTCGTCGGGCTTCGCCTGTTCCGCGATCTCGTGCCCTCCGAACACCAGCAGGCAATCGGGATACTTTTCCCGGATGGCGCGGGCCAGGAGAACGTTGTATTCACGCGTCCACATATAACTGGAGAAAGCCACCACGTCCGGGTCGTCCATTTCGGCGATCACGTCCGCGATCGGTTCCCGTTTGTAAAAAAAACCGGCGCAGCGGAACTCTTCGCGGATCTGTGGGGACTGCCACGCGTAAGCGGCAAGGCAACCGGAAGCATACGGCAGATACATGGAATATCCGATCCTCTGGTTGGCGAGCACGAAATACACGTTTTTCAACCGAACGCCTCCTTCCTGAGCTTCTTTGTCGGTTTTTTTGCGTGCAGCGCTCCGCGAACGGGCGGAAAAACCGACCGGGAAAGGCTCTTCTGTTCTCATAACGGCTTTTCGACTGGTCCCGCAGAAAAAAAACGATTTCCCACTGTTTTTTCTGTACCAATCAATTTATCATACTGAAATAAAAAAGTCAACCGCGAATGGAGCACATCGGTTTGTCCGGTGCGCTCCTGCCCGTCCGGTCCCTTTTTCAACGGCGCGGATCAGCTCCGTCGCTTCCCGTAAACGGGACCGCAGCGCAAAGACCGCCCCGGTCGGCTTGTTCAGAAGAACGGAACACTTTTCGCCGCTACTCAAATTCATTATAGTCGGGTTTGAAATCCGCAAGGCGGTCCAGATGCCATTCTCCTGTTTTTATCATATAGCCCGTTTCGGTTTCCGTCACTTCGCATTCGCAGCAGCAGGAAGCGAACCGCAGCGCGTCGTTCAGAATGATCTCCTTGTTTTGCTTAAAACGATTGTATTTCGGCAGATACATATACGCCGGGAGCTTTTCGGGAAAGATGCTCCAGTAAACAGGCTGCCGGAAATAATAATCCTGGTCCACAAACCACGTCGAATAGGCGCTGCAGGGCATTCCGGCATAAATATAGGGCCACGATTCATCGCTGATCACATACAGGTATCCGCCCTCGGAGTTTTCGGCGATCATGGCGTAGTCGCGCAGCTCGCCCTCATACACTGCGCGTACTTCTTCCGTTGTGCGGATGCCTTTATAAGGCCCGCTTGCAAGCGTTACGTTGAACGCGGAGGGAACGGTCAACGTACTTGTTTCCGCAAAGTAATAAAACGCTGAGCCTGCCGACACAGTGAGGCATAAAGCGCACACGAACGCGAAAATGACGCAGGGCATAGCCACGCCGAGCTTTGCTTTTGCGGGGACCTTTTTTATGCGAAGGAACCCCGCGACGGAAAGATGTGCATACCGGGAATACCGTTTCAGGGCAACCGCATCGCTGCGCGCCTGCTCCGCCATGTCGGGAAGCATGAGCATAAGCGCGATATCGGAAACACCGGAAAAGAACGCGACGGACACATCGGAGCTGATATCAAGCAACACTGTGGAAACGAAACCGAAAAACCAGCAGGCGGTAAGCTTCGGGTTTCTCTTTTTCATACAGCACAATGCCGCCCCGCCAAGGAAAAGCAAAACGAGCCTGTACACGGACGATCTTATCGGCGAACCGTGCATCACACGGATCAGCAGCGAAACGCTCGCCGCCACGGCAATGACAAACGCCGCGGGAAGCAAAACAGGAGAAAGCTTCCGCGCACGCTTTTTTATGATGCCGCAAAGCACAAACCACAAAAAGAAACAGACGGTGCAGGGCGCTCCGTAATATTTGACCGTATCCGCAAGGAAGCGAAGCACCGAGACGGTGCCGTCAGGCATAATAAAAGCGTACTCCGAATCGTTGAATAACTCGGAAAACGTCAGCGGCAGTCTGCTGAGATCGGTGAAGCACAAAAACACCGGAACAAACACCGCAATTGCGGCGACGATGCCCACGGTCAGCATTCCCCAGATCCTGAAATCCAGCAGTTCATATTTTTCGGGAACAACCGTTTTCTTTCTGATTTTAAGAAAAAGGACCGCCGCGGTATACAAAAAATATACCGGGGCGACAAACGGCTCGTCTACAACGGCGCACGCGAACAGAAAACCGCAGGCGACATATTCCGCCTGCCGGGGCTTTTCCCTGAAAAAGATCACTGCGGCAATGACGGCCGAAAGCATAAGAAAAATATTATAGTAGTTGAACGCATAGATGTTGAACGGAGCGAATACGTAAAAAACCGTCACCGCCCCCAAAGAACGATAGCCGTACCGCCGTACGGCCGCATAAAGATATACTGCGGCGGCGGTGTGCGTCAGCAGATAAAAACGGCGGAAAAACAGAATGAGACCGTCAAAAGAGCCGGTCACAGCATAAAAAAGCTTCATGGGAAGCAGCGTAAACAGGGAAGTGAGCTGGGAAACGTGCCATTCATCGACAAACAGCTTATCCCCGTTGAGAAGCCTCCAGGGGAGCGTATAGTAAAATCCCTCGTCCACCGTGTTGAAACCTCGCTGAACAAGGTAAAAAAACCAACAGAAAAAAACGGCGATCATTACCGCTGCCGCAATGTCCTGCCTGGGAATGCTACGGTTCTTCGGTGTTTTCGGTTCCCTTTGGAAAACGCCGGACATATGATGATCCTTACCGGTCGTTGTGGGTCCGGCACAAACAAGAAGAAAAGAGTGTCGGACAGGCGGCCGCCTTTCTTGCAGAATTTGATAGGAGAGAAAACACGCCGCGAAACGCCTCGCAGGGAGCCGGGGACCACGCTGCGCTTCGGTCCGGGGCGCTTTGCCGCTTGGCCGCACGGACACGGCCGCGCTCTTTCGGACGGTTTGACTTTGTTTTTCAAAACAGATGATATCATAAGTACCGCGATATTTCAACCGGAAATTCTGCCTGAGTTTCCGCATGCGCATAAAAAGAAAAGAAAGTGAATGCCATTCACCCTGCCATTGCCTCTGTTTCCTGCCGCGGAAGCTGAAGAAAATTATGTGCTTGACAATATTAAAAGATATTGTTACAATGATTCTGTATAAGTGTTTTATCTAAAATAATATGCATATTATTGTTCTTTCAGCAGACAAAAAAATAAAGAGGATCAAATAGAAAGATGACAAAAATGGAATGCGGTGCTTTATACATAGTGATCCCCTGCTTCAATGAAGAAGAGGTCCTGCCGGAAACCTTCCGTCGGCTGTCGCAAAAAATGAAAGATCTTGCCGCGAAAGGCAAGGTCTCGGAAAAAAGCAAGATCCTTTTTGTTGACAACGGCTCTTCGGACGGCACATGGCAATTGATAAACGAATTCCACAAAAGCGCCCCGCAGCTTGTTTCGGGACTGAAATTGTCAAAAAACTGCGGGCATCAGAACGGACTTGCGGCAGGCATTCGCGCTGCCTCCGCCCATGCCGATTTCGTCATAACCATGGACGCTGATCTGCAGGACGACGTGGATGCGGCAGACCGGATGATAGACGAGTACTACGGCGGTTCCGATATCGTTTACGGCGTTCGCTCGTCAAGAGAAAACGATTCCTTCTTCAAAAGGACGAGCGCGTCGATGTTTTACCGCTTTATGGATCTGATCGGCGTGGAGCTTGTGCCCAATCACGCCGATTACCGTCTTATGAGCGCACGCGCAACCAAGTCGCTGGAAGAATTCCGCGAAAAAGATCTTTTCCTGCGCGGTATCCTTCCGCTGACGGGCTACCCTTCCTCCGTCGTGACATATAAAAGGGCAAAAAGATTTGCCGGAAAAAGCAAATACTCCGTAAAGAACCTGTTCGCTTTAGCGGCAAGCGCCATCGTTTCGTTCAGCACCGCCCCCCTTCGTCTCATTCCTCTCGTCGGCGCGCTTGAGCTTCTTGCCGGAGCGATCCTTCTTCTTGTCGGCTGCTTTGGCGGAGGAGGAACGCAAGGGCTCCCCTATTGGCCGATCGCTTCTCTGTTTTTATTGATTTCGGGGATCAACACCCTGTTGCTCGGCATTGCCGCCGTTTACATCGGGAAAACGTATGAGGAGGCGAAGGGACGGCCCCGTTATATCATAGAGAATAAAATCGGCATGGGAGATGAATAAAATGAAGGTCGTCATACTCGCGGGCGGCGTCGGATCAAGGATATCCGAGGAATCGGTAAAAAGGCCCAAACCGATGATCGAAATAGGAGAGATGCCTATTTTGTGGCATCTCATGAAAATATACTCATATTACGGATTCAACGAGTTTATTATATGCGCGGGTTACAAGCAGCATATGATCAAGCAGTGGTTTTCGGATTATTTTCTTTATACCTCCGACATCACCTTCGATTTTACCGTTCCGGACAGCATTATCGTTCATAACCGCAACACCGAACCGTGGAAGGTCACGGTGATCGACACCGGGCTGGAAACGCAGACCGGCGGCAGACTCAAACGGGTGCAGCAGTATGTGGGTGACGAGACCTTTATGCTGAATTACGGCGACGCGGTCGGGGACATCAACATTGCGGAGCTGCTTGCCTATCACCGCAGCCACGGGAAAACCGCCACCGTTTCGGTGTACAATTACGGGCAGACCAAGGGTGTGCTTGAAATAGACAAGACAACAAATTCCGTAACTGATTTCCGTGAAAAATCCGATTTTGACGGCAATCTGATCAACATTGGCTTCTACGTTCTGGAAAAGGAAGTGTTTGACCATATCCGCGGTGACGAAGACGAATTCGAACGACATACCATCAGTGAGCTTGTAGACGAACGGCAGGTGCAGGCTTACGTCCACAGGGGCTTTTGGCAGTGTATGGACACGCTAAGAGAAAAAAACAAGCTTGAAAAGCTTTGGCAAAGCGGCGGCGCACCGTGGAAAGTGTGGGACAACCGATAAGTTCTGCCCGGGCTTCTGTTATCCCAAAGAAAGCGGCATATGAAAAACGTTATTATTACCGGCGCCGACGGTTTCATCGGCAGTTACGTTACCGAAACATTCGCGCGCAGAGGCGTGAACGTGCTCGCGCTTGATCTGCCGGGAAAGCCGGCGAAGCTCCACGAAAGCGAACTCGTCACTTACCGCTCCTGCGACGTTTTCGCTGCCGGTCAAACGATCGATATGGCCGGGAGAACGGAATACGACACGTTCATTTCTCTCGCATGGCGTGGATTGGACGGCCCCCAAAAAGAGGATCCCGGTGTACAGGCGAAAAACATGAAAGGCGTCGCGGCTTCGCTTTCCGCGGCCGCAAGGCTCGGCTGCCGCAGATTTGTGGATCTCGGTTCGATCACCGAGCTTTTTTCTCAACCGGATACCGCTTATTCGGCGGCGAAAAAGGACGGCGCGGATTTGTGCCGCAAGTTATCGGTCGAACTTGGGGTGGAATACATCCGTCCTTTGCTCACCAATGCATACGGACCGGGGGCAGAGAAGGGTTTTGTTGATTCCGTACTAAAAAAAATATTAAGAAGCGAGCCTCTTCTTTTTACATCCGCTGTACAGCTATATGATTTTGTTTATGTGGCCGACGTTGCCGAGGCCTTGTTTCTTATCGCGGAAAAGGGCCGACCGTCTTCCCGTTATGTGATAGGGAGCGGGAAGGCCGCGCCCCTCCGAAGCTTTATAAACCGGCTCCTTCACGCCTGCGGCAGTTCCTGCGTTCCCGCGTTCGGCGCCTTGACGTACAGGGGAGATATGCTGCCGGAAAGCGCCTTCGATATATCGCCGCTAAGAGAAGAATGCGGTTTTCTGCCGGCAGTTCCGTTTGAGGAAGGCATAAGAAAAACGTATGAATACATGACGTTGAAATAACAAATAAGACCGGGGAGAACGATTGCCTTGATGTCAGCAAAAGGTGCAGCGGAAGACGGGAAAAAGTTAATAAAATTTACCGGCATTTTCTTTTCCGTACTTGTCGTTTACGCATTTACGTCGGCAAGAAAATTCGAATTGCCCGCCATCGGGAACGTCGCCTATCTCTTTCATTGTGTTGACTATTCTTTCGGCTTTTGCTCTAAATTCCTTCCCGGCGCAGTGTACGGGATCTTTGTCGACACCCCGTCAAGAGGTTCGGCGACCGTATTCGAAACAATCCTGCTTTTGCTCCTTCTCGGCATCTCCGCGTTTCTGCTCGCTAAATGGTACGTCTGTGTCCGAACACAGACGGAGTACGGCTCCGCAGCGATGAAGCTGCTGCTCTTTTTTATGACAGGCTCATGTACCTTCGCCGTTTTTTCGTGTGAGATCGGCATGCTCGACGTGTACTGGCTGCTTTTTTCCATTCTGGTTCTTTTCCTCATTCAGAACCGCGCGGGCAGGTTTTTCATCCCCGTCGTGATGTTTTTATGTGTTGCCGTGCATTACGGCGCCATGCTGAATTACGCTCCCCTTTTCGCTCTGCTTTTGCTTTATGAAGCGCTTGCGGCGGAAAAACAAAAAGAAAAAAAGATATGGATGGTTGTCTTTGCCGTTTCATGCGCGGCCGCGGCAGGTGCTTTTGTCTATTTCATGATTTTCGATAAATACAACATCCGATACGACATCTATACCTTTGACCGGCTGATAAAGGAACGCGGTTCGGAAATGACGAGATATTTTGATTACGCGCTGTTCAGCAACGGCACGGAAATGGACGATTATCTCAAAGTTTCCGGCAATTACGACATATTTGCCAACGTTTCCCATCTTTTTAACGTGACGGAAGATTCCCCGTTTCTTCTCCGCCTGCTGGACGGGATCTGGTTCCAGATACAGGGGCATCTGGCGCTGTACCGCTCGGGGGATTATAACAGAGTGTTCATCTACGCCGGTTTGCTTCTCATTGTTATTTCACCGGCCGTCGTTATCCTTGCAGGCTTTATCCTAAACAGAATAAAACAAACAAAAAACAACACTGGCATGATGCTTTTTTATGTTTGCGCGCTTACCGTATTTCCAATTACCGCGCTTTGTTCCGTAATCATTTCGACCGACTCGATAAGATGGATCTCTCACGGTTTCATGTCGTTTTTCATCCTGATACTATACATTGTTTTCCGCGGAAAAGGCAAGGGGCTCGCGTACTTTAACGACGTTTTTGCCGCCATCCCATCTTTTGCTTTTACCGTCTATTTTGTCATCTACGCACTTACGGTCCTTGACCCGTACGTGTGACCGAGGGAAATACCAGCGTATGAGGAAAAAGATTCTTTCCGCCGCAATTCTTCTTGCCGTCGCTACGGCGGCATACGCGGCAAATTATTATTCCGGCAGAAGATATTTGTTCGGTCAGTATTTCAGCTCCATCCTTCCTCTGTTTGTTTTCACCGTTCTGTCGGCAGCCGTCCTTCTGATCGGACGCCCCTGCGTATGTCTGCCGCTTTGCGCCATAGCAGGCACGGTGACTTGCGTGTTCACGGAGGAGTATTTCCTGATCCTTCCTCTTCCTCTGCTTTTGTGTGCTCATTCCGCTCTTGTCTCGCATAACAAAAAAACAGGGAAACTGTTTTGGGTCTGCGCTTTGCTTTCGGGGACGTCAATTATTCCATGGTTCATAAAACTATACCGAGGCTTTTCGCTTTCGCAGTATTCCCTCGCTGAAAACCTCCCGCCGTTAGCGATATTCTTCAAGGCAGTTTGCGCGACGGTATGCTTTTTTTTCATTTTCTGTTTTTTCAATAGTTTTTCCTTTGTGCAAAAAAAACAAAAAACAGGGAAAAACAAAACAAACAAAGCCGGCAGTGGCGAAGGTTTCGCAAGAGAGAGTTATAATACCTTTTTTCTGCTCTGCTCTGCCGCTTTGCTGCGTGGATGCGTATATCTGTTTGTGTTTGGCAACAAGTGGGCTTCTTCGACCTCGTTTTTTGCCTTCGCGGCGTTTATCCTTGCCCTGTATTACGACGGCGACCCGCTTCTGCACTCCTTCGCCGGAAAGGCTATGTCGGTGTTTGAATGAAGTTTAGTGTGAAAAAACCGAATTTGCCACGTGATCGAATGGGTAGCTGCCCGTTAGTTGAGCAGCAGACCTCTCACATCGCCGTGCGTACGGATCGGTACACGTCGGTTCAATCATACAACAAGACAAGGGGCTGCGAAAACAGATCGGAAAACTGAATATTGAATATGATTTTTGCGCTTACAGATCTGCATCCGGCTGATATGCCCTGCTTGACTGCTTGATTTTTTGTGAGTATTCCACAAAGGGATCAATACAAAACTATCAAACCGGAGAAAATCCGTCTTTTTTCAAATATTCCCTATGGGTTCTTTTTTTCATTGCTTCCAAAGAAGGCTGACTACCCACTATCAAGAGCGACGTTGCGGCGGACTGATCGGACAGATCTTTCTGCGACGTTGGGAAAAACGGCAGATTCAATATGTATCCCAATGGCAAATTCCGGTTCGTCGTTTTTGGTTTTTCTGTATCAGCGCTTTCGCGGCGCAGATGAAATAACTGCCGAAAACGCGGTTTCCGTCCTTGACATCGACCGAGATTCTGTTATCATAGTACTGTTGGAGAAAACGCGGATCACGGACGACAGCCCCGGGAAAGACAAAGCCCGCGCCGTCCGCCGCCTGCTGAACGTGGGCTATGGTTTTTTTGAAGTAAAACGCATGTTGGATCAAACAGGAGAATAGCGATGAATGTTTTACTGATTAATCCCTCAATCGGATATTATAACCTGACAATGGTCAACCCGCTTGGATTGCTTTCTATTGGATCATATCTGGAGCAGTTTGGCCATAAGGTCAGGCTTTATGACAGATGCGTGGAGAAAACAAAACTAAAAACGGTCTTATCAGAGTTTTCACCTGATATTGCCGGTATTTCCGTCATGTCATCAAGAGGATTAAAAGATGCCATCGCCATTTCAAAGGAACTGAAGCAGCGTGGGGTGCCGGTTGTGTGGGGAGGACAGCTTCCCTCTCTGCAGTTGGATCTTGTCATTGCGAACGACTATGTCGATATCGTTTCCATCGGCGAGGGAGAAGAAACGTGGAAAGAATTATTAGACCGCCTTTCTGACGGCAAAGACATTGCAGACGTGCTCGGGATCGCTTATAAAAAGGACGGAAATGTTATTCTCAATCCGGACAGACCTTTCACCGATCTGGGAATACTGCCTGATATTGATTGGTCTTTAGTGGATCCGAATAAATACATGACGCAGAATTTCGGCTGTAAAAAGATGCTCTATCTCTATTCCTCCAAAGGGTGTCCGGGAAATTGCGCATTTTGTTCAAATGTCACCTTCCACAAAAGCACTCACAGAAAGCGACCAAACGAAATCGTCATCAGGGAAATCAAATACCTGATTGAGAATTACGGAATGGATGGCGTCTTTTTTTCTGACGAACTTTGGTGCATAAAACGCTCCGACTTACAGGACTTTTGTTCCCGCGTTAAAAAGGAAGGGCTGCACTTTAGATGGGGTATCAATTTAAGGCTCGGCTTCTTTAACGAAGAGGACTACCGGCTGATGTATCAAGCAGGATGCCGATGGATCTATTTCGGGATAGAAAGCGGTTCCAAAGAAATGCAAAGGCAGGTCCATAAGGGTATTAACTATGATATCATAAAGCCGACATTGGAATTGTTAAATCAGATCGGCTTTACGATAGTTGGTTCTTTCATCGTCGGGTTCCCGGACGAAACGGAGGATCAACTTCGAGATACGGCAAAACTGATCAACGAAGCTCCTCTCAGTATGTCATCGATTTTCCATTTTACCCCCTTGCCCGGAACGGAGTTGTATCAGCGTTTGGTCGACGAAGAAAAATTGAAAGAACCGCAAAGTCTTGAGGAGCTTTCACGCGTTGTCGAAACGGAAACCCTTGGGATCAATTATTCTCGTGTGCCGGACAAAGACCTGAAAGTAGTAAAAAACTGGTTCATATGGAAGAGCTTCAGCAAAAGAACCGCGATAACCAACGGAAAACCGTTTGAATTTGCCCGAGCAACGATTATCAACGGACTGAGTTTTATTTCCAGAAAAGGATTTTTGAATTTTATCGTCAACGGTTTTACGGCACTGAAAGAGTTTTTGAGTACCTTTTTCTATTCCCATATGTATCCAAAAATAAGAGCAAAATATGATCTCAAGTGAGTTCAAAAAGAACCGGGGCTGAGGTCCTTACGGACAAAACCGTTAGCGTCTGTCTGCCCAAGAACGAGTTACCCCTGTGCCGCGAGAAGCTTGTCACCTCGCCCCGTGGTGAGCATCCCTGACGATTTCGGACGGCTGCATCTGCTGCGCCATTCCGCAGCTTCGCAACCACATACGCAGCCACAAGGTCGAAGCGGATTTTTTAAGGATGTCGGAAAGACGGTATGCATTTCTTTATCCTCAGTTTTCTAAAAGTTTTCTTTTGCAAGGAAAGAACGAAAGTCAGAGGAATACAAAAACAAAAACAGGGCGGCAGAGGAAACTTCACCGGAAAGATAGTATTGATACTTGAACGAATCATAAAAGCATCTTGTTAAGGAAAGAAAGAAATAAATGAAGATACGATCCTTTTTTGGAAAACCCGGCTTCTATCTGCAAAAGGCCTTCCCACGGTTTTGTGCATACTGTTATCTTACCGTACAAAAATCGGTACAGCACCCGTATATCAAGCGCTATATCCGGAATTTTTCCGCGGAGAAAGGACCGAAGCTGCCATTGTGCGTTTCTTTTGAAACGATCAACAAATGCAACGGCACCTGCGCGTTTTGTCCCGCCAACACTGCTTTCGACAAAAGAGAACGTACCGTGATGCCGCCGGAGATCTTTGACAAGGCGATCGACGATCTGAAAAACGCGGGATTCAACGCGAATCTGGTCATGTGCATCAACAATGAGCCTCTTCTCGATCCTTTGTTGACCGAGCGGCTGGAGAAAGCGCGCAGGGCTTTGCCGGACGCCAAAATACAGATCTACACCAACGGGTCGCTGCTGACGCCCGAAAAGCTCGACGAATTTCGGGGGCTGGTCGATAAAATCATCATCAACAACTACACCGAGGAATACGCGCTGAATAAAAACATCCGGAAGCTTGTGGAAAAGGTAAACGACGAACCGGAGCAGTTTTCCGGGACTCAGATCATCGTCGAAATACGGTACCGGAACGCGGTGCTTTCCAACAGAGGGGGGCTATCCCCAAATAAAAAGGCCGTACGCCAACAAAAGTATCCCTGCGTGATGCCCTTTTCCGATATTGCGATCTATTCCGATGGCAGCGTCGGCATTTGCAGCTGCGATTTCAGCGGCGTGCTGACGCTCGGAAATGTGAAGGAGAGCAACGTGATCGAGCTGTTCAACGGCGAGAAGTATGCGCGGATGCGGGAGAGTGTGATAAAAACGGGGCGCCCGGACTGCGGGATCTGCGAGGTGTGTGATTTTGTCGGCCGCTCGAACACCCGATTGAAGGCAATCAAAAGGAAAATCCGAGGCGAAAGGCCTTATTTCGGCTGAAGAGGAAAAGAAAGCTTGGATACCGCAGCAAAAAAAAGAAAAAACGAATATCTTCTTCCGGATGTCGCCGCGATCGCCGTGGGGGTCGTTCTGTTTGCGTTTTGTCTGCATCTTTCCCGGAAGGGCATACAGACGGTAGACGAGAGCTTTTATTATACGATCCCTTACAGGCTTCTCGCCGGAGACCGGCTGTTTATCGATGAATGGCACGTTTCTCAGCTTTCATCGCTGTTTCAGCTTGTTCCGATGAAGCTCTATCTGCTGCTCGCTGGTTCCGCCGACGGTGTGATCCTTTTTTTTCGGCAGTTCTACTGCGTGGTAAAAGCCGCGGTGTATTGCTATCTTTATGTGAAGCTCCGTCGCTACCGCTTTGCGGCGGTCGCAGCAGCGGGATCGTATATGCTGTTTGAGTATTTTACGTTCGAGGCGCTGAATTATTATAACGCGGCGATCATTTTCTCGGTGATCTTTTGTTCGATTTTGTTTCTCACCGAGAGGCCCGGCATGTTGCGGCTGGCAGCCGCCGGGTTCATTTTTGCCTGCGCCGTGCTGAGTGAACCGGCTCTCGCGGTGCTTTATTTCCTTTGGAGCATATCTGTTGCCGTTGTACGCTTTCGCCAAAAAAAAGGAAAGGTCTCTTCGTACGGTTTTATTACAGACGTCAGAATATGGTTCTTCGTTTCAATAGGGATACTCGTCTGTTTTGTTATTTTTGCCGTTTCGTTCGTTCTGGTCACTGATTTCAACGCGTTTTTCAGAAATCTTCCTCAGATGTTTACGGACTCCGAATACGATTTCCATTCGGACGGAGGCAGCCCGATCTTCGATCCGGCGCGGCTGCTGCTCGGTTTTATGGTAACGGGACCCGTACTGTCGGCGGCGGCTTTATGTGTTCTGGCGTTTGTGCTGATCAAAAAACGCTTCGGCGGCATCTGCCCGTATACGGGCGCGGTTCTGATCTTCGCGGCGTATATCGCGGTTACCGCCGCTTTTTGGATCAACGCCCCTTCGTGCAATTATATCTCGCTCACGGTGCTTGTTCCGGTTTTTCCCGTTTTTCTCGCCTTTGGCTGCGCTGCTCTCGATCCCGGGTATGACAAACGCCTTTTGGCCTTTCTCTTTTATGCGCTTTTCTATTCCGTCGTGGTGGACATCTCGTCCGAAGCCTCGATCACCAGCGGTTTTGCGATCGGTCTGCCCTGCGCGGTGATCCTGATTTCGGAATTTGCGAAGAATCTGAGGAGCGGGCTCCCTTCCGGAGCAAAACCGAAAAAAAACGGAGAAAAGCTTCGCAAGACCGCTTTCGCGTTTGCCGTGTCGGCCCTGTGCGTTACGCTCATATCGGACGGCGCCTATGCGGCATTCCGGGAAAACTGGTTCTTCGTTGAGGACTACTACACGGCGGAGGATGCGGAACATGTGGGCACGGACACCGGTGCGTCTCTTGACGTAAAAATTTCCGACGGCCCTCACAAGGGCGTCTATACAACGGCTTATCATGCCGGGATCTATTCGGATATCCTTGACGATCTCGACTATATACGTGCGGTATGCACCGGCCCTGTTTATGTGGCGGGAAGCTGCTCCTGGTATTATCTCAGGCTCGGTCTTCCGTATTCTACCTATTCCACCTTTTTTGTGGATGCGGATATGATCGAAAGGAACCGCGACTGGTGGCTGCTGCATCCGGATAAGCTTCCGGAAGCCGTATTTGTATCGAAGGTGGACTGCGAATCCTACGGGGTTTTCGAGAAGGAAGCCCATGACAGACTGACAAAACTACTTGTGCTGTTTGACGGGGAGGCGGAGGAGCTGACCACCGGTTATCTGCTCAAAGTGAAAGAAAAACGGTTTTAACGAAAACGGACGAAATGACGGTAATGAGAAAAACGATCGCAGACAGTTCCGAAACGGCAAAAAGAAGAGCCTTCCGGTTGAATAACGTCGACAAAGCAGCCATTGCGGTGTTTCTGCTTTACGCTTTTATCTTTTTCTTCCTCATCCATTTCGGATTGCAGATCGTGGACGAAAGCCAATATCCGACGATCGCCTACCGTTTGATCCGGGGAGACCGGCTGATCCTCGACGAGTGGCACATTTCCCAGTTCAGCGCACTGCTGCAGTATATCCCGCTCCGCGTATTTACACTGCTCACCGGATCGGTCGAGGGCGTCATCCTGCTGTATCGGAATCTGTACGCTTTTTCCCAGCTTTCCTGTTCCGTGTTCATATACTCCCGGCTCAGAGGATACGGATACTACGCTCTTGTCGCCTGCGCGCTGTTCTGCGGCTACGCGCCCTACGGCATTTTGTCTCTGAGTTATAACACGATGGCGCTTCAGGCCCTTGCCCTGTGTTTTGTGATTTTCTTTTTTTGTCGCAGAAACCCCTTCACACTGTTTTTCTGCGGCGTGCTGCTGGCCTGCGCGGTAATTGCGGAGCCGGGAATGGCGCTGCTTTACGCGCTGTTTACGGTCATATGCGCCGTTTGTTTCTTGCGCGGCAGAAAAGGCACCGTCCCAGGGAATGCGGAAAACCTGTTTTCCGGGGCTTGGGTGGGGGTAACTGCAGGTGTCGCCGTTTCCGCCGCCGCGGTCACGATACCCTGTGTGGCCGTGTGCGGCCTGAAAGACATGATCGCTGCCTTCCCACAGCTTTTCAACGACCCGGAGCATATCTATTCATTGGGAAACAACAGCGCGCTCGTGCCAAAGAGCACAGAATGGTTTCTGCGGGCATTTCCCCTGCCCGTGCTTATCGCCTTCGCGCTGCTGATCGCTGCGGCGTTATTTAAGAGGAAAAGCACCTACCGGTATCTGATCGGCACGCTGACTTCCATAGTGACCGCATTTACGGTATTATACTCGTTCACGATGCATTTTTCCAAACTGGATGACAGCTGCTTCAGCTATACCTACCGGTTTTTCCCGCTGATCCCGGCCTCGGCAGTGTTTTACATCCTTACACAGAAAAAAGATAGCCGTCTGCTCGGCGCCTACGCAGCCGGTATCGTGTCCTCTCTCCTTGTTGACGTAAGCTCAGATGGGAGCCTTGCTATGTTTGAGGCGATCACGGTGATCCCCGCTGTGCTGATGGCAGGCGTCTTTTTCGAAGAATTGAACCGTGAAAAAGACGCCGGGACGACCGGCAAAAAAAATAAACACAAAAAAAAAAGAATACAATCCGTCTCCACGGCATTGATCTGTCTTGCCGTACTCTATTTTTCCGTTCCCACAGCGGAGGCCGCCTGGCAGGGCGTAAACCTGACGACCTATCTGATCATGAATTCCGTCGGGCGCCTGAGCGAGCTTAACGTAAAGACGGAGGAAGGTCCGTACAAGGGGATCATTCTTTCAAAACACACCTCATCCAACTATGCACAGGTGATCGAAGACCTGCGCTATATCGCGGAGAATACCGACGCTCCGGTCTACGTTTCCGACCGCTTTTGCCTGTGCTATCTGTTTCCCGGCATCGACTGCGCGGCGTATTCGACGTGGTATATCAACGACACGGTCGACAAACAGATCTATTATTGGGAGACACATCCCGAAAAAGTGCCGGAGTATATCTACGTACCGCTTGTGGACGCCTTCCTGTGGGAGAAAGCCGAAGCGCCGGATGAGGAGATTGCCAAAGACCTGCGGGCGTTGGAAGAGTATTTCACATTTACAAAGATCGAAGGAGAGGCGGGATGGATTCTGAAGGTCACGGATTGCCGCATCCCGCGAAAAGGAGCTTCGCGATGAAAAAAACGGACGGAATAACGGCAATGAAAAAAAACCGCTTGCGGAATGATTCCAAAGGAAAAAAAAGATTCTGCCGACTTAACAATGCCGACAAAGCGGCCCTTGCGGTATTCCTGTTTTACAGCCTCATCTTTTTCTTTTTCGTCAATTTCGGCATACAGGTATTAGATGACGAAACCTGTTATCCCACGGTGGCATACCGCCTGATCCAGGGAGACCGGCTGATTCTCGACGAGTGGCACGTTTCCCAGGTCTGCGCGCTGCTCCAGTATATCCCGCTCCGAATATTTATATGGCTCACCGGCTCGGTCGACGGTATCTCTCTGTTATTCCGTAATTTGTACGCTTTCTTTCAGCTTGCCTGTTCTGTCTTCCTGTATTCCCGCCTCAGAAGATACGGATACTATGCTGTTATCGCCTGCGCGCTTTTCTGCGGCTACGCGCCCTATGGCATTTATTCCTGGAGCTATAACACGATGGCGCTTCAGGCGCTTGCCCCGTGCTTGGTGATCTTCTTTTTTTGTTCCAGAAAACCCTTCACTCTATTCGTCTGCGGCGTACTGCTGGCCTGCGCGGTCCTTGCGCAGCCGGAGCTGGCTCTGCTTTACGCGTTTTTTACGGCTATATGCGCCGTCGGCTTCTTGCGCAACAAAAAAGGCGCCGCACCTGAGAATGCGGAGAAGCTTTTTTCCGGGACCTGGGCGGGTGTGACCGCCGGTGTGGCCGTTCCCGCCGCAGCGGTCACGATCCCTCTGGTGTCCGTATACGGTCTAAAAAACATCATCGCTGCGTTTCCGCAGCTTTTCACTGACCCGGAGCATGATTTTTTATTCCGAAACGGCAGCATCATCGCACCGGAGTGTATGAAACAGTTTTTCCGGGCGTTTCCCCCGCCCTTGCTGATCGCCTTTGCGGTGCTGATCGCTGCGGCGTTCTTTATGAAAAAAAGCGCCGCCCGACATCTGATCGGCGCGCTGACTTCTATCGTGACCGTTATCACGATAGTGTATTCGTTTGCGGGGCATTTTTCCAGTCCGTACAAAACCAGTTACTTCATCTTTACCTACCGGTTTTTCCCACTGATCCCGGCTGCGGCGGTGTATTTCATTCTTACACAAAAAAAAGAAAGACGTCTGTTCGGCGCCTATATTGCCGGTATTGTATCTTCTCTTCTCGTGGACGTCTGCTCATATTTGAGCCTGGCAATGTTCGAGGCGGTAACGGTGATCCCCGCCGTGCTGATGGCAGGTGCTTTTTTCGCGGAACTAAAACAGGAAAAAAGTGCTTGTTCAACCAACAAAAAATGCCAAAAAAAGAAATCGCGTTCCGCTTCCGCAGCGTTTCTCTGCCTTGCCTTGCTATTTATCACCGTTCCTATGGCGGAGGTCGCCTGTCAATATGTGGACTTGACCTTCTATCTGGTCGTGAATTCCGTCGAACACATAAGCGAGCTTGACGTAAAACTGGAGGAAGGCCCGTATAAAGGAATGAGACTTTCAAAAATAACCTCGTCAAACTATGCGCTGATATCCGCGGATATGCACTATATCGCGGAGAACACCGACGCTCCGGTCTACGTTGCCTCCCGCTTCTGCCTGTGCTATCTGTTCCCCGGCATCGACTGCGCCGCGTATTCGACGTGGTATGTCAACGGCACAGTCGACAGGCAGGTCAATTATTGGCAGACGCATCCCGAAAAAGTGCCGGAGTATATCTACGTTCCACTTGTCGTTCCCTATCTGTGGGAGAAAGTCGAAGCGCCGGAAGAGGAGATCGTCGAAGACCTGCGGGCGTTGGAAGAGTATTTCACGTTTACAAAGACCGAGGGAGAGGCGGGATGGATCCTGAAGGTCACGGATTGCCGCATTCCGCAAAAAGGAGCTTCGCGATGAAAAAAACGTCCGCAGGAAAAACCGCGGATCTGCTGAAGAAAAAAGACGGCCTGACCGTGATCGACGCCGCCGCGCTGCTGCTCTTCGCGGGGTTTGCCGTGTACTATCTGCTTCAGTGCCGTACCGCCTCGTATATCGTGGACGAAGGGTATTATCTGACCATTCCGCACAGATTCCTTATGGGCGATAAACCGTTTACGGAGGAATGGCACGTTTCTCAACTCACCGCTCTTTTGCAGATGCTTCCGTTTTACGCCTATACCAAACTGACCGGAGGCGTGGAAGGTATCATTCTCTGGAACAGGTATCTGGCGGTGATCTGCCATTTATGCGTCAGCGTTTATCTGTATCTCCATCTCCGGAAGGAACGTCTTGCGGGGCTGTTTGCCTCCGTAATGTTCTGTTCCTATTTCTGTTTCAACATCTACCAGCTTTGTTACAACACCATCTGCATCATGTCTCTCACGGTGCTGTGCTGTGTTCTGTTCCTCAAAGAAAAGCCAAACGCGTTCCAAACGGTCTTCGCGGGCGTCATTCTCTCCTGCCTTGTTTTGTCGGAACCGCTGCTTGCGTTTCTCTACGTTTTTTATACCGCCGCGGTCATCGTAAGAGCCGTGGGACTGAAAAAGGGGAAAGACCGCTTCGGCGGCGCCGCATTTCTTATCAATTCCCGGACGTGGCGCCTGCTTTCGGCGGGGATCGCGCCGTGCCTTGCGGGAACGCTGTATTTCGTTTTTTCCCGCGTCAGCCTCGGAGAGATCTTCGCCGTGCTGCCGGAGCTGTTTACCGACCCGGAATATAATTTTTCCGTTACCTCCGGCAACATGCTCGACCCCGTTCAGATCATGGCGGTAGTTGACTGCTATACCCCGTACTTCCTCGTTTTCGCTGCCGCCGCGTTCTGTTTGTGCCTGACGGTGCTGAAAAAAAAGAACCAACGCGCGGGGATGATACTCGCATCGCTTACCACGGCAGCGGCGTTTGCCGTATCGGTGGTCAATTGGATGTTTTTTGAGGATGCTTGTTTTCTGCGGATGTACAGGGCCGTTCCGTTACTGTTTTTCGGGATCGTCTGTTATGCATACACCCGAAACAGGGAGAAAAGACTCCTCGTTTTCTGGGGATCCACGCTCGTGGCCACGCTCATCGTCGATTACGCGTCCGCGTGGAGCATCGCTCTCTGCGCTCCCGCCGCGATGATCCCATCGGTACTGATGATCTCGCGCTATCTGCGGGAGCTGAAAAGCGAACAGACCGCGCCGACAAAGAAAAAGAGCCGCGATAAAGCGGGGATCAGCGCCCGATCTGTGACGGCGTGCCTCATGTCCGTCGTCTGCTGCGCGCTTGTCACGGAATCCCTGTGGAATTCGGTGTTTTTTGATTTGCTGGTCACCGAAAACGTGCGGCACCCCACCGAGGTGATGACCGAGGGGCCTCTCAAGGGACTCAAGACCACGGCGGAAACAAAACGGGACTACACGCTCATTCTGAAGGATCTTGACGTCATAAAAGAAACCTGCACGGGGCCTGTCTATATCATGAGTCTGAATTCATGGTATTACCTCTACCTTGATCTGCCCTACGCAACGTTTTCCACATGGTATGAGGATAACGACTGGGCAAGGCAGACGCGGTATTTTGAGCTTTTTGAAAACAGAGTCCCGGAATATGTTTATATCCCGAAGGCAAACGGGTTCAATATCATCAGTGAGGATAAAAAGGCGTATCTGTACGATGATAAGATCGAATTCCTTGACGGGCTTTTCGATTACACGCTGACAGACGGGAAAGCCGGCTTCATCATTCACGTGAACGGAAAGACAAAGAGATGAAAGAAATAAGAAACAGTATCAGCTCCTTGTACACGGACAGAAAAAAAAGCGCCGCGCTTCTTGACGTGGCGGCGGCGATCTGTTTTACTCTGCTCACCCTTTATTTTGTATTTCGCGCCCAATACGGGATACCCACCCCGGAAGAAGGGTTCTACCTCAGTATCCCGTTCCGTGTGGCGCTCGGCGACAGCCTGATCGTGAACGAATGGCAGCCGTCACAGCTCACCGCATTTGTGCAGTATCTGCCGGTGAAGCTTTTTTGGGAGATCACCGGAAACAGCACGGGGATCATACTGTTCAGCAGATTTTTTTACGTCGCCGTTCATACGGCGGTCACGGCGATCATCTACTGTATGCTGCGCAAACGGGGGGCGGGCGCGCTTTTGTATTCTCTGTTCTTCCTGACCTACGTTCCCCTCACCATACTTGCGGTGGGCTATTTTTCCGCCTATATACTTTTGTTTACCCCGGTATGCGTTTATCTGTTCCTCAACGAAAAAACGTCTGTTCCCGGGCTCGTGCTATGCGGCGCGCTTACGGCGCTGTCGGTGCTGACGCAGCCGTTTACGGCGCTGCTGTACGCCGCGTATACGTTTCTCGTGTTTCTCCGTTGTGTTTTCAGAAAAAAGCAGAACCGCTTTTTCGAGAAATACGGGTTTATACTCAACGGAAAAAGCTGGGGCTTTCTTTCTGTCGGGATCGCCGTTTGCGCGTCGGCGTTTTTTGCGTTTATACTGCGCGGCGCGTCATTGAAGGATGTCATTGCCTCGCTGCCGTATATTTTTTCCGACCCGGAATATGATTTTTCCGTGTCCGGAGGCAACATTCTCGAGCCCTTCCCGGCCGTTCTTTTCAAAGTGCTTTCTCCCGCCGTGTGCGTCATTCTCGCGCTTGTGTTCGTTGCGGCAGTCATATTCGGAAAGAAAAAGCGCCGCCTGATGTTTTTCGCTTCGTGTGCGGCTTTTATCCTGGCTGAGGCTGTTTTCTTTTTCCGGATCACCGACTTAAGCGTATTCGTGAATCTGCTGTTCGTATTCCGGGAATTTCCTCTGATCCTTTTCGGGATTGAGTGTTACATTATGACGGAAAAAAAGGATCCGCGCAAGGCGGCGTTTCTTGTGACCGCGATCGCCGGTTCCACGCTTGTCAGTATCGCCTCCAACTGCGCCATCGGGATGGGCGCCGTTGTTTCGGTGCTTCCCGCCGTGCTCTGCATGAGCGATCTGAACCGTGAGCTGCGGGCGGAGAAAAATGCGTTTGCCGACGGCAAAAAGAGGAAAAAACCACTGAAAACCGTTTTTGCCTCTGTTTATTGTATAGCTGTATGCGCCTGCTTTGTGTTTGCGTGCGAGACTTTCTATTTCTTCTACACCGACAAATACAGCACCCTTGAAGCTGATCCGGCCGCGGAACAGACCGAAGCCTTCGGCTGCAGCGAGGAACTGGTCTTCGGACCGCTGAAGGGGGTACGGACGTCCCCTGAGCTGAAAAGCACCTATGAGGATATGTGCGCCGATCTGGACCGCATCATGAAACAAGCTGATGGTGAAATCTATGTAATGGATTGCAATTCACTTTGTTATCTGTATGTGGGAAGACCATATCCTACATATTCGATGTGGTACCGCGACGCGCATCTTTCCCGGCAGGAGACTTATCTTGCGCTGCATCCGGAAAAGCAGCCCGCTTACATTTATATTCCGTATGAGTCTTCCTTTTCCGAGGGGACGGACGACGAAGACGAAACACTGGCGGCAAGGCTTGCTTTCATAGACAGACATTACGCGTATTCCCGCACCGAGGGAAAAGCCGGCATCCTGTGCCGCGTTGATGCGGTAAAAGAGGACACTTTCAGCCTTCCCGAAAAAGAAGCATAAAGGATATCCGACATGAATCATCTCAGTTCTTTTGCGGCGGAGCTTATCAGACCGCAGAAAAAGAATACAAGAATCATTTTGGACTGCGTTGCCGCCGCGGTCGGCGCCGCACTGCTGATCTACTATCTGTATTTTACCGCCTTATCAGTGCAGACGAGAGACGAGGCATTTTATTTCACCATTCCCCACCGCTTTCTGCTCGGGGATCATATGATAACCGACGAATGGCATCTTTCGCAGTTCAGCGCCGTGTTCCAGATCCTGCCCGTGAAGTTCTTCATGGCGGTCACTGGCGGCACCGACGGGATCATCCTGTTTCTCCGCCATCTGTTTTGTATCGCAAAGATCATTTTTTATTTCTACTTTTACGGAAAACTGAGGAAACACGGGCTTGCCGCCGTTTTCGCCTCGGTCGCTTTTACCTCCTACGATCTGTTTTTCATTGCGGCGTTCAATTACTACGAGATGTCCGTGATGAGCTTTGCGCTCTGCGCGTCGGTACTGTTCCTCAACGAGCGGCCCGGGGCGCTTCGTCTGGTTTTCGCGGGGGCGGTGTTTGCCTGCTGCGTACTGAACGAGCCGTTTGCCGCGTTTCTGTATTTCGGCTACACCGCCGTCTGCGCGGTCATGCTTTTGATGGAAAAGAAGAAATCTTACCGGCCGCCGTATCTCTGCTCACGGAAAGCGTGGGGATGCATCACCGCCGGGATCGGCTTGTGCGCTGCGGCGTTTCTCCTGTATCTCCAGCTTACCGCCGGACTTGGGAACGTGATAAAGGCTATACCGGAGCTGACGACGGATGCCGAATATGATTTTTCCCTTTCGGGCGGCAACATAATCGATTTTGCCAAGCTTGCCGAATTCCTGATCGAGCTCGGCGTTCCCGCGCTTATCCTCGGCGGCTCGGCCTTTGCCGCCGTGTTAATAAAGAAGAAGCTGAAAGGGGTAAGCCGGGAGCGTGCGTTTCTTTTGTTCTCCCTGTGTTACCTTTTCGCGATGGGCTGCGCTTTTCTTCCGGCGTTTTTTGCTTCGTTCGACGGCGGTCTCGCCATATTCACGAAATGGTATTCCGTCTATCTCGCTGTTTTCGGTTTCGAATGTGCTATTATCACGGAGAAAAGAAACCGTGGTTTGTTCCTTTTCTGGCTGGCTGGCTTCGCATTCACCGTGGTGGTGGACATCTCCTCCGCCTGTTCCAGCGCAACCGGCGTACAGGTATGCATCCTTGCCGGAGTGCCCCTGTTTGCCGATTGCCTGCACGAGATCCTTACCGATGGCGGCGACTTTGTGAGAAACGGAAAAACCGGCAGGTTCGTAAAGGGACTGCTGCGCGCCGTCATTCCGGTCACTGTTGCCGCCGCGGTTTTTGCACAGGGGTTCGCTCTTTATATGAGAAGCGAATGGTTCCTCGTAGAGGACGGCTATACGGAGCAGTATGCCGATCACTGCGATTCCACGCCCGACGACCCGCTTGACACCGTGATCTCCGGCGGTCCGCACAAGGGCATTGTCACTACGGCGTTTATTGCGGAAAAATACGATGAGATACTCTCAGATCTGGATACAATCAAAGAGCTGACGACCGGCCCCGTTTGTATAGGAGGCGACGGCTCGTGGTATTATCTGTATCTCGGCCTGCCGTATTCGGTATATTCCACCTATTATGTCCCCGGTGATATCGTTTCGCGCGATATCCGGTGGTGGGAGCTCCATCCCGATCAGACGCCGGAGATCGTATTCGTTGCCGACGTAAGTACGGAATGCTACGGCGTTTTCACGGAGCATGCCGAGAATGACCTTGAACACATGAAACAGGTGTTCCCTAACGCGAAAATCACGAGAGTAAACACCGGATGGATCATGGAGATCCCGGAGGATTAAAATGGACAACGCTTCTGCTTCCACGTCTGCAGGAAGGAGTGCCTGCTTTGAATAAAGGCGTCAGGTCTCTTGCGGCGGAACTTATCAGACCGCAGAAAAAGAAGACAATAATCATTTTGGACTGCGTTGCCGTCGCGGTCGGCATCGCGTTGCTGATCTACTATCTGTATTTTACCGCTTTTTCGGTACAATCGAGGGACGAGGCGGTATATTTCACCATTCCTCACCGCCTTCTGCTCGGGGATAATCTGATAACCGAGGAATGGCATCTTTGTCAGCTCTGCGCCGTGTTCCAGCTCCTGCCGGTAAAGTTCTTCATGGCGGTCACCGGGGGAACTGACGGGATCATCCTGTTCCTCCGTCATCTGTTTTGTATCGCAAAAATCATTTTTTATTTTTACCTTTACGGAAAATTAAGGAAATACGGACTTGCCGCCGTTTTCGCAGCGATCGCTTTTGCCTCCTATGACGTGCTTTTCATTGCGGCGTTCAATTACTATGAGATGGCTGTGATGAGCTTTGCGCTCTGCGCGTCGGTGCTGTTCCTCAACGAGCGGCCCGGGGCGTTTCGTCTGGTTTTCGCGGGGGCGGTGTTTGCCTGCTGCGTAGTGAACGAGCCGTTTGCCGCGTTTCTGTATTTCGGTTACACCGCCGCCTGCGCCGTCATGCTTCTGAAGGAAAAGAAGAAAGCTTACCATCCGCCGTATCTCTGCTCAAAGAAAGCGTGGGGGTGCGTCACCGCCGGGATCGGCGTATGCGCCGCAGCGTTCTTTGTGTATCTCCACCTTACCGCGGGTCTCGGAAACGTGATAAAAGCGTTGCCGGAGCTGATGACGGATTCCGAATACAATTTCTCTCTTTCGGGCGGGAACATAATAGATATTGACCAGTATATTGAATTTCTGAGCGCGCTCGGTATTCCCGCTCTTATCATTGGAGGCTCGGTCTTTGCCGCCGTGTTAATAAAAAAGAAACTGAAAGGCGTAAACCGGGAACGGGCGTTTTTGCTGTTCTCCCTGTGTTATCTTTTTGCGGTAAACTACATTTTTCTTCCTGCGTTTATCGCTTCGTTCGACGACGCTCTTGCCATATTCTCGTTATGGCATCCCATTTATTTCGCCGTTTTCGGGTTTGAATGCGCTTTTATCACGAAACACAGAAACCGCGGCGCGTTCCTGTTCTGGCTGGCCGGCTTTGCGTTCACCGTAGTGGTGGATATCTCCTCCGAAAGCACCAAAGCTACCGGGTTACAGGCGTGCGCCTTTGCCGGCGTTCCTCTGTTTGCCGATTGCCTGTACGAGTTCCTCACCGACGAAGCCTTTGTGAAAAACGGAAAAGGCGGCAGATTTGTAAAGGGGATGCTGCGCGCCGTCGTTCCGATCACCGTTGCCGCTGCAATTTTCATACAGGGCTTCGCGCTTTATATGAGAAGCGAATGGTTCCTTTTGGAGGACGGCTTTACGCAACAGTATGCCGATCACTGTGATTCCTCACCCGATGATCCGCTTGACGCTGTGCTTTCCCGCGGCCCGCACAAAGGAATTGCTACAACGGCGTTCATTGCGAAAAAATACGATGAGACACTCTCAGACCTGGACAAAATCAAAGAGCTGACGGACGGGCCGGTGTATATATGCGGCGACGGCGCGTGGTATTATCTGTATCTCGACCTGCCGTATTCGGTATATTCGACCTGTTATGTTGACGCAGATGCCGTTTCGCGCAACACCCGGTGGTGGGAGCTCCATCCCGATCAGACGCCGACGATCGTATTTGTTTCCGAAATAAATACGGAATGCTACGGCGTTTTCCCGGAACAGGCAGAGAATAACCTTGAACGGATGAAGCAGGTATTCCCCAACGCGGAAATCACGAGAGTGAACACCGGATGGATCATGGTCATCCCGGAGGATTGAGATGAAAAACACGTCTGCTTCCGCAAAAAAAACGGGCGGCTCCGTTTTCGGGCGTTTAGACTCCCCCGGCGCGTTAAACGACGCGCTTGCGCTGCTGATCGGAGCGGGGATATTCTTCTATTGTCTTTATTTTGTCCGCTATTCCGTACTGTCAAGCGACGACGGTTTTTACTGGACGATACCGCTGCGTATCCTGAACGGAGACGCGCTTATTACGGATGAATGGCATCTTACGCAGTTCAGCGCGGTTTTTCAGATCCTGCCGGTAAAGCTCTTCCTTGCGCTCACGGGGAGCACAGAGGGGATCATCCTTTTCATGCGCCAGCTCTACTGCGTGGTAAAACTGGCGGTATTCTTCGTTCTGTACGCTTATTTCCGGCGGTACGGGATCTGGGGCGTGTTGGGGGCCTCCGCTTTCACGACCTACGATCTTTTCGGCATCACAACGCTGAATTACTATAATATGGCTGCGATGGCGGCGGCAGTATGCACGTGTATCCTTTTTATCGGTAAAAAGCCGGGAAAGCTTCGTCTCGGTGCGGCGGGCTTCATTTTCGCCTGCTGCGTCATCAACGAGCCCTCCGTTTCGCTTTTGTACTTTATTTACGCCGCCGTATTTTTTGTTTTTCTTATTAAAAACAAAAACGTCGGAACACAGTACCCGTTCCTGCTTTCTCCCGCCGATTTTATATCCGTCACTTCTGGCGTCGCAGTGTGCGCCGCGGGATTTCTCGCCATGCTGATCGGGATCTCCGGGTTCCCGGATTTTATAAAATACATCCCGGAACTGTTTACCGATTCCGTGCACGGGTCAAACCTGTTCTTTGGGGAAGAAAGCATGTCGGTAAGGCTTGCCGACCTGTTATCCTCGCTCAGCATCCCGGTTTGCGCCGCAAGCGCCGCGGTGTTCATCGCCGTCCTGATCGGCCGTAAAAAGGGAAAGATCGGCTATGCCGCTGCGTTCACGGCGGTATCCGTTTCGTTTATCGTTTCAGTCGCCGTCATGGCGGTAAAAGCCGTTACCGCTGCTCCCGCGGACTATCTCTTATATCTGCCTCTGTTTTTTGCGTTTTACGGACCGGCCTGTATGCTTCTCGCCCTGAAAAAAGATAAAAGACTCCTGCGTTTCTGGCTGGCGGGACTTGCGTTTTCGTTTGCGGCGGACTTTTTTTCAAACTGTCTTATCGCCGGCGGTTTGCAGCTCTTGTGTCTTGCCACCGTACCGATGTTCGGCTCAAGTCTGAAACACCTGCGCGCCACGGGAAAAGACGCACCCGCGGATATCGCGAAAACCAAAAAGAAAAACCGCGGGATCCCGCGCAAAGCGGCGGCAGTGATCGCAGCGGCGGCGCTTTTCATCGCGGCGGGCTCGGAGAGCGCAAGATTTATCCTGCGCGGGCAGTGGTTTGTTGTGGAGAATTTCCATTCCCGTTTCCGCAAGGAGGAAACCGATACCGGCAAAGCTTCCTTTGAAAAAATCGACGAGGGACCGTACAAGGGGATCCGAACGACGCCGCTGATAAAAGAAAGATATCTCGGTATGCTTCGGGATCTGGAGGCAATGAAAACCATATCCGACGGTCCGGTGTATATCTGCGGCGACGCCTCCTGGGCTTATCTGTATCTGAACCGTCCCATGTCCGCTTACTCCACATATTTCATTCAGGCTGATGCTTTCACAAGGAATATGCGATGGTGGGAGCTGCATCCGGGGAAAAAACCGTCGATCATTTATCTGCAGAAATTATCTGTTGAAACATACGCGTTTTCCGAAAAATTCGTGGAAGACAATCTGGATAAATTTGCTTCTGTTATTGAGAACGCCGGAATAAAGGAAACCGACTTCGGTTATATCATCTTTTCGGGGTAAGTCCGCGGCGCAACGTGTTCCATGTTATTTAACGGGAGGATACCGTTTATGAAAAAACAAATCTGCTTCGTTCAGGCAAACAACGTATACGGGGAAACGGAAAAGACGACTTATATCCCTTATTCGGCGGGCTGTATAGAAGCCTACTGCCTGACCAGGCCTTTGATAAAAAACGAATGCGGATTCACAAAGATCGTTTATTCCAGAATGGCGTTTGAGGAGCTTGACGAGCTTCTGTCCGAGCCGTTTATGGTTTTGTTTTCCTGCAGCGTGTGGAATTTTGAGTATAATAAATATACTGCCGCACGGATCAAAGAAAAGTACCCCGGCTGTTATATTGTTTTCGGCGGACACAGCGTTGCGGCACAGGGAGAGGATCTTTCCGCCTGTCCGTACGTTGATTTTATCACGCACCGCTTCGGCGAGGAGCCTACCGCCGACCTTATCGAATGTCTGCTGACCGGCGGGGAACTAAAGGATGTGCCGAATATCTCGTTCCGTTCCGGAAACGATGTTGTAACGACACAGGAGGTCCCGCAAACCGGGTGCGACTATCCGTCGCCCTATCTGACCGGTATTTTCGACGACCTGCTCGCCGACGGCGTCCGGTTTTCCGCGCTGTTTGAAACCAATCGAGGCTGTCCGAACAGGTGCGCGTTCTGCGACTGGGGATCGCTTAAGTCAAAGGTCCGTCTGTTTCCCATGGAACGAGTCAAGGCGGAGATCGACTGGTTCGCAGAACACAAGGTGGAATACGTCCTGTGCACCGACGCAAACTTCTGCCTTTTCAGCCGTGACGAGGAGATCGCGGATTATATCGTGGAATCGAAAAAGACGAAGGGCTATCCGCGTTCTTTCCGGGTGTGTTTTACAAAAAACAAGTTCGATTCGGTGCTTCGCATCGGAAAAAAACTCGCGGATAACGGGCTGGACAGAGCACAGACGGTATCCTTTCAGTCAACTGACCCCCAAACGCTTGAAAATATCGGCAGAAGAAATATTTCTCTTGATTTCTTCCGCAATCTCATGATCCGGTACAACGACCTGCATATCAACACACACACCGAGCTGATCATCGGGCTCCCCGGTGAAACGTATGAGTCCTTCTGCTGCGGCGTGTGCTCGCTCATTGAAAACGGTCAGCATTTTTCAATCAATATTTATTGCTGTGAGCTGCTTCCGAACTCTTTGATGGGACAAAAGGATTATAAGGAAAAATACGGGATCAAAAGCGTCCGCCTCCCGTTCAGGCTTATCCATTCCGATGCGTCTCAGCATGAGGGAGAGATCACGGAATACTCGGAATGCGTGGTTGCCACATATTCCATGTCCACGGACGACTGGGTGAACACCATGATGTTCGGTATTATCATTCAGGTACTTCACAATCTGGGCCTGCTGCGCTGCCTTGCCGTGTTTTTCCGCTATGAAAAGGGATTATCCTATCTGGATTTCTATAACAGGATACTGGATTCCGCAAAAAAAAAAGCGGGCAGCGTACTCAACGATGCGTACACCCGGATCATCAAACTCGTAAGGGGGGTGCCGCTAGGAAAGAACGGAATGGTGACGCTGTTTGACGATATTCCCGGCGTACTGTGGGGCTTCGATGAGTTGTTTTATCTCAATCTGTACAAGGAACTGGACCGTTTCTACGAAGAGATTTTCGACGCACTCGGCATATCCCCGGAGGACGACGTTCTTTCGGAACTTGTGGCTTATCAGAAAGCCGTCGTTAAAAAAATCGGCGAGCCTGCGCCCGAAATTACGTCGGGATATGACTTTTACGGCTATTTCAACGGGATCTTCCTGAATACGCCTACGCCGCTGCGCAAGATTAAAAATACGATTACGATAAAGGATGACAGTCCCGTTTATACTATGGGGGATTTTGCCCGCGAGGTGCTTTGGTACGGGCGCAACCGCCGCGCCACCGACTACACGGCGACGCATTACCCCGTCGAACAGCATTTTTTTGAAAAATAAATATCCGTTTTATATATGGGAGCTCCCGTATCTTTATCAGGAAAAAAAGACCTTTGCCGAAAAAAAACGGTAAAGGTCTATGTTTTATTATCGCAAAAACTCCGCAATGAAAAGGATCGCAATACCGGAATCAGCCCCCCGGTCTTTCCAAACCGAACGTGCTCTCCTTCACAGACAGAATACGGCATATCAGCCCCGCGTCGGCTTCCCGCGTCTCAAAAACATAGTGTTCTTTGACCCATGCAAGGCGTTTGTCGTTTTCAATGTTGAAATCATCTTCAAAATCTATTCCGCTCAGCAGCGAATCGTAAGTGATATAGATATAAGCGGGCTGTTTTTCCGGATGCATCGACAGATAATAACATTCTCTGTCAAGATAGTCCGGGATATACCATGTGCTTGATATGGGGATCTCCCTTTCCAGATAAAGATAACAAAGGGCGTTGTTGTCCATGACGTACACAAGACCTTGCCCGTCATCTTTCATGATGTCCAGATCGGAACATATGCGATAATAGTCTTTGGCGATTTCCGGAACGGTATATATCCCCTTTAATGGTCCTGTTTCTATTTCCGTATCGCAAACGGAAAAACCGGCCTCTTTCCCGGATAGGATCATCTCCGGAATGGTATGCTTGTCAAAATAAAGAATATATACAAAGCGATACGCCGTGAATACGCAGGCAGAAGCAAGTATGCCGCATATCGCCGTTGTTATTATTTTACGATGTTTTTTATATTTGCAATCAGACCTGTCGTCTTTCAACTCATGGAAAAGATCGCTTACCGCAAGCATCGCCGGAAGGACCGTGACGCACTCTCCCAATCCGGCGGATGAATCAACACTGCAGTCGATCAAAGCGGAATTCACTATCCCTGCGGCAAACCAACATTTCAGACGGGGATCCTTCTTCTTTGTGAGAAGCAGACATTCGACGCCGAACAGGATAAAAGGGTATTCTCTGAACAGCAACGGAAAATACTGAACTCCGGAAGCGGATAATGATTTACCGTAAAACACGATTTCCGATACGCAGAATACTGTCGCGCTGATCACGATGCAGATTTCCGTATGACGCTTCCGCTGCGATTGCCGGACACGGCAAAAAATAACCATCAGGAGACACAGAAAATCAATAAGCATGATCGGGATCGTATACGTTTCGCATAAAACCTCAAAAAAAGAGGGCAGATCGTGTAGGAAAAGTGGGTGTTCCGGATCTGATAATATATACGGAATCGAGGCAAATATTTTTGAAATATCCGAATCTTTTAAAAGCACAAAAAGAAAACCGAATACGACGATCAGTATTCCTGCGGCGACGGATGCCCAGAAGGTCGGACGGAAAATCTCAGTACCATTCGGGGATGACCCGGTTGTTCGACGGCGAAAAAGAAAATAATACAGAACGACCGCGGAATAAATGAAAAATGTTAGCGCCGTATAAGGCTGCGCCAAAACCGAAATCGCCCAAAGCGCCCCTGCGAAAAACAATCTTATTTTTCCGGGATCCTCCTGTGGAAAAAGGAGAACACCCACAAGACAGAAAGACAGAATATATACGGTAAGATGATTTAAGTCAAGTGCGATATACGGTATATACGCGCACAGGAAAAAAGCATACACCATTCCTACCCGTCTGTTCTCCTTCGGAAGAAGAAGGATCAAAAACAATGCCGACGCCGCAAGACAGACAACGTAGAAATACCGGAGAAAAAGAATGATGCCTTCCGTGGAGCTTGTCGCCGTCATAAACAGTTTGACGGGAAGAAGCTGGAACAAAGCGGCCAATTGTGTCACATGCCATTCGTCCGCCGCAATATGATCTCCGAGCACAAAACGGAACGGAATCGAAACGAAACATGCTTCTTCGGAAGAACAGATGCCGCGGGAAGCTCTGAAAAAACAGTAAACGCAGGCGCCTGCGATTGCCATTAACCCGGCTGCTGTGATAATAACAGACAACGACTTTTTTCTTTGTTCCGTTTGGATCCCTATTTGTTTTTCTTTCATGCCGGATACCCTCTTACATACGTTGCAAAAAAAACATTTGTTAACAGTCCTATTATAATGTATCTTATCTCTTAAATCAATAAACAAAAGGAATTGACCTCTTATTATTTTACGGAAAAGCGGTAGGCAGATTGCAGATTGACACATTTCGCTTGTTTTGATATAATGATATCCATATATCATTTGTTTTTTCAACCTTGCGATAAGAGGACGTTACATGAAAAAAAAGGTCTGTTTGATACAGGTAGGGTTCCTTCAGGGAAGCGAGTCCTTTTTTCCGCTTGCCGCCGGATCGCTTATGGCATACGCACTCGCCCAACAAAGCATACGGGACTCTTATACCTTTGAAAACATCATTTTTCGCAGGGAAGATACCGAAGCGCTTGCCGAAAAGCTGGATTCCCCTGCCGTGGTCGCCTTTTCCTGTTACCTTTGGAATTTTGAGTTCAACAAAGCGCTTGCCGAAAAGCTGAAAGAAAAATATCCGGACTGCTTTATTGTTTTCGGAGGACATCACGTTTCGCCGGACGACGACCTTCTGGCAGCGTATCCGTTTATCGACTGCCTTATTTACGGAGAGGGCGAGGAGATATTCGCCGCCGTGCTTGACGCCCTGGCAAAACAGAATGATCTCGGAACGATCCCGAATATCCGTTTCCGCCGCGGAAACGAAATCGTTTCCACCCGGCGCGAAAGAATGACGGGGACCGATTATCCGTCGCCCTATCTGACGGGATGTTTTGACGCGCTGATCGAGGAAAACGAGAACATTTTTCGGAACATGTATATTGAAACGAACCGCGGCTGTCCGTTCTCCTGCGCCTACTGCGACTGGGGCTGTACCAAAAACGGCGTAAAACTGTTTCCGATGGAGAGAGTAAAAGCGGAGATCGACTGGGCTGCGACGCACGACATCGATCTTTTCGGGATCTGCGACGCCAATTTCGGAATGTTTGAAAGAGACTCTCAGATAACGGACTATATCGTTGAAGCACACCGGCAGACCGGCAGCATCCGCTCTTTCCAGACCTCCTTTTTCGAGGGTGTTTCGCAAAGAGTGTTCGATATCTCGAAAAAGCTGGAGGACGCAGGGATCAACAAAGGCGTAACGCTGTCTTTACAGTCCTTGAATGACGATGCGCTGAAAAACATCGGACGAAAAAATCTTTCTCTCCAAAATTTCTCACGTGCGCTTGATTTTTACAAAGCCAACGGCATAACCGTATATTCCGAGCTCATCATGGGGCTGCCGGGCGAAACAAGGGATAGCTTTGCAGACGGGATCAATACGCTGTTGACTCTCGGTCAGCATACCTGTATTTATATTCACGTCTGCGAACTCCTTCCCTGTTCGCCGATGGCACAGCGGGAATATAGGGAGAAGTTCGGTATCCATGCGGACCGGATCCTGCTGAACCAGCCGCACCGGGATATCGACGACCCGACCGGCATTCCGGAATACTCTTACATTGTAACGTCCACCAATACGCTGTCAAAAGAGGACTGGGTATGGCTCAATATGTTTTCCGCCGTTGTTCAGGCGTTTCATTTCGGGGGTCCGCTGAAGCTTGCGGCGATATGGCTGTTCCTCCGCGCCGGGGTAAGCTACCGGGGCTTTTACACAAAACTTCTCGAACACCTGCTTGACCAGACGGACGGATCCGCCTTAAAAGCGATATACGAACGTCTGGCGGGGATCCCGGACAAGCATTCGGAGCTGACCTTCTTTGTCCCGGATCTCGTCGGCTTTACGCTTTCGGCGGACGAATATCTTTTGCTCTCCGTTGTTAAAAATGCCAGTGCCTTCTATGAAAGTGTGAACGGTTTTCTTCTTGATTTTTCCGACAGCGACGAATTTCGTTCTCTCATCGGTTTCCAGAAAAACATGCTGAACCGTCCGGAACTGCAGCCTTTCGAATTTGACTGCGAATACGATTTTCTGACATGGTTTACCGATATTTTTACGGGAAAAGAAGTATCGGCTCCCGCAAAGAAAAAGATCCGCTATACAGTGTCTCCGGCATATTACCGGACAGAGGATTACGCAAGATATGTGGTATGGTACGGCAAAAAGACCGCCGATAAAAATTTGTTTTCCGTAATAACGTCGGTATCCAACGACAAATAAGCTATTGCCATGAAAAAAAAGATTGATTCTGTACATCACAGCGATGCGCCTGTGACCGCGACCGATTCGAGCGACAAAAGCGGGCGGCCTTTGAGCGATTATGCATTTACCGGGCTGACGCTGATCATTTTTGCCACCAACGAAACAGATTCGCTCGTTCGCACAGTGACCACGTTCGTTGAAGGCTGCAAAAAAGAGGACCTGTCAGAAATCGTCATAGTATATCCTGACTTTGTGACCGACGAGTGCCTTACAACAGCAGAAGGACTTCGCGATACCTATGCCGCGGTGCCGGTGACTTTGCTGCGACAGGAAAAACGCGGGTTCGGCGCGGGAGCAAAACAGGCGCTCGCCGGAGTGACCTCCTCCCATGTCATGATGACTGACGCCGACTGGTCGCATGATTTTTCTGTCGTTCCGGGTATGATAGAAATAGTAAAGGTAAACCCCGAAGCCATTTGTAAATTCTCCCGCAGGATGACCCGTGACAGTTTTCACAACTACAGCAAAGTCCGGTACCTTTTTAACAGTCTTGCGCAGGTATTTCTCAAAGCCCTATACGGCAACCGCTGTACCGACATGACCGACGCGGGGCAGATCGCGCCTTCAAAGATACTGAAAAGCATTCGCTGGAAAGAGGACGGCTATGCCTTTCTCATCGAGCTGGTGCTTCGTCCTATGCGGCTCGGCTGCCGGTATATCGAAGTGCCCGCCGACTGTTACGGGAGAGCGCAGGGCGTATCGCGCAATTCCGCGCTTTGCAAGATCGGATATCTAAAACAGGCTCTGATCATACGGGCCACTCCCCCAAAAAAGATCGCCCCCTCTCTTTTTATAAAAGAACAGACCTGAAACAGGGCCGTTGATAAAAACCGTGCGCCTTCGGCGGCAGAAAATGAACGGCGATTCTCATTATGTCAACAACAAATAATTCCTTCGGTGAACGGCGCCGAAGGAATTGGTTTTTTTCTGTCAATTTTTTTTCATTTTAAGCTGTTTCTGCGTCCCGATCGCGTGATTGGAGCATGTTTCATGGCAGCAAAGGCAGCCGATACATTTGTCGTACTGAAACGCGATCTTCCCGTTCTCTGCGGAAATAGCGTGAACGGGACAGGAATTGACACATCGCAGACAAAGATCGCAATTCTGAGGAACATGTGTCGGCTGAACCGTCAGGATCGCTTTCTCCCCTTTTTTTGCCAACACATGATATGCGGCCGCCAGTCTTTCTTTTACTGTATGCGAAGTCTTTACGTCCGGTAGCTTCAGGGGAGGGATCGGCGTGTTTTCAACGAAGGTGCGGCTGGCGACGACCGGACTGTGAAGCAACCCCTTTTGTTCTGCCGCCTGTATCATACCGATTTTGTCGGGAGGCACACCGAGCAGCTCTGCCAGGACCCGGTCCTGAGAAAACACGTCCTTTGCCGCGAACAACATACCGAGATTTCTTTTTTCCCCCGCGACAGGTCCGTTCCCTTCCATGATCTCTATTCCGTCAACGACCGTCAGCGACGGCTTGACCGTCATTGCAAGCTCAACGAGCATATTGCAGAAATCCTTTTGCCGGGGATACCTGGCGTGAAAAACAGGCTTTTGAATATCCGGCACACAACCAAACAGATTCTTGATGCCGAACGAGACGGTCGTCGTATTATGCGTTTTCAGTTTGGGAACGTTGATGATATAATCCGCGTTCAACACAGCGTTCAACAGGTGGAAGGATTTGTTTTTGCAGCCTTCCGGCGATCGCCTTTCGCCCCAACCCGTATCTCTGTTCAATTGAATGCCTTTGCGCTCAAGATGATCATATCCCACCTTTTGATAAAAACGGTCGTAATCAAAATTGGACATCGTACTCACAGCTCCGGCGGGGCTGTCCGCGATACACACGTTACGGCAGCCGTGCCGGATCAACCAATCCGCAATCGCCTCTACGACCACGGGATGTGTCGTTGTTGCAAAGTACGGATGATAATCCCCCACCAGATTCGGTTTGATCAACACTTTCATCTCCGGGGCGACGTCTTCTTCGATTCTCAGAAACGTCAGCTGCTCATCCACCGCGTTCCGAACAGCGTCAACGTCGTACGTCGGCACACATTCCAACGTTTGCAGATAGAAAGCATCATCTTTTTGCTCTGTCATATCGTCCCGTCCTGTTTCAAGAATTCACTGTCGCTTACAGCCGTTCCGGAGTTGGCTTCGGCAGTCATATCGGCATCGAAGACGTCGTTTTTCATTACTTGACATAAAAGATGTATCCGGCCTTCCCCTCCGTGCGGGAAAGAGAGAACATCTCATTCAGATCTCGCTGCCTTGCTTCAAACGTTTTTTCGTCCTTTTCCCAATTATAGCTGCTGTAATACGGCAGATAAAAGAATGCGGGGGTTTTTTCCGGATGCAGCAACCAGTATTGCCAATTGCGCTCCGCGAAGTCGGCTCCCACGAACCACGTGGAGTAGGTCCCGTAGGGCAGATCCAGATAAAGATACTGCCACGGCTGCAGCCCGACGATACATATCGCCGCGTCGTATTCCTCACGGATGCTGTCGAGATCTTCCAGATAGGCGGCGTATTTTTCTGAGATATCCGACGTCGTCCTGATCCCCTTGTACGGTCCCGTTTCCAGCACGGTATCAAGCGGTTGCTCGCTTTTACAGTAATAACCCTCCACGGCATTGAAACGCTGCTGCTCGATAAGCAAGCAGACTTCACTTACAATAAGCGTACACATAAACACGGCGAACGCGGCTTTGCCCGTGCGCGCAAAGAACGCGGCATGCTTTTCGAGGAACGTCTCCGCTTTTCCGGCAGAGGTCTTTTTCTTTCTTTTCTCTGTGACGCGCGGGACAAATACTTCCCTAGCGCAGGCAGAAAACACGATCGTTACGGACGCCGTATTGGAAATAATGCTGCCGAAACCGATGGTGTTGGCGACGGTGGTCGCGGAGGAGATATCGACAAGCACCGAGAAGCACAATCCGAATACCCACACCGAAACAAGCCGGGCGTCTCTTTTTTCCAACGTCAGAAGCAGCAGTCCGGCGATGAACTGAAGCAGTACGGGCTGATAATGAAAACCGAGACGGTCGAAAAAAAAGCAGAAACAAAGATAATAGACGGTAACGGCCGCATATGCCGCGGCGAGAAGGGAAAGAACAGCATGGCGCATTTTGTCGATATTTTTTCTCTTTGCGACCAGAAAAACAGCCAAAACGGCGCAAAGAACGATAGCCAAGGGGGAATACGCTTTCACGATCCTTGACAGTCTCGACAGCTCAATGATATTGCCGGAAGCACCGAAGTTGTATTCGGAATCCCCGAAAAGGAAGGGAACCGTTCGGCAAAAATCACCAAAAGGAACGCATATGAAATACGGGATCAGCAAAGCGGCGGCGCTGAGAACGATACCGACGCTCAAGAACAGCCATACGCGCGTGTCGGCGAAAAAGCCGTACTTCGGGGAAGCATATCTTACTGTTTTTTTCCTGACGCAAAAAACGAGAAGGACGGCGGAATAGCCGACATATATCAGGGAGATAAGGGGCTCCGCAAGCACCGCGCACGAAAACAGCACGCCGCACAGCACATATTTCAAGGCGCTTTTGCGTTCATTGACAAAAAACAGAAGACAGAACAACACCGAAAAAGCGATGGCAAGTGTATAATAATCTGCCGAAAGAATGTACAGAGGGACATAGGCTGTGTAAACAAAGGAAGAAACAAGCGCCGCCGCGGGGCGTTTTTTTCGCAGGGCGAAATAGACCGCCGACGCCACAAGGCAATGGGCGACGGTGAAAAAATACCGGAAAAACAGGATAACGCCATCGTTGGAACCGTTTATCCACCGAAAAACACAATACGGCAGATATTGCAGGATCCCCGAAAACTGCGAAACGTGCCATTCGTCAACGATCAGTCTGTCGCCGGAAAAGAACCTGTGCGGGATCGTATAGTAAAAGCTTTCGTCGATGGTATTTATGCCCTTCTGCGCCCTTGCTATAAAGTACAGGACAAAAAAAACGAGCATAAACGCGAAGGCGGCGTCACATACGCGTTTCTCGTTTTTACAGAGTTTTTTGATGAAAACGTTTTCGGAAAGCATACTTCTCTCTCGCAGAATGAATACGTCAGTCCAGCAGACTTATGTCGATCTGATATCTCGGACGTTTTTTTGTTTCCCTGCAGACTGAGCAGAGATATCCGGCGATCAGCCTTGCCGATGCAAGCAGAAACGTGCCGATGCCCCAGACAGACGTCATAAGCAGAGAAAAACGGTCGAACTCGCCGCTGCGGAGTGAAACAACCGCGAAAACAATGAAGCAAACTGCGGTGATCACGGCGGAAAGCAGTGCGAGAGCCGTTATGATCCCCACAGGGGCGAAGGAATACGATTTGATGGCGGAAAAAGCAAGCCGGAACAGTCTGCCGAACGAGTAGCCGGAATCCCCTGCGGGCCTTTCCTGGCGAACATACGGCACCACGGCGCTTTTCAGCCCGAGAAGGGGAACGAGAGCCGGCAAAAACACTTCGTTTTCCCCAAATTCCTGCAGCATTTTCACCGCCCTTTTCGACATGGCACGGTACTGTGAATTCTGCTCTACGAGTTCCGTTTTGCACAACTTCATCACTTTATAGAAACCGCCGGACAGGAAGCGGTATAAAGGCGTGTCGGCGCTTCTGTCGCTCCGTACGCCGTAAACGATATCGCAGCCGTCGGCATAATGGCGAAGCATATCGTCGAGGATCTCCAGGTCATCCTGAAGATCGCAATCCATGGAAACGATCACGTCTGCATGGTCCGCAGCGACAAACAACCCGGCAAGATAGGCGTTCTGCTCTCCCGAATTGTGCGCAAGCTTCACTGCGGCGATCCTTGCATTTTCAGAACGGAACCGCAATATCATATCCCAGGTCCCGTCACGAGAGCCGTCATCCAGAAGAAGCAGGCGGCTTTCTTCGGATATGCTCCCGCAGGCGACAAGGTCGCCAAGTTTTTTCAAAAATCTTGGCACGGTATCCGGCAAAACATCTGTGCTGTTGTAGCACGGGGATACGATCCACAATACCGGTTTCATAAAATACCTCCCGAAGCGTTATGTCTGTTGAGGCTGGCTCCCAACATGACCGAAAAACAACGTCCCCGCATACCGTTCCAACGACAGCGCACGACAAAAAGATGATTATTCACACAATTGCCATCAAAAAAAACAGTCTTTGAACCATCTCAATTTCCTGCCAAACTGCAGAAAAACTATTGCTATTCTATCAAATAATGCGAACTTTGTCAATGCGGAAGCACCTGGGTTATTGCAAACGGATGATTACACCAGCTCCGCGATATCGAGGATCAGGCGTTCGGTCTTGTCCCAGCCGAGGCAGGGGTCGGTGATGGATTTGCCGTACACGCCTTCGCCGGGCTTCTGGCAGCCGTCCTCCAGATAGGATTCGATCATCAGGCCGCGCACCAGACGGCGCACGTCGGGAGAAAGCCGCATGCTGTGCAAAATCTCCTTGGCGATGCGGGGCTGCTGGTCCCACTTTTTGCCGGAGTTGGCGTGGTTGGCGTCGATGATGACGCCGGGGTTCAGCAGGCCGCTTTTTTGATAGATCTCATCCAGCCGGATCAGGTCCTCATAATGGTAGTTGGCGGAGGTAAGACCGTTGCGGTCCGTGCTGCCGCGAAGGATGGCGTGCGCCAGCGGGTTGCCGCGGCTGGTCACCTCCCAGCCCGTATATACGAAGGTGTGGGGGTGCTGGGCGGCGGTGATGGCGTTCATCATGACGGACAGGTCGCCGCCGGTGGGGTTCTTCATGCCCACCGGGATATCCAGCCCGCTGGCGGTGAGCCGGTGCTGCTGGTTTTCCACGGAACGGGCCCCCACCGCCACGTAGGAGAGCACGTCCGACAGATAGGGGTGGTTCTCCGGGTACAGCATCTCGTCCGCGCAGGAAAAGCCTGTCTCCTCCAGCGCCCGCAGGTGAAGCCTGCGGATGGCGATGACGCCCTTGAGCATGTCCGGGTTGGCGTTGGGGTCCGGCTGGTGCAGCATCCCCTTGTAGCCGTCGCCGGTGGTGCGGGGCTTGTTGGTGTAGATGCGCGGGATGATGACGATTTTCTCCTTCACCTTTTCCCGCAGCGTCGCCAGCCGTGAGATATACTCCAGCACCGCGTCCTCCCGGTCGGCGGAGCAGGGCCCTATCACCAGCACAAATTTGTCGCTTTCGCCGCGGAAAATCTCCTGGATCTGGGCGTCGTTTTCCTGTTTCCGCTCCGCCGCCTGCGCGGAGACGGGGTACATCTCCTTCACTACCCTTGCGTTGGGCAGCTCGCGTTTGAATTCCATGTTCATCGTCGTAACCTCTTTATATTTCGTATCACGGAGCCTCAGCTCCGTTAATACAATTATGCGCTGATGTTTGCTTAGCGGGAAGCCGTCAGTCGGAAGTCGGAAGCTCTTCGGGCTTGTTTTATTTGTAGCGCGGCACCTCAGTGCCTGACAATTGTAACCTTGAAAACGGATTTTGATGATAATGGCCGTTATTCCGACAGAACAAGAGTCATCCTAACCGAACGATTCGACTGATATGTTGTTTGCGCCGGAAGCGGCACTGAGGTGCCGCGCTACCACCTGAAAGGCAGCACCATGAATCCCCGGCTCCGTATTATGATCACTCCGGCGCAGACGGCGCACCGACGCGCGCAAGCGCGCCCGTCGGCTTTGCCGCCTTAATGACTTCCGACTTCCGACTGATGACTGTCGACTGAAACGCAGCTAAGGCTGCGTGCTACCAATCGAATTTTTCCCGCCGCCGGGTGGAGAGGACCATCATCTCCCGCAGCTTGTCTTTTTCGTCGTTCTGAATAAGATCCCGTATGCGGCGGAACTGCGCCTCGAACAGATCCATCTGCGCCACCAGCTCTTCTTTATTCAGCGCGAACAGGTTGGGCCACATCTTCTCATCGATCTTGGCGATGCGGGTCAGATCCCGGAAGGAGTCGCCGGAATATTTCTCAAAGCCGTCGCACTCTTTGCAGGTCATCAGCGCCACCGCCACGCAGTGCGTCATCTGGGACAAAAAGGCGATCATCTCGTCGTGTTCCGCCGGGGACAGGGTCACGATCTGCTTAAAGCCCAGCGCCCTGCCGATCTCCGCCGCCGTCCCGATCCCGGCGGGCGTGTTTTTCTCCGTGGGCGTGACGATGAAATTCGCGCCTTTGAAAATCGCCGCCCCGGCGTATTCCATGCCGCCGCGCTCGCGCCCCGCCATGGGGTGCGCGCCGACAAATTCCAGATCCGGCCGCAGCGCGGACTGGATGGACGACACGATGCTGCCCTTGACGCCCGCCGTATCGGTCAGCAGCGCGCCGGGCTTCAGCGCGTCCATGTGGCCGACGATCCAGTCGTACACCCGCTGGGGGTACAGCGCCAGAATGACGATATCGAACTGCGCGAGGTAGTCAGGCTTCGGGTCGGTCGAGCCGTGGGCCAGCCAGCCCCGTTCCAGACAATAGTTCAGGTTGTATTCCTTTTTGTCCACGCCGCCGACCTCAAAGCCCGCCTCAGTCAGCCCCTGGGCGTAGCTGCCGCCGATGAGCCCCGTGCCGACGATCAGTATTTTTGCATTTTTGGTGATTTCCATGTGTTCTCCCGTCTTGTAGCGCGGCACCTCAGTGCCGCTCTTTGCAAAAACAATATTTGAAACGATTTGTCTGATCAGATGGCATTCATCCTGTCAGAAAAGCAGTCGATAACCTCAAAAGTATTATTAATAGTTTCTTTAATTCATAGCGGCACTGAGGTGCCGCGCTACCGACTTCCGACTGATGACTTCCGACTCAAACGCAGATGAGGCTGCGTGCTACGTGATACCGACGCCCAATTGTCCCAACGCCTCCCAAAACCCCGGGAAGCTCTTCCCCACCGCCTCGGCGCCTTCGATGCTGCCGCCGGTTCGGGTCAGAAGGACCGCCAGCGCCATGACGATGCGGTGGTCGTTGTGGCCGCGCAGGGGTCCCGTGGGCTTTTTCAGCCCGCCGGGGAACACCGTGACGGCGTTTTCCTCAATTTCTGTTTTCACGCCGCACTTGGCAAGCTCCGCAGCCATGGCCGCCGCCCGGTCGCTCTCCTTGACCGCCAGCCGCCGGGTGCCGGTAAATCTGCCGCCGTGCAGGGCCGCCGCCGCGGCGAACAGCACGGGGCCGAGGTCCGGCGTATCGGAAACGTCGATCTCCGCAAAGCCGCGTTTCAATTGTTCCAGCAGCTCCGCGCACGCCCGGTCGCCCTGTAAGCTGTCCGGCGATAAACCGGTCACCGTCACGTCGCCGCCAAGGGCGTTCAGCGCGTAAAAGAACGCCGCGTTGGACCAGTCGCCCTCCACGTCGGCGGTCAACGCCCGATAACGGCCGGGCAAGATCAAAAATTCGTTTTTCCGCGTTTCTTCCACATTGATCCCGAACCGCCGCAGCACGCCGAGGGTGATGTCAATGTACGGGCGGCTCTCCGCCGGGGACGTCACCCGCAGCGCGCTCGCCCCGCCCGTCAACGGCAGCGCCAGCAACAGTCCCGTAATATACTGGCTGCTGATATCGCCGCGCACGGCGTAGTCGCCGGGGAGCAGCTTTCCCGTAAAGCTCACGCTGCCGGCGGTTTTTCGCATCGTGATCCCCTTGTCGGCGAACGCCTCCGCGTATACGTCCGCGCCGCGCGCCAGCAGCCGTTCGCTGCCGGTGAAGACGCTGGTCCCCTCCCGAAGCAGCGCCAACGGCACCAAAAACCGCAGGGTGCTGCCGCTTTCCCGGCAGGGGAACCGCCCCGCGGAGCGCGACAGGTCGCCGCCAACGCCGCACACCGTCAGCGTATCGCCGTCTTTTTCATACGTCGCGCCCAGCGCCGCGATACCGTCCAGCGTGGCCAGCATATCCTGACTGTCCGTCACGCCCCGCAGCACGCTGACGCCTTCGGCCAGCGCCGCGCCGATCAACATGCGGTGGGCGACGCTTTTGGACGCGGGCGCTTTGACCGCGCCCCGGGCGACGGAGGGAAAAATGGTTACGTTCATCTGACCGATCCTTTATGATGCTCTCTCAATATTTCGATCGCTTCCGGATAGCCGTCGAAGCCCTTTCCCGCCACGCAGGCAAGCGCCGCCTGCCGCACGTAGCTGACCCGCCGGAAATCCTCGCGCTCGTCCACGGCGCTGATATGTACCTCCACGAAGGGGATGCCCACGCCCTTGAGCGCGTCCAGAAGGGCGACGCTGGTGTGGGTGTAGGCCGCGGGGTTGATGACGATGCCCTCCACGCCGTCGAAATACGCCTGCTGGATGGCGTCCACGAGAGCGCCCTCGTGGTTGGACTGGAAGAAGGACACCTCGTCGCCGCCCTGTTCGGCACAGGCTTTGATATACGCCACCAGATCCTCATAGGTTTTGCGTCCGTAGATCTCCGGCTCCCGTATCCCCAGCAGGTTGAGGTTGGGACCGTTGACGACCAGCAGTTTCATGCCGCGTCTCCGTTTCTTTTATATTTCTTTACAGATAAAAGATATTATAAAATCCGAATACGCCTTTTGTCAAGCAAACCGGCATTTTTCTCTTGCCGTTTGAGAAAAACGCGGGTATAATAGGCAGTAGGCAACAGGCAGCAGCGGAAGCGGTGCGCCGCGCACGGTGTGCGAAGAAGGCGCAGCGCTGACGTGAGGAAACAGGGAGTACCGCGAAGCGCTCCAAACGAGCGGGACGACCATGTTCCCGAGGTTAAACAGACAATCAGGCGGAGAAGATATTATGTTGTCATATATCAAGGCGATCGTGGCTTTTATCCAGATCTTTCTGACGGCGGTGGGCTTTCTGCCGATGAACACCGCCGTGAACTACGGCGGAACGCCGCGGGCGGCCCATGCTGTCGCTTCGCCCATGGCGCTGGTGAAGAACGGCGGGACCGGCTGCGTCATCGTGGTCCCCGACGGGGCGGACGCCTGCACCGCGACCGCGGCGAAGGAGCTGCGGGACTACGTGGAACGGCGCACCGGCGCGGCGCTGCCTGTGACGGCGGAATCCGCCTTTTCCGGCGGCAAAGCCGTGGTGCTGGGCGAGACCGCGCTGACGCCGACGGCAGCCACGGCGGAGACTGTGGAGGCGGACGGTTTCCGGTGGTACGCCGACGGCGAACGGTTCTTCATCCGGGGCGGCAGCCCCCGGGGGACGCTGTACGGCGTCTACGCCTTTTTGGAGGATTACTGCGGCGTGCGCTGGTATGCGCCCGACGTGGAAAAGGTCCCGCAAAGCCCCGACCTGACCGTGGACGGCGCGCTGGACAAGGTGATAAACCCGTCGTTTTCCGTGCGGCGCAACGACTGCGCCGGGACGAACGACGCCTACCGCGCCCGCACCCGCATGAACGTCAGCTTCTGGTACGATATGGAGGACTACGGCGGCGCGCTGACCTACGTGCTGTGGGACGTGACGCTGACCGACCTGGTCCCCGACGCGCTGTTCGCCGAGCACCCGGATTATTTCGCGCTGCAGCCGGACGGGACGCGTTCCACGGACCACGTGTGCCTGTCCCACCCGGAAGTGCTGCCCGTGGCGGTCGAAAACGCCCGCAAAGCCATTCAGACCTGCGAACGCAGCGCGAAATACCTGCACGTGGGCCAGAAGGACAACGAGAACTACTGCCACTGCCCCACCTGCGAGGCACTGTACGAACAGTACGGCACGGTATGCGCCCCCACGATTTTGTTCACCAACGCGCTGGCGCAGGCGCTGGAGGGCGAGTTCCCCGATTTCACGTTCACCTTTTACGCCTATAACGAGACGGACCGCCCCCCGACGAAGGGAGATCTGCGCTGCCGGGACAACGTGGCTCCGGTGCTGTGCGAACTGCACAAGGCCTGCCGCAGCCATCCGCTGACGGAGTGCGGCGCGGTGGACGGCGACGACAGCTTCCTGAACCTCTACGGCGAGACAGAGCCGACGGTGGCGGCGGATTTCGTCCGCTGGACCGAGGTCGCCGACACGACCTACATCTACGACTACACCATCAATTTCCTGAACACGGCGCAGTTTTTCAGCAACCTGGAGACGCTGCAGCCCACCATGAAATACATGCACGATATCGGGATCACCGGGTACATCTACAACTGCGGCGACGGGCACTACGCTGCGTTCAACGAACTGCGCAACTACCTGTACCGCAAGGTGCAGTGGGACGTGGACGCCGACGTTTCGTACCACATGGACGACTTTCTGGCGGGGTACTACGGCGAGGCCGCCGCGCCGTACCTGCGGGAGATCCTCGACCTGATGACCGCCTGCGCCCGGGAGACCTCCCACCATTTCGATTTTGACTGGTACTATCAGGCGGGCTTCGTGCCGCCGCTGACCGTGACGAAGCTGGACCGGCTGTGGGACGCCGCCCTGAAGGCGGATATCACCGACGACGAGCGTTTCCGGGTGGAGACCGCCCATCTGAGCTGGGAGTATTACAAGGCCAATCTGCTGATCGGCAGATACGCCGCCGTCAACCCCCTGCGCATGAAGGAGAACGAAAAACTCTACGACGACTTCGCCGCGCACAACGTGGGCCGCGTGTCCTCCTTCAAGACCATCCCGCCGAAGGAGGAGGTGGACTTCCTCCGCAGCCCCTATTCCTGGGGCACAGACAAATAACAAATCCAGTCGTCAGTTTTTAGTCGTCAGTCGTTAGAAATCCTCCGGATGGTCCTATGAAGACAACATTTCTAACGACTGCGGCGCGAAGCGCCGCTGCTAACGACTGACAACTGTTTGTCTCTCTGTTTCAAATCCCGCAATGCTCCGTGATGATCCTGAATAACGCTGCTCGCAGACAGCGGACAGCATATCATTCAATTGCGCAGCATCTGAATCTCACGCGCGGCGCAGTTGCGCATATCATGCTGCCGAAAGGCAGCATATCATTTCCGGCCACACCCGAAATCTTTAAAACGTCAGCGCCGACGGTCCCCGACCGCCGGCGTTTGGTTTTTTATCATCACGGAAAGAAGTGAGATAGCGGCAAATTGGAGTTTGTCGTGCTGACGCGAACCCCGTAGCACGCAGCCTCAGCTGCGTCATATCCGCACAAACAACTATTATCAGACTGTTTTCAAAGTAACATCCGCCTGATAACGCAGCTAAGGCTGCGTGCTACATTTCTTCGCCAAATCCCAATTTATCCCGCACCCGTTCCGTCATCGTATTGACCTCATTTCAGCAGCGCCTGATATTCGGCCTCTTTGAACCCCACCAGCACGAAGCTGTCTGAAATCAGCAGCGGGCGCTTGACCAGCATCCCGTCGGAGGCCAGCAGGGCGAACTGTTCGTCCTCGCTCATCTCCGGCAGGCGGTTTTTGAGGTCCAGCGCCTTGTACTGCAGGCCGCTGGTGTTGAAAAACCGCTTCAGCGGCAGCCCGCTGCGGGCGTGCCACTCGCGCAGCTCGCTTTCCGTGGGATTTTCTTCCCTGATGTTCCGGAAGTCGTAGACCGCGCCGTGTTCGTCCAGCCACTTTTGCGCTTTCTGGCAGGTGGTGCATTTGGGATAGCATACAAACAGCATATTGTTTTCCTCACTTTTCGTTGGTCTTTTCCTCATTTTGCCGCCATTCGCGGAGCGCGTTTTGAATAAAATTCCGCAAGTTCCGTTCGGAGTGATCGACGGAGGCCTTTGGAAGATCATAATAATACCGCCCGGTACGGATCTCTTTTGACAACGCGTCCAGCGGGTAGCCCTTTTCCCGCTTCGGATGCGGAACGTCCGTCAGAAGGAACGGCTCGGATGCAAGTACATCGTCGGCGCTTTTGAAAACAGCGGTTTCATCCGCAATGAAACAAATCGCGTTACGGTATCTTGCGACAAGCGTCCCGCCGTTTTCGTGTGCAAGCGCCCCGTAATATGCAATCATTTCTTCGTCGATCAGCTCTTTTCCGTTCACTCTGCGAATGTGCGTCCCCGGTTGAAGCGAGGGCGGCAGACCGTCAAAATACAAGCCGCTGTCACAGGAAAACACTGGCATATGAAACGCCTGCCAATAGGCGCGCGCTTTCAACTCCGCATTTTGCAGGATATCCTTCCCGGATTCTTCAATTTGCGGCAACGGCAAACCCAATTCCGATAACCCTATCAACTCAACGTCCAAATCCGCGGTGATGCGCCGCATGGACAGGAGCTTACTTTGATTTGTTGTTCCAAACAGGATTTTCATTGATTCTCCCATGCTGTAAAAAGCTATTGTTTGCCTCCGGAACCGTTATTTTTGCTCTGTTACAATATGCCAGATCACTTTCTCCGCGAACCCGCAGCGCTCATACAGCGCCAGCGGGTTGGTTTTATTGTTGACCTTGCCGGAGACCGTCACAAAACCGGCTTTGTCTTTCATCCGGGACAGCAGTTCATTCACAACGAACGTCCCCAACCCCTTTTCGCGACAGGCGGGAGAGACCTGAATCCACTCCAATATGCCCTCCCCGATCCGGGCGTCCAGTTCCGCGATCCCGGTTGCGACGGTCCGACCCGTGCGCTGATCCGCCACGGCGACCCATAGCGACGGATCATACGCCGGATGACGCCTGTAATCCTCCAAATCCTCTTCCGATATGCCGCCCTCTTCATAGCATTCCGCGATATGCCGGGCAAAGTCCTTGACGCCGATTTCCGTCAGGATAAATCCTTCCGGCAGAACGGGCGCGTCAAGCCGCTTCAACCGATGGATCAGCTTGAAATAGGGCTCGTCCGTACTGTTTTGATAAACAGCCGGATCGTTCCGGTATGCTTCGTCCTTTACGATCCGCCATCCGGCGGGGATCATGACCGTCTCCGTTTTCCAGAACGACAGCGAGGACGCGCCGCATGGATCGGCGAGATAAGTTTTCTGTTTCATCGTTTTATTTGCTTTACAAAAAAGTATTTGGCAAGCTTCGGGCAGTCGGGGTTCTCGCGGATAAATTCCAGTGTAAAGCCGTTCTTCTGATAAAACACCGGGGCCTGAAAGCGGTAGGTGGTCAGGTTGATATTGTCAAAGCCCCTGCCCTGAAAATGCGCTTCCACTGCTGCCAGCAGCCGCGCGCCGATCCCCTGCCCGCGGAAATTCTCGTCCACGATCAGCTCGCCCACGTGGACCTCCCGGTAAAAGGAGTAGCCCTTGACGACGCCGACTACCTCCCCGTCCCGCTTCGCCGCGAACGCGAAGGGCGCGTAATGACAGACCAGACCGTTTTGCTCGGCAAAGCCGTCGAACGCCTGGTCGAGCCACTCCCCCAGCGCCTCGTCATAGGGGTCCGCGCTTTCGATCAATATCTTCTTTTTCTCTTGCTGCCCGTCCATATTCTTCACCATTCCGTTTTCGCGGATGATTACCAAACAGATTTGTTTTCGCCGGAATCACCGGAGCAGTTCAAGGACTTCCGACCGGCGACTGGCGACTTTAACGGAGCTGAGGCTCCGTGCTACAGGATTTCCGAATCAAACCACTGCTCCTGAAACCGCACGGCCTCCGCCATCTGCTCTTTGGTGAAGGTCACGCCCTCCGGCGCGGCGATCAGCTTGTCCTCCGCGTCGTCATGACGGCGGACGACCCCGATCACCACCGCGTCGGCCTCCGCCACGGGTTTGTCCACACCCAGCAGGTACGCGTCCTGCTCCTCGCCGTCGCCGCCCGGCACGCCGGGCAGATAACCGTAGTTGACGGGGTAGACGGTCTCAAATCCTCCCGTCCGGTGGACGTACCCAATGGGGCGGTCGATCACGATACGCACCTTCCGTCCCAAAAACGCCCACGCCGCGGCGTCCCGCAAAGTGCGGCGGATGAAGTCGTACTTCCCGGCGAGATAGCGCTCCCGGCCCGCGTCCACGGGGCATTCCCGCGCCAGCGAGACCTTCAAGTCCTCATAGGCCTTCGCCGCCGTTGGGCAGGCGTTGAGATAATCCCGGAAGCGGATATAATTGAACCAGTCCGCGCCGCCCGCCTTTACCACGTGGATGAAGTGGGTCTGTAAGTCGCCCGTGCCGTCGTAGAAGCTGCCGCGGGCAAACAGGAGCTGCCCTTCCAGGCTGCCGGGGCGGTAGTAAAAGCCCGCCCGTTCCAGCGGCTCCCGCTTTGCCAGCACCCGGTCGAAATCGTCCGCCGCCACGGCGATATCCACGATGGGCTTGGCCATGATGGACCGCACCGCCGTGCTGCCTACGTGCTGGATATCCCGCGCGGCGTCGCCGAGAATTGCTTTCAGGCAGGCGATCGTCCGCGCCGCCTCCTCTTCCCATTCCGTCTCATGGGGGTATAGTACCACCGTCCCCCGCCGCAAACCGAGCATATCTCTCTCCTCCTGATCCTGCTATGCGGCAATTTAATTCATACAATGCGGTTTTGTTGGAATCCCATGTCAGCCTTGCCATGGCATCCTCGTAAGTCATCCACTCAAAACCGGTATGCTCATCCGAAAGAACCATTTCCGAAGCGCATTCAAAGCCAAACGCGTATTCCGGTATCACGACCGTATCAGGCGGCCACTGATCTCTGTGTTTTTTGGAAATGACGTTGGCGGGAATGTACGCCATGGAAGTCAGCGGCATGATACGTACCGCTTTGACGGAGGTCTCTTCGCGGATCTCTCTTGCCGCGGCTTCTGCCGGCGTTTCGTCATCTTCGCCGCCGCCGGCCACAAACTGATACCGGCCGTCGTCTGAACGACGCAAAACACAGTATTGCAAATCCTGTTCCCGCCTATATGGAATTGCCAATATCTGAAAAGGCGCTCTCATTATCATTACCCTCATAAATCCTGCCTTGCGGCATACGGATCATATGTGATCACCGCGCCGCCCGCCGTAACTTCCGATTTCCGACTGATGACTTCCGACTTCCGACTGAAACGCAGCTGAGGCTGCGTGCTACATGATGACTTCCGACTGTAAACGCAGCTGAGGCTCCGTGCTACAGAGACAGGACCGCCTCCGCGGTTTCCTCCGGCGTGCCGTTGGCGTCCACCGTGATATCCGCGGCGGCGCGGTAGAGGGGCTCGCGCTGGGCGTACAGTTGGAATGCCTGCCGCGGGTCGGCGAACAGGGGCCGCCCCGTGCCGGGGGACAAAAACTCCGGCGAACGGTCGAGAAACACCACCCGCCCGTTCTGCTTCAGCGCGGTCACGTTTTCGGGCCGCAGCACCGCGCCGCCGCCGGTGGCGATCACCGCGCCGGTTTTCGCGCCGACCTCGCGGATCACGTCGCTTTCGATCTGCCGGAAGGCCGCCTCGCCGTCCTGCGCGAAGACGTCGGGGATAGACTTCCCCGCCCGTTCCACGATCCAATCGTCGGTATCGACAAATTGCCGTCCCAGCCGCGCGGCCAGCAGCCGCCCCACCGTGGTCTTGCCGCAGGCGGGCATCCCGATCAGCACGATATTTTCCTTTTGCTTCGTCAGCGTTTCGCAAATCTCCCCCGCCAGTGCCGGGTCGAAATCCCGGTCAAAGAACAGCGACGCCGCCCTCACCGCCTGAGCGCAGAGCATATACAGCCCGTTCTGCGCCGGGACGCCCAGCGCGCGCGCCTGCCGCGTCAGCTCCGTGCGTAGGGGGTTGTAGATCAGGTCCGTCACGCCGCACAGGTTGGGATAGTCCGCGACGCGCACGGGGCTTTCGCCGTTTTTGGGGAACATCCCCACCGGCGTGGCGTTGACGAGATATTCCGCCTCGTTTGCGCGGGAAAGCAGCTCCGCATAGGTGATCGCGCCGTCTTTTTTTTCGCGGGAGACGAAAGCCACGCTTTTCGCGCCAGCCCGTTTCGCCGCCTCCGCCGCCGATCGCGACACGCCGCCCGTGCCCAGCACGAAGGCGTTTTTGCCCCGGATGGGGTTGCCGTCCCGCAGCAGTTGGGCTGTCAGGCCGTACACGTCCGTGTTATAGCCGTACAGAACGCCGTCTTTGTTGACCACGGTGTTCACGCTGCCGGTAAGCTGTGCCTCCTCCGACAGATGATCCAGAAACGGGATCACCGTTTTTTTATAGGGGATGGTGACGTTGAAGGCGCGGAAATCCCGCGCGGACACGAACGCGCCCACCTCGTCGGGGGCCAGCTCCGTCAATTCGTATTCGTAATCCTGCGGGATCATGGCGTGGATCTCGCAGGACCAGCTGTGCCCCAGCTTTTCGCCGATCAAGCCGTATTTCATGGGTCCTCCCCTGTTGAATTCAATTAAAACTTGTTTTCGTCTGCAGCGGCACTGAGGTGCCGCGCTACCGGGTGAGACCGCCAAATCCGTATTTCACGGCACGATCCCTTTTACGAAACAATCCGTCCCGTACCGTCCGGCGATCAGGTCGTACAGGACCAGCGCCGTGACGCTGTCGATCACCGGGCAGACGCGCCGCAGGATGGCCGGGTCGTGCCTTCCTTTGATTTCGATATCCGTATTCTCGTTGTTGATAAAATCCACCGTCTGTTGTGTTTTGGCGATGGAGGGCGTGGGCTTGACCGCGCACCGGAACACCACGGGCATGCCGTTGGTGATCCCGCCGTTGACGCCGCCGTTGCGGTTGGTAAGGGTCTTCACCGCGCCGTTTTCCATGCGCAGCGCGTCGTTGTATTCGCTGCCCCGCAGGTCCGTTCCGGCGAAGCCCGCGCCGAACGCCACGCCCTTGACGCCGCCGACGCTGAACAGCGCGTGGGAGAGCAGGCCCTCCACCGAGTCGAACCACGGCTCGCCGAGGCCCGCGGGCAGGCCCGTGACCGCCGTCTGCGTCGCGCCGCCCACGCTGTCGCCCTCCGCCTTCGCGGCGGCGATGCGCTCCCGCATCAGCCGTCCCGCCTCCTCCGAGAGGACCGGGAACACGGCCTGCTCCAATTGCGTCAATTCATATTCGATCTCATTTTCGTTGAACGGAGCGTCGTCCACGCCGCCGCATTGCAGAATGTGGGTGCCCAGCCGCACGCCCAGCCCTGCCAGCGCGGGCCGCACGACCGCCCCCGCCGCGACCAGCGCCGCCGTGACCCGGCCGGAAAAGTGACCGCCGCCGCGGTAGTCCTCACAGCCGTGGTACTTGGCGAAGGCCGCGTAATCCGCGTGGGAGGGCCTTGCCTTGCCGTATTCGTAGTCGCCGCTGCGGGCGTTCTCGTTGGGGATGACGATGCACAGCGGCGTTCCGGTGGTTTTGCCGTTGAACACGCCGCTGATGATCTGGAACCGGTCCGGTTCCGTCCGGGCGGTGTCCGTCTCCCCGGCGGGGCGGCGGCGCGCCAATTGACGCTCGAGATACGCCTCGTCCACCGCCAGGCCGGGGCAGAGCCCGTCCAGCACCGCGCCCACCGCGGGGCCGTGGCTTTCGCCGAACAGCGTGACCGTCAGACTGTTTCCGAAACTGTTTTTCATAGGTATCTCCCGATCCTTTCCCCGATCTCCTCCGGGGTCATATCCATAAACGCAAACGTCCCCGCCGTCTCCGCGTACACGGTCCGGACGGTATCGCCGATCCGTTTCTTGTCCCTGGCCAGCAGCGGGACCAGCGCCGCCCTGTCGCCGTCGTAGCTCGTGGGCAGGCCGTATTTTTCCAGAACGGCTTTCAGCCGCGCCCGCAGCCCGTCGCCGCACAGGGGCAGCATCCCCATGGCCACGCACTCGCCGTGGTAATACCGGCCCGGCTGCGCGCTCTCGATGGCGTGGCCCACGGTATGCCCGAAGTTGAGCACCCGCCGCAGCCCCGTTTCATAGGGGTCGCGTTCGACCACGTCCCGTTTCAGTTCCACGCTGCGGGCGACGATGGCCGGCAGGTCCGCCGTTAAATTAACGCTGTTTTCTATTTTTTTCAATAACGCCGCGTCCAGCGTGGCGGCCATCTTGATCGCCTCCGCCAGCCCCGCGGACAGCAGCCTCGCGTCCAATGTCGCCAGCAGGTCCGGGTCGATCAGCACCTTCTTGGGGAAATAAAACGCGCCGACGGTGTTTTTCAGCCCGCCGAAATTGACCGCCGTCTTGCCGCCCACGGAGGAATCCACCTGCGCCAGCAGCGTGGTGGGGACGTTGTAGAAATCCACGCCCCGCAGGTAGCTTGCCGCCGTAAAGCCCGCCAGGTCGCCGACCACGCCGCCGCCCACGGCCGCCACGCAGTCGCCCCGGGTGAAGCCCTTTTCCAGCAGCGCGGACAGCAGCTCCGCAAAGGCAGCAAGGCTCTTGCTCCCCTCACCCTGCGGCACGGTGTGGATATACGCCTCTTTGCACTGGGCCGCCAGCGTTTGGGCGTACCCTGCCGGTACGCCGTCGTCCGTGACGATCATCACCTTGCGGTCCAGATCCAAACAGTCCCCGGCCTTCTGCAACGCGCCGAACGCAATGACGGTATCATAGCCCTGCGCGGGCGGCGCATCGCCCACGCGAATGGTCGTACCGATTTTAACGGAGCTGAGGCTCCGTGCTACCTCTCCGCTCTCCTGACACGTCGGAAATATAGTCGTCTCGCTCGCTTGGGGCGCTTCGCGATACTCCTTATTTCCTCCCGTCAGCATCCCGCCTTCTTTTGCCACTGGCAGCGGCGGTATGCTTCCGCTCCGCTCTCCGCTCACCAACGGCGCAGAGCGCCGTGCTGCCTGACTTCCGACTTCCGACTTTCCACTTCCGACCGGAACGGAGCTGAGGCTCCGTGCTACGGGTTCCACCATCTCATTCCCTCTCTTCCCGGAAGGCCCCCGCCAGCTTCAACTGGGCGCAGACCGCGTTCATCTCCTGCAGCATATCCCGGCCGTTCTGGTTGTTCACGTTGCCCTCGGCCTCGATATAAAAGTAGTAGTTCCACTGCAGGTCCTTCATGGGGCGGGAATGCAGGCTGCGCATGTTGTAGCCGTGGGCGCCGAGGATATTCAGCATCTGCGCCAGCGATCCCGCCTGATTGCGCACCGTGAACACCAGCATAAAGGTGTCCCGCTCGTCCTGCTTCTGATAGTGGCTTTGGTTCTGCACACGGGACAGGGCCGCGAACCGCGTGGCGTTGTTGGCCACGTCGTTGACGCCGCTTTCCAGCACCTCCAGCCCGTACAGGGCCGCGTTTTCCGCGGAGCCGACGGCCGCCACGGTAAGGTCGTCCTGCTCGCTGACCTCCTTGGCCGCCAGCGCGGTGTTGGCGCCGGGGCGGGTACCGAACCCATGGGCGGCGATATATCCGGCGCACTGGGCCAGCGCCTGCGGATGGCTGACCACGGTCTTTATCTCACTGACTGACGCGCCGGGCTTGCCCAGCAGGCAGTGCTTGACGGGCAGGCTGAACACCCGGTTGATATACAGATGGCCGGTGAACAGCAGGTCCAGCACCGCGCCGACCTCGCCCTCGTAGCTGTTTTCGATGGGCAGCACCGCCGTGTCGCAGTCGCCGCTTTCCACGGCTGAATAGGCCTCCGCGAAGCTGCCGAAGGGCACGTACTGCGCCTGCGGGAACATCTTTTCCGCCGCGGCCTGTGAGAACGCGCCTCTTGCGCCGCAGAAGGCGATCTTCATGCCCGCCATCAGCCCCCGCTGGTAGTCGCTGGACAGGGAAAACAGGTTCTCTAAAAAGCGGATGTAATAGGGCCGCACGGCGTCTGAACCGATCAGCTTCACGTTGCGGTCGATGAGCTGCGCCTCGCGCTCCGGGTCCCGCACCGCCAGCGATTTTTCCTTTTTGTAGGCCGCGATGCGCGCCGCGGCGTCCATGCGCTTTTCAAACAGCGCCGCCATCTCTGTGTCGATCCGCGAAATGTCCTCGCGGGCCAGTTCCAGTTCTGTCATCATGATCCTTCCCTTCCGATATCCAGTTCCATATATCTTCTGTAAGTGGTAAATCCCACGGCTTCATAAAACGCCAGCGCGTCCTGATTGAATTCCCACATATTCAATTCGATCCGGCGATACCCCTGTTCTTTGGCGTATCGGCGGATAAAATCCATCAGTTCCGTCCCCACGCCCTCTCTGCGGCAGGCCTCGTCCACGCCGAATTCGTCGATATCCAGATACGTTCGTTCACGCATATACGGGTTTTCCGGTTTGGCGATACGGTGCAGCGCCGCGAACCCGCCAATCGCGCCGTCGCGCTCACAGACAACGATCTCCCGGTCCGTGTCGTTCCAAACCGTAAAAATGTAATCCTGTAACTCCTGTGAAAAACCGGGCTTGAAGATATCCGGCCTGCCTTCCGCGTGCAGGCCGTGGACCTGTCTGCGCAATTCATTCACGCGCTCCAGATCTTTTTTTTCGGCAAAACGGACGGGCATGGCGGTCACCTTCTTATCGCAGCACGGAGCCTCAGCAGCGTAAAAACGGAGCTGAGGCTCCGTGCTACGGATAATAAAACTTCGGCGGCTCCCCGGAAGGAACCGCCTATAACATAACAAATAACTGTGCGCTATGTCAAGTGATCGGTTCCGGGATTTTCAATAAACCGGTAAAATAATAATAAAAGAAATAGACGCGGCACGCGGTAAAGCGCACGGCGTCCGTAAACCAAAAGCGCATGGCGGCACGGCCGCGGCCGTTTGCCTGACCGCGGCGAACAGTATTTTCCTGCTGTCTTTTCATGTCTGCCATGTGTTTTTCCTTTTCACAGCGTATGAATTGCAAAGACTTCCGACTGATGACTTCCGACTGAAGCGGCACTGAGGTGCCGCGCTACGGGCCCGCTCAGTCCATCTTCGGTAGGGTGGCGGCGTATTTCGCCAGTTCCTCGTCGGTGGGGACGTAGTCGTCCATCTTGCCGTCGTGGAACTTCTCGTAGGCCACCATGTCGAAATAGCCGGTGCCGGTCAGGCCGAAGAGGATCGTCTTCTCCTCGCCGGTCTCGGCGCACTTCTTCGCCTCGTCGATGGCGACCTTGATGGCGTGGGAGCTCTCCGGCGCGGGCAGGATGCCCTCGGTGCGGGCGAACTGCTCCGCCGCCTCGAACACGGAGGTCTGGGGCACGGAGACCGCCTCCATATACCCGTCGTGATAGAGCTGGCTCAGTGTGGAGCTCATGCCGTGGTAGCGCAGGCCGCCGGCGTGGTTGGGGGCCGGGATGAAGCCGCTGCCCAGCGTATACATCTTCGCCAGCGGGCAGACCATGCCGGTGTCGCAAAAGTCGTAGGCGAATTGGCCGCGGGTGAAGCTGGGGCAGGAGGCGGGCTCCACCGCGATGATGCGGTAATCCGCGTTGCCCTTGAGCTTTTCGCCCATGAACGGGGCGATCAGGCCGCCGAGGTTGGAGCCGCCGCCGGCGCAGCCGATGATCATATCCGGCTTGACGCCGTATTTATCCAGCGCGGCCTTGGCCTCCAGGCCGATGACCGACTGGTGCAGCAGTACCTGATTCAGCACGCTGCCCAGCACGTAGCGGTAGCCCTCGGAACCCACGGCCACCTCCACGGCCTCGCTGATCGCGCAGCCCAGGCTGCCGGTGGTGCCGGGATGCTCCGCTAAAATCTTCTTGCCGATCTCCGTCTCCGTGGACGGGGAGGGCGTGACGGACGCGCCGTAGGTACGCATGACCTCGCGGCGGAAGGGCTTCTGCTCGTAGCTGACCTTCACCATGAACACCTTGCAGTCCAGCTCGAAGTAGGCGCACGCCATGGAAAGCGCGGTGCCCCATTGACCGG